>DEFL01000027.1:28244-158170 GCA_002350845.1 Christensenella sp. UBA2853
GACGAATCCCGCTGATTCGCATAACAGCCACAGCGCTTGCGCTGGTAAAAAGGGGCTTGGGGGCGTTGCTCCCCAACAAGCAAAGTGCAAAAGGTACTACCTTTGCCCTGCTTGCTACTATGCTTCATGGTTGCTTTCGTGAGAGCATGGAATTGCGTTCCTGAAAAAAAGAAATTTCATTTCGTGAAAACTTTAGGCCCTGGAAGCCCAGTAAAATCGTCATTTCAGAAAATCAGGTGGCCGTAATAATGCCAGTAAAGCCTTACACCGCAACGCTTTCCGAAGTTTTCAAAACGTGAAAACGTTTTTGAACGCCATGTGATATGGTGTCAGTGAAAGCCTGAGCATCAGGCTTTATCCCCCACGATTCCCCGCGCAGGAAAAGCTATCCTGCACGTTCACATATAGCCGTCCTGCGTCATGCCGTCGCGAAGCATGATCCGAACGCAGGGCGACAGGATGTCCTTCCTCCTGCTGTGTGATCGGACATACAGCAGAAAGCACAACAACAAAAACAGCAACAGGAGGAAACATGAGTTTACTTTTTACCCAAGTCAAGTCTCAAGTCACCACCCGTCAGGCAGCAGAACGTTACGGCGTACAGGTGAATCGTAGCGGCATGGCCTGCTGTCCATTCCACGATGACCGTCATCCTTCCATGAAAATCGATAAACGGTTTTACTGCTTCGGCTGTCACACCACTGGCGATGTGATCGATTTCACGGCCAGGCTGTTCAGCCTTTCGCTGTATGACGCCGCGAAAAAGCTGGCGAATGATTTCAACATTCAGCCGCTGCCGCCGGGACAAAGCGCGTCAATTCCGAAGCTGCCAGCTTCCATAATCGAAAGAAAAGAGGAACAGCGCGTATTCGAAATCTTGATCGAATACGAGCAGCTCCTGGAGAAATGGAAGGAAGAGTATGCTCCGTCTGATCCAATGGATGAAAATCCTGATAGCCGATTCGTGCATGCTGTTCATTTCATGCCGCCGCTGAGCGATGCCATTGATCGTCTGTTTTCATCCAACTCGAACGAGCGGAAAGCAATCATGGAACGCATCAGGAGCACAGATGCTGTTGCAAAAATCAAAGAGATCCTCAACGAAGGATGTCAGGAGGTGAAGAACGATGGCCCAGAAAAAGATCGAGCGGCTTGATACCTGGCCGGAATGGTTCACGGGGAAAACAATCAATGAGCCCATCTTCTGCCGTGAATTTCTGGAGCGGCACCGGCTGGCCTACACCGAGAATTCCTTCTTCACCACAGAAGGAAGGGTCACCAACGAGGACGGCATGCGGCAAACCATTTATCAGCAGCTGGAACCTTTCATCGTCACCGGGATGAGCAAAAAGGTGGATGACATCATGAAGGATCTTCGCATCAAAGCCCAGGTGACAGGATTGCTGCCGCAGACAGATCGGGTTCACGTGCAGAATGGAACGGTGTTTCTGGACGGCAGCTTCATCGAAGCGAAAAATGAAATTGTCCGCAGCCGGTTTCCTGTTCGGTTCAATCCGAAAGTGAATAAGCCGGAGCGCTGGCTGAAATTTCTGTCAGAGTTGTTCTGGCCGGAGGACATTCCCACACTTCAGGAGTTCATCGGGTACTGCCTGATCCCTAGCAATGCCGGGCAGAAGATGATGGTCATCAAGGGCAGCGGCGGCGAAGGCAAGAGTCAGATCGGTCATGTTCTGTCCCGGATGTTCGGCCTGAACGCGAAGGATGGAAGCGTCGGAAAGATTTCTGAAAATCCCTTCGCCCGTGCAGATCTGGAACACATTCACCTGATGATCGACGATGATATGCGGCTGGAAGCACTGAAGCAGACGAATTACATCAAAGCGATTGTCACGGCGAAGGGGAAAATGGATTTGGAAAGGAAGGGCAAGCAGAGCTATCAGGGATTCATGTACGCCCGCATCCTGGCCTTCTCCAATGGCGATCTGGTCTCCCTCTATGACCGCAGCGATGGCTTCTTTCGTCGGCAGCTGATCCTGACGACAAAGCGAAGGCCGCCGAACAGGATCGATGACCCCAACCTTTCGGAGAAACTCTGTGAAGAAATGGAGGGTATCTTTCTCTGGGCGTTAGCGGGATTGCTGAGGCTGGTGAAGAATAACTTCCAATTCACAGAGAGCGGGCGCGCCAGGCTCAACCGGGAGATGGTGAAGAAGGACGCCAACAACATTGAGCTGTTCCTGGAGTCGAAGGGGTATATTGTCCGCGATCCGGAACGCTCCATCAGCTCCAAGGATCTGTACGCCGTGTACTGTACCTGGTGCGATGAGAACGCCTACCCGCCCATGAAGCGAAAGACGTTTGTGGAATATCTGAGTGCCAACGAGGAGAAGCTTGACATCCGGTACACCACCCATCTTACCAACAGCGCAGGCCGCGAGGTAAGAGGCCTCAGGGGGATCGGATCCATCATCATCCCGTCGGGTTACAAGCAAGGCGGATGGCAGAAGGTCGATCCTGACGACAATCCCTTCAAAGACGCATAAAACAGCTTTTGCCCCAAACAAAGCGTCCATGCGTCCGGACGCCAAGGAAGAAAGACCAACAGTGAGCCACGATCACCGGACGCATGGACGCATCAAAACGGAGAAAAAGCACTTCTATGCATTATAGTTTTCCACAGAAATCAAACAAGCTTTGTTACCGATAGAAACGCTTTAGGAAAGAAAAAGTCCTTATTTTCCAAGGGGGTCCGGGCACGAAAAAGGGCGATTTTGAAGGTGGACGATAAATACATCATCCCCGTCAAAAATTGGATTCTAACCGGTAACAAAACGGCAGGAGCACTCAAAAAAAGTTTGGAACATTTTATCACTTTAAAGTGTGAAAGGCTATTGATATGATAAGAAACAGGCTTTATACTAAAGACGAGGTTCTTCAGGTCGTTGAGGCAGCGCTCAGCGCCCTGGATAACACAGAAGCTCCCACCCGGGAGCCGGAGCACCTTGACAACGATATATCGCAGAAATCTTCGCCTGTGAACGCAAAAGTTACTCTGACAGTCCCTGAAGCAGCCGAACTGATCGGAGTCTGCAAACCCACAATGTACGAGATGGTACACGCCGGGAAGGTGCGATCCGTCAAAGTCGGGAAAAAGATTCTGATTTCGCGGCAGTCGCTGATGGACTGGCTGAAGGAAGGAGATTCC
This sequence comes from Christensenella sp. UBA2853, assembly GCA_002350845.1. GTDB lineage: Bacteria > Bacillota > Clostridia > Christensenellales > Aristaeellaceae > UBA2943. The sequence continues at coordinate 31,411 of DEFL01000027.1, forward strand.
TATGAGGAAGCGTGCTAATGGCGAAGGATCAATCAGAAAAAGAAGCAATGGCACCTGGGAAGCAAGGGTCACCGTTGGGATGAACCCTGAAACCGGGAAGCTGATCAGCAAGAGTGTGTACGGCAGAACACAGAAAGAAGTTCGGGAGAAGCTGAACGCACTTCAGGCGACAGAGCAGCAGGCGGTCAATCCGCCTGCTGCCGGCCCCGGAATGGCCACGGAAGCAGCCGACGAACCAGAACAAAAAGAAATGACCGTTGGCGAATGGCTGGACACATGGCTGAAGGAATACCTGGCAGATGTAAAGCAGGGCACAAGCATTCATTATGAATCGGTTGTTAGGCTACATCTGAAGCCGGCGCTTGGAGATATTCCTCTCAGTCAGCTGCGTACCCCCATGGTGCAGAAGTTTTATAACAAGCTCAGGGCTGAAAAACGAAGCCCTAAATACATCAAGAACATTCATGGCGTCCTGCATCGGGCGCTGGACATGGCTGTCCGGGTGGAGTATCTCGAACGCAATCCAACCAGCGCCTGCATTCTGCCGAAGGTGGTGGAAAAGCAGGTGACACCGTTGGACGCCCCTGAGCAGAAGCGCCTCTTCGCGGCACTGAAAGGCAATCCCTTTGAGGCCCTGTTCCTGACGGCGGTCTTCACGGGAATGCGGGTCGGAGAGATTATCGGGCTCACCTGGGACTGTGTGGACTTTGAGCACGGCGTGATCCACATCGAGAAGCAGCTGGTACAGACGCGAGTCAAGGGTCAGGATTATGTATTCGGAACCCTGAAGAACGGCAAAACCCGTGTGATTGCCCCTGCCCCCTTCGTGATGGAAGTGCTGAAGAAGCACAAAGCGGATCAGGAGGAGCAAAAGCGCGAGATGGGTGACCTTTGGGATGAAGGCAAATTCCCCGGCCTGGTGTTCAATCACCCGGATGGCAGCCATTATTCCCAGCCGACGATCTGGAAGGAATTCCAGGACATCCTGGCGGCGGCCGGTCTGGAACACCATCGGGTGCACGATCTGCGCCATACCTTCGCGGTGAACAGCCTCCGGGCGGGGGACGATATCAAGACCCTGCAGGAAAACATGGGCCACTATTCCGCGGCGTTCACGCTGGATCGCTACGGTCATGTGACAGAGACGATGCGTCGGGAATCGGCGAACAGGATGCAGGCCTTCATCGAGAAAATGGCATGATTGGGTATCGTTTGGGTACGGTTTGGGTATTTCCGCACATACAAAAATCGGAACCCTTGATTTCTCAAGGGCTCCGTGGTGCGGGAAACAGGACTTGAACCTGCAAGTGCGTGAGCACACATGAACCTGAATCATGCGCGTCTGCCAATTCCGCCATTCCCGCGAAATGTGGATGGGGGTGGATTCGAACCACCGAAGTCGGTGACGGCAGATTTACAGTCTGCTCCCTTTGGCCACTCGGGAACCCATCCATATGAAATTTGTTTCCCTTATATTAAGGGATGGAGCTGGCGATGGGACTTGAACCCGCAACCTGCTGATTACAAATCAGCTGCTCTACCGATTGAGCTACACCAGCACAGTCAACCGGAGGCAAACCCTGCAATTGCAGGAAAGTGCGACCCGGATGGGGCTCGAACCCACGACCTCCAGCGTGACAGGCTGGCGCTCTAACCAACTGAGCTACCGGGCCAGGAACAAATGGGCCTTCGGGGACTCGAACCCAGGACCAACCGGTTATGAGCCGGCCGCTCTAACCAACTGAGCTAAAGGCCCATCACCGAAAGAAAAAGTGGTGACCCCGTCGGGATTCGAACCCGAGTAGCCGCCGTGAAAGGGCGGTGTCTTAGGCCACTTGACCACGGGGCCATAATACGGTAAGGTGTCAGGGATGTCGGGGTGAAGGGATTCGAACCCCCGGCCCCATGCTCCCAAAGCACGTGCGCTACCAGACTGCGCTACACCCCGGTACCGTATCAACTGCAGTGTTCTGCAGGCGACGTGTGGTATAATACAGCAACTTCCCTTTTTTGTCAACAAGTTTTTCCGCTTTTTTTTATTTTTTTTGAAAGCTTTGCACCGCAAGCGTTTCACTTGCTTTTTGTACTCATGGATGTATACTTCTTTACGGATTTAAGACAAAATAATTCGAACCGGACAGGAGAAAACCTTATGCTGAACTGCATTTTTCCGCAGGAAATGAAATCACTTGAAGCTGGCTACATGGAAGAAACCCATATTCCCTCTGCTCTTCTTATGGAACATGCAGCACAGGGCGTTCTTAAGGCCATATGCCGTCACACAGTCCCTGGTGATGAAGTTGTATTTCTCTGTGGCCCCGGTGCAAATGGCGGAGACGGATATGCCTCTGCACGTTTGTGGGCACAATGTGGAGGAAAATCCATCATTCTTGAAGTGACCAGCAATGTTTCCGGGGATGCCCTGCTTAACCGTTCCCTTGCACTTGATGCAGGATGCATGTTTTCTGATATTTCTCCCTTGGCCTTTTCCCATGCTTCCCTCATCGTTGATGCCATGTTTGGCACTGGCCTTTCCAGGGAAATCGATGGGGTTCCCAGGGAGCTTCTTCTGATGGCCAGGGAAAGCAGCCTGCCGTGCATTGCTGTCGATATTCCCTCCGGCCTGCACGGCGACAGCGGAAAATGTCTGGGGCCTGTACTGCATTGTGTCGAGACAGTAACTTTTCATCGGCCCAAAACCGGGCTTTACCTCTCTGATGGCCCGGAATACACAGGAACAGTCACTGTGCACCCGATCCTGATTCCCCGGCATTATGGGACAGTTTCTGGGTTGAGTTGTATGGAATCAGAGGATCTGTCTGCGTTTCTTCCTGGCCGTTCTCCGACTGCCCATAAAGGGATTTTTGGAAGAACGCTCATTTTTGCCGGCTCGGAAGGAATGGCCGGTGCAGCCGCCATGTGTGCTTCTGCAGCTGTGCGAGCCGGAAGCGGTCTGACCACGCTGCTCTGTCCCTCTTCCCTTCTCCCGATTCTTCAGGTTCTCGTTCCGGCAGCTACCTGCATTGTGCTGCCTGAGGACGAGGCTGATCGGCTGCACACCGTATCCAATGCCCTTGCGCATGCAGACCGCGCCGTCATTGGGTGTGGGCTTTCGCAGAATGAAAAACTTCTGCCGCTGTTAAAACTTTTCCGCGATGCTGCCTGCCCTGTGATCTGGGATGCCGACGCGCTGAACATCCTCAGCCTTCATCCCGAGCTGCTGCCGCTTCCTGCCAAAGATATAGTCACGCCCCACCCTGGCGAAGCTGCCCGCCTTCTGCATTGTTCCATTGGTGAAATCACTTCCGATCCGCTCACTGCCCTTCGGGAATTGCACAAAAAAGCAGGCGCCCACGTTCTTCTGAAGGGAGCCTGTACTCTGATGACCAACGGTCGTGAGGAAGCGGTCAACACCCTGTTCTGTCCCGCGCTCGCAAAAGGCGGCAGCGGAGATATTCTTTCCGGTATTCTTGCAGCCCTGATCGGCCGCGTCCAGTCAGACTCACCCGATCTGAGTACGCTCAGAGCCATGCAGTGTGCGGCCATGATTCACACACTCGCCGGCCGCAGGGTAGCACAGGTTTGTGGAGATGACTGCGTCACCCCGCAGGCCGTCATTGATGCAATCCGTCTTCGCCCCTGATGGATCCATTGGATTATACCTGTGCCCTGAGAAAAGCAACATGCGGCTGACACGAAAGATCATCTGCTGTAACCCTAAGGAGATCAAGCTCCTCAGGCTGTGATCCAAACTTCTTTTCACACAGCATCGCAAGTTCATCCTTCTCTGCGATCGGCCATTCGCTGTTGAAAGCTGTCCTGTAATGCATAGGCAGGATCACTTTCGGGCAGAGCATATCGCAGAGATCCATTGCCGTTTTCGCATCGATGGTATAATAGCCGCCCACCGGTATCATAAGAACATCCGGGTGCCCAATCCGTTCCGCAAGTGCATTGTCCGGCATGTGTCCCAGATCCCCCAGATGCACAACCGACATGCCTTCCGCCTCAATACAATGAATCAGATTGTTGCCCCGAAGTGCTCCCTTCTGATCATCATGAAAGCATGCGAGCGATCGCACCCTGATCTGTGGATTCAGGGTGTGCACACCCTCGGAATCGATCACCACTGTATATCCCTTCACCGTATCCACCGCGTCGTGGTCAGAATGATGATGGCTGACCAGAACCGCGTCTGCCTCCGTATCGCCTACGGGGTAACCTGTCGAAGCATCGAACGGATCGGTTACGATCCGATAGCCTGACTGCAGGGTCAGCAGGAATTTGCTGTGACCCAGACATTGAATCAGCATTGTTCAAACCTCCAGACAGCATCATTCAGAAAGCCGTACAGATCAGGAAGAGCCTTTTCCTCCCTGAGCATCGCAGCTAGATCCCGATGCAGTTTTTCACAATATATTTCCAGTGTCATGGCATTTTCATCGGCCGCTTTCAAAAGGCCATAGGTCATGACACGGTTCTTTTCATTGGACGGATGTCTTTTCAGCAGGGAACATACACATGCGCATTCGCCTGCAGGATGAATCATTCTGCTCTGCGGAGGCGTGAGTTCCTTTGACAGAAGAAGCCATCCGTTTTCTTCTGCGACTTCCCAGCCATCCTGCTGTACCCGCTGGATCAAGGCTTCCGCCGTCTGCCTGCTTTCTCTCAAAAAAACAGGAGCGGCCAGCAGGTATTCCTCTCTGCCGGCCCGCCGTATGGTCATCTGCGGTCTGCAGCCAGCATCCTTCATCAGCTCGGAAAGCCTTTCCTTCAGCTCACTCAGGAAGCTCTGCATTTTCATGCTCCTGTTCATCATCTTCCAGAAAATAGTAGATATTGACAACCCGGTCTGTCGCAGATGATCCGCCGATTGACAGCTCATATTCCAGATGGATTTTTCCTCTGTCCGGTCCGCAGACCGTTTCCGCAGTGACGGTCTGAATATGGATGGGCATTTCGCCAAAGGGCGTTCTGTACAGCCCTTCATATGGATGACGGCGGTCAAAGACCATCATCGTTGAATAGATTCCCTCACGCATCATCATCACCCGGCTCTCACCGATATGCAGTTTGACGCGTGTTCCTTCTTCCTTATTCTCATCCTCAGTGACTGCTTCGTCGTAGGAGAGTATATATCCTGTTCCCTTTTCCTCCAGTTCTCCCACGCCCATCGTCTGTGTCTCATACGGCGGCATGGTTTCATCACCGAACTGCACTGAATTGACGGACACTTTGACGGTTTGTTTTTTCCCCATGAACTGAGCTCCTCTTCTGCCGTTTTCGTCACCAGTATAGCATGTAAAGAGCATTTCTTCCAGTCACGGTTTTTTTGTGGTATAATAGTGTGTCATTCTGAAGAAAAACCATCTTTCTTCATGAAATGAATGTCTGATATTGCAGTTCGCAATTGCTGTCTTGCACTTCTTCTCATGATTCACGCATTGCGATTTGTTTTCAGTTCGGAGGTAATTCCATGCGCATTGTTGCACACGCCAAGATCAACTGGGTTCTGGATATTACAGGTGAACGCGACGACGGCTATCATCTGATGGACATGCTGATGCAGCCCATTACGCTTGCCGATACGGTGCGTCTGACTGATGCTGATGCGATCTCCCTGACCATCAGCGGAAACCCGGATCTTCCCTGTGACGCTTCCAATCTGGCCTGGAGAGCTGCAGAACTGCTTCAGCCTTATGCTGACCGGCCGAGAGGAGTCGATATCGTACTCGAAAAAGTCATTCCGAGCGGAGCCGGACTTGGCGGCGGGAGCACGGATGCGGCTGCTGTACTGCTTGGACTCAATCATTTATGGGGTCTGTCCCTCCCGATGGAAACCCTTGAGAAGCTTGCCCTCTCACTCGGAGCTGATGTTCCATTCTTTCTGAGCAGCGGGCTGTGCAGAGTGCAGGGAATCGGCGAGGATGTCCGTCCGCTTTCACGCGGTCCGAAATGGCCGCTTGTCATCATTCAGCCCTGCAGCGGACTGTCCACAAAAGAAATCTTCACCGCATATGCTGCCAGTGATCAGGCCATTCATCCCGATATCGACAGCATGGAACAGATTCTCCTGAGCGAAGACCTGTCCATCCTTCCCATCCATCCGGGGAATGTGCTTGAGCAGGTCAGCTGTGCTGCCCGTTCTGAGATTGGTCAGGCTGCTGGCTTCCTGGTGCGTAACGGCGCCATCTGTGCCCAGATGTCTGGAAGCGGTTCTGCCGTGTTCGGCGTGTTTGAGAATTCCCGCGCAGCAGATGCCGCAGCTGTTGCTGCCAAAGAACGCTGGGAAAAAGTATTCGTCTGTACGACCTGTGATGAAGCCCTGCAGATGCACGGGTAACAGGAGGTTGCCATGCCGTTCTCCATTGTTCGATCATCGATTGCCTCCGCATCCGCGGAGGCTGTATTTTGTCCTGCCTCAGCGCGCTCCGAACTGCACAGGTTCATTCTTGGTCCTGCAGGTTCAGCTGCCGGACAGAAAGTCCGTCATCTGTCCGGATTTCCGGGCAGCCGCTCCTTCATTACCCGCCTCGACCATCTCAGATGCCTGGCCGCATGCGTGGCCTATCCTCCGTCGTCTGCATTTCCGCGCAGTTTCCGTGATGCCTTCCAGCATCTTTCCGAGGAAGAAGTGCAAAGTATCCTGATTCCTCTCGAAGAAGAATCCCAGCTGCATCCTGTCGTCACTCTTGTCCGAGACTTTCTCCTGCATGAAGATGAAAGTGACGTGGACATCACTATCCTCATCCCCAATGACCTGCATGCACTCTTCTCGCCTTCAGCTGCATACGGGGCCCGGGCGGATAAAATAGCATTCATGCCGCCTCCAAAAGCTGCGTCCTTCGAGGACATGGATGCCATGGAATGTTTTTCCGAAAGCGCGGTCCCCTGCGCAGAGGCTCCGGCTCCTGCGCCGATGCGCCGGATTCATCCGCGGCAGGCAGACGAAGGTGAAATCACAAAGCTTGTCAACGATCTCCGTCACGCTTCGGATGCCGGGGAAAGTTTTCATGACATGCTTTTCCGTCTGATCGATGAGACAGATGCGACAGATGCTGAAATCTACAAGCGTGCCAATATCTCACGTCAGCTGTTCTCAAAAATCCGTTCCAACCGCCACTACCAGCCCGGGAAAAACACCGTCTTTGCCTTTGCGCTTGCGCTGCACCTGACGGTAGAAGAAACAGAACGTCTTCTTGAATCCGCCGGTTTCGCTTTTTCCCCTTCCTCCCCGACCGACCGCGCTGTACGCATGTGCATGCAGAAGGACATTTACGACATCGGGGATGTGAACGAACTGCTCTTCCAGCTCGATCTCAGGGGACTTGGCGCCTGAGATTCCCGCTTTACGGTGCGCGTTCAAGACCGCTTTGGATCGTTCAGGCACACCGAACTTTTTTTCTCTCAGGCTGCTTTGGAAATTGAGGGGTTACGCCCGATGGGCGTACTCCTTCTTTTTTTGCAGTGCAGCTGTCCCCGATCTTCCCTCTCCGCCCTGCAGAACATCGCATTGAAATGTCGCCTGACAGTTGACCACGGTCTCCTGACAAACGGATATGATACAGTCATCAACGTTAAGGAGGACTGCATCATGCGTCAGGATCTTTCAGAACTGATTTTCATCATTGACCGTTCAGGTTCCATGTATGGACTGGAATCAGACACCATCGGCGGTTTCAACCGTGTACTGGAAGAGAACGCCAAAGCACCCGGTGAATGCAATATCACAACCTATTTCTTTTCCGACCATGCCGAACTGATTCACGACCGCATTCCCGTCAGGGGCGTTCATCCCATTACCTCAAAAGACTACATTGTCGGCGGCTGCACCGCTCTTCTGGATACGCTTGGGACAGCAATTTCCAAGATCGAGCACATTTTCGCCCGCACCGATGAAAGCCAGCTTCCCGCGCACGTCCAGTTCGTCATCATCACGGACGGCTTTGAAAACGCATCGCGCGAATACACCCGTGACAAGATCCGCCGCCTCATTCTCTCCCATCAGGAGAAGGATCACTGGGATTTTCTGTTCCTCGGCGCAGATATGGACGCCATTGCCGAGGCCGGATCCTACGGCATTCCTGCCGACCGCGCAGTATCCACCATCGGCGATGCCGATTCGGTGCAGCTCGCCTACGACGCTGTGGTCTGTGCCAGTCTCGATGAGCGTGCCGCTCCCTTTGCGGCGCCACGCAGCGCAAAGTGGAAAAAGACAGTGGAGAGCGATACCGCCAGACGCTCCGGACGCTGATTCACGGAAAGCCTGCCCACACAGGCTTTCTTTTTTTATTTTCATCATTTTTTCATCGAATTTGGCTTTATTCTTGCTTGTGAAGACGGTGGGAGTGTGATATCATGAAACCTGCAATTTGTGTATTTGCACAGGTTTTCCGACAAGTCAGCCGCCTGATCTTGTACATTTCCTGTGTTTTCCTCATCATACAGTCATCCCCGGAAAAAATCGGGGAATTCCACGACTCAGGCGGTACCGATAAAGTAAAGGATTACAGATATGAGCAAGAAAGACAAAAAGAATCAGAAAGGCGAAAACAACAGCATCAACAAGGAGTCTGTTGTCAGCTTCGCCGCGACAGCCTTTGTACTGTTCAGCATCTTTGGTTTCCGTCCGCTCAGCATTGTGCTGGTCGCTCTGGCCTCCTTCGGGATCGGCAAGCTCGTCGGCATCATGAGCACACCGCTGGATACGACGACGCACAACCGTGAGGATATCAAAAAAGAGAATCCTGACATTCCCATGTCCGGGGATAATGAAGCTGATCCGATCATTGCCAAGGGCAAGGACATGCTGGCCCAGATCCGTGCAGCCAACGATGCCATTCCCGATCCGCACCTTTCCGATCAGCTTGACCGTCTGGAAGATCTGTGCTATCAGATGTTCCGCACGGTTGCTGAGAAGCCGGGCAAGGCTGGTCAGATCCGCAAATTCATGAACTATTATCTTCCGACAACCCTCAAGATGCTCTCCAGCTACCAGACCATGCAGGACCGCGGTGTTTCCAGCAGCGACCTGGCTGAGGCACGCCGCACGCTGTACCGCGGCATGGACATGGTCAATACAGCCTGCCAGAAGCAGCTTGACAATCTCTTTAAAGACACCATGCTTGATGTATCCACGGATATCGATGTTCTCGAACAGATGCTCAAGCGGGACGGTTTTACTGATTCCGCGTTTGACTCTGCCCGGACTGCCGCAGCTGCCCAGATGGGAACCGATGAAGTCCCCGTCATTCACACAGAAGACACGGCTGCGGATCAGAACGATGAATTCCGCTCCTATTATCACCAGAAATCCAATCGCTGAACGAATGTCCAGTCTTCACTAAACTGTAAAGGAGAAATAAGCCATGACTGATGCAAGCCTTCCCATGCTCTCCCTTTCGCCGGAAATTCCTGATCCCACCCCTGAAGAGGCTCAGAAATCCATTCAGCAGACGGTCCAGGATCTTCCCTATGAGGCTCCGAACATGGCAAACAGCCAGCTGACAGACGCTGAGCGCAAGGCCATTGAGGACTTTATCGGTAAAATCGACGTGACCAATCCGGATCACATTCTTCTTTTCGGTGCTGAGGCGCAGAAGAAAGTGGCCAATTTCTCTGATACGGCTCTGGAAGCAGTCCAGACGCAGGATACAGGCGAAGTTGGAGACATGCTGATCAAGCTCGTCACCGAGCTCAAGGGATTCGATGCCGATGCCGAGCAGCCCAAGGGACTGCGCAGACTCTTTGCCAAACCCGGTGAAGAGATCGATAAGATGAAGGCACGTTATGCCAAGGTTTCAACCAACGTGGAGTCCATTGCCAACTCCCTGGAAGGATATCAGGCACAGCTGCTCAAGGATGTTGCCATGTTCGACCGTCTGTATGACCAGAACAGCAAATACTTCCGTGAGCTCACACTGTATATCATCGCCGGCGACGAATACCTGCGCCGCATCCGGGGCAAGGAGCTCAAGGAACTTCAGGATATCGCAGCCAAGAGCGGCGATGCCATGGACGCCCAGAAAGCAAACGATCTTGCCGCTGAATGCGACCGTCTGGAAAAGAAGCTGTATGATCTGAAGCTGACCCGTCAGGTTTCCATGCAGATGGCTCCGCAGATCCGCCTGCTTCAGAACAATGACAGCCTGCTGGTGGAACGCATTCAGTCCACGCTTTCCAATACACTCCCCCTCTGGAAGAGCCAGATGGTCCTTGCACTTGGACTGCAGCATTCACAGGATGCGCTGAAAGCACAGACGGCGGTGACCAACATGACCAACGAACTTCTGAAACGCAATGCCGAAAAGCTGAAGATGGGCACGCTCGAGACGGCCCGTGAAGCCGAACGCGGCATCATCGATATTGAAACCCTTGTTGAAACCAACCAGAGTCTCATCGATACCATCAATGAAGTGGTGGATATCCAGCGTCAGGGTCACACCAAGCGCATTGAGGCCGAAAAGCAGCTCTATCAGATGGAAGCCCAGCTCAAGCAGAAGCTGCTTCAGACCAAGTAACAGAAAACTTCTGAGGCACCGGGCGTATTCCGCCCGGTGTCTTTTGGCAGGAAAAGATCTTCCTGTTTCGTTTGATTGGATGAGGTGAAAGCGCATGCGCGTACTCGGACTGACCGGATCCATCGGCTGCGGGAAAAGCCATGTTTCCTCTTTTCTGGCGTCACTCGGCGCCCGGATTGTGGACGGAGACCGCATTTCCCATGCGCTGACCGCGCCGGGAGGAAGGGCACTTCCCGCCATCCGAAGTGCGTTCGGCGATGTCGTTTTTTCGCCCGACGGCACACTCAACCGCCGGGAGCTTGGACGACTTGTCTTCTCATCTGAAAGTGCGCGCAGCCGGCTGAACGCTGTGATCCAGCCCATGATTCTTGAAGAGATTCATCTGGAAATGCAGCAGGCTGAAGCCGATGGATGTGCCGTCTGTGTCCTGGATATGCCGCTCCTGTTTGAAGAGCATCTGGATGCGCTCTGTGACAGCACCTGGTGTGTGTTTCTTCCCGAGGATCTTCAGATTCTGAGGATCATGGAGAGAGATCACTGTAGTGAGCCGGAAGCGCTGTCCCGCATCCGTTCCCAGATGTCTTCCGCAGAAAAGGCAGCCCGGTCTGATGTCGTGATCGATACCAGCGGCACCTTTGAAGAAACGGAGCGCAGTATTCTGCCTCTGTACCAGAACGAACTGAAATGTACAGCCAAGAAAGGAGATGCGTAACATGCAGGAGCCTCCCGTCCGTCACCGCCGCTCCGAGCGGCACCGCAGCCCGGAATCCCCTGTTTCTTCCGCACCCTCCCCCTCGGGCCCGTCCCCCGCACCGTCTCCCCGTATGCCGCAGCAGGTTCCTTCACAGGAGCCGGTGCAGATCACGCGCACCAGTATTCCCCGTTCCTCTGTGGATGTCCCCCGCTCGCCTGAAACCCTGAGAAAGCCCAGCGAGAGCGCTCCGCTGCCACGGGCGCTGATCGCAGGCTGCCTTGTCGTTTTTCTGCTCGCTGTTTCCCTCTTTGCTTCCTCAAAGATCATGCAGCATTATCTGACTTCCCGCGAGGAGGAGCGTGCCGCAGCACACCAGAAACTGCTCGAGGATCATCCGCTCGGGTATGAGCTGCTGATCCGTCAGTATGCATCCTACTATAATCTGCAGAGTGCATATGTTGCAGCCATCATTCTCAATGAAAGCGATTACAATCCAAAAGCTGTCTCCTCTGTTGGCGCGCGGGGGCTCATGCAGCTCATGCCGGATACCGCCGAATGGATTGCAGGAAAGCTTAACGACCGGACCTACTCGTTTGAAAAGATGTTTGATCCGGAAACCAATATCCGTTACGGCTGCTGGTATCTGAATTATCTCGCCGGCCTGTTCTCCGGTGATCCCGTGGCTGTCACGAGCGCCTATCATGCCGGTCAGGGGACAGTGCGCGGCTGGCTCGCTGACGGGGTCAGTTCAACAGACGGCGGAAAGACGCTGAATCTGGAGACCATGCCCGACGGACCAACCCGAAAATACGCCAGGAGGGTGACAAACGCCTATGCGATCTACGACGCGCTCTATGATCATATCCTTAATCCTCTGCCTGTGTCTGACGGCAGCACCGATTCTGTCTGATGCGAGCAATGTCAATGATTCACTGGTCATTGCCATCCAGCTGACCAAGACACCGCTTGTCCGCCCGCTTGAAGCCAACGAGCGGGATATCCTGAGCATTTATGATCTGGTCTATGAATCCCTGGTCACCATTGATGACAATTATCTGCCGCAGCCCTGTCTGTGCACCAGCTGGGAACAGTCTTCCAATGGCAAAACCTGGACATTCCATCTGCGGGAGGACGTCACATTCTCGGACGGCACCCCGCTGACAGCCCGGGATGTCGTTGCGACAGCTCAGGCCATCCTTGCCCGTGCCAACGATGAATCGACGGTCAGCAAGGGATTCTACGCCAATCTGCGCTATTTTGTTTCCTCGATTTCTGCTTCTGACAGCTATACGGTGGTTGTGCGCGCTGAGCGCTCCTATTATGGACTGCTGTACGCCATGACCTTTCCCATTCTTCCGGAAGACCGCGTCAATGCCGACGATCCGCCGGGAACCGGCCCCTACATCATTGACGTCTTCCGTCCCACAGAATTCATCAACCTGAAAGTCAATACGAACTGGTGGAAGAATCTCCCTCAGGTGAAAACCATCTCTTTCCAGGTCTGCACCACGCCCAAGGAAGTCATTGAAAGCTATGACTATGCGCGTGTGGATGCCGCCTTCACCCGTTCCATCGCCGCTTCCCAGTATCGTTCCGGCGTCAATGCGTTTGCCATGGATTACAGGACGCGGCAGCTGGATGTGCTTCTGATGAACCAGTCCGCGGACCGGCTCAAGAGCCTGAACGTCCGAAAGGCCATCCGGTACGCCATTGATGTTGACAGAATTGCCAAAAACATTTATATGGGCATGGTGGAGCGGACCGATACCCCGGCCATTCCGGGCACCTGGCTGTATAACGATGATCTTTCCTCCTATTTTGTCAAAAATGTGGATGAAGCCCGGCGGCTGCTCGAAGCCGACGGCTGGGGCGACAGCAACGAAGACGGTGTCCTGGACCGCCTGAACGATGAAGGCAAACTGGTCTCGCTCAACATGAACCTGTATGTCTATGAAGAGCCCGAGGACAATGTCCGCATTGAGACCGCCAACTTTATCAAGGAAGAACTGGCCGTGGTCGGCATTAATGTCTCAATCACAACCATGACATTTACAGGCATTCAGGAAAAGCTGAGTGCCGGCGCATTCAATCTGGCACTGGTTTCCTACTCCATGGACGTGGTGCCCGATTACGGATTCATGCTGATGTCCGGAAACACCGGCAACTATGGCCGCTACCATTCCTCGGCAATCACGGATCTGTGGAAGAACATGCGCAAGAGTGCAACCACCATGGCTGAGTATCAGCAGGGGCTCATGGACATCCAGCGCATCTTTGCTGAAGACTGTCCGTTTATCTGCATGTTCTACAGAAAAGGCGTCGTCCTCACCCGCCTCATGTACACCACCGTCAGGGATGTCCGTGAATATGAGCTTTTGCGAGGCATTCAGTCCTTCAAACCGTAAGTCCTGCCCAATATGAAAGGAGATTCTCCATGGATTGGATCGAAGTTATTGTCCATACCACCACCCCCGCTTCAGACCTGGTCACAGAAACCCTCATCAACAGCGGTGCCCAGGGCACCATGGTGGAGGATCGGGCTGATGTGCCTGATCCCACCAAGCCCAACGGCTACTGGGAAATCATTGACCCGCATATGATTGACGCCATGCCCGAGGATGTCCTTGTGCACGCATGGTTTGAGCCGGATGCTTCTTTCCCCGACCGTCTGCAGGGGCTGAAGACCCGCTATGCCCAGCTCCTGAATACTGATCTGGGCATGGATCCAGGTTCACTGAGCGTGGAAACCCGCAATGTCAAGGATCAGGACTGGAATGAGGTCTGGAAGCAGTTCTACAAACCGTTCCGTGCCGGCATCCGGCTGGTCGTCAAGCCCACATGGGAGGCCTATGAAGCCCAGGAAGGCGATCTGATCATCGAAATGGATCCCGGCATGGCGTTTGGTAGCGGCACGCATGAAACCACGGGCATGTGCCTTGCACTTCTGGAAACCGTGGTGACCCCCGGCAGCCGCGTCATCGACGTCGGCACCGGGAGCGGCATTCTCGCCATCGGCGCAGGTCTTCTCGGGGCAACGGATGTTCTGGCGGTCGATATTGACCCCACCGCGGTCAAGGTGGCCAAAGAAAACATTGAGCACAATCATATGGAAAAGACGGTCCGTCCTGTCGTCGGCAATCTGCTTGACGGAATGGATGACACCTGCGACATCTGCGTTGCCAACATCATTGCCGATGTCATCATTTCCTTTGCAGCTCCCCTCCTTACACATATCCGCCCCGGCGGCACGTTTATCTGCTCCGGCATTATTCGTGAACGCGAGGAGGATGTCCGCACGGCGCTGCTCTCCGCCGGCTATTCGATTCTCCGCACAGAGCACCGTGGCGAATGGACTGCCTTCCTCTCCCAGGTTCCCGGAGGTGACTGATTCTTGCATCGTTTCTATGCCGTTTCCCTGGATGAAAACAGGACTGCGTTTCTTGCACCGGAAGATGCGCGTCATGCAGCCACCGTGCTTCGTCTGAAACCGGAGGACGAAGTGGAAATCATCTGGGATCACCACCGCTATGCTGCCTGTCTGACCGCGTGCACTCCCAAGGAGGCCTCTGCTGTCCTTGTCCGTCAGTTGCCTGACACGGAACCCCGCCTTCGCCTGACCCTCTTTCAGGGCCTCCCCAAGGCGGACAAGATGGACATGATTGTGCAGAAAGCGGTCGAGCTCGGCGTGCATCGGGTCGTTCCGGTCCTCATGGAGAGAAGCATTGTCCGTCCCGATGAAGCCGGCATGCGCAAAAAGCAGGAGCGCTGGCAGAAGATTGCCCGCGAGGCATGCAAGCAGAGTGGCAGAACCGATGATATGGAGGTCGCCCTCCCGGTGCCGCTGTCCTCGCTGAGTGAAACGTTGACCTCCCTCGATGCGGTCGCAGTGCCCTGGGAGGAAGCAGGCGCGGTTTCACTGCGCACCTGGCAGGCTGATCACGCCGATGCCATCTCCGTCGGCATTCTCATCGGACCGGAAGGCGGCATTTCTCCCGGTGAAATCGAACGCCTGCAGTCTGCAGGAGCCCAGAGCGTGACACTCGGTCCACGCATCCTGCGCACAGAGACTGCCGGCTTATGTGCCGTCTCCTGCCTGATGCTGCTCTACGGAGAAATGGAGCTGCCGCCCGTGCGAATGGAGGCCAGCCATGCATAGTGCTGCATTTCATACCCTGGGATGCCGTGTCAATCAGTATGACACCCAGGCGATGCTCGAGCTTTTCCGGGCACGCGGCTATATGATTGTTCCCTTTACCGGGGATGCTGACGTCTATGTCATCAACACCTGCACGGTCACAGGGACCGGGGACAAAAAGTCTCTGCAGCTTGCCCGCAGAATCCGCCGAGAGCATCCTGATTCCGAGCTGATTCTCTGCGGCTGTCTTGCCCAGCGCCTCGGTGAAGAGCTTCTCTCCACAGGAGCGCGCCTGATTCTCGGCACGGCCCGGCGCAACGAAGTCGTTGACCTGCTGGAAAAAGCAGTGCATGAACACACGCAGATCTGTGCCGTCACTTCCCTGACCTCTCAGCCCTTTGAGCCGCTCCTAATTTCCTCCCAGCAGGACCACACCCGGTGTGACCTCAAAATTCAGGAAGGCTGCAACAACCGCTGCACCTACTGCATTATTCCTTCCGTGCGCGGGCCGATCCGTTCCAGGCCTCTGGATGATATCCGTCTGGAAGCACAGCGCCTGACGCAGGCAGGCTATCATGAGCTCGTCATCACCGGAATTCATCTGACCAGCTACGGGAGAGATCTGCCCGACCGGCCTTCCCTGCTCGATGCGCTCAGCGAAGTTCAGAAAGCGGAAGGACTGTGGCGCATCCGGCTTGGCAGTCTTGAGCCGGTCATCGCAACAGAAGCGTTCGCCCAGGGTCTTCTGTCTCTGCCCGCTGTCTGCCCGCAGTTTCATCTTGCCCTTCAGTCGGGGTCTGACACCGTGCTCCAGCGCATGCGCAGACGCTATAACACAGACATGTACAGAAAAAGCGTCGCGGCCCTGCGAAGCGTCTTCCCGCATGCGGCGTTCACCAGTGATATTCTCACTGGTTTCCCCGGCGAAACGGAACAGGAATTTGAAGAAACGCGCGCAATGATCCGGGAGATCGGGTTTGCCCGCATTCATGTCTTCCCCTTTTCACCGCGTGAAGGGACGCCTGCAGCTGAGATGCCCGGTCAGCTTTCCCGGAAGGAAAAGGAGGACCGCGCACGCATTCTGATCGCTGACGGACAGAAAACAGCCGCTGCCTATATGGCATCCTGGGAAGGAAAAACAGCGGATGTACTGGTCGAGGATCTTGAAGACGGGTTCTGGAGAGGATATACTCCTGAATATATTCCGGTTCTGCTCAATGAACCGGAAATCAAAGGCGGACAGATGCTCCGCGTCCGGCTCGGAACAGCCGCAGAAAACGGCATGACCGGACAGGTGCTTCAGGTCCTGTCAGAATAAGAAAGGATGGATCTTTATGGATAATTGTCTCTTCTGTTCCATTATTGCCGGCAGCATTCCCTCCACCAAAGTGTACGAGGATGATCTGACCTATGCCTTCCGGGATATTCATCCCATGGCAAAGACGCATGTCCTCGTTGTGCCCAAGACGCATGTCGCTTCCGTTCGGGATACCGCGGATGTTCCAGACGAAGTCCTTGCTGCATGCCTCCGCGCTTGCGCAAAAGTGGCCGAGCTGGAAGGTGTTTCTGAAAGCGGATTCCGTGTGGTCTCCAATTCCGGCAAAGACGCATGCCAGAGTGTTCCCCACCTGCATTTCCATGTGCTCGGCGGCGAACAGCTCAACGAACACATGGCATAAGCTTTTCTCGAAAAAAGGCATTGACGGATAGCTCAAGAGGCTGTATAATAACTCCACGGTTCGCCGTCCGTCCGTCTTAGCCGGCTGATGTCAAGGCGAGATGTGCGAGAGGAGGGATAACGATGTCTGAAATTCGAGTACGCGAGAATGAGTCTCTGGAGAGTGCTCTGAAGCGGTTTAAGCGCCAGTGCGCACGCGCCGGCGTCATTCAGGAAGTTCGCAAGCGCGAACATTACGAGAAGCCGAGCGTCAAGCGTAAGAAGAAGGCTGAAGCAGCCCGCAAGCGCAAGTGGTAATCGTGTATCCTCGCCCTTTCCTGCAGGAAAGGGCTTTTCTTTTTGTTTTGTTCTGCTTGCACTGAGTGAAAATATGTGTTATAGTTTTTATACATTCATTATAAAAAGTAGGGATGTCTTTGATTTACAGCTTTCAGCTGTGTCCACATGCTAACATTCGTTATCAGGAATCGCTCGTCGGCCTGGGACAGAAAGAACTGGAGTGCCTTCTTTTCGCTTTGGGCATTCCCGGAACGCCTGTTGCTTCTTCAGTCGGTGGCTGTACTTTTTTTCGTTTACAGACCGATGAAAAGCTCAGTGATGACATGCTGCACCTTTTGCGGCAGCATTCCTCACTTCTTCTGATTTCAGAAGAAATCGGCGGACTGCTTCGTCCCCTGCCGTTTTCTTCTGTCGACTATCTCCCGGCTGACCTCCCTGAGGTGCTGAAATACAAGGGGAAAACCAGCGCGAGATTTACCCAGATGATGATCAGCTGTGCGCTCTCCGCTTCATCCCAGCTCGGAAAAGAACATCTGACGGTTCTGGATCCGCTTTGCGGCAGGGGCACCACCCTGTACTGCGCACTGCAGCATGGCATGGACGCTGTCGGCGTCGAAGCCCGGGGACAGGACTTGGAAGAAATGGACCGCTATCTGGCAAAATACTGTGAGCTGCATCGGCTCAAGCATAAGCGCGAAGCCTCATCCCGCACCATCGGTCATCAGGCTGTTCCCTGCATTTCCTATACACTTGCCGACACCAAGGAACACTATCAGCAGGGTGACACACGCACGATCCGTTTTTTCCAGGGCGATACAGCGCTTTGCCAGCCGCTGTTCCGGAAGCATCCGGCTTCCATGATCGTCACGGATCTTCCCTACGGTGTGCAGCATGCTCCGGGCGCTTCCGGCGGCATTGCTTCCTTTGATGCATTTCTGCATCGGGTATTGCCCGCATGGCATGATGCCCTCAAAATCGGCGGTGCAATCGCGATGTCTTTTAACACCCTGACGCTGAAAAAAGAGCGTGTGATCGCCCTCCTCAGGGAAAGCGGCTTTGCCCCGATCACCGAGGCCCCCTACGACAATTTCGCCCATGATGTGGAACAGGCTGTTCGACGCGATTTTGTCGTTGCGCTTCGACATGAATAAATCATCTCTCCACGGGAGGTTGTGGAAATATGGATTTTGCTTCCAAAACGGTTGTGGAACTCCGGAAAATTGCCAAGGAACATAATGTTCGTCTGCCTTCGGGCATCAATAAATCTGATATTATTCAGCGTCTTGAGGAAGCGCTGGGCAGCGAAGATGTGAAGGATGCTGTACAGCTCAGCATGCTGCCCGCTTCGGAAGAAAAAGCAGCTGCAGCCCCTGAGACTGAGAAAGCGGATGACGCGGAAAACAGGGATGACGCGGAACCTGACGCGGGCGTCAAAAGCGCAAAACCCGTTGCGCCGATCTTCTCCAGCCCGATCCCGAATTTTTCTGCCAAGCCGGTCATTCCTTCCATACCCTCCATTTCTACTGTTCCTGCTCCTGCTTCCCAGGCGCCTGCGCAGAATCCGGTTCCATCCAAGAGCACACCGGCTCCTGCCAAAAGCGGCCAGCCTCACTATCGGTCTTCCTGGCACAATGCACAGTCCCAGACGCAGAACAAGTTTACCCCTGCTGCACGTCAGCAACCCAGCACCTGGAATTCCGCTCCGACACGTCCTCAAGCTGAGCAGCCCCGTACCACGTTCGGTCCGTCGGCTTCCGGTTTCGGTCCCCGTTTTGGTCCGCAGAGTGCAGGCGGATTCGGACCCCAGCAGGGCGCTGGATTCGGTCCACAGCAAAGCAGCGGCTTTGGACCTCAGAGTACCGGATTCGGCCCTCAGAATGCCGCTGAAGATGCAGAAACGCAGGACACTGTAAAGCAGGAAGAAGAAAACACGGCAAGGCCCGCTTTTACCCCGCCGACCTCCAAGATTCCTGAACAGCGCGGCATTGCCAAGCCTGTACCTGCCCGCCCCTTTGCTGCGGAGACCCGTCCGTCTTTTTCCGGCCGCTCCTTTACCCCGGAAGTATCGCAGGCCCGCAGGGAACCGCTCGATATGCCTTCCATCGAAGACCTCATTACACCCTCTGAGTGTGCAGAGGCCAGCGGTGTTCTGGAAGTTCTGCCGGATGGCTACGGTTTTCTCCGTTCCGATTCACTGCTCCCCTCCTCCCGCGATCTCTACGTCGCCTCTTCGATTATCCGGCGTTACGAGCTTCGATCCGGAGATTTTGTGGAAGGCCGTGTCCGTCCCACACGTGACGGGGATAAATACAACGCACTTCTGTATGTTTCCACCGTCAATGGCACGCCTGTCGAGGAGCTTTCACCAAGAACTTCCTTTGATGATCTCACGCCCATCTATTCAGACCGCCGTTTGCTGCTGGATGACAGCCGGTATCCTGATATCCGCCTGGCTGACCTCATTGCTCCGATCGGTTTCGGCAACCGTGCCCTGCTGCTCTTCCCGCCCAACTGCGGGAAACGCCAGTTCATCAGTCATCTGGCGGATGCGCTCGTCTCGCTCAATGAAGATCTCAGCGTGATCATGCTGCTGCTCGATGTAGCGCCGGAAGAAGTCACTGCCATACGGGATGAAGTGTCCTGTCCAGTGCTCGCTTCCACCTTCGACCAGACGCCTGAAACCCAGATCCGCCTGATCGATCTTGCCCAGGAACGCGCTCACCGGCTCGCCGAAAACGGGAAAGATGTTGTTCTGATTATCGACAGCCTGACCCGCCTGGTCAAAACATATTCTGCTGCCTCTCAGGCGAACCGTCAGTCAGCCGGCATGATCAATCCCTCCGCACTTTTCCGGGCCAAAAAACTGTTCGGCGCTGCGCGCTGTGCACGCGAGGGCGGTTCCCTGACCATCATTGCCACCATGGATATTGAAAGCGGAAACAAGCTGGATGATTCGATCATTGAGGAATTCCGTTCCAACGCCAACACGGAAATCTTTATGGACTCCAGTATTGCCCGCATGGGCATCTACCCCGCTGTGCATTACCAGCGCTCACGCTCTCACCGGACTGAGCTTCTGCTGGATGCAAAAGAGCAGGAAGGCCTGAAAGCCCTCCGCGATCTGCTCTCTTCCGGCTCCCCTGCCAATGCGGTGACCCAGCTGCTCGGCCTGATTGATAAAGTCGCCCGCAATAAGGACGTACTCATCAAGATCATCAACTGGGCCGCTCTGATGTCCGGTCGGCAGAACTGATGCCATATATGAAAAAGAAAAAATTATGACTTGCAAGCGTGGTACAGATATGCTATAATGTGCGACGCGGCATAGCCGTTCATTGCATACGCGAAAGAGGTGAAACAGCAATGAAGGAGAAAATCCATCCCCAGTACGGCAAATGCATCGTTCGCTGCGTGTGCGGTGAGACGTTCGAAACCGGTTCAACCAAAAAGGAACTGAGGGTTGATATTTGTTCCAAATGTCATCCCTTCTATACCGGCAAACAGAAGCTGGTGGATACCGGCGGACGTGTCGATCGCTTCAAGAAGCGCTACGGCATGGAGTAAGGTCCGTATACAGAGCACGCAGTGCTCTGTTTTTCGTTTCAGGACTTATGAACTCAGGATGAACTGCCTTAAGAGAGGGATACCGTTCACCCTGTCGAATACAAATTCTGATTTTTAGAAAGAAGGTTACCGCTATGAGCAATCAGCAGACGCAGAGTTGTCCGCGTGTCGATATCGGCGGCCAGGCTGTTATGGAAGGGGTTATGATGCGTGCGCCGCGCTCCGTAGCCATCGCCGTCTGCCGCCCGGATCATTCCATTGTGGTTCAGTATAAGAAGTATGTGCCGCTAAGTGAAAAGCACAAATGGATGGGCTATCCTTTCCTGCGCGGCATGGTCAATATGGCAACCATGCTTTCCACCGGCATGGGTACACTCGAGGATTCCACCAAAATGCTCGGTGTGCTTGATGAAGAGCCCACCAAGTTCGAAAAATGGCTCTCCAAAAAGCTGGGCAAAGGCGTGGACAAAATCATCATGGGTGTGGCCATTGTCCTTGCTGTCATCCTTTCTGTCGGTCTCTTCATGGCGATCCCGGCAGGCATTGAGTCCCTGCTCCGCAGTGCCGGCATGGCACCGCTGGGCTATACCCTCATCTCCGGCATTGTCAAAATTCTGATTCTGATCGGTTATATGCTCTTTGCCGGTTCCGTTCCGGATGTCAAGCGCACATTCCAGTATCACGGGGCTGAGCATAAAACCGTCTACAATCATGAAGCCGGCACACCGCTGACGCCTGAGAATGCGAAAACGTTTTCACGTCTGCATCCCCGCTGCGGCACCGCTTTCCTTCTCATTGTCATGATGATTTCCATTCTGCTCTTCCTCGTGCTCAATATTCTTGTGCCGATCAACAACTATTTCCTTCGTCTTCTTTTCCATCTGGCTATGCTGCCCATTGTTGCCGGCACGAGCTATGAGGTGCTCAAGGGACTCGCTCATTCCAATTCTACGATCACCCGCATTCTTCGCTGGCCTGGACTGCAGATGCAGCGTCTGACCACCCGTGAACCGGATTACGGTATGCTGGAGTGCGCCATTGTTGCCATGAACTGTGCATTGTACGGACTCCCCGCGCACGCCAAGCGGACTGCCGAGGGCTGGGCAATTCTCCACAGTTACAAGGAATCCGATCCGGACTATGTGCCTGAAGCAGATGAAGAAGAACCCGAAGACACAGAGCTTGAAGACGCTGAACTCGAAGACACAGAGCTCGAAGACGCTGAGTCAGCCGAAACCGAGATCGATGAGACCGACGAGGCTCAGTCTTGACCCCCCGTGATGCAATCCGGAATGCCGCTGCCGCTCTGGAGGCACGCGGCGTTCCGGATTCTCTTTATGATGCCGCTCAGCTTCTTTCTTTTCTGACCGGCAAAAATGCACTGCTGCTCCGGCTGGATACGGACACAGAGCTGACAGAAGAGACGCTTGCCGCGTTTCATGACCTGTGTGCCCGCCGCGCACAGCGGGAGCCGCTTCAGTATATTCTGGGCTCCGTCTCCTTCCTCGCCCACGAGTTTCATGCGGACGCAAGAGCGCTGATCCCGCGTCCGGAAACAGAACTGCTCGCAGAGCGCGTGATCGCACTCGTCACAGATGGTTCTCTCCGCAGTGTGCTCGATTTGTGCTGTGGTACCGGGTGCATCGGCATTTCGATCGCTCTCGCCTGCCCGGATTGCGTTGTCACACTCTCCGATCTTTCCCATGACGCGCTTTCCCTGGCACAAGAGAACGCCGCCGCGCTCGGGGCATCCGTGCAGTTTCTGGAAGGCGATCTCTTCACACCGACCGGCGCTGCAGCCTACGATCTGATCGTCTCCAACCCTCCGTATATTCCTTCTGAAGACTGCCTCAGTCTTCAGGCCGAGGTCCTCCGGGAGCCGCACATGGCTCTGGAAGGCGGACGCGACGGCTTGGATTTTTACCGGCGCATCGCGCAGGACGCGCCTGCCCATCTCCACCGGGGCGGTCATCTTCTGGTCGAGTGCGGGGACGGAGAAGCCCAGTCCATTTCTGCGCTATTTGCCCAGGCCGGGTTTGACATCGTGGGCATATACGAAGATTTTCAGTCACTTCCCCGCATTGTGCATGCGCAGCTGCCGCATTCCATAGAAAGGTTCGATGCCGATCATGCTGGAAAAGTATCAATGGATCTCTGAGCGCTACCGTGAACTCACGGAAATGATCTCGCAGAGCGAGGTCATAGCAGATCCCAAAGCGTATCAGACAGCGCTCAAAGAACGCTCCCAGCTTCAGGAGCAGGCTGATGCATGGGATGCCTACCAGAAGCTCCTCGAACATCTTTCCCAGGCGAATCAGATGGCATCCGACCCCGATCTTCAGGAACTCGCTGAGGAAGAAATCAAAGAACTGGAAAAAACCAAAGCCGAAATGGAAAAGCAGCTGCTTGTCCTTCTGCTTCCCAAGGATCCGGACCGTGACCGTTCCGTCGTCATGGAGATCCGTGCCGGGGCCGGCGGTGAGGAAGCCTGCCTCTTCGCAGCTGATCTGATGCGAATGTATGAGCACTTCGCTGCCCGCCATCACTTTCGTCTTGAACCGGTTTCTCTCAGCGATACTGAACTCGGCGGTTTCCGCGAGGCAGTGTTCATTGTTTCCGGGGCCGGCGCATGGTCTCTTCTGAAGTTTGAGAGCGGTGTCCACCGCGTCCAGCGCGTCCCCATCACCGACTCCACCGGCAAAAAGCAGACCAGTACCTGTACCGTGGCCGTTCTGCCGGAAGCTGAAGAAGTCGATATCCAGATCGATCCCAAAGACCTGCGCATTGACGTCTACCGTTCCACCGGTCACGGCGGGCAGTGCATCAACACGACGGACTCTGCCGTCCGCATTACCTATCTTCCCACAGGCCTTGCTGTCACCTGTCAGGACCAGAAATCCCAGCTCCGGAATCGTGAGACAGCCATGACGCTCCTGCGTTCACGGCTTCTGGAATCCCTGCGCAGCCAGGCAGATGCCGATTACGCTGAAAAGCGCCGTGTCCAGGTCGGAACCGGGGATCGTTCTGAGCGTATCCGCACCTACAATTTTCATGAAAGCCGGGTTACGGATCACCGCATCGGGCTGACCCTCTATCGCATTGATGACATCATGAACGGTGATCTCGACGAGATCATTCAGGGCCTGCAGATGGCTGAGCAGGCAAAAAAACTCCAGGAATTATCCGGAAACATCAGCATTTGAAAGGATCTATCGCCATGTATCAAACGCAGGTGAAACCAGCTTCTGATCAGGTGCTCCGGGAGGCTTCCCGCCTTCTGCACGCCGGTGAGCTGGTCGCCTTTCCCACGGAAACCGTTTACGGGCTCGGTGCCAATGCGCTCAA
This sequence comes from Christensenella sp. UBA2853, assembly GCA_002350845.1. GTDB lineage: Bacteria > Bacillota > Clostridia > Christensenellales > Aristaeellaceae > UBA2943. The sequence goes on from DEFL01000027.1 coordinate 55,626, forward strand.
CAAAGACGCCGTCCTCTCCATTTTTGCTGCCAAGGGCCGCCCTGCGGACAATCCTTTGATTGTTCATATCTGGGATCCTGCCCAGCTTGAAGATCTCTGCACGATCCCGGACGGCGCGTCCCTTCTCATGGAGCGCTTCTGGCCAGGTCCCCTGACCATTCTCATGCCGCGCAAAGAAACCATTCCGCTTGAAGTGACAGCCGGTCTTCCCACGGTCGCGATCCGCATGCCCAGTCATCCTGTCGCTGCCTCGCTGCTCAAAGCATGCGGCCTGCCGATCGCTGCTCCGTCAGCCAACCGTTCCGGCAAACCCAGCCCGACCAGCGCACACTATGTGTTTCAGGATATGGACGGCCGCATTCCTCTGATTATTGACGGCGGCCCCTGCGATGTCGGCGTCGAATCCACCGTGATTGACCTCACGCACGGGACACCGACCATCCTGCGTCCCGGCGGCATTACCCGGGAAATGCTCGAGTCTGTCCTGGGCCGGGTGGATGTGGCCGGCAGTGTGCTCCGCCCCCTGCAGAAGGGTGAAAAAGCACTCTCCCCCGGCATGCGCTACAAACATTATTCTCCCGACGGCCAGGTCACGCTGGTGGAGGGCGAAGAAAGCGCGGTCATCCGTGCACTCTCTGTCCTCTGCCATGACGCACAGGAAAAAGGATATCGCGCCTGTGTCATGTGCTTTACCGAGCATCTGACCCAGCTGGCGGACTGCACACCGCATGATATCGGTTCCATCCACGATCCATCCGCAACCGCGCAGTGTCTCTTTGACACCCTTCGTCACCTGGATGATGAAAAGATGGATGTGATCTTTTCCGAGGTGGTCCCGACCACCGGTGTCGGACTGGCTGTCATGAACCGCCTCGGGCGTGCCGCCGCATTCCGCACCGTATCGGCAGAGGCCGTCCTGTCCGAGCGCTAAAAAACATGTCCCGCTGGATCCAGCGGGACATGTTTTTTTCGTGTTCAGTTCATCAGCAGAGCTTGGCACCGGCAGGAATCGTGTCACTGAGCATCAGCAGCTCCAGTTTTCCGTCCTTTTCAGCGCTGAGCAGCATGCCGCAGGACTCAAAGCCCATCATCTTGCGCGGTGCAAGATTGGTGCAGGCCACGAGCGTTTTTCCAACCAGATCCGCCGCCTGATAATAGGCTGCGATGCCGGACAGAATCTGACGCGGTTTGCCGGATCCGTCATCGAGCTGGAATTTCAGCAGCTTCTTGGACTTGGGCACATTCTCGCAGGCAACCACTTTGACGACGGTCATATCGACCTGCTCAAAGGTGTCAAAAGCGATCTCCGGCTTGAATGTCACTGTGCTCTGCGGTTCTTCCTTGGCCGCCTTGGCATCGGCGATCTCCTGCAGTTTCTTGACGGGATCCATGCGCTCAAACAGGATTTCCGCGGTTCCAACCTGGCCCCCCACCGGCATGCCGTCAAAGGATGCCAGAGAGGCCAGTCCGCCGTTGGGAACGTTCAGCTGGCGGAGAATCTTTGCGGACGTTTCAGGCAGATAGGCTTCGAGAGCGACTGCCGCGAAACGAATGGATTCAAGCAGATTGTAAAGAACGGTGCCAAGACGCGGTGCCTTTTCCGGATCTCTGGCCAGAACCCACGGCGTGGTCTCATCGATATATTTGTTTGCCCTTCTGAGCAGAACAAAGATTTCATCAATCGCGTCCGCCACATGCAGGCCTTCCATCTGCTTGGCAACTTTGCCGGGCATCGCCAGAGCGACTGCGCGCAGATCATCATCAATCTCTTCGCATGCCGTCGGAGCCATAATTTTGCCTTCAAAGTACTTATGGTCCATGGCGATGGTGCGGTTGACCAGATTGCCCAGGATATTGGCAAGATCCGCATTGATGCGCTCAATGAGCAGAGAGTAGCTCAATGCGCCGTCATTGGCAAAGGGCATTTCGTGCAGGACGAAATAGCGCACGGCATCCACACCGAAAAGATCCACCAGATCATCCGCATAGATCACATTGCCCAGGGATTTGGACATCTTTTCGCCAGCACCGGATTCATTGCTGCTGACCAGAAGCCACGGATGACCAAACACCTGCTTGGGCAGCGGTTCACCCAGTGCCATCAGGAAGATGGGCCAGTAAATGGTATGGAAGCGGATGATATCCTTGCCGATCAGGTGCAGATCAGCAGGCCAGAACTTCCTGTAATGCTCATCCGATGCGCCGTCCGGATCATACCCGCAGAAGGTAATATAGTTGGTCAGTGCGTCCAGCCAGACATAAACGACATGACCGGGATCGAAATCCACAGGAATGCCCCAGGTAAACGATGTGCGGGAAACGCACAGATCCTGAAGACCCGGTTTGAGGAAGTTGTTGATCATTTCATTCTTCCGGCTCTCAGGCTGGATGAATTCAGGATGGCTTTCAATATGCTCAATCAGACGGTCGGCATACTTGCTCATTTTGAAGAAATAGGCTTCTTCTTCCGCATCCTGCACTTCACGTCCGCAGTCCGGGCAGCGGCCGTTCACCAGCTGGCTGGGCGTCCAGAAGGACTCGCAGGGCGTGCAGTATTTTCCGACATACTTTCCCTTGTAAATATCACCCTGGTTGTACAGCCGCTTAAAGATCTTCTGAACCTTAACCATGTGCTCAGGGTCTGTCGTCCTGACAAAACGGTCATAGGAAGTATTCATCAGGTCCCAGATCCGTTTGATCTCACCGGACACCTGGTCCACATACTGCTGGGGAGAGATGCCGGCAGCTTCAGCCTTTGCCTGAATCTTCTGGCCATGCTCATCCGTGCCGGTCTGGAAATAGACATCGTATCCTTCCATGCGCTTCCACCTTGCGATGGCATCAGCAAGAACAATCTCATAGGTGTTCCCGATGTGCGGCTTGGCAGAGGTATAGGCGATGGCAGTAGAAATATAATATGGTTTCAAAAAGGTTCCTCCCTTCGGATGATCAGCAGAAGTCATCCCGCCACGTGCATGCAGCACGCTTCCGGATATCGTCTCTCCTGTACAGGATTCTTTCCCCTACAGATATGAACTGTATAAGTATGCCACGTTTTTTAAAAATCGCAACCATTAATTCTTCGGTCCCGGCCAAATCCGGATGGAAATTTGCAGCCTGACGCCTGGATATTACTTTTTCGTGCAGTCTGCCCCTTGATAGGAAGGAAACAGCGCATCTGCCGCATGTTTTCCTGCATCCTCACCGCACAGGTTATATCCCCGCTGATAATAATGGAACGCGTCCTTCATCAGTCCCTCTTCGCGCATGCTTTCAAAGCGTGTGGAAACCAGACAGACATCCTCGCGTTCTGCGGCAATCGCTTTCTGCCACCGGTTCACGGCATCATATCTTGTCTCTGCCCCGGGCAGATTACATTGACCGATCGCGATCATCATCAGCTTTTCGATCCCCTGTGAGCGCATGACATCCAGCATGCGCAGGAACATGTCGCGATAGGCAGCCTCCTCTGTGCCAAGATCTCCATCCGTTTCTCCCTGACACCATAAAACATACCTGTGGGGCACAGTATGCCCGCTGCTTTGCATAAATGCAAGCGCATCATGCATGCGCTGCATGGCATCATTCAAATACGGACTGCCGGGCTGCCACTCCTTCATGCACGAACCGCCTTTGGAAGCTGATACAGCCAGAACGGGAACCCGAGTCCGCGCATACCATGCATTCACAAAGGAGGTCACAAGACTCCCCGTCTTCATGGTGCCGTCATTGATACCGCCCTGCCTGTTTTCATCTTTTCCAAAAGGTTCCGCGATTGGAAACAGCTGGAAAGGCGCAGAGACTGCACGGTATTCCCAGCCGGCCCCGGGAATCAGCTCCGGCGCTGTCTCCGGCCATCTCTCACTGGTGATACCCCGGCCGGCCATATTGGACTGGCCCATAAACATCCACAGATCCGCCTGCATCGCTTCTCCCCCTGCCTCTTTTCCTCTTCTCAGCACCTGCACAGCAAATGCCTTCGTTGCGGAATGGATCTGCAGGTGTTGATAGCATTATAGATAACAAGTGCACAGATCACAAGATGAATCCTTTGTCATTTCAATCTGCTTTCTGTATCATTCACGCTCTTTCTCTTGTCTTTTCCTGCCCCGGCGGATACAATCATCATCGTGGAGCAGATACTGAGCTGCATATCTGCACACAGAAAGGATGCACCATGAACAATACACTGCTTGCAACTTCACAGCGCATGATCGAATTGCGTGACATACTGAAAAAAGTGTTTCGTTTTGAAAGCTCCTATATTTATCCCGTCTGTGCCGCTGCCCTCCTCCAGAGTGAGGAGCCGCTGTCGGAAGATGAGCTGACGCGTGCCAGAGACCTCGTGCGCCAAAGCACCGGCATTTTCTCAAACTTCCGCAGCATGATGCTTATGCCGACCGCATGCTATCTCGCAGCCCATGGCAATGATACCGCCTATCTGCATGAGGCACTTGATCTCTATGAGCGCCTCAAGAAAACCTTCAGGGGATCTGAATATACAGCCCTGCTCTCCCTTGTTCTTCCCGATCTTGAGGATGCGGATGCGCTGATTGCGCGCGGTCATGAACTCTATCGCCAGATGAACAAAGCACATCCCCTTCTGACAGGTTCAGAGGACAAGCCTGCCGCCGTTCTGATGGCCGCGAGCACAAAATCCGATGAAGACCTCATGCGCGATATGGAAGATGCCTATCGTCGTCTGAAAAGCTCGATTTCCTTTGCCGACTCCAACAGCATCCAGACTCTCGCCCAGATGCTGGCCGGCGGTGATACATCCGCCGCAGTGGACCGTCTTCTTGCTCTTCTGGACCAGCTTGACCATGCAGGGAGAAAATACGGGAAAAGCTATGAACTCTCCGCGCTCGGCGTGCTGGCCCTGCACGGTCCCGAGCCGCAGCAGATCGTGGAAGACATGCTGGAAGCCGATGCATTCCTCCGGGAACAGAAAGGATACGGTTTCTTCGGCTACAGTGCCAGAACGCGGCTGATGCACGCCGCCATGCTGGTGGGTGCCGATCTGAAGCATACCCAGAACCCCTATGTGATGACCTCCACCATTTCCATGGTCATCGCCATGAATGCAGCCATGTGCGCCATTGCCGCGAGCTCCGCTGCTTCTTCCTCTTCATCGTCCTCCCATTGATCTGCATAAAGAAAGCCCTCTGCCGTGAAGCAGAGGGCTCACTTTATATCCTCAATCATCTGAAAGACGTTCTCTTTTTTCTCTCCAGCACCGGGCAAAGTACACGATTTCTGCCGCGGCCGTCAGTGTCCAGCTGAAAATATACAGCAGATACAGGGAACGGATCGTGTGGAAATAGGCGAACACAGTATAGACCCAGATCACCCGGAAAACACAGGACCCAAGGATGACAATCACAGTAGGCACCACACTCTTGCCAAGGCCTCTGGATGCGGCAATGGTACAGTCCATAAAGGCCGAGAAACCGTAGGAAATGCCCATGACCGTCAGTCTGTGCATGCCGGCCTCGATGACTTCAGGATCCCTGGTAAAGATTGACAGAAACTCTTTTCCAAACAGGACCAGCATCAGCCCCATGAACAGACCCACACCCAGGGACAGCAGAAGGGACAGTGTATAGCTGCGAATCACCCGTTTCCGCTTTCCTGCACCATAGTTCTGGCTCATAAAGCTGGAGCAGGCCGTATAGATCGCAGCCATCACATCATACACCAGGCCGTCAGCATTCGCAGCCGCTGAATTGCCTTCCACCATGACCGCATCAAATGTATTGACGCCGGCCTGCACAAAAAGATTGGCGATGGCAAAAATCGCGTTCTGAAGACCGGCAGGGATGGACAGGGAGAGGATTTGTCTTGCTTTGGAAGGCGTAATCCGCAGATGCCGCATCGTCAGGCATGCAGCCTCTGTTCTGTGCATCAGCGAAAGCACGATCAGCACCGCAGCCATGCTCTGACTGACAGCTGAGGCCAGCGCGACACCGGCTTCCGCCATATGACAGACGATCACAAAGAACAGGTTCAGGAGCACATTCAGCACGCCCGCACACGACAGGAAGACCAGTGGTCTTTTAGTGTCTCCGCCCGCCGAAAGAACGGCGCTTCCGTAATTGAACACAGCCGCCCCTGGCATGCCCAGAGAATAGAGTTTCAGATAGGTTACAGCCCCGTCTATCAGTTCACTCTTGGTTCCCAGGAGCTGAAGCAGCGGTCCTGAAAACAGCATGCCGACAGCCAGGAGCACAAGGCCTGTGATCACCATCAGAAGGAATGCGGTATGAATGGATTCCTGCACGTCACGGTCTCTGCCTGCGCCGAGATACCGTGCCACAATGACATTGATGCCGCTGCCCATGCCGATCAGAAAACCGGTAAAAAGCGAGACAAGAATCGCAGTGGATCCGACAGCGCCCAGCGCACGTGCACCGGCAAACTGGCCGACCACGGCGATATCGGACATATTAAAAAGGACCTGCAGAAGGTTCGACAATACCAGGGGCAGAGAAAACAGGACAATCTGACGAAAAAGAGGACCTTCCGTCAGTTTCATTTCTTTTCGGGCAAGCATGCATGCACCTTCCAGTCAGTCAATGCCGTTTTCGGACGGCCGATAGATTATAGCACACTTCCGGCTTTTGTTCTTCATCTGCTCTCAATTGCCCAAACGCATTGACACTCCAAAGTGATTTCGCTATGATTCCGAATATATACTTCATCAGGAGGGATTCCATATGCATGACCTTCATCCTGAAACCATCTGTGTGCAGGGCGGCTATACCCCTGCCAACGGTGAGCCCCGGCAGATTCCGATCATTCAGTCGACCACGTTCCGTTATGAAAGCGGAGAAGAAATGGGCAAGCTTTTTGATCTTGAGGCTGCCGGCTATTTTTATACCCGTCTGCAGAATCCCACCAATGATTATGTTGCAGCCAAGATTGCAGCCCTGGAGGGCGGCACGGCGGCCATGCTGACCTCGTCCGGTCAGGCAGCCAACTTCTTTGCCATGTTCAATCTTGCGTCCTGCGGTGATCATATTGTCGCCTCTTCCAGTATTTACGGCGGCACCTTCAATCTGATCTCTGTCACCATGGCCCGCATGGGGATCGATGTCACGTTTGTATCCCCCACGGCAACCGATGAAGAACTCAATGCAGCCTTCCGTGAAAACACCAAACTGGTTTTCGGAGAAACCATCGCCAATCCGGCCCTCACCGTGCTGGATATCGAGCAGTTCGCCAGAGCCGCTCATGCGCACGGTGTCCCGCTGATTATCGACAACACCTTCGCCACGCCGGTCAACTGCCGGCCGTTTGAATGGGGTGCAGACATTGTCACGCATTCCACGACCAAATACATGGACGGTCATGGAGCCGCTGTGGGCGGAGCGATTGTCGACTCCGGTCACTTTGACTGGATGGCACACGCAGACAAGTTTCCCGGACTGTGCACGCCGGATGAAAGCTATCACGGCATCACCTATGCAGAGAAATTCGGAAAAGAAGGCGCCTTCATTACCAAATGCACGGCACAGCTGATGCGCGACTTTGGTTCCATCCAGTCGCCCCAGCATGCGTTCTATCTGAATCTCGGTCTGGAAAGTCTGCATGTCCGCATGGCGCGGCATTGTGAAAACGGCCTCGCTGTAGCGAAATATCTTTCTTCCCATCCGAAAGTCGCCAGTGTCAGCTACTGCGACCTCCCCGGAGATCCCTACCATGCGCGTGCGCAGAAATACCTTCCGCACGGCTCCTGCGGGGTTGTCAGCTTTGAGCTGAAAGGCGGACGCGAAGCAGCTTCTGTCTTTATGAACAGCCTGAAACTGGCCGCCATTGAGACGCATGTTGCCGACGCCCGGACCTGCTGCCTGAACCCGGCCACCACCACCCACCGCCAGATGACGGACGAACAGCTCAGGACCGCCGGTGTGCCTGCCGGCCTGGTCCGCATGAGTTGCGGTCTGGAAAACGCACAGGACCTGATTGATGATATCGCTCAGGCTCTGGATCAGATCAAATAAGCAGAGGAAAGAATACCATGCCGATTAAAATACCCGACCGGCTGCCAGCCGTTGATGTTCTGCATCAGGAAAACATCTTCGTCATGTCCCAGGGACGCGCTGTCTCCCAGGATATCCGTCCGCTCCAGATCCTCCTGGTCAACCTGATGCCCAAAAAAATCCAGACAGAAATTCAGTTCGCGCGTCTTCTGGGCAACACTTCCCTGCAGATTGACCTGGAACTGGTGGCTCCGAAAACACACACCAGCGTCAATACGCCGCCCGAGCACCTGCATGCCTTCTATAAAACCTTTGATGAAGTCCGGGACCGCAATTTTGACGGATGCATCATCACGGGTTCTCCTGTGGAGCATCTGGCCTTTGAAGAAGTCGATTACTGGCCTGAACTCTGTGACATTATGGAGTGGACCACGAATCATGTGCATTCCACGTTCCACATCTGCTGGGGCGCCCAGGCTGGGCTGTACTATCACTACGGCATTCCCAAGCAGCCCCTTTCTGCAAAGCTGTTCGGCGTCTATCCGCATGAGGTCGAGTATAAGCGCAGCATCCTTTTCCGCGGGTTTGACGATGTCTTCTATGTCCCACACTCCCGGCACACAACCGTGCTTCGGGAAGACATTGAAGCTGTTCCCAGACTGCAGATTCTTGCCTCCTCCCCGCAGGCCGGTGTGTATGCTGTCTATGCCAAAAAGCACAAGCAGATCTTTGTGACAGGCCACTCTGAATACGATGCAGACACCCTGGAGCAGGAATACCGCCGGGACCTTGCCGCCGGAAAGCCAATCGCTCCACCAGAAAACTACTATCCGAACGGGGATGACACGCTTCCGCCGCGTGTCACCTGGCGTGCCCATGCCAATCTCCTGTTCTGCAACTGGCTGAACTACTTTGTCTATCAGACGACACCGTATGATCTCTCCATGATTCCTCAGGGATACAGTACGGACGACAATGTACAATAAGTCTCTTCCAACGAAAAAAACTGCTGAGCCTGCAGCAGTTTTTTTCGTTGGGTCAGATCACAGACCGTTATCCTTTTCCGATACTGCAAACCCATACGCGTCATACAGTGTCAGGGTATCGGTCTTCTTTTTGTTGATCACTTTCTTGGCCGGCCAGGTCACATCCGCACCGCCCTCCGTGGAAAGCGTGCCCACCGTCAGTTTTTTTCCCGGCTCGATTGTTGTGCCTTTTGGGAAAACCATCATTTCATTGCCCGGGACTGAATAAAGATACCAGTCCGTCAGATCCACTGTCTCGGAACCTGTGTTGGCCAGAATGATGCTGTCCTCCTCCGCATCGACCGACTCAATCACTGCGCCGGTTGATGTTCCGGACATATCAAGCAGGTCAACCGTCGGCTCTCCGCCCTTCAGGCGCACGAGAACACCCAGCTCGGCATCCTGCGTGCAGGCCACCACCGCATTGACTTTCTGGAGCAGTCTGAGCACCTTGGCCGACGGCGTGTCTTCCTTCTCGGCAGAACTGGTCGAGATCACAGCCGCTTTGGGACTAGCTGCCTGCATGAATTCCTGGCTGGCCGCATCGCTGTCGCCATGATTGGCCACCTTCAGCACATCACACTTCAGCGACGCGCCGCTGTCCAGCAGCGTTTCCGCTGCCGGAATCTCAATATCCCCGGTCAGCAGGATCCGTCCTTCAGCAGATTCCAGCATCATGACCAGCGAATTATTGTCATCCTTGTCATTGGCCATTTCAATCGGGGCGAGCACATTGAAAACAGCCGATCCAATCGGGACGCGGTCTCCTGCTTTCAGCCACTGGGCTTCCATGCCCCGCTTCGATGCAGCAACAGCCAGAGGATGCTTCTTTTCAGATGTGTCCAGATACATGGCCGACGCATACCAGGCCCTGACCGGAATATCGCTGTCGCTCAGCCATTCGAGGCCTCCGACATGGTCTTTGTCCGTGTGCGTGATGAATACACCCGAAAGCTCCGATACGCCCATGTATTTCATGGCTGTGAGGATTCTTCCCCGGACATTCGGGTATCCTGTATCGATCAGGCAGACTTCCCCATCCACACCGATGAGCAGTGCATCTCCTTTTCCTACATGCACGGCAAGCATCCAGACATCCTCTGCCTGCGCATGACCGGTCATCATCTGCCCACCTCCGATCAGAGCCACCAGCAGAAACAGCGCGATCCATTTTTTCATCATATGATGCATCGCTCCTCTCTTCAAACACGCCTTCGCCATGATAAACGCATAGGACACGCTTTTTCTTCCCGCACCGGATCATCCATATTCGGGACGTATGCTTTTCAGCACCGGCGGTTTTCTGCCAAGAAGAAAGCAGTGTCCCTTCCCGGGAAACACTGCTCATGACCCACATGTTTTTGATTATCCATGGTTGACAATGTGTCTGGGAAGACCCGCAATAAAGAAGGGTGTCAGTTCCGCCTGGATCAGCGGTCTGGCATAGGTCAGGAATTCCTGCGTCATGTCCGTGCGGTAGGAATTGATCCATTCGAGCGGGATCTTCTTTTCATAGTTTGCCACTTTCTCAATATCCACCAGTTCCGTCGTGCACTGATACGGTTCATCGGAAAGCCGCTTGAGTGCAACCATCTTTCCGGAAGTGCCTTCAAAGGCGGCCTTGGCTGCTGCTCCGCCGACCTGATAGGCTTCGGTAATATCGGTTCTGCTGGTCAGGTGGCCGGCGCATCTCTGGAGAGTGGACAGCTCAACGGAACGCACGCGGGTATCCATATTCTTCGCGATTTCATTGCACAGATAGCGTGCTGTACCGGTCAGATTTCTGTGGCCGAAGGCGTCGATAAATGCAGCATCATTGGAAAGCTCGCAGACATACCGGCCGTCCGGAAGCTTTACACCTTCACTGACTGCCACAACAATCGACTTTTTGTCTTTCTGCATCGCTTCAATTTTGGTCAGGAATCGATCCATATGGAACGGAAGCTCAGGCAGACAGATCAGATCAACGCCTTCGCAGTCTTCCCCTCTGGCCAGTGCGGCGGCCGCGGTCAGCCAGCCCGCATTGCGGCCCATGATTTCCACCACGGTCACAAACTTATTGCCGTATACCGTGGCATCACGGACCAGTTCCTTCATGACCACGCCAATGTACTTTGCCGCCGATCCGTAGCCGGGTGTATGGTCTGTCAGCATCAGATCGTTATCGATGGTCTTGGGCACACCCATGAAACGAATATCACTGCCCACCATTCTGCCATACTGATGCAGCTTATTGATGGTATCCATACTGTCATTTCCACCGATATAGAAAAACCAGCCAATATCCAGTTTCTCCAGAATGGCGAACAGCTTCTCATATACCTGCGGATCGTCCGTGATATCAGGCAGCTTGTAACGGCAGCTTCCAAGATAGGAAGAAGGCGTACGTTTCAGCAGTTCAATTTCCAGAGAGGATGCGACCTGTTCTGTCAGATCCACCACTTTTTCTTCGAGCAGCCCCTGAATTCCGTTGGTCATGCCATACACTGTTTTTGCACCGCGCGCTTCACAGGCTTCCAGTACACCGGCAAGGCTTGCATTGATCACAGAAGTCGGTCCACCGCTCTGGCCTACAATTGCATTGCTTCCCATTTGAAAAACCTCCCTGAATCACTTTTTTCACGCTGTCCTTCAGGTCTGAATGTCAGCATGTGTAAATTTTACTAAAATCCAACCGGATATGCAATGCTATTTTTCTTGTATACTTTGCGAAAATTGCTATAATGAAATCATTCACCAGAATCGGGAGGTGCCGCCATGGCCCGCCATGCAAGCTCAGCATTCACAGTGCGCCAGTATATGCTGGCTAAAGATTTTGAACTGTATTATTACAATGACAACGACCTTCGGTCCGTGGACATGCACCGCCATGATTATCTGGAATGCTATTTCTTTCTGGAAGGCAAAGTCGAAATGATCGTGGGCGGCCAAAAGTGTCAGCCGACGCCCGGAGATGTTCTGATTGTGCTGCCCGGCACAGAGCACTGTCTCCATGTTCTGGACGCTTCCGTCCCCTACCGCCGCTTTGTTTTCTGGGTTTCCACACAGTACATCTCCATCCTGACAGAAAGCAGTCCGGAATGCGGGTATATCTTCGATCATGTCAGACAATCCGGACAGCCGCTGCTGCATTTCCCCCTGGTTCCCTTTCTCCAGCTTTCGGACCGTCTTTTCGCTCTGCTTGATGAAATCCACGCAGACCGATATGCAAAGGAAATGGCTCTTTCCATCCGTCTCAATGACCTGCTGCTTTCTCTGAACCGTTGTTCACACGAGCTCATTGAAAAAGAAACAAAACTCCCGGGAACCTCGCATTATGATGCCATTTCCAGGTACATTCTAGAGCATCTCTCTGAAGAACTGTCCCTGGAGCATCTCAGCCAGGTCTTCTATCTGAGCAAATATTATATTGTGCATCTCTTCCAGGACCTGATCGGTCTGTCTCCCCATCAGTACATTACGAAGCAGCGGCTGAACCGCTGTGCTGATGCGATCCGCACAGGAACGCCGATCTCTGAAGCCTATCTCTCCTGCGGCTTTCGCGACTACTCCGGGTTCTACCGCGCCTTTGTGAAAGAGTTCGGTGAATCGCCCCGAAGTTATCAAAACGGACATTCCCCTCATGTGGACCGCTCTCAAAGAAAGGAGCCCTCGCCGTCATGACCATCTATGTCGATGCAGATGCCTGCCCTGTCAAGCAGATCGTCGAGCGCATTGCAGAGCAGTACGGCATCCCGCTCATCTTCCTGTGTGATACCAGCCACACCCTCTCCCCTGCCTACGGCGAAGTCCGCGTAATCGGTGAAGGCGCTGACGCTGTGGACCTCGCCCTGATTAATCTGTGTCATGCAGGAGACATTGTGGTCTCCCAGGACTATGGTGTCGCCGCACTGGCACTTGGGAAAAAATGCTACTGCATACATCAGAGCGGGCGCTGGTACACGGATGACAATATTGATACCCTGCTGATGGAACGCCATCTCGCAAAAAAAGCCCGGCGTTCTGCCAGGCATCATCTCAAGGGCCCCGCCAAGCGCACAGAGGAGGATGATCTTCGTTTTGCTGCATCCTTCGAGCGCATGGTCCGGACTGCGCTGGGGCAGTCCGATTGAAAACAAAGTCCGTCTGCTGCCGGAATTCCATTCACGCCTCTTCGGAGGCGTTTTCCAGTTTTCTTCTCAGGTGGAAAAAATACAGAAGGCACAGAAGGATCTGAACCACACTGGAAAGCGGAACAGCCAGGCCGATGCGGAAAAGGGACACCGGCTGGATCCGGCTCATCAGGAAGGAGACCGGGAGTCTGACACAGAAAGCACCCAGCATGCCCTGAATCATGACAAAGCGTGTTTCTCCGTAACCATTAAAGAAACCATTAAAGCAAAAGTAAAAGCTCACCAGAAGGGTATCAATCGCATAGGCTTTCAGATAATCCCATGCATTGGCAATGACTTCCGGGTCCCTGGCAAACCAGGAGCACAGAAGATCCCCCCTGAAAAAGGCCAGTGCAGACATGCAGCATCCGATTCCAAAGGAAATCATCATGCCAAACAGCATGGCCTTTCTTGCCCGGTCATGCTTTCCTGCTCCAACATTCTGGGCTACAAAGGCTGAGAGCGTCTGCATGAATGCAGACGGCACCAGCATGATAAAGCCGCAGAGCTTTTCCGCCACGCCGACGCCGGCCGACGCCATCAGTCCAAGGCCGTTGACAATGGACAGGATGGCAAGAAAGGAAAAGCTGACCAGCAGGTCCTGCAGCGCAATCGGTGCCCCAATGCGGATGGTCTGACGAATCACCTGCCGGTGGAACCGGATCTGAGACTTCCCGAATGCAAAGGGAAGTCCTTTTTTTCGGATCACCGGGAAACAAATCAGCACAGAAACCGCCTGTGATGCGACTGTTGCAAGCGCTGCACCTGCGCTGCCCATATGCAGCACTGCCACCAGAAGCAGATCACCTGCAATATTGGCTATGCAGGCGATGCTCACGGAAAGAAACGGCGTTCTGGAATCCCCCAGCCCACGAAAGATACTGCCAAGGACATTGTACGCGGCGATAAACAACGCCCCGCCTGCACAGACCCGCACATACTGGACCGTCGCATCGAATGCTTCTGCCGGCGCCTGCATCAGCGTACACAGAGGACGGGCAAACGCCACCACAAGCACTGATATCGCGGCCGCAAGCACTGCAAACAGGCACACTGCACCGCCGACAACTTCTCCTGCCTCATCTCGTCTTCCTGCGCCGAGACGCTGCCCCAGAAGCACCGTTGTTCCCATCGCCAGACCGGTGATGAGACCCGTGATACTCATCATCAGCTGACTTCCGGTGGATACACCGCTGACGTCCGCCGGGCCGGCATACTGCCCGACCACCATCAGGTCCACAGCGCCATACATGGCCTGCAGAATCAAAGCACCAAGAATGGGCAGCGCAAACCGAATCAGTTTGGACAGGATTGGCCCCGTCACAAAGTCCTGTTTCCGTTCCATGTCTGATCTCTCCCTGAAAAACGGAGAGAAAGCGGTCCATGACCGTCTTCTCTCCGGAAACCTTTCTCTTTTGCCGCCTGTCGGAGGCAACTCATTCTATTCATTCATCCAATGAAAGTCAAGGCAGTTTTTCTCTGCCTGGCCGCCCGGATACAAAGAAAGAAGAGAAGCCGGAGCCTCTCTTCCTTATGCCTTTTCAAGGCTGCGTACAGCCTTTTCATATTCCGATTCAGAGCAATAGAGATAGTGGTCCGGTGCCACCTCCCGCATCTGAGGCTGCTCCCTGGAATAATCGTGGTCACGGGCAGGATCATAGTCCAGCCGGACGCGGTGCCGCTCGGTCAATGGATTCGGTTCCGGTATGGCCGAGAGCAGGGCCCGTGTATACGGATGCAGCGGATGATCATACAAATCCCCGCTCCTGGCCACCTCGACCAGTTTTCCGTAATACATGACACCGATGCGGTCCGAAAAGTATTTGACGACGCTCAGGTTATGGGCAATAAAGAGAATGGTCAGGCCCATTTCCTTTTTCAGATCATTGAGCAGATTGATGACCTGAGCCTGAATGGAAACATCCAGCGCGGAAACCGGTTCATCTGCAATGATCATGCGCGGATGGACAATCATGGCCCTGGCAATGCCGATCCTCTGCCGCTGGCCCCCCGAAAACTCATGCGGATAGCGGGATGCATGCTCCTCGGTCAGTCCGACACGGTGGAGCATTTCAACGACCTGCACATGCCGTTCACTTTTGTTGGTCACACCCCGGAGTTTCAGCCCCTCTCCGACAATCTCTTCAATGGTCATGCGCGGATTCAGGGACTCAATGGGGTCCTGGAAAATCATGGCAATATTATCCGAAAGATATTTGCGCAGTTCTTTGTTCATCGGGCCGGAAATCTCACGGCCGTCAAAGGTCACTTTTCCGCCGGTGGGGTCATACAGGCGGATAATTGTACGGCCTGTGGTCGTCTTGCCGCAGCCCGACTCTCCGACCAGTCCAAACGTTTCCGCAGGATAGACATCGAAAGAGACATCGTCAACGGCATGCACCGTCCGCTTCCTGGAACCGTGACCGCTCACAAAGGTCTGACGCAGATGTTCAACGTGAAGGAGGCTTTCCATGGGTTCAGACATATTTCTCTGCCTCCTTTCGCATACGGGCAATTCGTTCCTTCAGTGAGGCAGGCATTTCCAGTTTCGGCGCTTTCGGATGAAGAAGCCAGGTGGCTGCAATATGCGTATCGGAAAGCGCGAACATCGGAGGTTCCTGCTCATAATCAATCTTCAGCGCGTAGGAAGACCGCGGAGCAAATGCATCACCCGGAGGCGGAGCAATCATGTTGGGCGGTGCCCCGGGAATCGCCTGAAGCCTTCCTGAAGTCTGGAGATCAGGCATGGATTCAAGCAAAGCCCAGGTATAGGGATGCACCGGCTCAAAGAAGATTTCTTCCGCTGTGCCTGCCTCGACGATCCGTCCCGCATACATCACATTGACGCGATCTGCCATATTAGCCACGACACCCAGGTCGTGTGTAATGAAGATAACGGAAAGTCCGCGCTCTTCCTTGATCTGATTGATCAGGTCAAGAATCTTCGCCTGAACGGTCACATCCAGGGCAGTCGTCGGCTCATCGCAGATGAGAATCTCCGGGTCTCCGGCCAGCGCAATCGCAATCACAACACGCTGCCGCATGCCGCCGGAAAACTGAAAGGGATAGGCAGAATAGGATCTTTCCGGATCCGGGATACCGACTGCGCGAATCAGTTCAATCGCCCGTTCCTTGGCTTCCGCGGAGGATAATCCCCGTTTTCTGAGGACTTCTGTAATCTGTTTTCCCACGCGCATGATCGGATTCAGGGCTGAAAGCGGGTCCTGAAAAATCAGGCCGATCCGCTTCCCGCGGATTTCATGCATCACTTTTTCGTCGGCTTTGGTCAGATCCATATCGTTGTAAAGGATAGATCCTTCTTCAATGACTGCATTGGGCGGAAGAATCCCCATCAGCGCTTTCATGGTCACTGATTTGCCGGATCCGGATTCGCCCACGATCGCTACGGTTTCCCCGCGCTTGAGATCAAATGATACGCCGCGTACAGCCTGGACGACCCCGTTCACGGTTCTGAAGGATATGCGCAGATCGTTCACGCTGAGGATAGTGCTGTTTTCTGTCATCATCAGCCCTCCTCACCGCGCAGTGTCGGATCCATCGCATCGCGAAGTCCGTTGGAAAACAGATTGAATGCCACCATCAGAACAGAAATCAGGACAGCCGGAAACAATGTCTGATACGGATACTGAAGAAGGACGCTCTGTCCCACAGACAGCAGTGTACCGATGGACGGTTCCGGCGGTTTGATACCCAATCCGATATAGGCAAGGAATGATTCGGAAAAAATCGCGCCAGGGATCGCAATCATGGCCCGTGTAATCAGAGGACCAATAGAATTGGGAAGAATATGGCGGAAAATGAGTTTCCGATCGGGCACGCCGAGCGTCCTTGCAGCAAGCACATACTCTCTTCCCTTGAAGCGGTAAAACTGTGCACGGGTCAGGCGGGCTGTGCCAATCCATCCTGTGACCGTCAGGGCCAGAATGATGGAAAACATGCCCGATCCAAAGAGCAGCATGAAGAGAATCGTCACCACAATGTACGGAAGTCCATCGAGCACCTCAGCAAAGTGTGTGAGGAACATATCGACCTTCCCCCCGTAATAGCCGGCAACCGAACCGTAAATCACGCCGATGACCACATTCGTGATCACGGAGATAAAGGCAATCAGAAGTGACACTCGGGCACCCATAAACAGTCGTGTAAGAATGTCGCGTCCGAGATAGTCTGTTCCAAACCAGTGATATTCGCCCTCATCGATCTTGCAGTATTTGTAATAATCGACTTTGACGTCCACAACATCAACTTTATTGGCCTTATACTCTTTGACAACCGCAAGGACACTCCCTTCCGGGAAGCGCTTGGGATTGGAAAGTGAATCCTTCTTGCGGTTGGTCAGCACCATCGTGCCGTCCGCAATGCCGATCCGCTCCAGGCCCGGGATTTTCGGGGGAAGGTTCTTGCCGCTCACGTTCTGCTGTGTATAGGTATAGCCGGTTACATTCGGAACGATGATGGCAAGCAGAATAATCGTAAGGATAATCCAGAAGGAGATCACGGACGCTTTGTTCTGCTTGAGGCGTCTGAGTGCATCGCGATAAAAGCCGGCAGAGTTGGACTTGCCGATCTCGTCGAATCCATGCTCCCGCACCTGCACCTGAAACTTTTCATCCGGCAGCTGAGACAGTTCTTCCGGAAGCGGCTGATGAATATCATAGATTTTCATGCGCGGCCTCCTACTCTGATTCTCGGGTCAATAATACCATAGGAAATGTCAACGACAAGAATCGTAAACAGCGAGATCGCCGAATAGAAAATCAGCAGAGCCACTGTCAGGAAATGGTCTCCCGCAAGGATGGAATCGATCAGCAGACCGCCCATGCCATTGACTGCAAACATTTTTTCAATGACCAGAGATCCGCCCATAATACCGGTGATCATGGGAATAATGGTATTGGCAATCGGTACCAGGGAATTGCGGAAAGCATGCTTCATGGTTGCCTCACCCTGGGTCAGGCCCTTGGTTCTGGCCAGAAGCATGAAATCAGATGAGAGCGTTTCAATCAGTTCACCGCGCAGATAGCGTGCAATGCTGGCAATCGGGTTCAGAGAAAGTGCAATGATCGGAAGGATCATGGAATACAGCTGTGCCCCGAAATTCGAAGCCTGAGCATTGTACAGCGTTGGAAAAAGAGGCCATACAAACGTCAGAAAATACTGCAGAAGCGAGGCAAAGACGAAAGACGGAACCGAGATGCAGATCACAATCCAGAATGAAATAATGTTGTCTGCCCATTTGTTTCGCTTCAAAGCGGCCCAGGATCCGAAAAGAATGCCAAGCGGAATGGACAGAATCAGGGAAAACGCATTGAGGACCACTGTCGCCGGAATCCGCGTCGAAAGGATCTCAAAAACATCAAGACCCGGACGAATCTTGACTGAAGTTCCGAAATCTCCGCGCACTGCGATTCCTTCAATGAAATAGAAATACTGGACAGCCATGGGTTCATGGAGATGCATGCGGTCTTCCAGTTTTTTCTGAATTTCAGGCGAAACCTCAGGGTTTTCAAAGATGCTCATCGGCATCAGGCGGATAATCCAGAACGAAAGCGTCATGACCAGAAACAGCGTCAGGAGCATGGCGCCAATGCGTCCCAGAATATATTTGAACATGTGCGTCCTCCCATCTCGGTTATGGATGCGGTGGCCTGCAGCTTACCCTGCAGAACAAGGAAACAGAGGTGTACAACGCTGTACACCTCTGTTGAAACACATTGGATTATTCAGCGATATCGCCGAACATGGTTCCCCATCCGAAGCCAGGAATATAGGTGGTAACGGGGAGGACCAGGCGATCAGAGAACATCTGATAGCTGACAGCCTGTACCATCGGGATATGGATAACTTTGTCGATGTAAATCTCTTCCAGCTTCTGGGTTTCCTTCAGCATGGCTTCATAGTCATCCTTCACAGATTCGCAGACCGCATACTGTGCTTCAAATTCAGCGTCGAAATAGTTGTTGGGGTGAGAGCCGTAGGACTCAAGATAATAGTAGAAGCAGGTGTAGGGATAGGTACGGGAAGCACCGCGGGTCCAGTCGTTCGGGGACAGGTCCCAGGAATCGGTGGTCTTCTTGTACTCGGTGGTGGAAATGCCCGCGTAGGTATCGATGGTGATGGCCAGTTTTCCTTCAAAGATCACCGGGAATTCTTCCATCAGATATTCCGCTGTTGCCTTCCATGCAGTATCAGACTCGTCGAAAGCCATATGCAGGGTGACGACGGTATCTGCAGGCAGGTTGCATTCTTCGTAAGCCTTGGCCAGATATTCACGGGCCAGCTCAGGGCTGTATCCGGCAGGACCCCAGCTGTTGACCTTATCGACAACAGCCTTGCCGTATTCGGATTCACGATAGGTCAGTCCGGACTCGGAAAGGAGACCAGCCTGTCCGTTGACATACCAGCCGGCAGGCTCCTGATAACCGAAGATGCTCTCAGCGATCACTTCACGGTTCATCGCATAGTACAGTGCACGGCGATAGTTGACCGAAGAGGAGAGCGGGTTTGCCGGGTTGGCGCAGTTGACGTCAATATGGAAGATGGTCAGAGAAGAATACTCCACCATGCGCGGATCATCGATATAGGTTTCGATGGTATTGGCATCGGGAGAAAGGTCATCCAGCATTCCCTGTTCCCAGAGCTCAACGCGGGCATTCATTTCAGGGATGATGCGGATTTCAACGGTATCATAGTGATACAGTTCAGGCATCCAGTATTTCTCGTTGCGCACATAAGTCTGAGCATGGTCAAACACCCAGCTGTCAAACTTGTACGGGCCGGCGCACATATACTGATCCAGCGTGCTGCCATAGGTCGTCATCGTTCTGTCTTCGTTCATGCCGGCTTCATAGAGCGGCTCATAGACAACAGCTGTTGCACGGTTGGTGAACTGGCTGCAGACCTGGGTCTGGGTATACTCACCATCGGTAATGATCTGAACAGTGTAATCATCAATCTTCTTGACGCCGACATCTTCCCATGCCACGGTATTCTCGGTGCCCTGCTGATTATAGGCTTTCGCGTTCAGCACCTTGATGTTGTAATCAGCCAGGAAGTCTGCCATCTGATTGACCAGCAGCGGATCCAGCAGCATCTTGAAGGAATAGACCACGGTATCGGCATTGATCGGATCACCGTTGGCCCAGCATGCTTCCTTGCGAAGAGGAATGTTCCATGTCACAGCATCCACCTGAACAGGGAGTTCAGCAGCGATGTCGCCGACATAGTGGAAGTTGCCGCCGTCCTCGTCAGGAACTGCACGGTACAGGAAAGCACCGCAATAGCTCGTTGGCGTATCCAGGCTGGTCTGTACGGAATTCTGTGCATTGAGTGTGGGGCAGTCCGTACCCATATAGGAACGATAGACTTTGGCTCCACCTTCTGCAGAGGCCATAACCTGCACGCAGGTCAGGACAAGCAGCAGTGCCAGGAACAGAGAAGTCAGTTTCTTCATGCTTTCATTCACTCCTGTTTTATTTTTTTTATTATATATGTATTGCGCAAAGCGCAAGAACAATCCTCATCAGGCATGCATGGCGAAAGGAATGAGACCCACAGATAAAACCAGAAAACCGGCCGCCAGGATCAGGTAGCCTTTTGCTTCAGGATGGTTCGTGCGGGATTCCCGATACTTCCAGTATTCATCCCTGCTTTTTTCCCCGGACACCTTCTGATTTCTGAAAATCCGATGGACAAACCGGAAAGAATATGCTGCGGAAGTGAACGCATGCATATTGCCAAGCAGGCGTATGATGCCAAACACGAGAAATACCATAGCCTCAGAAAAACACAGATCTGAGAGAAAGATCAGCACCGGGGATTGTCGGGAAACACCCTGCCAGATCCCGAGTGCCAAACCAATCACGAACAGGATCAGGGAGGTAATGCGGAAAGACCTGCTTTTCAAAAAACTCATCAATGCCTCCGGAGACCTTCTTATCCAGAGAACTTGTGGATAACATGGCTATCTTATCAGAGATTTGCTCCAATGCAAAGAAACGAGAGGGAAAAGTACACAAAAAATGCAGTTCGAAATGAAATTCGGTTCATTTACCATTCCATCCTGAGCAGTGGGCCATTTTCAGGTTCCAGTCTTTCTTTTTCTGGTTTCCAAGTGCTCAGCAGTCGTTAAGCCCGGATGTCAGCCCATATTCCAAATACACCGGAAATGCATTTTTTTATTGATTAAAATTCAAATTCAATCATCACCATTATGCGTTATTTTCATCTGCATGTATCGGGAGATGGCACTCAGTCCATCCGTTTCCGCCAGCCAGTGCTCATGTGTCCGGGAAAACCCATTGCGGTTCAAATGTGAGAATCGGCTTCGGGGACGCAGCATGGCCCCCGATGATTTTTTCCATCCATACCATATCATACCATCTTCCGAATTTGAACCCGCACTGATGAAATGTACCGACGAGTGCATATCCAAGATGCTCATGAAAATCGATGCTGTTTCGCGTCAGATATTCATCCTCGACCACCGGAGAAGCAATACATGCATTCATATTCAGAATATGCTGCCTGCGGCTGGTTTCCTCAAGGGATGTATACAGCATTTTTCCGATTCCGCCCCGGGTCCTGCCCATTTTTACATAAATGGAAGTTTCAACTGCCCAGTCATAGGCAGCACGTTCCTTGAACGGACCCGTGTAGGCATAGCCCAGGATTTCATGGTTTTCCTCTGCAACAATGTATGGATATCGCTGCAGCGTCTGCAGAATGCGTCCGGCAAACTCCTCAACGGATGGCACCGTGACTTCAAAGGTGATGGCAGTCTTTTCCACATACGGTGCATACAGTTCCAGGAGTTCCTGTGCATCTTCCCTCTTTGCGGCGCGAATACGCAATCCTTTCACCTTCCTTTATGCCTGTTCAGGGCATCTGAAGATGACAGTACTTTACTGCACTGCCGTTGTCTTTGCAAGAGGATACTTCATGAAGTACTCAATCAGGGCATGCACACGCCGCTTTTCTGCGTCCGTTGCATTTGACACACTGTGCCCTTTGTGCTATACCAACTGTGCTTTCCCGGTTCACCGGGCAGTCCATTATTATACTGCAATAAGGATTTCTTGCTATGCAAAAACGCATTTCACCCGCCAGAAAACTGCTGACATTGTTTTTCAGCATGCTGTATATCAGCACATTCACCTTTGGAGGCGGCTTTGTCATCGTGACTTTCATGAAACGCCGCTTTGTCGACGAACTCCACTGGATTACAGATCAGGAAATGCTCGATATGACGGCAATCGCCCAGTCATCCCCCGGTGCCATAGCAGTCAATGCCGCCATCCTTGTGGGATGGCATGTTGCAGGCTTTCCCGGCATGCTGACCGCCGTTCTGGGGACCGTCATTCCCCCCATTGTCATTCTTTCCATCATCTCTCTGTTCTACAGGCTGTTTGCAGAGAACCGGTATGTTGCTTTCATTCTCAAGGGCATGCAGAGCGGTGTGGCAGCTGTCATTCTTGATGCCGCCTGCAGTCTGGGAAAGAAAGCGTTCTCTGAGAACGTCTGGATTCACGCGCTGATCATGGCTGCGGCCTTCGCTGCCACTTTTTTCTTCCGTATCAATGTCATATGGATTATTCTGGCCTCTGCCATCATCGGACTGATTCTGGCCTTCAGGCACGGAAAGGAGGAGAAGCCATGACCGCTCTTGTTCAGCTTTTCCTCAGTTTTCTGCAGATCGGACTTTTCTCAATCGGCGGTGGTTATGCCGCCATCCCGCTGATTCAGAATCAGGCTGTCGAAATGCATCACTGGCTCAGCGCAGATCAGTTTCTCGATCTGGCCACCATTGCTGAAATGACCCCCGGCCCCATTGCCGTCAATGCGGCCACCTTTGTCGGGCTGCAGGTTGCCGGTCTTCCCGGTGCGCTTTTGGCAACCTTCGGCTGTATCCTGCCGTCCCTGGTCATTGTGTCTCTGCTTTCCTACGTCTATTCCCGCTACCGTCAGCTTCCAACACTGCAGAGTGTACTCTCTACACTGCGCCCGGCCGTTGTCGCATTGATTGCGTCCGCAGGCCTCCGCATGTTTCTGCAGGTTGTCTTTGGCAGAACAGTTCTTTCTCTCCCCGACCAGGTCAATCTGATTGGGCTCATGCTTTTTGCAGCAGCATTTCTTGCGCTTCGCCGCTTTCATTTCAATCCAATCCTGGTGATGCTGCTGTGTGGTGCTGCCGGACTGATCTTCGGCATTGCCGGGGTGTTCTGATCTTCATATCCCAACGAACTTTTCATCCATTTGAATACGGAAACGGTCTATGATGCATGTACAGACCGTTTCCGTTTTTTATATGCAGTTTCTTTTGAATGTGCTGTCTTATTTGCCTTTGATCTTTTTGAATTCTGCCTGCGGCATGGGACAGTAGCTTCTGGCCTCTGTCAGAACCGGATCGTGGTCGCCGCCCAGAGCATGCAGCTGGTTGATTTCCTCAATCTCCGCTCTGCGAAGCGGCGGTGCACAGTAAGGACAGCGCACCAGTGAGCTGTACGGTTCAGTATCCAGATCTGCATAAGCAAACGACTGGAGGCTGACCTTGGGACACGCATAGCAGAAATCTCCGGAGTGATAATAGGCTAC
The DNA here is from genome assembly GCA_002350845.1 of Christensenella sp. UBA2853. GTDB lineage: Bacteria > Bacillota > Clostridia > Christensenellales > Aristaeellaceae > UBA2943. The sequence goes on from DEFL01000027.1 coordinate 79,398, forward strand.
GGATGGTTTGGCATCAGGATTGTAGTACAGTTGTGTATCCCCTTCCGGCTCAAGAATCTGACGTCCCTGCCAGTCTTCCCAGATCAGGATCTTTGTATTCTTATTGAAATGCTCATAAATCCATTCCATGTTAATGCCTTCGGGGGTCAGTCTTCTCTGAACCCGTATGCATCCATGGCTGGCCCGCTTTCCAAGTGCGTCTTCCTGCTTTCTGTATCCCTTGTCACTCCTGGAATAGACGTAGGGCACTTCATGCAGAAGATCTCCGGAATTAAAGCGGATCGCAATCCGGCATGTCATATTGTCGCTTTTAAAGGTGCCGACTTTGGTTGTCAGCAGGAACTCCCCGGATCTGGTCTCATTATAGGGCTGCTTCGAATTGCTCTTTCCCGTCGATACCATCAGTTCAGAATAAAGACGCCCCTCGCGGAAAAGATACAGTCTCTGCGTCAGCTTGTCGATCACAAGGCCCATGGAAGTGTCCGGTTTCACTTCCTTTAAATATTTCGTCTGAACATATCCCTGAATCAGCCGATTCCAGTTGACGACTTTACTGTCAAAAAAAGATGCCGAGTAGCACTCAATCAGGCTCCACTCCTGACCTCTTTCCAGCACGTGGACGCCCTGGTTTTCGCAGGTGACTACCCCGATGCCAGGACTGTCCAGACTGGGTTCGCTCCTGACCGTGATCTGAGTCCTCTCCGGACGTTCAAAGCTCTTGCCGTTGAGCACAGTGATGGGCTGCATCAAAACGTCCCAGACCGCAGCCTCATCCGCTATATCCATGGGAAGAGTCCAATAATTCAGAGCAGGATCGGTATATCCGCTGCCATAAGCCGGTGTATATTCCCGCTGAGCAGCGTGTGCGTCCTCGTTTTCGCTGGTCAGCACCATTTCTTCATATTCGTCCCAGGTTTCTGTCTCCTGCGCCGATAAGCCCGAAGCATTCGAGGTTGCTTCTTCTGCCCACGCTCCTGTCATCGGACCTGAAAACAGCATGGAAAACATGATCACAGACAGTATTGTCCAGTGTTCAAGATGTTTCATGGATTAAACTCCTATATGGATTATTCTGCCCGCCCGGACAGTTTTCTGTGGTCGAGTCAGCAGAAATATCAGTTGCAGAGCACTGTATATGCTGCGTCCCTGCACAGATACAAAACGCATGAAGCAGCCCGGTTCTTCCCGGTGACCATGCACACGTTCTGCATTCTGAGGCCTATCATTTCCGTGTTCATGAATCCGTTCTCAGATTCTTATACACCTGGACAATGAAATCCTGTGCATTCGTGACAATGCTGCGTGCAGACAGGCTGCCTCGGTCTGCCAGTTTCCTGACCATGAATTCCGAGATATCCACGACATAAAAATAGATTTCTCTCACCGACCCATCTTCCATCACCCGGTATGAAGGCGTCATATTGCCGACTGCAATGGAATGAAGCATCGTCGCCATACAGATCACGGTGGTCGCATGACGTGTCAGTTCCCTCATCCGGTCCTGGGCTGCATAGACATCACCAATCGTTTCCGGCAGCGGTCCGTCGTCCCGGATGGACCCGCCCAGAACAAACGGAACATTCTTTTCAACACAGGAACTGATGATCCCATCGTTGATCTTTTCCTCCCGGATGAATTGTTCAATGGATCCACTGGCTCTCACCCGGTTGAGTGTGTCCAGATGATTGTAATGGCCAAGCGGCTGGTTTTCCTGTGTATAAATATCCTGTCCCAGTGCGGTTTTCAGATAGGCTCCTTCCAGATCATGCGTTGCCAGTGCATTGCCTGCGAGCAGTCCATGCACATAGCCTTCCCGGACAAGCCCTGAAAAAGCAGCTCTTGAATCATGGTCAAAGGTACATGCGGGGCCCATCACCCAAAGGATATTTCCATGATGTTTTTCATAGCGCAGAAGTTCGTACAGATCATCATAATCTCTGGAGAAAGATGTTTCCCTGCTTCTTCCCGTCCGAAACGCAAAGACATCTCCTGACTCTCCCTTGTCAGCAAAGCCATACGGCCAAACCAGAATTCCTTCCGAACCGTCCTCCGTTCGGCCAACGGCAACCAGATCTCCCTTGCGCAGGTTCCTGAATTCAACAGCATCCATTCGGCCGTCATGATAGACCGCCACACAGTCCATGCGGCTGTCCTGCGCGAGAAGCCACTTCCCGCAAACACGGTAATACTCCGGATAAATACTTGTCGCATGATATCCGTCAGGTGCAACCCCGTCCCGTGGAGCCGCCTGCAGAACTACATCCGGAGCATACATCAGTATCGCCTGTTCAAAATCAGGAGCCTTGTATTTTCTCAGCGTGAATGTCATTTTCCATTCCTCATTCCAGGCACTGTCCGATCTTAACGTATGATGTTATAGATTTCTCTTACATCGCGAAATGTATAGGTTGGGTGAACAGAGTCCTTCAGGATGTCTTCGACCGTGGACTCTCCCGAAAGAACAGCGATGGAAGTCACACCGGCATTGACTCCTGCCGCAATATCCGTGTAAAGCCGGTCCCCCACTACAACAGTCTCTTCTGCAGACCTGTGTTTTTGTTCACGGACAATATCAATCATCGTCGGTTCAGGTTTCCCAATGAATTTTGGATATTTGCCTGTGGCATTCTTGATCATGCTGCAGATGGACCCGCAGTCTGGGACAAAGCCGAAAGATACGGGATATACCCAGTCAGGATTCGTTGCAATATACACAACATCCTGCAGGGTCAGGATTTCACAGGTGTTGCGCAGTTTCTGTGATGTCAGTTCCATGTCAAATCCCATCAGCACAATGTCAACAGGTTCGACCTGCTCGGTCACATCAATTCCGGCATTCTGCAGTTCCAGAATGAGACTTCTGGTTCCTTCGCAGTACACTTTTGCCCCGGGATAGTTTTTCTGAAGAAAGAGAATCGTTGCCTGCGCAGAGGTAAAGAAATTCTCCTTTTCTGCCCGGATGCCCATGCGATGGACCTTGTTGAGGTAATCCACAACAGACTTCGATGAATTGTTGGTAATGAAAACATACTCTCCGCCACTATCCGTGATGGCCCGAAGGAAATCAAGGGTGCCCTCAAAAATCTGCTCTTCCTGATAGATCGTCCCATCCATATCCAGCAGCCAAAGCCTTTTTTCCCTGAGGTCAGATGCGTTTTTTCCAAAATAATCCAGCATATATCCTCCAGTCATTCCTTCATCCATCAACATTCACCAGCTCATCAGAGCATAAATGCCTGTCTGTACCTTTGGGGATCATGGGATTGGAAATACCCATCACTTCATAATCATATCACGCCTTGTCCGTTCTGTCCATTTGCGCAGGGATTTCACGGACGCACTGTTCTTCAGGTCTGATCATTCCGACTTCTTTCGGATAATGCATACATCTCGTGTTTGTTTTTGAAAAAATTACGTTTTACGTAATTTGTATTGACATCATTTACGTTTCGTGTATAATATAGCCATCAGATCCACGAGGTGATCACGATGGCCAAGAATTCCGGCAGCCTGCATTTCCTTCCCGATTCTTTTCGTGTCGATAAGGCTCGGGAACAGAATCTGATCGGCTGTAAAATCTCTGCTGCCCGGCGCAGCGCTCATATGAAGCAGGCTGAGCTGGTTCAGAAACTGACACAATACGGAATCCATATTACGGTCACTTCTTTACATCGGTGGGAGGTTGGAGAAAACGTCCCCTCTGGATATCAGCTGCTTGCTCTCTGTCATGCCCTGAATATCACAGACGGTCTCCAGGCTTTCACCGGAGTCATTGCACAGCGCAGTGATCCGCTGAATCGTGCCGGTCGGCAGTTAGTCAACGATTATGAGCAAATGCTGATTGATTCCGGTCGCTACGAACCCGTCAAACGCCCCCAGCGCACGAAAGTTCACATGCCGGTTCTTCGTTCTGTCCTCGTCAACATCAACAAAGCTTCTGCCGGAAGCGGCGATTATCTGAATGAAGAGGCTTTCGAAACCCGCCAGCTTCCCGAAACACTGATTCCCGATGAACCTTTTGATTTCGCAGTACAGGTTGACGGAAACAGTATGGAACCCAGTTTTATGAACGGGCAGTATGTTTTTGTAAAAACCTGTTCTCACCTGTATCCCGGTGAGATTGGACTGTTTATCGTCGACGGCGACGGTTATATCAAAGAATATGATGAAGAAACGCCCGATGAATCTGATGAGTATCTTTCCAGTGACGGTGTCCTTCATATGCAGCCTGTTCTTGTTTCCCATAATCCTGATTACAAGCCCAGAAAAATCACTTCCGATCAGGACTTCCGTATTGTCGGAAGAATCGTCACCCGTTAATCATGCCCGGACAATCTGATCTGCCTGTAAAGGAGGTTCATGGTCTATGTACAGCACCTGTTCATTCTGCGGATTGACCTTTCAGAACCATCCCAACCGGACCGACTGCCCATACTGCCGTTCGACTTACCTGCTTGAGGCAACCCCCATGGAGATTCTTCTCGAGCAGCACGCTCACGACAAAATGCCTGATTCACTTTTCCCCGGACTGGCCGGATGCCTGAGTTCTTCAGACGAACATTCTGCAGCCTGATCCTGACTGTCATACAAGGAGGAATTCACCATGCTGAAAATCTACGATCCTTCCCTTCACATTTCCCTTTCCTGCAATGATCAGGATTATCTTTCTGCGCTCCGGCTCTTTGAATCGGTCTGTGCGCCTTCCATCTTTCCGTATGTTCATCAGATTTCCAGAGATGCCCTCGGTCAGATGCAGCAGAAATGGTTTGCCCGCTGCCTTCAGGAAATTCTTGCTTTAAACGGTGATCCGCATTTCTTCCCTGTTCCGATCAACAGCTGGGTAAAAATGGCAGAACAGTCCATCGAACAGGAAGCACACGATCTGTACCTTTCTTCCCGTCCTCATATTGCTGTGCCTCAGTATACTGTTTCCCGTTCTATCGCCTGATCTCGGAGGTTGCCATGCTTTCAATTCACCTTGATGATGGCAAAGAGCTTCAGTCAATCTATCGGCATATCAACCAGGACATGGTCAAAAAATGGTATTCCAAGGGAATTCATGCTTTCCCGATTGGGGAAGTCAAACCAAGCGCACTTCTCCCGTCCATTGCACGCGGCCGTTCCGGAGATATCCATATTGTTCCTATGCTTTGGGGAATGACATTTCCTCCTGTACCCGGAAAAACAACAGGGCAGTTCGTTTATGAACTGCCCACAGATGTTTCACCTGATCAAAAAACCAGACTGTGGTCATTTCACCGCTGTCTGGTTCCTATGTCCTGGTATTATGAAGCTGAAGTCCTCTTCAATCAGACCACCGGCAAATATGATCCAGGGACCGGACGGTTTCTCTGCCAGCCCGCAGGATCTGATTTCAGCTATCTCGCCTGCGTGTATCATCTCGAAGAAGGATATCCGACCTTTGCCGTCTGCACATGTTTCTCCTGTATGAATACGTTTCCACGAATGCCGGTCATTTTCGGAAAAGATGATGTCCACGCCTGGCTTTCTCCGGATATCCATCCGGAGTCTCTTTTTCGCCATCGATTCATGTCCATTGTCACCGATTATGAAGCATTCCCTGCCTCATCTTGACCGATCTGCGTGAAGGGAGTTCTGAAATGCAGTTTTATATTTGCGTGCGATGTGGATATACATTTCCCTCACCGGAAGTTCCCATCGCATGCCCGGATTGCGGAAAAAAACTCGTACGAATGGCAACAGCCGATGAAACAGTCAAAAAACTGGCTGTGCAAATGGAAGAAGATCTATATCTGAAAGATCATCCTTACGAAATATCCTGAAATGCTGAAAAAACTTTCTATGTTGGTATCAGCAAAAGAATCCCGACAGGTGTCTTTCGTCAGCTTTCCACTGGCTCGAGACCGCCCGTCGGGATTATTACTATCTATCTGACCATAACCAGTTGCAGAACAATTCATCTGCAGATCAGCCGACCTGCCTGCTCCACCAATCAATGACCTGCCGTTTTCGTGTTCTCAGATGCATCGACACGTTTACTTTGTTTTTCTGCCTCTCATTTTTGTTTCTGCATGTTTTTCCTCGGGAGATACAAACTCAATGATCAGCTTCATACCCATTCCCTGAGCAATGCGTTCAAGGATTTCAATCGATGGATTTCCGCTTTCTCCTTCTACCCGGCTGATATCCGACTGAGCCATTCCGCTTAATTCTGCAAGCTCTTTCTGAGTCAGTCCTTTTTCTCTTCTTGCTTTACGAATCACAGGTCCCGCCAGATTCATAGGCCTATCCCCTTCACAATTTTGTGCAGCACCTTCCAATTGTCACTTCTTTTCCCGTCGATGAATGTCATACTGATTTTCCATATGCCAAAGCAGAGTGATTCTCCATCAAAACAGCGATTAATGAAGTACTGTGCCTTGCTCGATTCATTGACGCTTTCAGCCTTTCTGCCATCCCTTCCATGTCATCAAGGCATGCTAACAGTGGTTAGTGCACTATATATATATTATCACATTTTCTATTTCCATACAATTCAAACCCAGATCTTTTCCGAAGATCATATGGATTTTCTACATTCGCCCATTGATCCATCTTTGTCTGCTTTTGGCGTATTTGATCGAATCTGACAACTTTTCAATCCAAAAGCTCTTTATTTATTGTCAAAATAGGATTATTGTGTCAATAGTACTCATTTATCTGTCAATCTGGACTGATGATCCTCACTCTGCTTTTCAACAGTCCTTTCATCCAGCTACACGTCCAGCTTTCCACTCCGTTGCAAACCTTTCACGAAGAACAACCAGCGACAGTAACTTTTTCTATTTGTAAGACAGCATCCTGACCGCAGAAAACCTTGCACGCAATCAACTGCAAGTGGGGGGAAACAGCCATGAAGACGTCTCCAGATATCACCAGAAATATCTACTACCGGCATTTTGACATCACCGGTGGTTTTCCTGTTATCGGGCTTTTGGGCAACAACTGGCAGATTTCTCCTGAACCGGCTACCCGCCTTCATTTTCACAACTGTCTCGAAATTGGTTACTGTTACAAAGGAAGTGGACATCTGTATGTCGGTGATGAGACTGTTTCCTTTTCTTCCCCTTCCATACAGATCATTCCGCCCAACCTTCCCCATATTAATCAGGCCGATCCGGGACAGGATCTCCGTGCAAAATGGCTCTATACAGATCCTTCCCTTCTCCTCCCCTCACTTTCCCCGCATCTGGCCAGCGAACTGAGAGACTATCTAAACCATCTTTCAGGCCATTCATGTGTCATTGACGGAAATCAGCATGAGGAAATGCTCTATATTCTCCGCATGATTACCCGCGAAATGGAGGAAAGAAGGCCACATTACCAGTCGGTTGTCCGTGAGCTGCTCCACACCTTCTTTCTGCTTCTCCTGCGTGATACAGATCATCCGTCATCGGCATCGTCGGATGCCACCATGCGCATCGGTGTGATTCTTCCTGCCATATCCTATGTAGCGGAAAACTACATGAATGAAATTGATATGGACACCCTCGCCAGAACCTGTCATTTGTCTGTTTCTCATTTTCGCCGCATCTTCAAACAGATTCTGGGACTTCCTCCTCTTGAGTATATACAGACTGTCCGCATTGAGAGGGCTCGTGTACTTCTGTATAACCATGATCTTTCCGTGACCGAAATCGGCATGCAGGTTGGCTTCAGCACACCGTCTTCCTTTATCCGTCAGTTTCATCAACTGTATGGTCTTTCCCCAGGGCAATGGCGGAAAAAGGCACACAGTGAAGAAAACCCGGCGGTGCTGGAATATTTCCGGCAGATGCCCTCTTCCAGTCAGCAGTTTTTCCCTCAGGAGTCTGATCTTCCCCGGCATATTCCCTGAAATGCGTTTACACTCTCTTCTCTCGTATATGGTTCCAGCAGGTTTCCAACCTGAACAATATTGCTAAGGAGGTTTTCTCTATGAACTGGCAGCCCTGTGATCAGCGCTATGAAAAACTCACCTACCGCCGCTGCGGCAACAGCGGCATCCAGCTTCCGGCCCTTTCTCTGGGGTTATGGCATAATTTCGGCAATATCACGCCGTTCAGCGTACAGCGTGACCTGCTGAGAACTGCTTTTGATTCGGGCATCACGCACTTTGATCTTGCCAATAACTACGGCCCGCCTGATGGCGAAGCAGAGCGCAACTTTGGAGAACACTTTCTTCGTGACTGGAAACCGTACCGTGATGAGCTCATCATCTCCACCAAGGCCGGTTACGGCATGTGGCCCGGTCCGTACGGCGATCACGGAAGCCGTAAATATCTGATCGCCTCTCTGGATCAGTCGCTCCAGCGCATGCACCTGGACTATGTGGACATTTTCTATCATCATCGTCCCGACCCGGATACCCCGCTCGAAGAGACCATGTCCGCGCTCGATCATATTGTCCGCTCAGGCAAAGCATTGTATGTCGGCGTTTCCAATTACCCCGCTGAACTGGCGGACAGGGCATTCTCCATGCTCAAAGAAATGGGCACGCCCTGCCTGATTGAGCAGCCCAAGTATTCCATGTTTGAGCGCTGGATCGAAGGCGGACTGACCGACGTTCTGCGGAAGCACAAAGTGGGGTGTATCGCATTCTGTCCCCTTGCCAGCGGTCTGCTGACCAATCGGTACATCAACGGTATCCCTGCTGATTCCCGTGCTGCCCATGACCCGCGCTTCCTGAAGCCGGGAGCCATCACCCCCGAAGTCCTTTCCAAAGTCATCAAACTCAACGCCCTTGCCGAAGAACGCGGCCAGAAGCTCAGCCAGATGGCGCTTGCCTGGGTTCTGCGTGATCCGGTCGTCACCTCTGCCTTGATCGGTGCAAGCAAGCCTGAGCAGATTCTGGAGAATGTCCAGTGTCTCCAGGCCGGTCCTTTCACGCAGGAAGAGCTGGACAGAATCGATCAGATCCTGGCCGAGTAATCTTTGCCAATCTCTATAAAGAAAGAGCGGATGCGGATCAACCATTCATTGATCCGCATCCGCTCTTTTTCGTGTGTGAACAACAGGCTTCAGTTCTTCCATTCCTTTTTTTCTTCCAGCATGACATGAATAATCTCACGATCGGTCTGACGCATGCCTTCTCGCCCGATGTATCCAACACAGGAGATGGTCTCCTCGGCATCCTCCTTCAGTATACCTGTATACGCATCATATGCCTTCCCCTTCATCGCCAGCGAATGGGCCAGCATAGCAGCGTCCAGTGCGGATGCAATTTTGGCCGCACAGCTTGTTTTTGCCCCGTCACAGATGATTCCTGGAATATCTGCCAGCGTGTTGTCAATGGTGTTCTTTATCTGCTGAACCGTTCCCCCGCAGATATAGGTGATGGCTGCGCCGGCAGCGCATGAGGCTGAAACCGCGCCGCAGAATGCGGAAAGCTTTCCGATGAACTCTTTCTGATAAATGGTCATCAGTGAAGAGAAAACGAGCGCTCTGTACAGTTTTTCCTGTGGAATCGCATTTTCTCTTGCATAGACAATCACCGGGACTGAGCTTGCAATTCCCTGATTTCCAGAGCCCGAATTAATCACCACCGGCATTTCACATCCGTCCATGCGCGCCTCGGACGCCGCAGCGGCATACGCACGCATCCTGGTAATCACGCTCTCCGGATAAGTCTCCCGAATGATTCTGCCGATGCCCAGACCGTAATCCCCGGACATGCCCTCGTACGCAATGTCCATATTGAATCGAATCTCACGCTCAATGAGCGGTTTCACAAGATTCAGATCCACCTGATCCGCAAACTCCTTGATGTTTTCCACAGACAATGCACTTCTGTCTGCAGATTCATTCCCGAACCGTTCATCTGTACCCTGGTACAGAATCATTCCGTTCTTTTCTGTCCGGAAAATATTGGTGTGGTCGTAGCGGATTTCAACAGAAACGGTGTCTTCTCCCAGCATCTCTTCAATCACAAAATGCAGAGGAATATCTGATTCCAGATACTCAACCGTGCATAGCCCTGCATCCACAAACGCCGCCGCTTTTTCCCGGTTTTCTTCAGTGACCGCACCGAGTACTTCCATATTTCTGGACGCATCACCTGCAAAGGCTCCCAGCGCACAGGCAGTTTCAATGCCTGTTTTTCCACCGCTGGCCGGAATCGTCACGCAGCGGACATTCTTGATCATGTTCCCTGAGCATTTGGCAACAATGCGCTGCGGATACCCGCCCAGGATTTCCCGTGCGCGGGCAGAAGCAAAGGCTAAAGCAATTGGCTCTGTGCATCCCATTGCGGGAACCATTTCTTCCTGCATGATACCCAGAAACAATTTCCACAGTTCTTTCATGCAAAGCTCCTCCTGTGACTTGATGATCAGCACATTGTTTCTTTTTGCATCCGGCTTTGTCCGTCTGGAAGCGCACATCCAGATCTCGTTCGCAGCTTAAAGCACCTGGTCTGCTGCAAGCAGTCCCATCGCAAACACGGTCATGGCCTTGCGGTAATTCGGCAGATACAGTCCTTCATCCGGCTGATGGGCACCGCCATGCCCCTGGGCAAAGAGATCTGACTTCGGTCTGGGCAGACCTCCAAAGCCATATCCGACGGCTTTTTCAAGATATTTGCAGTACGTTCCTCCAGCCATGACATACGGCTGAAGATCCAGCCCAGTCGTCTCATTGCACGCCTCTGTCAAAGCCTGGACAACCGGGTTTTCTTTCGGAAAATAACTGGAAGGCTTGGTCTCAATGTTTTCGAGCGTACAGTTGTTTTCCTCTGCTAGCTCACGCAGCACCTGCAGTACAGCCTGATGATCACAGGAGATGCAGGTTCTCGCATTGATGCGCAGAGCCAGACGCCCTTCATCGGTCAGAAACATCATGACAGGAACTGCGCTAGTCCGGCCGCTGATTTCATCTTTCCCTGCCATGCCAAGAGCCTGGCCCCAATCGTCCTGAATGCCCGCAAAGAATGCAATTGTTTTCCGGTCATTGTCGGAGAGGTCTCCAGACTGTACAGCGCAGGTGAGAAGATCACGGATTGCGTTGACGGATCCCTCAGGGAACGCGCTGTGTCCCTGTGTTCCGTGTCCTTCCAGACGGTTTCCTGCAATGGTCATTTCTGCCTCTGCCGGAATGATGTTTGACGCAACCCCCGCTCGCACTCCAGTGACCGTCTCCATTCGGTTTTTAGAAATGAAGTCAAAGGTGATAATGCCTTTCTCTCCATAACATACCGGAAAGCCGCAATCGGCAATGATGCTGAGCTTATCTGCAGGGAAATGACGGCTGAAGTACTGAACATCCTGCATGCCGTGCTCCTCATCGGTTCCGACAAAGAGTTTCATGTTGTGGCGCGTCTGTATATTCAGCTCTTTGAGTGCCCTGAGCACATACATGACGCCGATCGCAGGACCCTTATTGTCATCTGCACCTCGCCCAATGAGGTAGTCATCCACCTGTTTCGGGACAAACGGCGAGGTATGCTGCCAGCCTGCTCCGGCTGGAACCACATCCAGATGACACCAGATTCCGATTTCATTCTCCGGTGATGCACTGCCCATGCTCAGACTTCCGACACGGTCCGCAATGTTTTCAGTTCTGAAGCCATACGCTCCGCCGATCCGCAGCATCTCCTGCAGTACGTTCAGGCATTCAGGGCCATAAGGCGTCTGCGGATCATCATACCTGGCCACACTCGGAATACGCACCATATGCTGAAGATCTCTGAGCTGTTCTTCCCAGTGCTGGTCAAACCACTGGTCCAGCTGTTCCCGGACAGTCATTTGCTTTTTCCTCCCGGCTTTTCTTTTCTTCTGTTCTCAGGTTCTTCCCGGCCTCCGCGCACAGTGAAACCAAACGCTTTTCCTCACCACCAGAATAATCGTTTCGGCTCGGTAAGAATACCAAAATATGGCATAACTTTGTTGCATTTTCACTCATTCATGATGCAACAGTCTCTTTCAGGCACGATTCATTCCAGGCTATAGCCGCATCCAGGCTTTCCATGGATGCATTTTTTCGCAGATGCATACATGGCACGATATCCTTCATCATTCGGATGCCCCGCATCGGCATAGTAACCTTCCCGGAAATGCCCCCTGCCATCTTCAATGTCTTCAAGCCAATGAAACACCGGTACATCCCAGTGTCCCATCCGTTCATCGGTTTCCCTGAGCAGATCATAGTGCATGGCATTGTAGCGGTTATTTGGATACACTCCGCCCAGCAGAACAGAAATGCCGGCCTGCTGCAATGCGTTTTTGATACTCAGGAGATTGTGTTCAAAAATGCCCTGGATCACCCGGCCGTCTGTGATGTTCTCTGCTGAAGGAAGGCCTTCATTGGCCAGGCCAAGTCCCACAATGCACACCTCAGGATGGTGCACGATCACATCCCGTTCCAGCCGAAGCAGAATATCCGTCGTGGTCTGTCCGCCGATCGAACAGTTGCTCACCTGCCATCCCTGTGCCTCATAGTCTTTTCCCAGATAGAAGCTCCATCCACGATGGTCCTGTGCTCCATATTCAAAGCACACACTTGAGCCGATGAAGATGAGTTTTCCGCCCATACGCCTCACCCTTTACCTGAATTTGACCGCTGTTCCATAGGCCATGACTTCCGCTGCACTCTGCATGATGGAGGATGACGCATAGCGCACGCCAACAATGGCATCCGCGCCAAGCTTCATGGCTTCTTCCGTCATGCGCTCCGTCGCCAGCTCGCGGGCATGATCCATCATTTCGTTGTATTTTTTTAATTCTCCGCCCACCAGTGTCTTCAGTCCCGCACCGATATCACGAATTGCATTGACGGTCTGGATCGTACTGCCTTTGACGATCCCCAGCATTTCGATTTCTTTTCCGTTGATGGTTTCCGTTGTAACAATCAGCATGTTGTTAACTTCCTTTCATTGTTTCTCGTCCATATTTTGGGGAAGAACAAGGTTCATGATAATCGCCAGTGCAAAAATCACCGCCACAACATTCTGCGCAAAAATCGTCTGAACCGCTGCCGGGAAACTGTCCCAGATTCCTGCTTCTGTAGAGGCTGTAAAGCCAATTGCCACAGACAGCGAAATGGATGCAATCAGCTTATTGCGGTTCGTAAATCCTGCTTCGGCAATCATCTCCATGCCGGAGACCAAAATCTGTCCCAGTACCAGAATCAGGACGCCCCCGATCACAGACTTTGGAATTGTATCCACAAACTGCGCAATCGGCGGGAACAGTCCGCACAGCACAAGAATTACACCGCCGATCCGGGCGACATTACGGTTTACGACCCCTGTCAGAATCGTAAGACCGATGTTTTCAGAATAGGATGTTAGCAATGCCTGCTGCAAACATGGCATTCTGAATCAGCATCATGATTTCACCAGCGGACAGTTCCGGGTTGGCTGCGCCGCCGATGAGAAAAATGGGGACCATATTTGTCACAAACATGGCCAGTACCTGCTGAAGTGAGAATGGCAGAACTTTCAATATGCCTGTTTTTCCTGTAAGTCTGTGCAGGTTGTCTTCCATACACGCTCCCTTTTCACGGCCAGGTCATCCAACCGTATTCAAGGCTCCATTGCTCTGCGAAATACAGCCTCGACATGTTCCCGGCACTCAGCTTTCTTCTCTCCAATATGTCCCTCATAGAGTTTTTCTTTGCCTATGAACATACAGGGATTGGCATAATAATCATACTGGTCAGCAATCTCAGGATGTTCATACTCATCGATTTTTTCAAACTCCACTGCTGCCCATTCCGGATGCTCCGCAATCAGTTCAGCAATGACCTGATCGGCCTGAACACAGTATGGGCACGTATCGAGATGAAAATAAGTGACTTTATGCATGCAGATTCCCCTTTCTTCTTCAAACAGGCAGAACAGACAGATTTGTTTCAGCAGTTCCTGCAGTCACACAATTGTTTTACTGTTCTTCCTCTGATTTATGTCTGCCTCATCATACCACGCCTGCGCTTTCGTGTCCATTTCTGCAGCACAAGAAACTGCATGATTGACACATGCTTTCATCCGCCCTTCGCCTTGCGGCTGTATGGTTTCCCTGGTGGACTGTATTCCCTGCCAGTACCTGCAGTGCCTGTATTTGTGAAGTTTTTTCATTGCATTTCCCGGGTTCTATTGTATTCTATTCTCGACATCCAAGTGCCAAGGGATCTTTGGCCGCACGCAGGAACAGATAAAAACATGAGAAAGCCGGTATCACTATGAACCAAAGACTGATCCAGGCGCTTGAGAACCATCCTGATCAATACATTCTTCCGTTTTTCTGGCAGCATGGTGAAGATGCAGCGCTTCTTCGGGAAGGAATGCAGCGCATCCGGGAAAGCGGCATTGGCGCGGTCTGCATTGAATCCCGTCCGCATCCGGACTTTCTCGGAGAAAAATGGTGGCATGATCTGGATACCATCCTGGATGAAGCAAAACGTCTGGAAATGAAAGTCTGGATTCTCGATGACGCGCATTTTCCTTCAGGCATGTGCAATGGAAAAATCACGGCAGATTCTCCGTATGGAAAAGATTATCTCACCCATGTCTATACCGACATCGCCGGACCACTGAAGGGACACGCTTTCATGGTGTATCTCCGCCCCGGGGAAAAACTGCTGGGTGTTGTACTCGGCCGCATCGACCGCAAAAGGCCCGATCTGCTGACCGATCTTCAGGATTTAACGGCATGTGTGGCGGATGGAAAGGTGTATGCGGACATTCCAGAAGGCACCTGGAGCCTGATGGTTCTGAAAACCACAAGACAGGGCACTGGAAGAAAAAACTATATCAATGCCATTGATCGCGATGCCGTCCGTTATTTTATCGATACGGTCTATGCACCGCATTATGCGCATTACGCTTCCGATTTCGGAACCACTTTTGCCGGTTTCTTTTCGGATGAACCGGAGATCGGAAATGGTTCATCCGAGCACAACCACCATCTCAGAGCAGGTCAGCCCGATATTTCCCTCCCCTGGAGTGCCGAACTCGAACAGCGTCTCAGGAAAGCCTGGGGATCTGACTTTGCCATCTGCCTCGCCTCCCTGTTTGCAGCCACCGATGCAGCACCCAGTCCGCAGGCCAGTGCAAACCGTGTGTTCTTCACCGATCAGGTCGCTGACCTCTACGGGAAAAACTTCTGCGGGCAGATCGGCGACTGGTGCCGTGCGCACGGCGTCGAATATATCGGGCATGTCATTGAGGACGACGGACGTCATGCCCAGCTCGGTCTGGGCACTGCGCACTATTTTCGAGCTCTTTGGGGGCAGGACATGGCAGGCATTGATGTCGTCCTTCAGCAGCTCCGTCCGGAACTCGATGATTATCCTTTCCATACGGTCGGAGGCATCAACACCTATAACGGTGAATTCTTCCACTATGGACTGGCCGGACTCGGTGTTTCTCTCGCACGTCTCGATCCGAAAAAACGCGGGCGCACCGTGTGTGAGGTGTTTGGGGCATACGGCTGGGCTGAAGGGCTCAAACAGATGAAGTGGATCCTCGACCATATGATGGTCAGCGGTGTCAATCATTTCGTTCCCCACGCATTCACCATGAAGGATTTCCCGGACCCTGACTGCCCGCCGCATTTTTACGCGCGGGGAAATAATCCTCAGTATCCCTATTTTCGGCATCTCATGGAATACACCCAGCGTGTCTGTCATCTCATCAGCGGCGGGAAGAGCATGGTCAGTGCAGCCATTCTGTATACGGCCGAGCAGGAATGGGCCGGAGAGGTCATTCAGTTTGAAAAAGCGGCCCGGGAACTGTCCCAGGCATGCATCGGCTCTGTCATTGTTCCTGCCGATTTTCTCGCTCAGGCACGGGTATCCCATGGTTTTCTGTATCTTGATGATGATCCTGCGTCTGCTGTTCCATCCCTGATCATTTCCCAGAGCACATGGATGCCTGCAGCCTCTGCCGACGCAGTCATACGTGCAGCCGAGGCCGGCCTCCGGGTTTTCTGCTATGGTGACGCGCTTCCCCGGATTCTTGAAGCAGACGGATCCGTCCGTCACTTTCCCCAGGGACTCATCTCACTGGTCTGTGAGGGGAATCTCGCACATGCTCTCTGCAGTCACGGAATCCTCACAGGCATCACGGTCACAGGCACTCGCTTTCTCCGTTCCTACCGTTATCTCCACGAGGACGCCGAATTCATTCTCCTTTTCAACGAGTCGACGCATGAGAGCATTCAGACCTCCATATCGTCACCCGCATCCGGCAGACAGATGCTTCGGTATGATCCGTGGACCAATACCCTGCACCGCTTTGAGTCCAAGTGCACGCTGACACTCTCCCCGTTTGAACTGCAGGTCCTCGTCCTGTCCGATCCCGCAGATCCGGCACTGCATCTGACGGCCGCCTGTATGCCTGAGCCTTCCGCGCCTGCTTCCCTCCGTCTCCCGGAATGCGGCTGGGAGATTGCACTGTGCGAAGCGGGAACCGATGCGTTGATACCCGTTTCCCACTCTGCACTCGGAGATCTCAGCCGTCACGGCCTGTATCCGTATTTTTCCGGAACTATACGGTATCAATGCACATTTCACTGGAGTGCAAACGCTGACCCGGCTGATCTCGTGCTCAGCCTCGGTGAAGTGTACGAAACGGCAGATGTCAAGCTCAACGGTGTACCGATCGGTGTCAGGGTCGCTCCTCCCTACTGTTTTTCTGTCGGGCATGCCCTGAGACCTGGCACCAACGTTCTGGAGATTCTTGTCGTCAACACACTGGTACACCGCCTGCGCGATCCGTTGTCCATGACGATGCCTATGGAACCGACAGGCCTCATCGGACCTGTCACACTTTCATGCTGAAAGGGGCTATGAACATGTATTATCCTTCGCTGAACTACTTTCTTGATCTGTTTGATTCGGGGAAACGGGAATTCGCCTTTGAGGCTGAAACCCTCGAATCCTACACTGTCTGGAAAAAAGCACTGCGCCAGCGGCTTTCTGAAATCACAGGCCTGACCCGCTGCATTCCCTGCGAGGGTGTGCATGCATTTCTCAGGACAGAAGAAGTCGCCGGCTTCACAGCAGAGTATCATACGCTGCAGACAGAACCCGGCATCATCATGCCGTTTTATCTTCTGCGTCCCGAAACGCCTGCCCCAAAGCATCCCTGTCTGATCGTCCCCCATGGTCACGGCGGCGCAAAGAGAGAAGCCCTCATCGGTCAGGCCGGTCTGATTCGGGAAGCCCTGGAAGACGGTTTCATCGTTGTCTGTCCGGATGAGCGCGGAAGCGGTGACCGCCGTGAATTTCCTGAGCAGGGCGACACAGAGGCGCAGCTCAAAAGCAATTCCCACCGCGAACTGCTGCAGCTGGGCATCAATTTCGGACGCACAGTCATCGGCGGTGCGGTCTGGGACCTGATGCGTCTGGCCGACTGGCTGCTTGCTCTTCCGGGCACTGACGGTTTTCTTGCCTGCGCAGGTATGTCCGGCGGCGGTCAGCAGACACTCTGGTTTGCTGCGCTGGACGACCGTGTCTGTGCAGCGATTACCAGCGGATACTTCTATGGGGTCCGTGATGCCCTGATTGAACTGCCTCAAAACTGTGCATGCAACTATGTTCCGCATTTCTTCGAAACAGCCGACATGGGTGAGCTCGGAGCACTGCTAGCGCCGCGTCCGTTTTTTGTGGAGAGTGGCACCAACGACCCGCTCTCAGGGAAACGCCGCCTTGCCAATGTCACAGAACAGCTGGATGTCACCCGGGCTGCCTATCGTCTGTTTGACGCAGAAGACCGGATCGAACACTCCGTTCATGAAGGCGCACATCAGTGGTGCGGCAAAGGCATGCAGGC
The DNA here is from genome assembly GCA_002350845.1 of Christensenella sp. UBA2853. Classification (GTDB taxonomy): domain Bacteria; phylum Bacillota; class Clostridia; order Christensenellales; family Aristaeellaceae; genus UBA2943. Next base: position 97,168 of record DEFL01000027.1, read on the forward strand.
CTTCCTCCGCAAAGCACTTGCAGAATGGTCCAAGTAAAAAGCCGCAGTTTTATCTCCTGACTGATCACAGCGTGCGTCCTCCCAATCCCCTCTCATTGACCCGGGTCTGATTCGCTTCATGCGTACAATCCGGCTGCATCTGTCCGATTTCGGGCTTCTGACAGAAGACCTGAATCGAGCAAATGAAAAGAACGTCCATGCCACACGGACGTTCTTTTTCATTTGTTCAGCTCATGCTGGAATTCCTTCCATCCCCGGCATGACACATTCACTTTTCAGCCATCTCACAGTGCCACAAAGAACTTGATGAGGAAAATGGCAGAAAGGATATACGTCAGTACAGAGACTTTCTTTGCTTTTCCTGTGCAGCACTGAATCACAGTATAAGCAATCAGGGCAAGACCGATGCCATGTCCGATGGACCCGGAGATCGGCATCGCCAGAAGCATAATCCCGACCGGTGCCATCTGTGAGATATCGTCGAAATCAATCTTTTTCAGATTGCTCAGCATCAGGATGCCGACGTAGATCAGGGCAGATGAAGTTGCAGCAGCAGGAATGACAGCTGCAATCGGGGCAATAAACATGCACAGCAGGAAAAGAATGGCGGCTGTAATCGCTGTCAGACCGGTTCTGCCGCCTGCTTCCACGCCGGAAGCAGATTCCACAAAGGTGGTCACCGTTGACGTGCCCGTCAGTGCACCGGCCACCGTACCGACGGCATCCGATACGAGTGCCTGACGCATGTTCGGCATATTCCCGTTCTCGTCCACCATATTGGCCCGGGATGCAGTTCCGACCAGCGTGCCGATGGTATCAAACATATCGATGATGCAGAAAGTCACAATCAGCGTCACCATGGTAAACCAGCCGATTTGTGCAAACCCGGCAAAATCCACTTTGAACAGTGTTGTCTTTGCCATATCCCCGAACGCAGGAACAAACGACGCTGTCTTGAGTGATTCAAATGGATTGGTCCCGAGAACAACAGCCTCGCCGATCCAGTAGAGCACGGATGCCGCCAGCATTCCGTACAGCACAGAACCCTTCACTTTCCGATGGTTCAGTGCAATGATCACAAACAGTCCAAAGAACATGGTCACAACAGCAAGAAGCATCGGTTCATGTCCGGTTCCCATTTGAGTTTTCCCGTACGTCGCCGTCAGCGCGCCGAAGAAGTCACGCATAACATAGAACGGGCCGCCGGTTTCAGAATAAATGCCCACGTTCGAGCCTACACCAATGTTCATCAGCATGAGTCCAATCGACGGACCGATTCCCAGCCGAATGCCCAGCGGGATGGCATCCACAATCTTTTCGCGGATATTCAGAACGGAGAGCACAAGAAAGAGTATGCCTTCCACCAGAATAATGACCAGTGCAGACTGAAAAGACTGCAGATACGTAAACCCGGTCATGGCTGCAATATTCGAAACCACAACAGCAAAGAAACTGTTCAGTCCCATCCCCGGTGCCATGACAAACGGCTTGTTCGCCAGAAGACCCATGCAGACTGTGCCGATGGCTGACGCGATGCAGGTCGCCAGGAAAACACCGTTCCAGAGTTCCTGTCCTTCTGCGCCGAAATTGGTCAGCAGGTTCGGATTCAGTGCAATGATATAGGCCATGGTCATAAAGCTGGTCAGGCCTGCGATCACTTCTGTACGAACATTGGTTCCGTTTTCCCTGAGTTTAAAAAAGTCCCTCATAAAGTAAAATCCCCCTTCGTACGATATTATAACAGATATATTTGGAACTGTGAACTTCCGCTTTGTCCGAATCCTGCTGTCCTCCTCCAGCACTGCGGAGTGCCGCTCCGATCCCCATGCCTTTCGATTGAAATCCGACTTTCAATAGGAAAAAGCCGCCCGGAAGCGGCTCTTTACGTTACTTCATTTCAGCGTGACATTTTTTCAGTTCCTCGATCACCTGTATTTTCTGCGGGCATGTGCTCACACATTTCCCGCACCGTACACAGGCATCTGCCCCAGGACCCTTTTCAAGAATCTCCCTGTACGCTTTTCTGCCTTCTTCCAGCTGGCCCCAGACCGTCTGCCGGTTCCTGGCAGCAAAAATATCCGGAATCGGGATCCCCTGCGGACAGCCTTCCACACAGTAGCGGCAGGCAGTGCACGGAATGGATTTCACGCTGTTAAAGAACACCTGCGCCTGATGAATGGTTTCCTGTTCATCCCGGGAAAGCGGCTGGAAATCTGTCATGTACGATAGATTATCCCGCATCTGTGCTGTATCCGACATCCCGGACAGAACCGCAAGAATGCCGTCCAGGGAAGCCACAAAACGGATAGCCCAGGACGCGAACGAAGCAGACGGATTGGCGCCATGGAGCAGTTCCCTGACTTCTTTGGGCGGATTGGCCAGGCCGCCGCCTTTCACCGGTTCCATGACAACAATCGGCAGTCCGTGCTTTCTGGCAACCTCATAATTGGCCCTGGACTGAACGTTTTTCGCTTCCCAGTCCTGATAATTGATCTGCAGCTGAACAAACTCCACTTCGGGATGCTTCTCGATGATCTCCTCCAGGAGTTCCGGACTGTCGTGGAAAGAAAAACCGATATGCCGGATTCTTCCCTTTGCTTTTTCTTCCTGAACGAAATCCCAGAGATGAAACCGTTCATATTTGTCCACATTGCTGCGGGACAGCGCATGCAGAAGATAATAGTCGAAATAGCCCGCACCCGTCCGCTCCAGGCTGGTCGTCAGCTCCTTCTTGGCCATGTTTTCCGTCAGCGCAGTCATGGTATTGAGCTTTGTTGCCAGGGTATAGGCGTCCCGGGGATACCGCTCAACAAGGGCTTTCCGTGTTGCAACTTCAGAACCCGGATAAATATACGCCGTATCGAAATAGGTACCGCCCGCCTGAAGGAACAGGTCCACCATTTCTTTGGTCTGTTCGATATCAATTCCCAGACCTTTTCTTGGAAGGCGCATCAGGCCAAAACCAAGCTTTGAATGCATGTTTCCAATTTCGACTGCCATAGATCATGTCTCCCATTGTATACCAGGATTTCCAGGTCAGTGACAGGCTGCCTGGGCCGATCGGTTCCTCAGAACATCAGAAGTGATGTCCCCCGCCTCCATGAGACATGCCGCCGGAGGACATGTGCATGCCGGACCCGCGTCCGCCTCCGCCGCCGTGACCTCCTCCGCCGCCGGATGAACGCACAATGGGGACGCGTGTGACACGCTCCCGGATAAACTGTTCATCATCGACCTGCATGTTCACACGAACATTTTCTTTGCCAAGGCTGTAATGATAGGTTTTCCCCTTCAGGAGATACATCCGCATCACCACAAGATACATGATCAGTGCAGCTGATGCACCGCAGATAACAGCAAAGAAGAGTTCGCTTTTCGTCAGTTTGTTGTAAATGCCCGTCAGGCGTTCACCCGTCTCCAAATCATAACGGAATGAACCTTCCTCGATGCCTTCTCTCAGAAACTGATTGAGCGTGGTGAGTTCTGCGATCATGGCCCGGCCGTATTCCCCGTTGTACAGGGCATCGTCTGCACTTGACAGCATCTCCTCAATTCTGTGATCATTCAGATAATCCGCCATGGTCCCTGCAGTAGACAGATAATTATAGCGGTTCGTCATGTCCAGAATCATCAGGACGCCTGCACGGTCCTCGCCCAGGCCGTACCCGTTGTTTTCATAGTAGGTATCTGCATAGTCGACCGTCACACGGTCATCCCCGCCGGAATGCGGAACATCATAGGTCGTCAGCACGCCGATATCCATCTTGTACTGTTCGACCATCTGACGGATCATGGTTTCCATCTGCTCGATTTCACTCTGACTGTAAAGCGATGCATCGTCAATCACCCATGCATGGTCCGCAGCCGCTGGGAGAGCAAGGAGTGATACAAAGAGACTGAGCAGGAGGAGGCAAACACTTTTCCTTACCATATCAGTGCACCTCCCAGACACAGGATGCCCAGAATCACGGCCCCCAGAAGCAGGCTGGTCAGAAGCAGCTTTTTTCTGTCCAGCGGCAGCCGTCCACAGACGGTCCCCGTCTGGCCGTTCATCATGAAATAATATGGCTTGTCCTTCGTCCTTCCCTGATAGGTCAGTACCCAGGCAGGAAGCAGGACATACCGCATGCGCTGACAGGTCACGCTGAAATCTGTTTTACCTGTCAGCGAGCTGTATTCGCCACTCTTCTCCATGAGCCCGGGGACATACTTCCGGACTTCCTGCTCCATATCCGCCCCGGCTTCCTGCTCTTCAATATCGCGTTTTTCCGCAAAAAAGCCGCTCAGGTACGACATGGAAAACGGCTTCATGTTCCGCATGTCGAAAGGATGAATCCCATCGGAGAGCTTTCGGTCCACTTCATGCAGCGCTTTTCTCTGAAGATTCTTAAAACGCAGATGTCCTTTTCTGGACACATGATAATACCGGGTTCGGGTGATATTATAGTTGCCCCGGATCATGGTTTTCACCTTGGTTCCTTCTCCTTCAAAGGCTGCATCCCCCTCAAACTGACCGAGCCAGTACGGATAGTAGACACCGGACAGCATTTCGAGCTGGTCATCCGACAGAAATTGCCGGTCCAGAAAGCGCTTCTTTGAGAGGAACTGCTTGAACGCAGAGAGTGCATGTTCTTTATCCAGTTCGAAGGGGACCACACCATCCGGGCGAAAAGCATCGCTGAGTCGATCCATCAGCACAACAGGACTGTGACAGAAATAGCAGCGTGTAGCTGCTGTGGTTTCATCTGTTACGATCTGTGCGCCGCAGTTCTGACAGTGATATTCCCTGAGTCCTGCCTGCTCAGGCGCTGTGTCACTGGCATACCCCTGCGTCATTTCTTCTTCTGTCGACGTGCGCCCGCAGAACGGGCACTGCATGGATTTCGTTCCCGGAACATATTCCAGGGAGTTGCCGCATGCAGGACATTTGAATGTCCATACCTGACTCAATCGGCTTCCCCTCCTCCGCATTTTTCCACTATGATATCATCTCTTCCATTCGCCTGCAACAGGATCGAAAAACGGATGCATCCCTGTCCGGACACATCCGTCTGGTGGTCACCTGACCACAATATCACCGCTCATTGTTTTTGCAAAAACCTGTGCCGTTTTTTCTCCGCTCCGGGGGGCCGGTACTTTTGACCTTGTATCTCCTGAACGCGAGGTCATTTCAACCGTGTAATTCCCTGGCTGCGGAAGATGGATGCTGATGTCTCCGCTCCTGCTTTCTGCGTGAAGCAAATCCAGCTGTGAACCATCCAGCATTTCCATCTGAATTTCTCCGCTGACCGTTTTGGAGGAAATCTCCTTCGCTTTCCCGGAAACCATGATATCTCCGCTTGTGGAAGTGAGTGTCAGCTGCGCCGTTTCCACATCCACTTCTACATCACCGCTCATGCTCTTACACCATACCGAAGTGCAGGAACCATCCAGATTGATATCTCCTGACAGGGTATCCAGACGAATGGTTTCCCCGTTCCCTTCCAGTTCGATGTCACCGCTCACGGTCCGTGCCTCCAGGCATTCATACTGAGCACTGCCGAGGAGATCTCCGCTGACCGTGTGGCAGACCAGGTCCCCGATATACACCTTTTCATTCAGGCGGATATCGCCAGAAACTGTTGAGGCATCCATCTTACCGATCCGGCATGGACGTCCTTGAACCCATACATCCCCCGATTCGCTGTGCATGGAAGCATGCTGTGCTTCCACACCCTCCCAGAGAATATCCCCTGCGGCTGTCCGGAGCTGATAATCCAGACTGATTCCGCCCGGTATTTCAATATACAGAGGAATCTGGTCCATGCTCAGACGATTCAGGATGGAAAGAAACCAGGGCAGGCCGTGCTCCTGTTCCTTCTGCACTTCCTCCACCTGAATTGTTTTCCCGTTCCTGCTGATGCGCAAAAACTCACTGTCCGCATGCAGGTGGATCTGCTCATCTGAAGCAGGAAGCACATGTACATCATAATGACTGACAGAAACTGCTATGGACTCAACCTCATCGGCCGGAAGATTCAGAGCGAATTTTTCCGGAGCCTGTTCCCCGCTGCTTTCCATCTGCTCCTCAGGCTGTTCTCTGACAGGATAGTCTTTGAGTATCTCGTCCATACCCTTCAGGCTCTCCACCACAGCAGCAATGGCTTCATCTTCATCCATTCCGTCTTTTACAAGGTCACTGTACCGCTCCTGGCAGTCCAGGAGGACCTGCTCATAGAGCACCTGCACTTCTTCGGTCTGTTCCGTATCCCGAAATACGATATCCACCAGTTTCCTGACTGTTTCATTCATCGTGTCCGTCTCCCTTCCTGTCCCCGGTTTCCAGCAGATCCTGCATGATTCCGGCTGTCTGCTTCCATTCTTCCCGTCTGCTTTTGCAGTATGTTCTGCCCTGCTCTGTCAGGGCATAGTATCTTCTCCTGGCGCCATGTGTCTCATCTCCCCAATAGGAGCGGATCCATCCGGCCTGCTCTATGCGTCGAAATTCAATATATAACGGCCCTTCCTGCAGGATACAGGCTCCGCCGCTGACGCGTTCCACCTCCCTGATCACCGCATATCCGTAGGAATCCCCTTTCTCAAGAAGAGAAAGAATGACCACATCCAGGTACGCTCTGACAACACTGGCCACTGAATCCTTCATGTGTTTCCCCCTCCTTTCTAAGTGTATTATATTTTAATATACTTTCTTTTTCAATGTATCTTGGATTTTTTAATCATCTTTTCATGTGCGCACTGCAAGATGAATCACTGCAGGATTTGACAGTCTCCACGCTCTTACGTATAATGCTTGCGATTCTTATTTCCGAAAGGGATGACGGCGGATGAATTCCAAAGACAGCATTGTCTATACGGATGAGTATTATTCCCTCTATGATGAGGAAGAGGGCGAAGTCGAGTTCCATATGGTCGCCCGCATCACGCTTGCAGACAAACAGTATGCAGTTTTTGAAGACCCAGATGATGAAGAAAGCCTGATGGTTTTTACCATCGAACCCGATGAAGAGGATACCGAGTCATTCCAACCTGTTCTGGATGAAGAGGAAAGTGAGCGCATCTTCTATCTGTTTGAAGCCGCTTATGATGAGTATGACTTCGGTGAGGCCACCTGACCAGCATGTCCGATCACACTGAAATGTCATTGTCCCATGAAAAAAGACCGTCAGAACGTTTGATCTGACGGTCTTTTTTCATCTTCGATCCATGCTACCGGTCTGTTCTTCTTATCGGAAACGCGTTTCTTTCATTTCAAGCAGTTCCTCCAGCGTGTAGAGCGGAGAAAGGAACAGCTGTGAAATATAGGGCATTTCTCCGTTTCGCAGGATCATATGGGTTCCCGGCACGACGGCAAGCAGGCCGGGAATTCTGGCCCGGATTTTCAGGTTGTCCGCCCGAATCAGGTATCCGGTATCCTGACCAAACCGCCTAAAGGAAACGGCATAATCTCCCAGCAGGGTCTTTTCTGCCCAGATTTCAGTAAACATACTGTCCACAGGCATGATTTCGCTGCACAGCCCATCCGCTGTACGAAGCAGACAGAACCTGTTGCCTGTCAGCCTCAGGCACAGAAGCTGGTCATCCTTGGAAAAAGATATGCCCTCAATTGCACTGCGTTCAATGGGCAGCGGATAACATTGCATCTGTTTCATCTGCTCATTAAACAGGAAAAGACCCTTCGAATCTGCGATCGCAAGCACTTTCAGATGATTGCCGCATGCGATGGCTGGTTCCGTCTGTGGAACACAATCCGGCACTGCATTCCAGAGACCGGACTCCAGATCACACAAAAGAACCTTCCCTGTTTCCGTGCCCGGCTGATACACTGCCAGCCAGCCGCAGCCACCGATTCCGGCGGTCAGGGGCAGTGACATACGCTCCGGCAGAGACGCTTCCCAAAGCTGTTCCGTATTTCTGATTGCCCGGACTGTCTGTGTGCTCATGTTTATTTCCGCATTCCAGATATTGTCTCCGGGACAGGAAAGAACATGCCGAACAACATTCTCATTCTGATCCATTCGGGTTACAGCCCCGTCCTCTACACCAACCAGAACTTCACTCGGATAATACGTGCCCAGTGTGCCGAAAACGACCTGTTTTCCATCATCCGAGAAACCGATCAGTGAGGTAAAGGATACTCCAGGAACCGTAAACCAGTTCTCAGACTCTGTTCCATCAGCCTTCAGGAAATGAAGATCGGCCGCATTGCGGTCTTCCGCGTTCTGGGAGACAACCACAATGTTTCCCTGCGGACTCACAGCCACAGCAGTCATATTGAAGTCCTGAACCAGCACACGGCTCTCCGGATTGCTCACGCGGCTGATCAGCAGCAGTTTCTGCCTGTCATTGACCAGTGTACAGGCGGCGGCAATCTTCTCCTCCTGAGCACTCATGTCCGCGCTGTTAATCTGAAGATCTGCTCCGCCAAAAGGCCATGAAAATGCATCAGCCGGATTGATCTGCAGCATCGTGCCATCTATCAGCAGCGCACGAAGGCACCGATTTCCAGCGGAGGAAACATATGGTGAGGCAGCACAGAGTGTGCCGGACAGACCAATTTCAGAAACCAGGCGTCCATCCCTCATATTCAAAACAGAGATGACATCACAGCCAGTTGAATAAACGGCGATCAGCTGCTGTTCCTCATCTGTCCAGATCTCACAGGTTCCCGGCAGATTGTCTGTCTGCCAGGCCCAGACCTGTGTTCCCTCGTCCAGCCGCCAGGCTGATATCTCGTTCAGCGTGGTAAACGTATCTGCCAAGAAATCGAACGAATCCCAATCGATCGTATTACTAAACACCAGGACCATTTCTTCGGTCAGGAACACCGACAGGTCATTCGTCGTCAGGTCTTCTCCATAGCCATTGGCAGACGTATTCAGATCGATCACATGCCGGATCCCGCCGGTTTCCTTCTCGAAGATAAACAGCAGAAGACGGTCTTCTCCATCTGCCGGACTGCCCAACGCGACGATCTGGCCATTGGCATCCACAGCCCACTTTGAAAAACTGTACGTTCCTTCCGGATCCGGATCAAAATCCATCAGAACCTGTCCATCCGGTTTCAACCGCCGGTAAGGTTTGACTTCCTCCGCCTTGTCGCCCGACGCCTTGAGCAGCAGCTCCCCGTCGCTGCATGCAAGAAGCGAGTATCCATCCTCACTCCACAGAATGTTCCCGGTGCTCTGCTCGATCCTGCAGACAACAAACGCTGTGGATGCGATCAGAACATCCGGATTCAGACACTGGATTCGTGTGGTCGGATTCAGCAGCTTTGATTCCATGATGGTTCTTTCCCACTTTTTTTCTCCCATGGGAGAAAAGCCTTTAACCACGCAGGGGTTGCTGGCGGTAAATGCCATGGATCCATCCTTTGCCACGGCGATATCATCAATCAGCAAAACCGTGTCCACAAGCGCCCGCTGTGTAAACAGCCGTTCATCATGATAGACATACAGCGCATCTGCGAGGACCTCTTCACTGGCAGCAACATAGGGACGTTCCGGATCTTTCGAGCCGGGAAGCACGTCGGCTGACTGGCGCATGGCCCCGATCCGGTCACCGCCCCGAAGCAGGTTGGCGGCATAGCCTGCGACAGCTTCTGATTCATTCTGCTGGGCCAGCCGAAGCGCTTGAGTGACCTGTGCGTTTTTTACAAGCAGAACAGAAGCAAAGCCGAGTGCGGTCACCACGATGACACCGGCTGCCATGCTGAGCAGGCGGATCTTTCTGCGCTGGGCACGCTGTACGAGATCGTCAAAATCACAGCCGATCATCGCAGCGGCCAGACGAAGATATTCACGCTTCAGCTTCGCACGGATTTCTGATGGGCGGTCGGAGGACAGGTTCGCTGCCATCGGCTCGCAGGGCTGACCGTTTTCATCCTTCAACAGCTGGGGCGGAAACGATTCCTCCGGTTTCCCGGTGACCAGCACGCAGAGCACGTGATCCCTTCCGTGAAGGTCAATGAAGGTATCCACCTCACGCATGCACCACAGAGACTCCCGAAACTGAGGCGTACAGATCACAATCAGATATTCCGATTCCTGCAGTGCTGTCTGAATGGACTCAGACAGGCTGGCAGAAAGCGGCAGCTCATCCTCATCCCGGAAAATCCGCCCCAGCCGCCTTTCCCCATTCCTGCGCAGGCGTGAGGGAATCGTGTATTTTTCCAGAAGCCTGTGGACAGCAACTGCAACAGTACGGTCCGGCTCCAGATGCCGGTAGCTGATAAACGCCTTGTATTTCATCTCTTCCCCCTCCACTTTCCATGCATCGTCCTATTTCGTGTATCCGCTCGGCGTCATTTTCTTTCCTGTCGGTCAGGCGCACATCTCTCAAACGAATCGTAAAAATCCGGACATGCTGATATGCCTGCACTCAATGCAAAAGGCAGCCTGCACGGCTGCCCTTTATCCTGGCTTTTCCAGGCATTTGATCATGTTTCAGGCAGCCGGGATCTCTGTGCTGTCCATTTTTTCCGTCATGACTTCCCATGCTTTTTTCAGCTGCGGGTCATTCAAATCCCCAAATTCATAGATGCCCGGATCCCCTTCCGGCAGCTCAGCAATCACATCCGGTGTAATGCCGATCTTATGCACCTTGTTCCCATTGGGCGTATAGTACTGGGCAATGGTCACCTGCATGCCTGCGCCTTCACTTCCAACCGGTGTAACCGCCTGAATAATGCCTTTTCCATAACTTTGCACGCCTACCACCGTGGCATCCGCGCGGTCCTGCAGAGCACCGGTCAGGATTTCCGAGGAGCTTGCACTGTTCTCGTTGACGATCACCACCAGCGGCAGATCCACCCGGCCATCTGAGGTATACGTATAATCCTTCGTGCCATCCTTATATTCGGTATAGTACATCAGGCCCTGATCCAGGAAAAGATCACCGATACTTTCCGCGTCGCTCACCCATCCGCCAGGATTGTCCCTGAGGTCGATAATCAGTCCTTTGATGCCCTTTGCGTTCAGAGCTTCCAGGGCTTCAGCGAACTTTTCAGAGCAGTCGCCTGCGAATTCATAGAGATAAATGTAACCGATATCGCCTTCCAGGACGGTGGATTCCACTCTGTTGACATTGACAACAGCGCGGGTCATCACAGTTTTGCGCTCCTCCCCATTGCGAAGGAAGGTCACATTGACATCCGTTCCCGGCGTACCCCGCATGATTTCCACAGCATCATTGAGATTGTCCGCCGTGACATACATGTCCTCAACCATGTAAAGAATATCTCCGCGCAGGACACCGGCCTTTTCTGCGGGACTTCCGGTAAACACACGGATGGCTGTGCAGATTCCGGTGGTGTAATCCGCAGAAATCAGAATACCGACGCCGGCATACTCGCCTTCATCATCTTCCCACATGCTGGCATACTCTTCAGCCGTATAGTAAAACGTATACGGATCACCGATGGCACTGAGCATGCCCATTGCGGCCCCGTCGAGCATGCTATGCTCATCGGTATCCTCATAATAGTTTTCCTCAACAATCGCCATGATTTCCATGAGCGTGTTGTATTTCTGATACCGTTCATACTCTTCCCTGGAAATGGTGACCAGTTCGCCGCCCGCTTCCGGAAGACTGCTCTGTGTGTTCCTGACGCTGTCGCCACGAAACATGCTCTGCAGTCCAAGATACGGAAGCGCAGTGCATCCGGACAGCATGACAAGGCAGATGGCAAGGCTCACAACCAGAATGATTCTTTTCTTCATGCTTTATTCACCTTTCTTGTGGGTGGAACTGAGTGTACTGCTCATATCATCCAGCGCAGCCTGCAGCTGCGGGTCGGCAAGATCACCAAGCTTGTACATTCCATTGTCTCCCTCCGGGAGTCCAATCACAACATCGGGCTCAATCCCGACCTTATGCACAGCAAATCCCGATGGAGTGAAATACTGCGCGACCGTCAGCTGCATGGCCGCGCCTTCCGCGTCAACCTGCAGCAGATGCTGCACAACGCCTTTCCCATAGCTGGTCACGCCGACCACACGCGTTCCCAGACGGTCCCGAAGCGCTCCGGTCAGCAGTTCCGAACAGGATGCGCTGTTCTCATTGACGATCACGCAGATCGGCAGATCCTCTGCGCCTTCTGATGTTCTGTAATACTGCTTCTGGCCGTTACGGTATTCAATGTAGGTCAGAACGCCGCTGTCCAGAAACAGATCTCCAATGGCAAGCGCATCGTTCAGCAGTCCACCCGGGTTGTCTCTCAGATCCAGAATCAGTCCTTCCATCCCCTGGGCTTTCAGGCCATCATAGGCTTCCTTAAACTGGTTTGCACAATCCCCCATGAATTCCCACAAACGGATATAGCCAATCTGAGATGTGAGCATGCAGGACTCCACGCGGTTGATGCTGATCTGTGCCCGTCCCACTGTCAACTCCAGCTTCTCATCGCCGCGCAGAAACGTCACATGGACGGTTGTCCCCGGGGTTCCGCGCATGATGGTGACGGCATCCTGGATTGTTTCCGGTGTGACCATCAGGTCTTCCACCTGATAGAGCACGTCGCCGCGCTGTACACCGGCCGCTTCCGCAGGGCTGCCTGCAAATACACGGCTGATTGTGCTGGTACGGGTCACATAGGAGGTGCTGATCTGAATGCCGATCCCCGCATAGTTTCCCTGCTGATGCTCCATATAGGAAGCAAAGCTTTCTGCAGTGTAATAAAAGGTATAGGGATCTCCAAGGGAATCGAGCAGTCCGGCTGCTGCCCCATCGAACAAACTGGACTCATCAATCTCCTCATAATAATTTGCTTCCACAACGTCCAGTATTTCCATGAGCGTATCCATTTTGCGATACTGCTCATAGAGTTCCCTCGGGATCGTCACGGTATCCGTTCCGGATGCCGGAAGCGCTTCCGATTCACTGCCTACTGAAGGAAGGCAAAGCGCCGTCATCATCAGAAAGTAAAGGAAGATGGCTTTGATTCTTTGCAATACGTGCACCTCCTGCCTCTGCCGGCAGTCCCCTGTCCGCAGCAGGCTTTGATCGTCATCTGCGCCGTTTCAGCGCTCCTGTTCCTCTTTCCTGCGCCGTTTTTTCAGTTCCATGAAAATTCTGAATGTCACAGCATCATCAAACTTCCGCAGATCCAGCCCCGTGTGTCTGTACACTTTGTCCAGTCTGTAAACCAGTGTATTCCTGTGAATGTACAGCTGCCTTGCTGTATCTGAAAGGTTCAGATCTTTCCGGAAGAAGGTGTCGATCGTATCCATAATATCTTTGCTGAGCACTTTCTCTGTTCTCGGAGAGAAAAGAACACGGAGATAGCTTTCTGCAATATTCTCCGGAAGTTCCACCAGGAAACGTTCCAGCATGAGATGGGAATATGCATAGATATAATCCCGCGGAGCAAACGTCCGACCGACTTCAATCGCACGGCGCGCTTCCATATAGCTGTCTTTCAGCTCATACAGGTCCGAAACGCCGTTGCCGATTCCGACCGTCATGGTCCGTGCAGTTTCACTCATCAGTGTTTCCTGAAGTGCTTGTGCAAACTGTACAGCTTCATCCAGTGTCTCGTTATCTGCGATTTCCTTGATCAGCGCAACCGTATGCCGGTCAATTTCCACCAGAATGTCGGAGTTTTCCAGCGGGGTAATGTCCTTCAGCATATCATAGGTTCTGGTGCTGTCCGTCTGCAGAATGTGAAAGATCAGAACACGTCTTTCCACTTTCCTGATCAGATTGTATTTCTGGCAGACGGCATCACAGTCTTCCTGCGCCAGTGTGCCAAGCAGCAGATGGCGGCACAATTCCATCTCTGAGTCTTCCGTCTCATGATGGGCTTCCAGTCCGCGAATCAGCGCTGCGCTCAGTTTAAGAATATTCTGCGCTCCAGGGACATTCCGGTCACAAATCAGCACAACCTCCGGATTGGTCACCCGTATGCACAGTTTGCCCATGATAATGACAGGAGTATCCTCCCGCAAGGCAGTCGAAGCACGGATGACAAGATGCTCCGGATTGGAAACAACAGCTTCCTGGTCCCTGTCAATCACCTGAACCGGGACACCCAGCTTCGCCAATGTTCCTTCAATCAGTTCCATCATCTGTAAATCAACCATGTCTATACCCCCTGTCCGTCAAAATGCACAAAAAACTATGTTTATTATATCATGTCTCTTCTTTTGTGAAAAGTGCCGAAAACCGGGCCGAACCATCCCCGTCATGGCCCGCATCAGGGACAGCAAAAAGCCCTCACCCCTGCTTTTCGCAAAAGAATGAGGGCTGCCCGTTTCTCTGCTATTCTGGCGCACTCTCAAGAGAGTGCTTCCGGGATTCGCAACTGCAGGCTGGAAGCAAAAAAAGAAGCGGCCTCGCGGCCGCTTCTCTGAAAAGACTTAGCGGGAAAGGATGGTCTTCTCGGTGTCCTTGTCGAAGAAGTGCAGATGGTTCACGTCGAAAGCAACGCGGATCTTGTCGCCTGCACGGCTTGTGGTACGAGGATCAACACGAGCGATGATGTTGCCGTCCTTGCCGGTGGTGGTCAGGTACAGGTAGGTCTCAGAGCCCATCTGTTCGGTGACTTCCACGTTCACATTGATCGTAGCGGTAGAATACTTCTCGAGGAATTCTGCGCCGTCATCGATGTTTTCAGGACGGATGCCCATGATAACTTCCTTGCCGATATAGCTCTCGTCAACAAACTTGGCGATCTTGAAGTTCGGAACAACGATCTTGTTGTCGCCGAAGGTAGCCACGACATCCTGGCCTTCCTTGGAGAGGCGGACGTTGAAGAAGTTCATCTGGGGGCTGCCGATGAAGCCAGCGACGAATTCGTTGCCAGGGAAGTCATACAGGTTCTGGGGAGTATCCACCTGCTGCACAATGCCGTCCTTCATGACAACGATACGGGAAGCCATGGTCATAGCTTCGGTCTGGTCATGGGTAACATAGATGAATGTTGTCTGCAGGCGCTGATGGAGCTTGGTGATCTCAGTACGCATGGCAACACGCAGCTTAGCGTCCAGGTTGGAGAGAGGTTCGTCGAAAAGGAAGACCTTCGGTTCACGGACGATAGCACGGCCCAAAGCAACACGCTGACGCTGACCACCGGAGAGAGCCTTCGGCTTACGATTGAGCAGGTGAGCGATGTCAAGGATCTTGGCAGCTTCTTCCACGCGGCGCTTGATTTCATCCTTGGGGGTCTTGCGCAGTTTCAGACCGAATGCCATGTTATCGAACACGGTCATATGCGGATACAGAGCGTAGTTCTGGAACACCATGGCGATATCGCGATCCTTAGGAGCAACATCGTTCATGAGCTTATCGCCGATGTACAGTTCGCCGTCAGAGATTTCTTCCAGACCAGCGACCATACGCAGGGTGGTGGATTTACCACAACCGGAAGGTCCAACCAGAACGATAAATTCCTTGTCTTCGATGTCCAGGCAGAAGTCGCTAACTGCAGTCACGCCGCCCTGATAAACCTTATAGATGTGCTTAAGGGATACACTTGCCATAAATATCGTCCTCCTGTGTTTTTCAGCGGATGGTCTAGCACCGCTTGTGTAACCGTATTATAAATGGTTTTTCGTTTTTTGGGAACTGTCGGATTTGACAAGCATTTTGTAAGAACCTTGTGCATAATATGCAAACGGGTGTCTTTCTCACCAGGAACGACATTTTCAGAGCACCTATGGTGTGCAAATCCGTCTTTTCACTGCTCCGAAGTCGCCCGCATTTGGATAGATTCCTAATGAATCCATGGTTATTTTTGTAAAGACCATCCAAAGCCCAAAACTGTACTGACAGACCTGTTTTCTTCCATCAGGGCCATTTTTCGCTTCCTTTTTCTCAGAAATCCATCATGCTGGCGCGTCGTTTTTTTTACATTCTGCACAAAAACACATCTGTTTTCTGTTCAGAAAATGGTTTTCCCGGAAGGAAGCGCCTGACGGACCTGATCCGTTCTGTCTCTCTTTTGGGATTTAAAATCTGTCCACTGCTGCATGAAAATACGGGACCTCTCTGAGGTCCCGCAAAGTTGCGTTTCGTTTCAGCGTCTGGAGGAAAGATTTTCCCTCTCGCTATGGATGTTCTGTGCAAGGTTATTCACATTGAACGCAACAGAGCCCAGGTAATTTTCCCCCTGGCCGAGGAGTTCGTCCAGATAGGAGAACGTTTTCTGCCGCATCTGTTCGATCTGAGCCTTATTCTTTTCGAGCAGTTCGTTGGCCTCCACTTCTGCACGATGGTACACGGCTTCTCTGGAGACAAGTTCTTCCTGCTGCTGGCGAGCCGCATGCAGGATCTGCTCGGCACGGGCACGGGCATCATTGACGATGGACTGAGCCGTCTGCTCCGCTTCCTGCTCCTTCTGTTTTCTCAGCGCTTCACCGTCTGCCTGAATGCGCTGAAGATTTCCCTTCGCGGCGACAATCTGATGCTCTACTGCAGCACGGGACGTTTCTGCCTGCTTGGAAATTGCATCGGCATTCTGTTTTGCCCCGGTGACCAGTTCGTCCGCTTTTCCCCTGGCTTCTGCCAGAATCTGATCCCGTCTGCGCACAATCCGGTCGCCTTCTGCAACCGCTGCCGGCATCAGCTGGGCAAGCAGAGCCAGGCGCTCTGACAGTTCATTCTGGTCAATCTTGATAATGCCTGCTTTGATAAAGGTATGCGGCGCTTTATCCACAATATCCTTCAGCTCGTTGATAACACTGATCACTTTGGAAACGGAAGCAGGTTCGACGTCTTCTGCAGCCGGAGCCCATTGTTTTTCCGCAGGCTTCTCTTCAGCAGCTTCAGAAGCCGGAGTTTCTACGGTCTGTGCCTGAGCCGGCTCAGTCTTTTCCATTTCTTCTTCCTGAGGGTTCTGATCGTAATTCGTCTGTTCCATGTTTCAGCGCCTCTCTTTCATCCTTTGATCTGTTCAAAATGCCGGTGAATCATATGCTCAATATCTTTGGGGACAAACCCCTCAAGCGAACATCCGTAAGATGCCATCTCACGCACAGCACTCGACGAGATATGCGAGTGTTCCGGTTTGCCGATGAGAAACATCGTCTCCACGTCCGAGCAGATGGCACGGTTGATCTGGGCAAGCGACCGCTCACCCTCAAAATCGGACACGGCGCGCAGGCCGCGCAGCATGACCTCGGCTCCGTGCTCAACGGCAAATTCCACGGTCAACCCATCACTGGCAACCACTTCAATTCCCTGAAGATGGCGGGTGGCAATTCGGATCATTTCAAGCCGCTCTTCCAGTGAAAAAGCGGAATGCTTGTCCGGATTCTTTGACACGGCGATGATCACGCGGTCAAAGATCGCCAGTGCCCGCTCAATGATATCCATGTGCCCGAGCGTGATCGGATCAAAACTGCCTGCATACAGGCAGACATGTTCACGCATGCTCATTTTCCTCCTCGCTCACCGTGCGTCCGCAAATGGCAATGCCAACAATCCCGTATCGTCTCCGGTCCAGTATGTTCAGGCGCTCCGAAATCTGCGGCAGCTGGTCATTTTCAAATTCAATGATCACACGCCCATCCTCTGCCAGAAGCTTTTCACAAGCCTCTGTCACATCTCTCAGGTCGTGCATCATGTAAGGCGGGTCCAGGAAAATGAGATCAAATGCCCGGCCGGAAAGCCGTTGAACAGCATCATGCCAGTCTGAAAGAAAGATTTCACAGCGCTCATCAAATCCGAGTGACTGGGCATTTTTCTTTTCTACCAGATGTGCATTTCGGTCATGGTCACACAGAACCGCATGGGATGCACCGCGGCTGAGTGCTTCAAAGGCCAGGGCTCCGCTCCCCGCGAAAAGATCCAGGCAGACTGCATCAAAAATCCGCATCTGCAGAATATTGAACAGGTTTTCCCGAACCCTGTCCAGGGTAGGCCTCGTGTCTCTCCCCTTGGGTGCTTCTATGGTTCTCGAACGAGCTGTTCCCGCAATGATTCGCATGTCATGTCTCCATCCAGACCTTCAGAGGACTGGTTCAGTTCAGTTCAATGGGACCCTTGGCCTTCGGAGCCTTTTTGCTTCTGGCATTCTTTTTGGCCTTTTTGCGGACGTTCTTCGCAATATCCGCATGGACACGGGAGCGCACTTTGACACCCTGTGTATATCCCACGCCATAGGCAAGGCCGGGGAACAGCACCAGAATGGGGCTCAGGCGTTCCAGCAGAAGCAGGCCTTCGGCATTGGAGGAGCCGATCATGTTGACATAAGGCATCAGGGAAAGCCGGATGATGATCCGCAGAATGCTCTCGAGCGTCCAGCCGCCGCCCGTACGGTAAAACGCAAGCGCCGGACCGACTTCCTCGCGGCCTTCAAGTGCGGCAACCCAGGAAGGCAGTGCGCCGATCCCGGTCATCTGCTTGCTGGTAATGAAGGCAAAGACCAGAGCACACAGGAAAAGAGGAAGCGTGCCTGCCAGTCCTGTCAGGAATCCTTTGAGCGGATGATAGGAGCGCGCGAGTTCCTCAGGCAGAATCTGTGCACCGGTCTCACGGCGGTGATGCATGATTTCTCCGTTGTTTACGGCAACCGATCCCTGACTCATGCCGCTCGAGTAGAATACAGCCAGGGTCAGGAAAACGACCAGTCCATTGACAACAATACGCAGCGCGAGGGAATCGAACATCATCATGCTGCAGACAATCAGATAAAGAACGGCCACAACCACCAGACTGCCAAAAATCAGAAGCGCTGATTTTCCCGTCGTTGTGTCCACTGGGTTTCCGGTCAGGAACGGTTTGCTGACCACAATCGGTGCAGATGATGTCTTTTTGTTCTTTTCCATAAGTCCAACAGTCCTTCTTTCCTTAATCTTCATCCATAAAGGTATATTTCACTCTTCCTGTGGCCGCCAGAAGCACCTCATAACTGATCGTTCCGGCCCAGCCTGCAATGTCTTCCGCTGAGATGCATTCGCTGCCTTCCCTGCCCATGAGTGTCACCGCGTCCCCGACCTGCACATCCGGAACATCCGTTACGTCAATCATCATCTGATCCATGCAGATCCTTCCGATCACGGGAACCCGAACACCGTGTATGAGCACCTGTGCCTTCCCACTGGCCGCCCTGTGGTAGCCGTCCCCGTAACCGCATCCGACGGTCGCCACTCGCGTCTCACGTCCGGCATGCCAGGTACAGCCATAGGACACGCTTTCTCCAGGAGCAATGGTTTTCACAAACATGACACGGCTCTTCCATTCCATCGCCATCTGAAAATCAGCGTCCGTAGCCACAGGCGGGTAACCGTAGAGAACAATGCCCATGCGCACCATGTCAAAAGCGCATTCGGGCATCCGCCTGAGAATGGCCGCCGAATTGGCGCAGTGACGAATCACATCCGACGGAAGATCATCGGTCATCTCATGAAATCTTGCGAGCTGAAGATCCGTATAGGCTGCATCCTCCCCGTCCGCATCAGCAAAATGCGTAAAGACGCCGGTCAGTTTCAGCCCCTTCGCTCTGTTGACTGCATCCAGCACCTGATTGCGTTCTTCGAGTGTACGCACACCGATGCGCCCCATGCCTGTATCCACCTTGAGGTGCAGACACAGCGTTTTCTGCATGGCTTCAGCAGCTTCCGACGCCATGCGAATGTCCTCTACAGAAGAAACCGCAATGGTAATATCCTCAAAGGCGGCAGTTTCCATCTCACGTGCTGTGCTTTCACCCAGCACCAGGATCGGTGCGGAAATCCCCTTCATGCGCAGGTTTTTGCCCTCCGGAACAGTCGCCACCGCAAGAAAATTAGCGCCTGCCTTGAGTGCCGCTGCGGCCACCTCAGCGCTCCCATGCCCGTAGGCATCAGCTTTGACCACGGCAAGAAGCCTCGCTGAGTATGGCACAAGCGAACGAATCACCCGTACGTTATGACGGATGGCACTCAGATCAACCAGACGGCGGTTTCGCTCTCTTTCCGGCATGAAGGATCACTCCCGTACAATGATCAGTTTCTTTCATTCAATTTCATTGACTGCTCAGCCTTTTTTCTTCACTTCGTGCTCATGAATCTGCTTATTGAGGAGATTGATGTCTCCGCAGCCCATCGTAATGACCAGGTCTCCCTTTTTCCAGTGTGCTCTGAGCCACGCTTCCGTGTCATCAAAGCTCGGTGTCCAGTATGCCTCCAGTCCGTGCTCCCGCATGCCCTCTACCAGCATGCCGGAATTCAGATCCCCGGGATCCTTTTCTCTGGCGGCACAGATGTCCGTCACCAGCGTGATATCTGCTTCCCGGGTGCAGGTCAGATAATCCTGAAACAGGCTTCTGACACGGCTGAATGTATGCGGCTGCATAACGGCAATGACGCGACCGTCTGACCGTTTTCTGGCTACATGTACTGCATTGCGCATCTCAGCCGGATTGTGTCCGTAATCATGGAAGATTTCCACACCGTCAATCGTATCGGTCAGCTCAAAGCGTCTGTGCGCGCCGATAAAAGCAGAAATGCTAGCACAGGCTTTCTGCATATCCGCACCAAGCTGATGCGCAGCCGCAAGGGAGGCCAGCGCATTTTCCACATTGAAGGCACCCGGCACCTGCATTTTCACTGCGCCAAGCTTCTCACTGCCGAACATCACGTCGAAGGAAGCATAGCCGTGGGCATCCTCACTGTACTGCCCCGGATGATAGTCGCAGGCATCCGTCAGTCCAAAGGTAAATTTTCTGCAGTTCAGTTTTTTAAACTGACGCATAATCCGTTCATCGGTGCCTTTTCCGATGGCCACGCCGCTGCTCGGCAGTTTGCTGAGAAAAATGCCGAATGTCTCCTCGATCTCATCAAGATCCCGATAGCAGTCCAGATGGTCGGCATCAATATTCATGACAACGGCCATGGTCGGGGAAATCTGCAGGAAGGAGCGCCTGAACTCGCATGCCTCTGCAAGAAAGATATCGCTGTGCCCGATCCGTGTGGATCCGCCGATGGCATCCAGTTTTCCGCCGATGTGAACACTGGGGTCCAGCCCGCATTCCACCAGAATCTGTGACAGCATGGACGTCGTCGTGGTTTTCCCGTGTGCCCCGCAGATTCCGACTGCCCACGGATACCCCTGCATCAGCTGGCCAAGCAGTGTGGCTCTCTCCATTCTGGGAATTCCAAGCCTTTCTGCCTCTACAAGCTCAGGATTGTCCGCAGGAATGGCCGCGGTGTAGACAACAAGGTCTGCTCCGTGCACATTTTCGGCCCGGTGTCCAATAAACACCTTCGCCCCTGCTTCACGCACGTCATTCATCAGATATCCGTCCGTGCGGTCTGAGCCCGTCACCTGATAGCCTTCGGAAAGTAGCATCTCACTGAGTCCTGACATGCTGGACCCGCCGATGCCGACCATATGAATCCTTTTTCCCTTGAAATTGCGTATATCCGTTCCCTGCATGCGTATGACAGCCTCCTGCAGCAGTTCTTATTCAAACAATCGCCTGAAACATCTGCATTATACTCATGCGCGAGATTCGAATCAAGTCTGTGAGCCCAGAACCTGCTTTCGGGCATATGGATTGTTTTTCATTGTCTTCTTTTTGAATTCCTGTTGACACGTCCCGCAGGCTTCTCCTATAATCGTTGCATATGCAACGATTTCGGAGGTGTGCCATGCCCAATATCATGCGATCCATTTCTGCCACCTATCGGGCCGCCATGCTCTACCGTGAGCATGCGCTGGAAGGGACCGGCCTGGGCCCCTATCAGACGCCCTACCTGATGGTTTTATATAGAAAGGAAGGCATTTCTCAGGAAGCCCTGTCCCGTGACCTGAATCTGCACAAGTCCACGGTGGCCCGCCAGCTCATGGCTCTGGAGAAAGACGGTTTTGTTTTCAGAACACCTGACCCTGCCGATCACCGGCAGATCCTGGTCTTTCCCACGGAGAAAGCGCGCAGGCTGGAAGAGCGAATCCGTTCCATTCTGTCCGGCTGGTCTGACTTCCTGCTTGAAGACTTTACACCGGAAGAGAGAGAAACCGCACTGGAACTGATGAACCGCATCGCCAGGAAAGCAGACCAGGGGGTAAAGGAGCAGAATCTATGATCTATCATTATCTGAAACCGCGTATGGCCCGGATTATCATTCAGGTCATCATCAAATTATCCGGGACCATCGTCGAACTTCTGATTCCCTCCATTCTTTCTGCCATTCTTGATGACTATGCCCCCATCGGTGACCTGCACGGAGTCTACCTTTACGGCGCATTCATGATTCTCTGCGCACTGCTCGCCTGGATTGGCAATATTACCGCCAATAAAATGGCAACCGCCATTTCACGCGACTTCATCATGGATGTCCGCCGGGATCTTTTCAGCCGCATGTCATCGCTTTCCGCACGGCAGAGAGATCAGCTGACTGAAGCTTCCATCAATTCACGCCTGACCAGCGATACCTATAACCTGCATGCCATGGTGGACCGCATGCAGCGCCTGGGCATCCGGGCCCCGATCATGCTCATCGGCGGCATCATGGTTGCGCTGATGCTGGATGTCCGCCTGACACTGGTCATGCTCTGTGCCATGCCTTTTCTCGCCGCGATTGTGTATATCTCCTCCAAAAAAGGTGTTCCACTCTATACCCGCGTGCAGGAAGGGAATGACCGCATGGTCAGAAAAATCCAGGAATCCATGACCGGCGCACGCATAATCCGCGCCCTTTCCCGCGGGGAGATGGAGAGAGAAGCATTCGAAGGCATCAACAGTGACCTCTCCGCCCGCCAGCAGAAGGCGGATCTGACCATGGCTTTTGTCAGCCCCCTGGTCAATCTGGTGCTCAATATCGGCCTAGCTTTCGTGATTCTCGTCGGTGCACTCTCTGTCAGCCGCGGCACAACCCAGCCGGGCACCATCATCGCCTTTCTCAGCTATTTCACCATCATTCTCAATTCGCTGATTATGATCTCCCGCATCTTTGTCATCTGTTCCAAGGGAACTGCCAGCGCGCGGCGTATTTCCGAAGTCCTCCAGCTTCCGCAGGATCTTCAGCCCTCCGGGAAAGCATCCGCCGCTGCATCCCCTGCGCATATTGCATTTGAGGATGTCTCGTTTTCCTATCACGGCGGCATTCCCGCCCTCTCCCATATCTCCTTCACGCTGCCGAAAGGAAAAACCCTGGGCATTATCGGGCCTACCGGAAGCGGCAAGAGCACACTGCTCTCACTTCTGCTTCGCATGTATGATCCCGATGAAGGGCGCATCCTCCTCTCCGGAAAAGATCTCCGCACACTTCCGCTTGAGGAAATCCACCGCAATATCGGGGTTGTTTTCCAGAACGATTTTCTCATGAAGGATACGCTCAGAGAAAACATCCGCTTTGAAAGAGACTACCCCGATCAGGTGCTCTTCCATGCTTCCGAGACGGCGCAGGCGCCGTTTGTGCGTGAAGTCGGACTGGATCACCTGCTGGCCGTCAAGGGACGCAATCTGTCCGGCGGGCAGCAGCAGCGTGTCCTTGTATCCCGCGCCCTGTCCGGATCCCCGGATCTTCTCCTGCTGGATGACTGTTCTTCAGCACTCGACTACCGGACGGACCGTGAACTCCGCCACGCACTCCGGCGCGACCACGGAGACGCCACGCTGGTTCTCATCTCTCAGCGTGTTTCCTCGGTCATGGCCTGCGATGATATCCTGGTCATGGATAAAGGCGCGGTCATCGGCCACGGAACCCATGCCGAACTCCTGAAATCCTGCAGCGCGTACAGAGATCTGTGCCGTCTGCAGCTGGGAGGTGACGCCGCATGAGCAATCCGCGCAGCATGAATGCCTCCTCCCGCCCGAAGCAGAAAACCAGTCACATTCTCAGACGGCTGCTCGCCTATCTCGGTCCCAGCAAATGGGCCCTTCTCCTCGCCTGCATCTTTGCTGTTCTGGGCAACTCGCTCGCGCTTCTTTCCCCGAGGCTCTCCGGCCTGGCCATCGATGCGATCTCGGGCTCGTCCGTTGATTTTCCCCTTGTCTACCGTTTTGCCTTCCTGATGGTGCTCACAGCGCTTCTGTCTGCCGCCATTTCTCTTGCGCAGTCTGCCGTCATGATCCGGATTTCCCGGCGGATTGTCCGGAAAATGCGCCAGGATCTGTATGACCATCTGACGGTGCTCCCTGTTTCCTTTTTCGATACGCATCAGACCGGTGATGTCATCTCCATCATTTCCTATGATGTGGATACTGTGGGGTCTTCCCTTTCCACGGATATCACCCAGATGATCTCCAGTCTCATCACGGTGGTCGGCTCCTTTTCCATGATGCTGTCCATTTCCCCGGTACTCCTTCTCGTCTTCGCCTTCACCATTCCCCTTTCCATTCTCTTCACGCGCTACCGTGCCCGAGTGGTCCGCCCGCTCTTCCGCAACCGCTCCCGTGCGCTGGGCGAGCTCAACGGTTTTGCCGAGGAAGCGGTTTCCGGGCTTCGAACCATCCGCGCCTATCACAAGGAAGACGCCTTCTGCACCCGTTTTGCCTCGTTTAACCAGAAAGCCGCCTTCGCCACATGGAAGGCAGATTCCACGGCCTGTGTGACCGGACCCACGGTCAACTGCATCAGCAACCTTTCTCTGGCGCTGGTTTCCATCTTCGGCTCTCTGCTGTTTATGCGGGGCGGCATCTCTCTGGGCGGCGTTTCTTCCTTTGTTCTGTACTCGCGCAAGTTTTCCGGCCCGATCAATGAGTTTGCCAACCTGATCGCTGAGCTTCAATCCTCCCTGGCCGCAGCCGAGCGTGTGCTGTCACTGTGTGATCTGCCTCCGGAAATTCCCGATGCACCGGACGCAAAGCCGCTCTCTGCCTGCCGCGGCGAAGTCAGCGTGTCCCATGTCAGCTTTTCGTATGAGCCCGAGAAGGAAATCCTGCACGATGTCAATTTCACTGTCCGCCCCGGCGAAACCCTTGCCATTGTCGGTGAAACCGGATGTGGAAAGACCACACTGATCAACCTCCTCATGCGCTTTTATGATGTCTCGTCCGGTGCAATTCTGCTCGACGGCGAAGACATCCGCAACCTGCGCCGCAGCGATCTGAGGCGACAGTACACCATGGTGCTGCAGGACACCTGGCTGTTTGATGGGACCATTGCAGAAAACCTGGCCTACGGCCGGCCGGATGCCACGCGAGAAGAAATCATCCAGGCCGCAAAGGCTGCCCATATTCATGAAATGATCATGGGCATGCCGGACGGGTACGACACACAGCTCACCGACGGCGGCGGCAGTATTTCCAAGGGCCAGAAGCAGCTGCTGACCATTGCCCGTGCCATGCTGATGGATGCGCGCATGCTGATTCTCGATGAGGCCACCAGCAACGTCGACACGAGAACAGAATTCCTCATCCAGGAAGCCATGGTCTCCCTGATGCAGGGGCGCACCTGCTTCATTATCGCCCACCGTCTGTCCACCATCACCGGCTGTGACCGGATTCTTGTCATGGATCACGGCAGACTCGTTGAGTCCGGTACACACGATGAACTGCTCAGGAAAAACGGCATGTATGCTGCCCTGTATGCCGCACAGTTTGATCAGCCCGCATAAACCCGTTTTCAGCTGTTCTTCAGATGATGACCACACACATTTCACATGGATGCTGTATCCTGACCATGTCAGGCAGGCAGCACCTGCCGGTGACAGCGTTTCTTCATTACACTCCCCCATTCCTTCCACCTTCTGCACCGAAATGTCCTGAGCGTTTCGGTGCTTTTCCTTTGCCCTGAACAGGGGGCATATCAGACAGATGCACCGGTTTCACCATTTTCCCGCGCCTGCATATCAAAGCCATGCACGGCATATGCTTGACAAACCCCTGCATCTCGCCTATATTCTGTCCCGTCACAGGATTCTCTTCGTATTGGGAGGCACGCTTATGACCAAGGCACTCATTTCTGTCACAGGTCTTGATACGACCGGCATCATTGCGCGGGTGGCCACAAAACTCGCGGACATGAACATCAATATTCTCGACATTACCCAGACCATTCTCGACGGTTACTTCACCATGATGATGGTGGTCGATCTCGACGGCGCCCATATGGGCTTTGCAGACATTGATAAAGAGCTGCAGACCGTCCGGGATGAACTGAAGATGTCCATTCATATGCAGCGCATGGATATCTTTGATGCCATGCACCGCATTTAACCGCAGCAGAGGAAGTGAATGCCCATGATAGAAACCGGTGAAATCCTCCAGACCATGCGCATGATCCAGGAGGAAAACTTCGATATCCGCACCATCACGCTGGGTATCAATCTGCTGGACTGTGCAGATCATGATCCCCTCGTCTGTGCCGAACGGGTTTACGACAAAATCTGCAGGACCGCTCAGCATCTGGTTTCGACCGGTGAAGCCCTGGAACTTGAGCTGGGGATCCCGATTGTCAACAAACGCATTTCTGTCACCCCGGTCAGTCTGATCTGCCAGGGGGATCCGCGCCCCATTGCCCAGGCACTCGACCGTGCAGCAAAAGAAACCGGCGTGAACTTTATCGGCGGTTATTCCGCTCTGATGCAGAAAGGCGCCACCCTCGCCGATGAGCGTCTGCTCGCCTCCATTCCCGAGGTGCTCAGCACCACCGAACGCCTGTGCTCTTCTGTCAATGTCGCTTCAACGCGTGCCGGGATCAACATGAACGCCGTGCGCGAGATGGGCGAAATCATTAAGGAAACTGCCCAGCGCACAGCCGACCAGGACGGTCTTGGCTGTGCCAAACTGGTCGTGTTTGCCAACGCGGTGGAGGATAACCCCTTCATGGCCGGAGCCTTCTGCGGGATCGGTGAACCGGAGTCCGTCATCAATGTCGGTGTCTCAGGTCCCGGCGTCGTCAAGAAGGCGCTGGAAAGCTGCAAGGGAGCACCGTTTGATACGGTTGCGGAAACCATCAAGCGGACAGCCTTCAAAATCACGCGTGTCGGCCAGCTGGTTGCCCGCGAGGCCAGTCAGCGGCTGGGCATTCCCTTCGGGATTGTGGACCTTTCCCTCGCACCGACACCCGCAAGAGGCGATTCGGTTGCCCATATTCTCTCTGAGATGGGGCTCGAGATGGCCGGCGCACCGGGTACAACCGCAGCCCTCGCACTGCTGAACGATGCCGTCAAAAAGGGCGGCGTCATGGCTTCCAACCATGTGGGCGGGCTCTCTGGCGCCTTCATTCCCGTCAGCGAAGACATCGGCATGATTGAAGCGGCCACAGCCGGCGCTCTGCATCTTGAGAAGCTCGAAGCCATGACCTGCGTGTGCTCGGTCGGACTGGATATGATCGCCATTCCCGGCGACACATCCGCCGCTACCATTTCCGGCATCATTGCCGATGAGGCTGCCATCGGCATGGTCAACAATAAGACCACTGCTGTCCGCGTGATTCCCGCTGTGGGAAAGAAAGCCGGGGATACAGTGGAATTCGGCGGTCTCCTCGGATTTGCCCCGGTGATTCCGGTGAACAGTTTCAAATGCGATGAGTTCATCGCCCGCGGCGGACGCATTCCTGCCCCGCTCCATTCCCTGCGCAACTAATCATTAAAGGATGAAATCATGAGTAATTTTGTTGATCGCGTCAAGATCACCTGCAAGTCTGGAAACGGCGGCAACGGCGCTGTTTCCTTTCACAGAGAGAAATTTGTCACCAACGGCGGACCGGACGGCGGCGACGGCGGTCACGGCGGTGACGTCATGGTGTATGCTGATCCCAACATGCATACGCTCCTCGATTTCCGCTTTCACAGCAAGTATGCTGCCGAAAGCGGCGGAAACGGGTCAGGCGGCCGCTGCTCCGGCAAGCGCGGTGAAAGCATCACAATCAAAGTGCCGGCCGGCACTGTCATCCGGGATGCGGAAACCAATCTCATTGTCATGGACATGGATACGCCCGGAGAAACCCGCATGCTGCTCAAAGGCGGCCGCGGCGGATGGGGCAACATGCACTTTGCAACGCCTACACGGCAGGCACCGAACTTCGCCAAGCCTGGAACGAAGACGGAGATCCATGCCTTCATCCTTGAGCTGAAAACCATCGCGGACGTGGGCCTGGTGGGATATCCCAATGTCGGGAAAAGCACACTGCTCTCGGCCGTGACCAGCGCCAAACCCAAGATCGGGAACTACCACTTTACCACCCTGACGCCGAATCTCGGCATTGTCAGACGTCACGGCGAGGATATCGTCCTGGCGGATATTCCCGGACTGGTCGAAGGCGCTTCAGAAGGCGTCGGCCTTGGCCATGATTTTCTCCGGCATGTCGACCGGACCCGTCTGCTTCTCCATCTCGTGGACATTTCCGGCATGGAAGCCAGAGACCCCGTGGAAGACTATGAACAGATCAACCATGAACTGGAGAATTACGGTGATCTGGCCAACCGTCCGCAGATTCTGGTCTGCAACAAGATGGATCTTCCCGGTGCCGAGGAAAATCTTGAACGGATGAAAGAGCATGTCAAAGATCAGGGAATTCCTGTCTTTGCCATTTCTGCTGCCGCACATCAGGGGCTCGATGCACTGCTCGACTGTGTCGAGGAAAAGCTTCGCGATCTCCCGCCAATCCAGCATTACGAGCCGGAAATGGTGGTCGAAGAAGCAGCAGAGACGGACAGCTTCCATATTGAAATGGACGGCGACGTCTATGTCGTTGCCGGCTCCGCCATGGAACGACTCCTGGACAGCGTCAACTTTGACGATGACGAGTCCGTGAACTGGTTCCACCGTTCTCTCAGGCGGCTGGGCGTGATTGACGCGCTCCGTCAGAACGGTGCAGGGGAAGGCGACACCGTCCGCATTGCGGATATTGAATTTGACTTTATTGATTAAAGGAGTTTACTATGACCAGCAAACAGCGCGCCATGCTTCGCTCCATGGCCAATACTATTGATACCATTCTCTATATCGGCAAGGACGGCATTGTGCCCGGTACCATCAAGTCAGCCAGCGATGCACTTGAAGCCCGTGAGCTGATTAAGGGCTGCGTGCAGCCCGAGTGCCCGCTGACCGCCCGGGAAGCGCTCGATGAACTGACCCGGGAGCTCGGCGCTGAAGGTGTGCAGTGCATTGGACGCCGTTTCGTGATGTACCGTCCCAGCAAAGAGCACCCGAAGATTGTGCTTCCCTGATATGGAACGCATCACTGTTGTGCATCCTTTTGAACCGCTCGTCTCCCCGGAGAGCCGGATCCTCATTCTGGGCAGTTTTCCCTCCGTCAGGAGCCGTGAGCAGATGTTTTTCTACGGGCATCCGCAGAATCGTTTCTGGCGGATGCTCGCTGCTGTTTATGGAGAAAAGGTTCCGGAGACCATCGCGGAAAAAAAGGATCTTGTCCTCTCCCACCAGCTTGCACTATGGGATACCGTTGCGCAGTGTAGCATCACCGGTTCTTCTGATGCTTCGATCCGTGACATTGTTCCTGTCGATATTCTGCGCATTGTTCAACCAGCGGCGATCCACACCGTTCTGTGCAACGGCAGGCTTTCCGGGAGGCTGTATCAGCGCTATCTTGAGCCGGTGACCGGTATTGCTGCCCATGTCATGCCCAGCACCAGCCCGGCCAATGCCGCTTTCTCCCTGGAGAAGCTGGTCGAATGCTGGCGTCCCCTGCTGCTCTCAAGCTCATCAGAAAACGGCATCTGACCTGGCCGGATTCTATTGGAACGATCCGCCTTTTCCTTTCTCAGGAGGAATCTCATGTTCAGAAAACTCTTCACGACCCGTTCACTGTGTATTTCCGCCATGGTTGCTGCATTGTATGCCGTGATCACCCTGGCGACCCCGGTTCTTTCCTATGGTGCAGGAAGCGGATGGGAATGCCGCCTTTCCGAAGCCCTGACCATGCTCGCGGTCCTGTTTCCTGAGGCTGTTCCCGGGCTGACCGTCGGCTGTCTGGTTTCCAACCTGCTCAGCCCTGTCGGTCCCCTGGACATCATCTTCGGAACGCTGGCCACGCTCATCGCAGCGCTCGGCACCTGGCATTTCAGGTCTCACCTCTGGCTTGCTGCCCTCTGTCCGGTTCTTTCCAATGCGGTCATTGTGGGACTGATCCTTTCTGTCTCCTATGGACTTCCGCTGTTCTTTACCATGCTCCAGGTCGGCGTCGGTGAAGCCGCTGCCGTTCTGGTCGGATGCCTGCTCCTGACCGCCGTCAGGAAAGCCGGACTGGACAGCCTGATCCAGTCTGGAAAGACGTCCGTCTGAGGAAGAGCTCACCGCCCTGCCGGGCGGTTTTTTTACGCGTCTTCTTCCCCTTACCATAACCGACTTTGTTCTGTTTTTCGGTTTGTTCCGAACGGTTCCATCCCTCCGATTCTTGTGGTATAATTGAGAATGGATATTTGTATCTGGAGGTGCATGTTTTTCATGCCTGACCTGATTCTTGCCTCCGCTTCTCCCCGGCGTCGCGAACTGCTGTCCCTGACAGGACTGACGTTCACTATTGACGCCGCTGAAGTGGATGAACATACCTCGCTCGGGGCAAAAGAAGCAGTCACGGAGCTCTGCCGGCGCAAAGCACTCGCTGTCGCTTCACGGCATCCCGGGGAAATCGTTCTGGCTGCTGATACCCTGGTCGCCATGCACGACATTCCGTTCGGAAAACCGGAAGATGAGGAAGATGCGTGCCGCATGCTTCGTTCTTTATCTGGGAAGTGGCATCAGGTGTATACCGGGGTTTGTGCCGTTTCACGCGATGGTCAGGTTTTCACCGGACTGGACACATCGGATGTCCATTTCATGGAAATGAGCGATACAGATATTCTGGCCTATGTCAAAACAGGAGAACCGATGGACAAAGCCGGTGCCTATGCCCTTCAGGGGATTGCCGGTATGTTCATTTCCGAAGTCCGCGGCACACCATCCGGTGTCATCGGGCTTCCTCTGCCGCTGACGCGGGAACTGCTCGCCTTCTGCGGATTGCACATCCCCTGCATTCTGACGAATGAACAATAAAAGGACGGGAAACAATTCATGCCGATTGCTGCACCCTATATTGCCATTGATCTGGGTTCTGTCAACACACTTGTCTACATCAAGGACAAGGGCATTGTCATCCGGGAGCCCACACTTGCCGTTGTCGACTCCAGCCGCCGTGAGCGCGTGCTCTATGTCGGTGAGGAAGCCGGCTATCATCTCGGACGCACCCGGGATTCCGCGGAGGTCGTTCATCCAATCGTCAACGGAACCATCGCCGACTTTGATACTGCCAAGGTGATGATCCGCTACTTTATCCGCAAAGCCATCGGAACCAATTACCTGATCAAGCCGAAAGTGCTTGTCTCGGTGCCATCCGGACTCCCCGCGCTTTCAAAGCGCGCGGTTGTGGAAGCCGT
This sequence comes from Christensenella sp. UBA2853, assembly GCA_002350845.1. GTDB lineage: Bacteria > Bacillota > Clostridia > Christensenellales > Aristaeellaceae > UBA2943. The sequence goes on from DEFL01000027.1 coordinate 128,410, forward strand.
GCAGGTGGCTGGCGCCAAGAAAATCTATCTTGTGGAAAAAGCGCTGGCTGCGGCCATCGGTTCAGGGCTTCCTGTATATGAGCCGATCGGCTCCATGGTTGTGGATGTCGGCGGCGGCACGACCGACACTGCCATCGTCTCCATGGGCGGCATGGTCGTTTCCCAGTCCGTCGATGTCGGCGGTCAAAGGATGGACGAATCCATCGTATCCTATCTGAAGACATATTCCAGCATGCTCATCGGTGACAGAACGGCTGAACAGGTGAAGATTGACCTCGCATCTGCCATTCCGCCTGCCGAGAACCGCTATGTGCATGTCCGCGGACGCGATCTGCTTTCCGCACATGCCATGGACGTGGAGTTTTCCACCGCCCAGGCATATGAAGCCGTGCGTGAACCCTGCACCGCTGTTCTTGCCTCCATCAAATGGGTGCTTGAACGGACGCCTCCGGAGCTTGCCGCCGATATCATGCGCAACGGCATTCACCTGACCGGCGGTGCTTCGCAGATTGCCAATCTCGACCGTTTTATCGCAACAAGCACCGGCATTCCTGTCCTGCTTGCGCGCGAACCTGCCGACTGTACCATTCTCGGACTTGGTTATCTGCTCGATAATCAGGATCTTCTTGACTCCCTTCCTCCCGCTTCGATCAAGGGATGAGCTCTGACACTTTTGCAAAGAGGTGAGGTCAGTTCATGTCAGACAAACAGGAACCCAGGAGTCCCCTTGAATCCAACGACTGGCTTCAGGCGGGCGACGAAGAATTCAATGAAACACTGGAATCCATCACCGCTGAACTGCCTGGTTCAAAGCAGCCCGAGAACGAAGAACAAAGTGATGGGCCTGAAGAGGCGCATATTGAAACACCGGATGAAATCCTTGCCCGCTTCCGCTCTCCCGAGAGGAACAAAAAACAGCCTGCCCCTGAGAAAAAAGGTCTGTTTGCTTTTCTCAAGAAGCGCAAAAAGAGCAAAGACAAGGACAGTGACAGTACAGATGATGATGAAGCCGAGCTTTCCGCAACGCATCCGCGTCTGCGCACCTTTTTCCTCGGTCTGGTCACCGCTGTTCTGATCCTGCTGTTTATCATTGTTGTTCTGTTCCGGCTCAATGTTGTGGAAGATGACCGGATTGCCGGTGCACTGTCTTCTGTATCTGAGGGCATTTCTGATACGATTACCCCAATCCAGTCTGTATTCTCCAGCGGCTCAGATGCAATTCACGCTTTTGTGAAGCGCATTCAGTTCTGGTACAATCTGGAAAACGCATACAACGAACTGCGGGAAGAGAATGAAAAGCTGGTCTATCAGGCCATGTTTGCCACAGAGCTTCAGCATCAGCTCGCGCAGTTTGAAGTCATGTACGATGAGATGAATGCCAATAAAAATCTGGACCCGATTCCCTGTACCGTCATCGGGAAAAGCGGCGACAGTTATTTTTCCACCTTCACCATCAACCGTGGGCGGAATGATGGCATTGAGGAATACATGGCTGTCACGCTTTCCGGCGCACTCATCGGATATACCGAAACCGTAACGGATACTCAGGCGACCGTCCGCACCATCATCGATTCGGAAGCCTCCATCGCCGCCCTGATTCAGTCCAGCCGTGACCAGGGCACTATCCGGGGAACGCTGGGCATTGACGGCACGCCTATGTGCCGCATGTATTACCTGCCGGATGACCATCTCCCCCGTCCGGGCGATGTTGTCGTCACCAGCGGCGTTTCCATGTCCTTTCCCAAGGGCATTCCGATCGGGACTGTCCGTGAGAGTACCCGCGGCATGGACGCCAACAAGCAGTACATCATCGTTGAACCGACAGCCGATTTTCAGCATATCGAATATGTCAATGTCATGCGCTACAAGCCGGCCGCCGGTGCGATCCAGAACAACATTTCCAGCACAAAAATCGAACTGGTGCCGCTGGAAACCGCACGTCCGTATCCCACCATCCGCATTGGTTCTCTGAATTATTTCGCGACCGATGTGCCTGAAGGCTATACAGAAACGGAAGAGACACCCGCTCCTTCCCCGTCTGCCGCGCCTTCTGTTTCCCCGTCGCCCTCTCCCTCGCCAACCCCTGCGGATCTCCCGGTACCGCCTGAGGATGATTTCGGGTATGTGGTGGTCACAACGCACGATCCCAATATCACGCCGTCGCCCTCTCCGTCACCGACCCCGACGCCTTACATTACCCTGGGGCCGGACAATATGACGCTGGAGGATGATTGAGTATGCGTTTATTCCCCTGGCATCGCAAACGGCTCCCGGAAAGCAGCCGTCGCAGCGTCAAACGAGCACGCAAGCACCGCAAGCGCATGCTGCGCCGTGCACTTTCCATCGCATTCAACCGTGAGGTCCGGCTCTTTCTGGCGATCTTTCTCGGTTACTTTCTCCACGTGACGCTGTTTGTCAATATCGGAGAACAGCTGGGCATCAGTCTCATGCTGACCATTTCCGTCATTGCCGTTGTGACGGTCTGTTATGGCCGACTGCGCGCATTCTGGTGCGGTCTGATTTACGGAATTATCTTTGAGCTCATGCTGGCCGGTACGCCTCTGATGAACCTCATCCTGTACCCGGCTTCCGCACTCCTCTGGTCCGTTCCTTTTTCAGACAAATCAGCCCAGCAGCTGGAGTATGAGCGCAGCATCGGGAAAGCCGGCCGCAACCGCAGTCCGGTTCTTCGCACACTTCTGTGCGCATTCACCAATTCTCTGACCTATGAGACGGTCAACCTTGTGTACATCTATCTTCGCGAATCGGAAGTCCTTCCCGTCCTGGTACGGACCGGCATACGCAACATTGCAGCCACTGTGATTCTCACACTGATTGTCATGTTCCCTCTGCGTTTCCTGTTCGGGTATACCTTCCATGCGCGTCCGGTCCAGAAAACACAGGCTTATCAGGAATAAGCCTGTTCATGAGAGGAGGTCCCGGCTATTCAGCGCATCATCAATGCAATCTATGGATTGCGTCAAATGCTCGGCTACGAGCCATCGCGTAAAAAGTTTCTCCGATATATGGTTGGTCTTGCCGCCATTCTCGGTATGTTTGCCCTGTTGGTCTACGGCCTTGCCGATCTGCAGCTGAGCAATTCGGACTCTTATCAGGAGATGGCATCCTCTGCACGCACCAAGAAGATTGTTCTGCGTGGCAAGCGCGGCAATATCACCGATGCAGATTCGGTGATTCTCGCTGAAGACCAGCTGATCTATAACGTGACATTTTATAAAGATGTCTCCATGTCCAGCAAGGCCAATTATCAGACGTTTACTTCCTCGATCATTGATGCCATTGGCATTATTGAGCGCAACGGCGGCACCCTTGCCATTAAGTTCAATATTGAGCGTGATGAGGAAACCGGTGAATGGGTCTTTAATTTCGGGGACCCTGAGCGTCTTTCCCAGACCGTGCTTGACAAGCGCGAAAGTCAGTGGCGCAGCAACAACTATCTGGCTGCCTCCCGCTATCCGACGGCGCAGAGCTGCATCGAAAAGCTTTATGACCGCTACCAGTTTGAGACCGTCATGCCGAACATCTCGGAAGACCTCATGTGCAAAGTCATGGCAATCTACTGCGAAATGCAGATGAACGTCTTCTCCTCCCAGCCGATTGTCATCGCCAAGGATGTCAATTATGAGACCGTCATCGAGGTGGAAACGCGTTCCATGATGCTCTCCGGCATGGAGATCGCTGTCGGCACCAAACGCGTCTATCCGAAATCCACGCTCGCTTCCCAGATCATCGGCTATATCGGCGCCATCCCGTCACAGAGCATGTGGCAGACGCTTTACACCAAGGGCTATTCCTACAATGATACGATCGGCCGTGACGGAATCGAATCATCCATGGAAGACTGGCTGACCCAGAATTCCTCCACCAAGTCCGGCTACCGGATCGTTGAACGTGACCAGCGTTCCAAGGTTGTGCGTGAACTGGAGTATGTCGCCCCGCAGGACGGCAACAATGTCAAGCTCACACTGCACGCATCCTATCAGGCCATCGCAGAACGCGCCATTGCTGAAAACGTCAACGATACGCGCAATGTTCAGGAAAAGAAACTGGTCTCTGATGACTGGCTGGAAGACAACAAAACCGATATTGCCAACCGTGACTGGGAGAAATATCCTCTCCAGCTGGCCGAGCATGGCTGTCTTGTCGTCCTGGACATGAAGGACCGCGTGCTTGCCATGGCCAATTACCCCACCTATGACCTGAACGCTCTGGTCGGCGCAGGTGCTGATGCCATGACCATTCTTCAGGATCCCAGAAACCTGCTGCTGAACTACGGCATTCATGCCCGCGGAACTCCTGGTTCCATTTTCAAGATGGTAACAGGCTATGCCGCACTCAATGAAGAAGAGCTGGGTACCACCGAGCTCATCTCCGATATGGGTTATTTCAAGAATTACAACGCTGACGAGGCAACCGCCCCGAAATGCTGGATTTCACCCAATTACCGCTACAAGCATGCGAACCAGACCATCATTGAAGGTCTGACGCACTCCTGCAATTACTTCTTCTATGAGCTCGGCTCCCGTCTCGGAGAGGAACGCCTGTACAAGTATTCCGGTCTGTTCGGCCTCACAAGCAAAACCGGCATTGACCTCCCGGGCGAAGTGCGTTCGGTGGTCGGATGCCAGAACACCCTGTATGATCCGACCAAGGCCATGAACGAAGCCAATCAGGACACCTCCCTGCCGATCATTGTATTCAATGCCATTAAAAAGCATCTGAAGCAGTGCGGCCAGAGCCGGAACATTGAGTATGACGATGACCGCCTTTCTGTGTGTACCAAACGCCTGATGGACATGGCTGTCAATACCGGTCAGAACGCCTGGCTCACCAACATGCGTTCAATTCTGATGGAAGAGCTCGGCATGACCAAAGAAATGGTCTACACGCGAACCATCATTTCGGATACCTACAACTACATGAATACGATCAAATGGGGCGGATCGCAGACCATTCTGACCGCCATCGGCCAGTCTGTGACCGTGCTGACGCCCGTCGCGGTTGCACGATATGTCTGCACCGTGGCCAACAACGGCGCCGTGTACAATGTTTCCCTGGTCGATTCCATTACCAGCCCCGACGGAGAGATTCTCTCCCAGCGTGCGCCTCAGCTGATCACTCAGCTCGAGAATGTCGACACCTACTTCCCTCTCATCAAGGAAGGGATGAAGGGCGTTGTTGACGAGCAGGACGGCACGGCAGGCAAATACTTCAGCGGCTGGAAATACCGCAACGATATTGCCGCGAAGACAGGCACCGCCCAGACCACCGCCATTGACCTTGAAAACAATGGCTGGTTCGTCGCCTTTGCTCCGTTTGAAAACCCGGAAATCGCCCTGGCGGTTTTCATTCCCAACGGTCTCTCCGGCGGCAACGCTTCGCTGGCTGCCCGTGAATTCATCGAATGGTATCTGGATCAGGAGACCCTGCGCACCACGGACTATGATCTCCCGATCGGCAATTCCCTGGCTCCCTGACGACACGCATTGATTCTGACGGAGCCTGTATGGAGGCATATGCATGAGTACAGTCCATCTTGTGATGTCCGGAAAAGGCGGTGTGGGCAAATCCACCCTGAGCGCAGGTCTCGGGATCGCGCTTTCCGCCTCCGGCAGACATGTGTGCATTCTTGATACAGACATCGGCCTTCGCGGACAGGATGCACTCCTTGGACTTCAGGACAATGTCATTTTCGACTCTCTTGACGTCATTCACGGCAACTGCGAACTGGAAGATGCCCTGATCCCCTACGATGAGGAGGGCAGGCTGTCGCTTCTGTGTGCCCCGCAGTTTTCCCGTGTAAAGGATTTCACACCCCGCGGCATGGCCCGGCTGGTCAGACGGCTGCGTCAGTCTTTTGATCATGTGATCATTGATGCGCCGGCAGGCATTGAAAAAGGTCTGCGCCTGTCCCTGAAGAGTGAAATTGACAACGCCATTGTTGTGGTCACGCCTGATGATCTCTGCATCCGGGATGCCGAGCGCGTCATTGCCCTGATGGAAGAGCGCGAAATGGGCCGTCCCCGGCTGATTATCAACAGGCTGGTTCCCGGCCTGATTGAAAAGGGCGAGATGTATTCAGCCGAAACCGTCGCTCAGCTTCTGGAATGCGAGCTGCTTGGTGCTGTGCCGGATGATCCAACCGTCTACCGGGCACAGCTTCAGCACCTGAGCTTTATGCAGTTTGACTGTGAAGCCCGTGATGCCATGCTCCGTATCGCACGCCGGGTCTGTGGGGAATCCGTAGAGATTTATCCTTACGGAAAGAAACGTTCCTGGCTTGCCCGCCTTCTGCGTCCAGGCACCAAGGAGGTCGTACGTATTGATTGTTGAAAGCAAAAAAACAAGAGCACACACAGACTGGTTTCTGATCGTCATGGTCATGCTCATGTCTCTCATCGGAATCGGTGCTGTGGCTGTTGCGACATTCTCCGCATCATCTGAGGCAGCCACCCCGCTCACCCATATTGTGGAATCCTCATTTGCCATGCGCCAGAGCCTTTTCGTGATCATTGCCCCGGTCATCATGACCATCATGATCAACATCCCCTACTACTGGTTCAAGCGTTTTGCAAACGGATTGTATTTCGCAGCCAATGCGCTTCTTCTCATCGTGTGGGTCTTCAACCGAGCGACCGGCGTGAAAGCCTGGCTGGATACCCTTTGGGGCTTCACCATTCAGCCCTCTGAATTTGCCAAGCTGGCCATGATCCTGATTCTGGCCAAAACGCTGTCTTCCCTGGATCTGATCACGCATCCTGTACAGGCACTGGTCCGGGTCGGTGCGATCATCGCGATTCCTTCCATGATTATCATCGGTTCCGGTGAGATGGGCAGTCTCCTGGTGATTTTCTTCATGTTTGCCATCATGCTGTGGTTCTCAGGCTACGACTGGAAGATTCTGGTCGGAATCGGACTTCTGGGCGTTGCTGCCGTGGTTGCACTGTTCGCTTTTCTCTATTTTTCAGGTTCCGATTCCTATCGTCTGACGCGTATTCTCGCCTTTATTGATCCGGCTTCCTACTCTTCCAGCGGCGCCTATCAGCAGACGCAGAGCAAGATTGCCATCGGATCCGGCGGACTGTACGGCATTGGCTTTTTCGTGGATGGCGCCATGAGTCAGCTGAACTACGTGCCTGCTGACTGGACTGACTTCATTTTTGCCACGATTGGCGAGGCAGTCGGTTTCCGCGGATGCCTGGTGCTCATCGGCATGTATCTGATCATCATCATTCATATGCTCCGTCTTGCCTACTATACACGCGATCGATTCGGCGCTCTGATCATCATCGGCGTTCTGTCCATGTTCCTCTTCCATGTCTTTGAAAACATCGGCATGTGTATCGGCGTCATGCCGATCACCGGCATCCCGCTCCCCTTCATGAGTTACGGCGGGTCCAACATGGTCACCAACATGGCTGGTATCGGCATGATTCTGAATGTCACCAAGAACCGGTCTCTGGCGCCCTCCAAGAATACGATCAATACACCGCAGAAAGAAGCAAGCCTGCGGCATTTCCAGCAGATGAGGAGCAGATACTGATATGTCCAATCAACGTCATACTGCTCATCTTGAAAGCACACGGATTGCCATGTGCGGCATGGTCGTTGCGCTGTCTGTTGTCCTGATGCTGACCAGTTCCATTATCCCAGTCATGACCTATGCAGCGCCTCTTCTGTGCGGGGTTCTGCTGATCCCGGTGCAGCTCGAGTACGACCGCAGAACCGCATGGACTGTTTTCGCAGCTGCTGCCCTGCTGACATTGATTCTCGGATTTGACAAGGAACTGGCCTTCTTCTACCTCTTCCTGGGCTATTATCCGATCATCAAGTGGCGCATCGAACGCATCCGCAGCAATCCCCGGAAACTGATTCTGAAACTCCTGTTTTTCTCGGTTTCACTGATCCTGATGTATGTTCTCCTCGGTCTTGTGATCGGCTTTGCTGCCGTTATGGCCGATTTCCAGGACATGGGGAAAATCATGACCATTCTGTTCTTCTGCATGATGCTGGTCTGTCTGATGCTCTTCGACCGTCTGCTGACGCCGCTCTCCATTGTGTATGTCACCCGTTTTCAGCCGAAGCTGAAAAAGCTTCTGCATCGTTCCTGATCACTCTGCCGTTTCTGTCCGTCAGAAACGGCTTTTATGATTCCGTCCTGCCGTGCTTCTTGATTCCGGCAGCATTTTCAGGCATAATACTTCCATTCTCATCTTTTTCCTCAAAATCATTGTTCTGATTCATTTGAATCCGAGGAGGTTTTTCTATGCCGTCATGGAACGAACTCCACCCCATGGGCACACTTTTCGGTGATCCTCTGCCCGGTGCACCGGCACTTGCATCCCGCGGTTCCGTTACCGTCGGCGTCAGAACCCTGACGCTGGTTCATCCCGCTCAGGCGGATGTCCTCTCCGGGATGCAGGATGGACACTATCCCAGATATGATCGTCCGCTGAAGGTGGATGTATGGTATCCGGCAAAAGCCGATAGTGCATGTCCGCATGCAGTCTATACAGATCATCTCGGGCGTGTCGACCTGGGAAACCTGGAGGCATATGCAATCCCCGGGCGCGCTTATCAGGACGCTGAGCCGGACAAGTCCTATGGTCCATGCCCGGTGATCGTGATTTCTCACGGCTATCCCGGATCGCGCTATCTGCTTGTCAATCTTGCAGAGAACCTTTCCTCGAAGGGATATGTTGTGCTTTCAATCGGGCATACCGATAACACTTATGAGGATTTTCCGAAGGTCGGCTCGCTTGAGAGCGCGCTCATTCATCGCTCTCTGGATCAGCGCTTCGTGATTTCCTGTCTCCCCCATCTGCAGGAAAATGGATTCCTTGAAGGCATGCTGCAGCCTGACAACGTTGGCCTGATCGGTTTCAGTATGGGCGGCTATGGGGCACTGCGGACAATCGGCGCGCGGATGAGCGCACAGGCACTGACTTCCTTTGCTGCTTTTGCCGATGAACTGGAAGAAGCGCCTGACTTTAAAGGTCTCAAAACAGTCAAGGCAGCTGTTCTGTTCGCCCCTGCCACATTCTGGTTTGATCCTGCTCTGTCTGAAAACATTGATCTTCCCACGCTGTGGCTCTGCGGGACAGCGGACCGCACAGTACACTATGATGCGGTCCGGGATTTCTGCCTCAAAGCGCAGCACTCCGAGCGCATTCTCGTCAGTTACGAGAGCTGCGGACATAACGTGGCCAACAACCCTGCGCCGGCCTGTGCCTGCAACAAGAGCTGGGAAATCTTCAAGCGCTGGTCGGATCCAGTGTGGGACACCTGCCGTCTGAACAATGCCAATGCACACTTTGTCACCGCTTTTATGGATCTGCACCTGAAGGGAGAAGCTGAAAAAGCGTCCTACCTGGATGTGCCCGTTTCCCGCGGTGCTGAGGCTGTATTCTCCCTGGATGAGAAAGGAACCCCCACAGAGAAGCATACCTACTGGAAAGGTTTTGTGGACGGAACGGCTGCAGGAATCTGTCTGGAATCATTTCCTGCCGTGAAAGACTGAGTCTCGGACTGCTCATACACAACATTTTCAACGTAAAAGCAGGACAGATCATTGATCTGTCCTGCTTTTGATATCCCGGCTTACACTTCATCAATGGATATTCCCTGCTCTTCCAGTGCCGCAAACTCCTCGGCAATGTACATCTGCAATGCATCCAGGGCATCCAGGATCTGGTCCGCGGCGATGTCCTCCGCGGTCATCAGCGCATGGATCTGCGAAACCTTCTGCTTCATCTCCGCTTCGACTCTGGGGCCGAAGGTGGACTTTACCGGCGCATCCCCACCATCTTTAAAGAAGGATATCTGGTCCGGGATTCCGTTTCCGTCATGGTCAATCAGATAAAAATTGAATTCCCCGTTCCCCGTCAGATCCACAGCCAGAGCGTCGCTGTCACCATCCTGATTCAGGTCAAACAGGGCGATATCCGGCATGTGATCTCCGTCCAGGTCAAGCAGAACGCTGTGCCTTCCGGACCGAATCAGCATTCTGGACAGTTTCTGGTCTTCCTGAATGGATGTCTTGAGTTTTCTGATCGTACCCATAGATCCATGCCTCCCAGCCTTCTAAGGAACAGACTGCGTTGTTCCCCCTGATGAGAATATAAGTGGTACTGTTCATTAGCATACACCGTTCCAATCTTTTTGTCCATGCCATTCAGCTTCCAGTCTTCGTTTTCTCTCTGCATTAAAAAACTGCAGTCCCAAACGGACTGCAGTGTGCGAATACAGGGTTATTTCCGGAGTCTCTTTCGGTGAAGACCCGTAAAAACAGTTGGAACACGGAGCTGGATTTTTCCATTTTCCCCGCCGTCCGTAATGCGCGGCACAAGGAGAATGACGATGGAGAATCGCAGAATGGTGGATAGTGTGATCAGCGCTTTGTACCGGTCAAAGCTTCCTGTGAACCAGCCCATGGAACCCATTGTTTCCAGAAGTGCACCACCGGCCATGCTGCCCAGTGCCGTTCCTGCCAGACAGGTCACACAGGAAAAGAATGCGATATAGGATGCCTTCCCTTTTTCAGGGGCCAGTGAAAGCTGCAGGCTGTTCGCCGCCAGGTTGCTTCCGCACCAGAAGGCAGCACCGATCAGGTTTCTGAGCATGACCGGCCAGATATTTCCGGGCGTGGAGAAGAGATAAAACGCATTGCTCAGGGAGGCTGCCAGGGCAGCCACCAGCATGACCGTCCGGCCGCCACTTTTATCCAGCACAGCACCCCACCTGCGCATGACCAGCAGCGTGCCCACAGACGCTGCCACTGTGCCAAATACGGTCATCTGTGTAAAATTCAGTCCCATTTCATTCATGGAATAGCGGCTCAGATACGGCTCACACAGATTGGTGGTGAAACACCACGCCGTCCACATCACCGTAAAGCGCATAAAGGACTGATCCTTTACAATGTCACGCATCATTTCACCGAAAGCCAGGCGCTGCGGCGGTGTAGTATAGACTTCTTCGCAGAATCCGAAGCAAATCATGTCCGCCATGCCAATCAGGCCGCCGATGATAAAGATTATCACGTACCTGTTCTCCGGTGGCAGGGTGTCCAGGAGCCTGGCTGTCAGAAGTCCAAAGCCCAGGTTAAAGCATGCAATGATGGTATCGCGCAGTGAAAACCATCTTCCCCGGATCCGCACCGGAGCCAGGTCTGAGAACCATGGAAACCAGCAGACCTGAATGGAGGCCCCGCAGCATGAGGAAACCCCAAGAAGGAAAATGAGCGTCCAGATCTGCAGCCACCCGGGTTCAGTCGGCACAACCAGAGGAATCAGTCCAAACAGCAGCCAGAGAAATCTCGAAAACAGGCCGTATGTCAGAATGTATTTTTTCCTATGATGCGTCCTGCTGACCATCATGGAAAAAGGGATCTGCAGAAGCGTTGCGATCTGTGGAATGCCGTTGATGACACCGAAAGCAAAATCTCCTGCGTGCAGCTCATTGGCCAGACCGACCATGGCGGTTGTCCCGCCGCCGCAGATCACGCCAAACATGCTGCCACAAAGGTTGCCGAGAAGCATCAGATTCAGGCTGCGCCGCACCGCGCGGGCGAGCCCCGCTTCTGCATATACAGAAGTCATGGGAAAATGCCATCGTATTCCGGCTAGTCTTTTCATTTTCTGACAACCTTTCCATCATTGGGGAAACAGAAAACGCCGCCATTATACAGAGGTATGGTTCCCGCGTCAATGATCAGAGAATGCTCTGTCATCATTTTCTCATTCCATCCTGCAGTCTTCTCCAAAAAAGACTCCGGAACATGGCGTCCCGAAGTCTTTTTTTGATCTTATGCTTCACATGCAGCACGGATTTCCTGGAGATAGGTGACGATCGGAAGATGCTGCGGGCATGCACGTTCACATTTACGGCAGGCAATGCAGCGGGAGGCATCCGCCTGTTTCTCGACAATCTTCGCATACCCGGCCTTAAAGCTGCCGCCTTCACGAAGGAGGGACTGATCATATCCCCTGAAAATATCCGGAATCGTAATCCCCTTCGGGCACGGCTGGCAGTATGCGCAGCCTGTGCACTTCGTCTTCATGCGGCTGAGGTATGTCTGCTTGATGTCCTTGTACAGCTGTTTTTCTTCATCCGACACCGCATCACGGGAAGCTTTGTCAAAAATAGCCAGATTATCCTCAACCTGCGCCATATCACTCATGCCGGAAAGGATTGTGATCACTTCAGGCATCGTATAGAGATAGCGGAAGGCCCATTCCACTGGCGTGCGCTTTTCCGGATAAGCGGCATATTTTTCACGCACATCGGCCGGCGGCTGTGCAAGGAGACCGCCTCTGAGCGGTTCCATGATCACAACGCCGATGCCCAGGCGTCCGGCTTCCTGAATTCCCTTGACACACGCCTGATTCTCATCATCAAGGATGTTCATCTGCACCTGGCACATTTTCCAGTCATAATCATGGAGAATCTCATCAAAGGCAGGATAGTCATCATGGAAAGAGAAGGAAGGATAACGGATTTTGCCCTCACGGAGAGCCTGGTCAAAGAACTCCTGATATCCAAGTTCTTTCATCTGATGATATCTGTCTTTGCCCAGTGCATGCAGAAGATAGAAATCCACATGGTCTGTCTGCAGCTTTTCGAGCTGCTCATCCAGAATGCGCATCATGTCCTCATGCGTCTTCACTTGCCAGCAGGGAAGCTTTGTCGCCAGAATCACTTTTTCACGGTAACCGTCCTGCAGTGCCTTTCCAACAACACGTTCGCTTTCTCCACCATGATACGGATACGCTGTATCAATATAACGGACACCGCGGTCAATCCCTTTTCGAATCATGGAAATGGCCAGTTCCTCATTGATCGCACCATTCTCAAGTGTCGGCAGACGCATGCATCCGAATCCCAATGCGGATGACTCTCTGTCAATCGTCGGAAAAACTGTCTTCAGCATCCTGAGTACCCCCTTGATTTTCATCTGGAAAGTCGCTTTCGGTAAAACCGAATCAGATTATAGAAAAGCAGTAAATAAAAATCAATATGTGAGAAACAACTACCAAATACTTATTTTTTACTCTTTGCTGCACGAACTCCATCTGGATAGGATTCACATGTTCACCAAAGGAAACCCGGAGTGTCACACAGGCCTTTGACGGGAGAAGGCACTGGTCAAACCGTGTTGTTTGGTGTATACTCGAATTTGTCGGAATTTATCATCCGGTCCCTGCTTCATGCATCAGGGGGCCGCCGCTTCGGAGGATTGCATGCCCGAAAAGAAAGCAACCACACATAGTCTTCCACTGATTCCGCTCCGTGGAATGATGCTGTTTCCTCAAATGACCATTACATTGGATATTGCGCGCACCCGTTCCCTCGCCTCACTCGACAAGGCCATGCACGGCGATCAGCGCGCAGTATTTGTTGCCCAGAAAGATCCGGACTGTGATAGTCCGGTGCTCAGAGATCTGTACACAGTCGGCACCATTGCCGTCATCAAGCACGTCATGACCCTGCCGGGCGAGATGCTGCGCATCATGGTTGAAGGCATATCCAGAGCCAAAATCGTGAGGCTGAAAGATGACGATGCCGCCATTCTTGCTGACCTGCGTCCGGTTTCTTCCCGCACGCAGGAATCGCTCGAGATGAGCGCGCTGCTCAGGGCCTGTCAGGATACCCTCAAAGAGATCGGCAATCTCACCCATCGTTTGTCCGGCGATGTTCTGGATTCCATTCTGTCCATTCAGGACCCCGGCCGCTTTGCTGACATCTGTGCCTCCAATATTTTCCCGAACCTTGATGACCGAATGGATATCCTCTTGGCCTGCCCGGTCTATGAACGCCTGGAGAAACTTCTCGAAAAGCTGATGAAGACGCTTGAGCTCGAGAAGCTTGAGATGGAGCTCACCTCCAAAACACACGCTGCCATGGAAAAAAGTCAGCGGGAATACTATCTGCGTGAACAGATCAAGGCAGCACAGTCTGAACTGGGCGATACTGACCTCACCGATGCAGATGAGCTTCGACGCCGTCTGAAAGAAACGCCGCTCAATGATGAAGCACGCGAAAAATGCGAAAAAGAGATCGAACGGCTCTCCCGGATGACACCCGGAACCCCTGAGATCACGACAAGCCTGACCTATATTGAGTGGATTCTGGACATGCCCTGGGGAAAATGTACAGAGGATAATCTGGACATCACCCGTGCCCGCTCCGTGCTCGACGATGATCACTATGGTCTGGAAAAAGTCAAGGAGCGCATTATTGAATATCTGGCGGTCCTGCAGGTGAAAAAGGATATGAAAGGTCCTATTCTCTGCTTTGTCGGCCCTCCCGGTGTCGGCAAGACCAGCATTGTGCGCGCCATCGCCAAGGCGGTCGGACGCAAATTTGTTCAGATGTCCCTGGGCGGCATCCGTGATGAAGCCGAAATCCGCGGTCACAGAAGAACCTATGTCGGTTCGATCCCGGGACGCATCATCTCCGGTATCAAGCAGGCCGGCGTGATCAATCCGGTCTTCCTGTTCGATGAGATTGACAAGATGGCATCCGATACCCGGGGAGATCCTGCATCGGCTATGCTCGAAGTCCTTGACAGCGAACAGAACATGGCTTTCCGCGATCACTACATGGAAATCCCGTTCGACCTGAGCAAGGTCATGTTCATTACCACGGCCAATTCTGCAGACACCATTCCCGGTCCGCTCTATGACCGCATGGAAATCATTGAGGTCCCGTCCTATACCGAGGAAGAAAAGCTGCATATCGCCTGCAAGCACCTGCTGCCCAAGCAGGCGAAGGCACACGGCATTGAACCCGAATCCATCCAGATGACCGAGGATGTCATGCGCTATCTGATCGAAGGGTATACGCGTGAAGCCGGTGTCCGCTCCCTTGAGCGCGTCATCGCCAAGGTCGTAAGAAAAAGCGTGGTGGACATGCTCGATACCGGCACGCATTCTGTCAGCGTGACGCCGGATGTGCTTCACAACTATCTGGGTGCTGTCCGCTTTACCCGGGAAATGCCGGAAAAGGAGCCCCGTGTGGGCATTGTCACCGGTCTCGCCTATACATCGGTGGGCGGTGAAACCCTGGAAGTCGAGTGCACCGTCATGCCCGGCAAGGGTGTCCTGAAACTGACCGGCATGCTGGGCGATGTCATGAAGGAATCGGCGGAAGCCGCCTTCAGCTGGGTTCGTGCCCACTCCGAAGACCTTGGGCTTGAGAAGCATTTCTACAATGAATGTGATGTGCATATCCATGTGCCCGAAGGCGCCGTCCAGAAAGACGGTCCGTCTGCCGGCGTAACCCTGACCACCGCCCTGACCTCTGCTTTCACCGGCATTCCCGTGCGTCAGGATGTCGCCATGACCGGCGAAATCACCCTCCGCGGCCGTGTTCTGCCCATCGGCGGGCTGAAAGAAAAAACAATGGCGGCCTACCGTGCCGGCACACGTGTCCTTGTGATTCCCAAGGAAAACGTCAAGGACCTGGAAGAAATTCCTTCCCATGTGCTCAGTCAGTTCCGCATCGTTGCGGCCGAACAGATTGAAGAAGTTCTTCAGGAGGCTCTGGTCCGTCTCCCCGAGCATCTCAAGGTGAAACAATAAGGAGATACCATGGAAATCAAACGCGCCGATTTTGTCACTTCCCTGCCTGCCTATCGCGATTTTCCGGGGCGTGGTCTTCCGCAGATCGCGATTGTCGGAAAGAGCAATGTTGGAAAAAGCAGCCTGATCAATCGCCTCACCTGCCGCAATAAGCTGGCAAGAACCAGTGCCACCCCGGGAAAGACACGGCTGATCAATGTCTTTCTGATCAACGAGCAGTTTCATCTCATCGACCTGCCCGGCTATGGATTTGCCAAGGTCGACAAGCAGGAAAAAGCCCGCTGGGGAAAAATGATGCAGGACTATTTTGAGGCTTCCGATGAGCTTCTTCATGTCTTCTGCCTCGTGGACATCCGGCATGACCCCACTGCTGACGATATCCAGATGAACACCTTCCTTCGCCAGATGGGGATCCCATTCACTGTCATTGCGACCAAGTGTGATAAGATCAGCCGCGGTGCACGTCAGAAGCAGCTCGCCCCAATCTGCAGAGCCCTGCTCGTGCAGCCCTGGCAGATCATCTGTTTCTCCAGCGAAGACGGTACAGGCCGTGATCAGATTCTGGAAGAAATCGATAAAGTACTCACACCCGAAGAAGAGCCAGAAGACATCCAGGATGCTTCGGACCTGTCCGATGAACCTGAGACCGTGCAGTGATTCCTGTACGGAAGCCGATCTTCACTTGCTCATTCCCACAGAAAAAGCCTTCCGCATCACTTCAGATGCCGGAAGGCCTTTTCTTTATGCTTTTTTCGAAGAAGGATCATCCTTCTTTTCGTCTTTCACAGTGCTGAGTCTGTCCAGTGTCTCCATCAGATAATCCACGGTCTTCTCTGCACCTGCCCCGATATGGCACCAGGTTTCACGCCTTGCCTGATCGCGGGCCTCCTGGTACGCGGGATTTTCGATGCATTGGTCGATGATCTCTTTCAGTTCAGGAAGTGACTGTTCTGAGATATGCATGCCCAGTTTGGGCAGGATTTCAAAGGTCCAGAGCTCTTCATTGAGCCACCATGCATCATACGGTCCCTTGTCAAAGGAGGTATCTGCATACAGAACCGGTTTGTCAAACACGAGCGTAAAGTCGAAAATCACACCCGAGAAATCAGAAATCAGAATATCTGAGCGCGACAGCACGTCAAAATTGTCATTATCCCTGTTCCACTCAAGCTGATCGCTGTCCGGATAAGCCGCCTTCAGCGTATCCAGCATCTCTTTTTCAGAGGTATAGGACTGCGGATGCGGGCGGATAATGATATGGTATCCTGTTTTGAGCAGTGCATCCAGTATGGCCGTTCCATACCGTTTCAGAATGCCGCTGTCTCCCCAGGACGGAGCGAGAAGAACGGTCCGCATGCTTCCCTGTTGCTTGGCCGGGGCGGCGTCCAGTCTCTTTTTCATTTCATCCATATAGGGAATGCCAACCAGCTTCAGTTCCTTCTCCGGCAGTCCCCGCAGCTTTTCAAGCTTTCGAACCTGCTCCACCTGATACTCACCCGAGAGCAGAATGGCGTCATAGTAGTCAATGCCAAACATGCGGTAGAGTGTAATATCATTGGGAGCGTGAGGAATGTGAACATACCATGACACATCCCTGGATCTCTTCCACTGATACACATCCAGGCTGGGTGTTGTGGAAAGCATGACCCTGGCGCGCAGGAAATTCAGTCTGGCAAACGCACTGTTGCCTTCCCCGATGTATTCCGCATGAATATGCTGATAGTTGCGCTGGAAAACCGGATCATCCTGTGATTCAGACAGATACAGTGTCGGCTGCCCTCTTTTTTCCAGTTCGTCGCAGATCGGTGCAAAGGTCGTCCAGTACCGCTTATGGTCCGAAAAGATGACCAGCGGCGTTGCCTGTGCATGTTCCGCCTTCCTGTCCCTTCGGATCAGCGATCCGATCTTCAGTTTGAGATTTCTGAGCAGATATACCAGTGAACCCAGTACAGCAATCAGAATCGTAAACAGCATGCTCCCCGTACCGGGATCGATATAAAAACGCATTCCCTTTTCCCTCCAGATTCAGCCGAGACACTGCAGGATGACCTGCACTCAGCCAGGTGAACCTTGCTTATTCATCATCTCAGTACTCGCCCGCGTCAATCCATGCCTCCGGACGCAGCGCTTCATGATCGACCCGGTACCATTTGGAGCGGATAAACCGAATCCCATTATTGACGCCGGTTCCCCACTCAAAGGAAGCCGTCACCATCTGATCTTCTTTTTTATCCTCGCGGCCGTTGATGACGCGCCCGGTAAACGGATTCACCGGCTCTTCAAACAGCCCGTCCGTGGCCAGGGTCGGTACATCGGCATTGGTCATGAATGTATCGTCTGAATCCAGCGCACCGTGCTCTTCAAAATCCTTAACCAGCAGCAGGGCATTGAATCTGAGCAGATCCTCACCGTCCGCCGTGATGGCATCTTTCCGCAGCTCCAGATTAGCTCCATGGTCAGACACAAAGATGATCCTCGTATTATCATAGACACCGTCTGCCTTCAGCTGATCCAGCCAGTCGGCAATCTTGATCATGGCAACCATGTTTGCATGATAATGCGCCATCTGATCATCATTGGTCACTTCAAGCGGAACCGCTACATCGGTGAAGCGTGATGTATGCGCCGCATCATATTCCACATTGTCCACAAAATACTGAGGCTCATAGGACGGTGTCTGCAGCAGCTGTGGCCGATGCGGGATTTCATTGTTCATCACCAGCAGCGTATTGGTCTCATCATCCAGAATCTCTGTCATCTCACTAAGGTTGCACAGCACATTGTAGTTTTCATTGAAATCAGCATCCGACCCGGTGGATCTGGACATGCCGTCCCTCACCTGCAGTGTCATGGTGACATTGGTTTCATTGTAGTAACCCACGTTGTACAGCGTGCCATAAAGCGCCCACGGTGCCGTTTCGCAGAGTGCATACGAGAAAAAGTTGCGCATCCTCAGCTTTTGTTTCCCTTCTGCTGAGCCGCTGGAGCCAAACTCCCCGACCGCACGGTAGGCTCTGGTATGCTCGAGGTCATCATAGATTGAGAGATCCGGATAGAATGCGTAGGATCCGGCGTAGGGTGGATCAATCACAGTGACATCATACCCGGCACGGCTGTAGAGCGTCGGGAGGACCAGCAGGGCTTCATTGTGCTTTTCCGGGATTGCCTTGTCAGTCCGTTCATTCATCTTCCAGGGCGTGTATTCATAACCGCCGAAAAGTCCCGGTGTGCCGAAATTCGTAAAACCGCCGTGCGCAATGGTATTGGGATACCAGGTGAATCCATCAAAACTGTCTGCGAGTTCCGGTTTTTCTTCAAATATGGAAGGCAGATAGGTGCTCACCGCTCTGTCCAGCATGAAGACGACGACATTCTTGCCTTTTTTGCTCAGGTTGAAATGGACTCTGTCTTCCGCTCCGCTCTTCAGCGCTGTCATCCCTGTCCGAATCTCGGGCATGGCCTGCACTCCGTTGATCACCGTCATTGCGGACACTGCAATGACGGCGGTCAGAAGAACGCCCCGGGTAAGCTGTTCCCAGCGAATGTGCACAAGCAGAAAAACAGCTGCCACCACGAGAAGAACGGCGAGATTGATGAGCTTTTCTTTTCCGGTGAACGCAGGGATCGTTTCAAACTTGAGTGTTGAGGAGAGGATGCCGAAATCCCTGTGAAACGCCATATAATTGACCGTCATCACGCCGGCAAGAATCCAGATGATCACTTCCATTCCTTTCTTCATCCGATCCTTGCCCAGCATATAGAAAATGCCAAACCATACGACAAATGTGCCGGTTGAAAGCAGAAGACTGTTGACAATGTACCAGAACGGGTGCAGCACAGCCCCGGCATCCAGAAATTCAGAGGGGGATGAACTGATCACAGCAGAAGGAATCAGCGCACCGGTCAGCAGAGCCAGAAATGCCGCTGCCAGGAAAAAGTATCCCGGGCTGGGCTTTCTGTTCAGGAAAGCGGGCCGTGTCCAGACATGCTTTTTTCCGCGTCCCGCGAAAAGACGCACAATCAGGTTCTTGACCAGAGAAAACAGATTGTTCAGTGTCCAGTACATGGTCAGCCCAGCCGGCGAGGAATACAGGAAAAACAGGAAAACAAGCGCCATGACATAGAGCTGAAGCTTGCTTTTCAGAGGTGCTCCATGCATGTAGATCTCACTGGAGATCAGATTGATCACCGTCATGAGAATAGGCAGGACATTGATGGCCACGCCCGCAATTACCAGCAGCCCGTCCGGAGCAGACAGGTCCTGAATCGGACCGAAGGATGCATTCTTCAGAAGATTCAATCCTGACAGGAACTGATAGGCTGCGATGAAAAACGGTATTTCCAGTACCAGGGGCAGCGCGCCTTTCAGTGCATGGGTCTGACTGTAATGATTCTGCCGATAATACGTCTGAAGCGTCATGAAGCGCTGATCGCCGTGGAACGTCCGGCGGATATGCTCAACGCCCGGCGCCAGTCTGGCTTCGGCTTCCCGTTCTTCGTCCTGAATCGCGTCTGCGCGCCGGTAAAGCGGCAGCACCAGAAGATTCATGCACAGGCTCAGAGCCACAATGGAAATCCCGGGGCTTCCAAATCGATTGATCAGTGCAAAAATCAGTTCAAAGAGCATTTTCAGGGGCCCAATGATGAGATTGAAGAGCATTGTCAAAAAGGACATGTTGCGCTGTCTCCTTCACATAGAAAACAGCCGGATCTGTCGCAGTACACACCGGCTGCAATTCAGTGTGAAGTATAGCATACGGTTTCCATGAAAAGCAAGAAAACTCCTTTTGTTCGGGCCCTCGCCTCCAGGGTCTGACATTGCCGGAGGATAGCTCTCTCCTGTCGTCATCGCAGCATATCTGCAGTATCCGTACTATTTTTTTCCATTTCTTCCATTTTCCTGCGAGTTTTCCCGGATTGCCGGTTGATTCATGATGTCGATTATGTTATAATTTTGACAATGAAAATCAATGTCCCCTTCTAAAAGCAGTGTTTATGACAGCTTCTTCTTTCAGTTTTCGAATGTCTTTTGGCACATTCATCAGGCATTCCGGCTGATCACAGATCCACCTGAGAAGAAATCAAGGTTCCATAATCCTTTTCTCTCTCGTCTTTGGATCCCGTTTCTCTCCGGTATCTGCCCGTGGGACAAATCGCTTTTCTTTCCATTCTGCTGTTTTTCATCCTGCCGGGTTTCTGCCCGGCGCCTGGAAACACCTGAAGAAAAACTGAGGGGGTATCATCTTGGGCGAAACAGTCATTTCGAAGCAGCAGAAAAAGCAGAAGAAAACGTTCCTGCAGCGGATGCAGGGAAACTGGGATCTTCTGCTTTTCTGTCTGCCCGGCATTATCCTGACGATTGTCTACCACTATATCCCGATCTATGGCATTCAGATTGCTTTCCGCAATTACAAAGCCAAAAGAGGCATCTGGGGCAGTCAGTGGGTCGGACTCAAGAACTTTCAGCGTTTCTTCACATCCGCATTTGCTTTTACGACCATCAGGAACACCCTGGTGCTCAGTCTTTATTCGCTCGTAGCATCGTTCCCGGTCGCCGTAATTCTTGCTCTGATGCTCAACTCACTGCGGCACAAGCGTTACCGCAAAGTGATTCAGGCTGTCACCTATGCACCGCATTTCATCTCTGTCGTTGTTATGTGCGGTATGCTGATTCTGTTCCTGTCCCCGCGCGTCGGTGTCGTCAACATGGTCATCAAGGCCCTGGGCGGCGAGACCATCAACTTCATGGGCAAGAGTTATATGTGGCGTCACATTTATGTGTGGAGCGGCATCTGGCAGTCCATGGGCTGGAGCAGTGTCATCTATTTCGCAGCCCTCGCCGGCGTCAGCCCTGAGCATCATGAAGCAGCCATCGTGGACGGCGCAACCAAGTTCCAGCGAGTGATTCACATTGATCTCCCCTATCTTGCACCGACCATGACCATGCTTCTGATCCTGAACTGCGGCAGTATCCTTTCCATCGGTTTTGAAAAGGCCTACGCCCTCCAGAACGATCTGAATATCGGCGTTTCTGAAATCATTTCCACCTATGTTTATAAAGTCGGTATTATTAACCGCGATGTTTCTTTCTCCACTGCAATTGACCTGTTCAATTCTGTTGTCAATTCCATTCTGCTGATCACCGTCAATGCCATTACCGGCAAGATGTCCGGCAACAGTCTGTGGTAAGAAAGGAGGAAGAAGAATGCAGACAGCTCATCATCACATGAAACGATCCCGCGAAGATGTGATCTATGACGTCATTATATTCTTTATACTGACGCTGATCTTTCTCATCGTCGCATACCCGCTTTACTTTGTTGTCATTTCTTCCTTCTCCGACCCTGTTGCCGTCGCCGGAGGCAAGGTCATCTTCTACCCGATCGGCTTTACGCTGGACGGCTACAAGGAAGTATTCAAGACCCAGGCTGTTATGCGCGGCTTTCTGAATTCACTCATCTATACCGCCGTTGGCGTCTGTGTCAACCTTGCAGTCACCATCCCCACTTCCTATGCGCTGAGCCGCAAGGATTTCCCCCTGAACCGTCCCATCACGCTGTTCTACATCGTGACCATGTTCGTCGGCGGCGGCATGATGCCGACCTACCTTGTTGTGCGCGACACCGGCCTGCTCAACACCATGTGGGCATTGATTCTTCCTGGTGCACTGGGTGTGTATAACATGATTGTTGCACGCACCTTCTTCACGACGAATATCCCATCGGAGCTGATGGAAGCCGCAAAACTGGACGGCTGCGGAAACACCCGTTTCTTCGCCTATATTGTCCTTCCGCTCTCTGGTGCCATCATGGCCATTCTCTTCCTGTATTATGGCGTCGGTCACTGGAACAGCTACTTCAGCGCTCTGATTTACATCACTGACCGCGACAAGTTCCCGCTTCAGCTCGAGCTGCGCAATATCCTTCTTCAGAACTCCGTCAACATGACCAAAACCGTGATGACCGAAGAAGAGCTCGCAGAAAAAGAACGTCTGGAAGCACTCAAGGAAATGATGAAGTATTCCCTGATCATCATCTCTTCCATCCCCGTTCTTATCATCTATCCTTTCGTGCAGAAGCACTTTGTCAAAGGCGTCATGATCGGCTCCGTCAAGGGCTGAGCGCCACACATTTCATCGTATGTTAACGCTCTGAGGAGCGTGACATAAAATAAAAAAGGAGGCATCCCTATGAAAAAACTGGCTCTTGTGATGGCAGTTCTGATGATCTTCACCTGCACCTCTGCGCTGGCTGATTTCCATGAGACCAACCTGCCCATCACCGACGAAAAGTACGAGTTCTCCATGATGATCGACGACAGCGGCTATCCTGAAGACAAGATCATCTACAACATGCTGGAAGAACAGACCAACGTTCATGTCAACCTGAACCTGGCTCCGTACGCCCTGCAGGTTGAAAAGCTCGGCATCGCTCTGAACACCGGCGACTATGCCGATGTCATCGCGGGCTGGCTGCTCGGCACGAAAGACATCATCGATCTGGGCATGGGCGACCAGACCTTCCTGCCTCTGGAAGACCTGATTGCAAAGTATGCTCCCAACATCGAAGAAGTGCTGAACATCCCCGGCGTCCGTGAATCCATGACGCTGCCGGACGGCCACATCTACTGCATCCCCTACGTTGTCGGCGAGCCTGAAGCCACCTTCAAGCCCTACATCAACCAGGTCTGGCTGGAGAGAGTCGGCATGGAAATGCCCACCACGCCTGAAGAGCTCAAAGCTGTTCTGATTGCTTTCCGTGATCAGGATGCCAACGGCAACGGCGATCCCAGCGATGAAATCCCCTTCTCCGGCGACCCGAACAACCTGAGCCTCGGCATGCTGGCCGGCTGGTGGGGCGTTGACGCCAACAGCGGCAACAGCGACTATCCGTATTTCGCACTTGTTGACGGCAAGATCCAGTTCAACGCCAACAAGCCCGAATACAAGCAGTTCATCGAATTCTTCGCTGATCTGTACAAAGAAAAGCTCATCGACCCTGAAATCTTCACTCAGGACCTCGAAACCTGGAAGGCAAAGGGCAAGCAGGATCTGTACGGCGTGTCCATCGCCTACGGCCCTGGCGACTATTTCGAGAACTTCAACAAGGGCACCGAAGAGTATGCCAAGTACGGCGAGAACGCTTTCACCTATCTGCCGGTGCTTAAGGGCTGCGAGAATCCCATCTATCACCGCAACTCCTACGGCGTAACGCTGTTCCGTACCCAGGCCGTCATCACGGATAAGTGCGACGAAGAAAAGGCCGCCATCATCATCCGCTGGTTCGACAACCTCTACACCAACGACAACAGCCGTCAGTCCGTTTCCGGCCCGTTCGGCATCAAGATCGAAAAGCTCGGCGAACACCTGTATCGCGAACTCGACACCTCCAACTTCACCGACGAGCGCAATGAAAAGTATGGCTGGGCCAACATCTTCACCCAGTCCCTGTGCCGTTACTATCATGACGACGTCGTTCTCGGCGCCGGCAAGACCGAAGTTGAAAAGTCCTTCAACGATATCGGCGACGAACTCTATGGACCGTATCTGAACGAACACTTCCCCGCTGTCTGGTCCACCAATGAAGAAGACGGCAACCGTGCTTCCATCCTTGCCACTGACATCAACACCTATGTCAAGAGCAAGATGGCACAGTGGATCTCCGGCGAAGCCAATGTCGACGAAGAATGGGATGCTTACCTCGCACAGCTCGACGCCTATGGCCTCGAAGAGCTGACCGAAATCCATCGTCGCGCACTGGGCGAAGCTCAGTAATCTTCAGTAACCCATGGACCCTGCCCGAAAGGGCAGGGTTTTCTTCTTGTGTTTCCGGAAAAAGTACTGTACTATACCATCAGCACAAGAGTATGGGAGGCATTTTCATGTCGGACAACATCATTCAGGGAATGCACGGCTGCAGTCAGGAAGAGGATTATGTCGTTCCTCAGGACCCGCTGATTCAGGAAAGGCTCTCCTGGTTTCAGGATCAGAAACTGGCACTCATGATGCATTTTGGCATTTACACGCTGCCCGGAATCTGCGAATCCTGGCCGCTTTCTGAAGAAGATGCTGAATGGAGCCGCAATGAAATCGACTGGGAAAAGGACCCTGAGATTTTCCGCAGGCAGTATGTGGATTTAAATAAAAGCTTTAATCCTGTCCGTGTCCGTCCTGAAGTCTGGGCCGATATTGCCGCGCGCAACGGCTTTAAATACCTCATCTTTACCACGAAGCATCACGATGGATTCTGTCTTTTCGACACAGCCTATACGGACTATAAGACCACATCACCGGACTGCCCTTTCCATACACACCGTCATGCCAATCTTGTAAAAGATGTGTTTGATGCGTTCCGCGAAAAAGGACTTGGCATCGCAGCCTATTTCTCCAAGCCGGACTGGCACTGCCCCTGGTACTGGGCAGAGGGGATGGATAAGCCGGTCGGTGCCTGGCGCAATCCGACTTATGTCCCGAAAGAACACCCTGAGCTCTGGGAGAAGTTTGTCACCTTTACACACAATCAGATCATGGAGCTGGTGCGTGATTATGGACGCATCGACATCCTGTGGCTCGATGGCGGCCAGGTCCGGCCGGATAACGGTCAGGATATCCGCCTGAGTGAAGTCGTTGCGAAAGCCCGTCAGATCCAGCCCTGGCTGCTGACAGCCGACCGGACCGTCGGTGGAGAAAATGAGAATTATATTACGCCAGAACAGAGTGTTCCCGCCTCCCCCATTCATGTGCCGTGGGAAAGCTGCGTCACGGTAGGCACGGCATTCTCTTATCGCTATAACGAAAAGTACAAGACGCCGCGTCAGCTGGTCCACCTGCTGATTGATGTCGTGTGCCGCGGCGGCAACCTTGCACTGAACATTGCCCCGCAGCCTGATGGCAATCTTCCGGCTCCGGCTGTGCAGGCTGTCGATCGTCTGGGCGACTGGCTGCGCGATAACGGCGAGGCAATCTATGGCACCCGAATGGCTCAGCCCAATGAGGTGGGAGCAACCGCCTTTACGAAGAAGGGCTCGCTCCATTATGCCCTGTATCGGCTTCCCGAAGGGGAAACACTGGGTGCCGAACTGCTGATTTCCTGGCCGCACCACGCAGAACGCCTCACCCTGCTCGGACTGGAAGCCCCGCTGCATTTCACGAAGACCGATGAAGGCTGTCTCGTCGCAATCCCTGAAATCCTGCGCGGAACGTCTCCTCTTGCCCTCGGAATCCGGATCGAATAAGACATATCGTCTGCCTTACAGAACGCCCCATGTTGCACTGCATGGGGCGCGCTGTATATCATATGATCCACAGTGTACAGACATGCCAAAAAAAGATGAACGGAGGGATCGCTGTGTTTGCCGGTATTCTGGCGGGGATGACATGGGCTGTGGAAACCATTCTTCTGGGCATTGCACTTTCCATGAACCCGCTGTGCAGCACACCTCAGGCCTTG
Organism: Christensenella sp. UBA2853; assembly: GCA_002350845.1. Taxonomy (GTDB): domain Bacteria; phylum Bacillota; class Clostridia; order Christensenellales; family Aristaeellaceae; genus UBA2943. Next base: position 154,463 of record DEFL01000027.1, read on the forward strand.
GCCCTGGCTCCGTTTGTCAGCACCTTCCTGCATGATCTTTTTTCTGCGCTCTGCCTGTGCATCATTAACGGTGTTCGAGGCAGGCTGCCGGACGTCGCAGCAGCATTGAAGACAAAAAACGGGCGCTTTGCCGCACTGGCAGCCATCGTCGGAGGACCTGTCGGCATGACCGGCTATACGCTTTGCGTGGCAAACCTGGGCGCCTCAATCGGTGCAGTGGCGAGTGCAGTCTATCCTGCCATCGGTGCAGTCCTTGCCTTTTTCTTTCTCAAGGAAAAGATGCCATGGTATCGCTGGCTTTGCCTTTTCCTCTGTCTTCTGGGTGTGTACGGGTTAAGTTACAGCCCTGAGATGAGCATCCATCACTTTTGGCTGGGTGTGTCCGGCGCACTGATGTGTGCTTTCGGCTGGGGAATCGAGGGCGTCATCATCGCAAAGTGTGTCAGGAATTATGCAGTCAGTGATGACATTGCACTGCAGATCCGCCAGACCACGTCTGCGCTTGTCCACGGTGTCGTCATTCTGCCCCTCGTTCGCGGCTGGAACTTCACCTTTTCTCTTTTTCACGGTACACAGTGGCTGATTCCCGTCATCGCTGCAGCCGCCGTCTTTGCCTCGCTTTCCTATCATTTTTACTACCACGCAATCCGCGAGGTCGGCACATCCAGAGCCATGGCTTTGAATATTTCCTATTCCGCCTGGGCCGTGATCTTCAGCATCCTCTTTCTGAAAGACTACGCACTGCTCAATCCTGTGACCCTTGCCTGCACTGCCGCAGTCCTGCTTTTCGGCATTCTTGCAGGGACTGCCAGCAGGAGTTCTCAGGTTTGAGCGCATATTTTCAGAAAAAATGCTTTTCAGTTTCAGATACCGTATGGGGTTTATTCTTTTTTTCTCCGCAGAAAAGCGTCGAAAGGCTTGTCCTGCACAAAAAACCAGTCATTTGAGCTTCAGGACCTTTTATGAAAAAAAGCACTTGCACAAATCCTGATTTTATGATAGTATACCTCCTGCTGAAGCGCACGGGGTTTTAGCTCAGCTGGTTAGAGTGTCACGTTGACATCGTGAAGGTCGATGGTTCGAGTCCATTAAACCCCACTTTCAGTAAAATCGTCACAGCGATAAGCTGCGACGATTTTTTTCTGTCTGTCTTTTCCAGGCATCAGAAAAGCTCTGGGCAGAAAGACTGCCAGAGCCTGAATCATCGTTTGATTGCCCGTCTACCCGATGTGCTTTTCCATCATGGATGTTCTGCATCGCTGGTAAAAAACGATTCGATCTGAAGAATTGCCTCATCCATTTTTTTCGGGTCGTGAAACCGGTGATCCGCGCCTTCCACGGGAATAAAATCCAGAAAGCTGTTTTCCGCAAACTCCTTTACCGGCTCCATCGGAACGATCTCATCCCCGGTCCCATGAATGACCAGAATATCATACGCATAATCGCTGTAGTCATACTGCGTCACATCATTTGCGGATATCTCTTCAAGGAAGGTTCTGTCCACGCGCACTTTGCGGTCAAACCCGACCATGACTTCCTTTCCCTTCTCAATCCGCTGCTGTTCGTCCGGTGAAATGATTTTCCCGAAGACCTCGTGCATGGGAACAGCCGGGCATCTCAGCACGGCCTTTCGAAACAGCATGCCTCTTTCATGGATGAACAGCAAAAGAATGTAGCCGCCAAAACTCGTCGCATAGGCACAGATTTCCTCCGGGTGCATGGTTTCCTTTGCCCAGTCATGCACCTCCTGCAGATAATTCATGCAGTCCTCAAGACGAAGAATATGCCTTGCATCCTCTCCATGGCACGGAAAATCAAACGTCACCACGGCCACGCCGCGGTTCTTGGACAGAACATATTCCGCGTAGCGTGCCGCCGCATGATTATCCTTGTGTCCGCCAAAACCGTGACAGAAAATCACAACCCGTTTTGCCGATCTTGGTTCTTTTGAATACAGCTTGCAGCGGATACTGCAGCCATCCTTATTGATCGTAAAAAGCTTTTCCATCCCTGTCCTGCCTTCTTTTCTATCTCTGTGCTTACCCGCTTCCGGTCGATGAGTCTGCTCCGAAACCGGTCAGCCCGTTGCATTCTGATTGATCCCCTCAGGGCGGCGAGATGATACCAGAATGATTCCCGAGCGTCAAGCAAACCTTCCCGCAGGCCTGATCCTCTGCCTGTTTCCGCGTTCATGTTGCTGTTTTTTCCCCGTTGTACTACAATCAGGCTATCATCATGTCACTCAGAACGGATACCAGAGGGCATCAGTATGCAGGCGATGCCTCTGATCATCACTGCCTGACAGACGGAGGTGTTCACAATGCCCAATGATGAATCCCCTGCTTTCGATGCTGCTGAAGCCCGCAGACAGAACCTTGTCGGCAAACGGATCGCAGAGATCCGCAAGGCACGTAAAATGACGCAGGCCGAAGTCTGCGAAGCATTAAAACGCACACACCATATTTCAGTTCAGCCGGCTGCCATCAGCCGCTGGGAAAACGGAATCACGGAGCCCAATGCTGAGGAATTTCTGGCCCTTTATGATGTGTTTGATCTCAAGCCATCCTTTCGTTTTCTTGAAGATGATATTTCCTCCCTGGAAATCCACAACACGCCCGCCAGTGCACGGCTCAGCCGCAGTTTTGTGCAGTACCTGAAGGACAATCACGTCTATGATTCCAAAAGAAAAAACATCCGGTCTGTAACACTGCCCCTCCTTGTACCCATCCATCATGGCCTTCAGCCCAATGTGTCTGCTCCCTACACTTATTCGCGGATCACAGTGCCGGAAACAGAGGTCCCCTACGGAACCGATTTTGCACTGCAGATGCAGGACAGCAGCATGGATCCTGCCATCCCCCGCCATGGTTTGGCCTTCTGTTCCTATGCCAGCAGTCTGATTCCGGCAGATGTCGGCGTGTTTGTTTATCAAAATGAAATCCTTGTCAGGTCTTATTATACCTATGAGGGAAATGATATCCCGATTGCGCTGTATCCTTCCAATCTGGATTTCCCCATTCTTCCCGTCGATTCCGCATCACTGCTGACCATTATCGCACGCGTGCTCGTATAAGCCCGCATGCCGCATCATCCGTTCGCAGCACCAGGATTTGCAGGTTTCCTCTGTTTTTCCTGAGCATCTGATGCCTTTCCTGCTTTTTGTACTTTCACTGTTCTCGCCTTTTCTGTCTATGGACACTGCAGAAACACGAGTGCTATGATAGTCGTACCAAAAACTGCAAAGGAGGGCTTCTGTATGAAAAGAGTGTTGTATGTTGGGAATAATGCGAATATCCGTACACGTCTGAAATCGGACTGGGAGATTGGTACTCAGCTGAAATCCGCTGATATAGGCCTCCACGCAGTGATCCAGGACGCTGTGCTCAGTGACTGTGATGTTGTGGTTTTTGAATCTCCAAGTGTCCTCAACGAGTTTCAGATGTATCCTGAAGCCACCTGGCCGCGCATCAAACAGTATGCTTCAAACTATATGGAAGCAACCGGCTGGGTCGTGGAGCTTTTCTGTGAAAACGAGCTCGGACAGAAGCACATCGGATAAATGCTTTTTCCACTCTGTCTATCCGGAACCATTTCATCTCTGTATGCTATCGCCTGTCCTGCATGCCTGCGTGAAGGACAGGCTTTTTCTGTTCCGTTTTGACTGCTGACCGGCATTGTCGCGCCGGTTGGTGTAAAGTATTTACGGGA
>DEFL01000029.1 GCA_002350845.1 Christensenella sp. UBA2853
ATGTACCCAGCCGTTCTGTCTTTTCAGCTCAACGCCAACGCAGCGGGCATACAGTTCCGCGATCACTTCGCCATCCGACGCATCGCAGAGCGGCACGCCGTCCCGGGCCGTGCAGACAAAGCCATCGGTCTCGAGCATCGCCGCCGCGAACTCGGAGGACGTCGGCAGGGACCGGAAATCGATCTGATCCAGCCGAATCCAGTCAGCGGGGTAGCCGTAATGCCTGGCTTTGTTGGAGAAGGGCCATTCCAGAACATCGTAATCAATGACGCACCGGTCCGTCAGCTGATAGGATACGCCCTCGGCGCACTGGACTTCACGCAGAACCCAAATGCCCTGATCATCAAGAGAAAAAGAGATCTCATAGTAATCATCCAGTTCAGTGAACACTTCCAGATAGGGATCATCTCCACCGCCGGAATGAAGCTCGTTGATATCGATCCCTGTCTGTTGCGGTGGGGACATGACCGGCTCGCCCCAGGTTTGTCCCTCGGCGAGGCTGACCCGCAGGGAGTGGCTTCCCTCCGCGTCGATGGCCACAGCCGCCAGCATATCGTCCCGGATCATCAGGTATTCCAGCGTCTCGCCATCCCGTAACAGGTTGGCAGCGATGCCCGGGAGGTATTCATCCTTGATCCGAATTGCGCTGACATCTACTGGACCGGCGATGAATGCATACGGCTTGAGCGCGGAAAGACGCTCCGCCGCCACCTTGCTCACCGGGATCGGCGGATAGACAACCCACTCGGCGTCGTCCGGCACCGTCTCCTGACCCTCCGGCAACACAAAGCGCACGGACCGGATCCAGAGCGCGCCGTCCTCCACGCGTGTCATCATGATTTCATACAGGGTGCAACTGCCTTCTTGGCCCTGATAAGCCCTCGCATCGACATCCACCGTCCAATCCGGAAAGTCTTCGGCCCATGTATCCGTCCAGTCTGCCGATGCCACGCCGAGAGAGACGCACAGGATCATCACCCAAACCAGCATCAGGCGTTTCATGGTTATCGCTCCTCCCACACCACAGCCCCGCCGTGGTCAATGTACATCAGCTTTCCGTCCTTCTCCACCAGGGCCAGGCTATCGCGGAAATTGTCTGCGCTGTCATACTGCGGTGGGATGACCCACTGTGCCTGCTCGTCGATATAGCCCCACAGGCCGTTCTGCTTGACGGGGTGGAGGCCTTCGGAGAAGCGGCATTCAGTATCGTCCTCATACAATTCACAACCTAGCGACCGCTCGTAGATTGGGCTTGATATGTCTTCTGTTCCTTCATCTGTAGTCCTCATCAGACCGTAACCGTCTGCAGTTTCATACCAAACCAAGCCATTCTCCAGCACATCCCCGCAAATTCTGAAGGTCGAGCCACCTTCCGGTTGTCTGTATTGAGAGAATACTTCAACCCCGGCTGCAGACAGAATTACCCAACGGCTGGTCTCCGGCCATTTCTCGCCAAAGTCTTCAAGCACTGCATATCCGTGAGAGAAAACATAACGGGGTCTCTCGCCGCCAGACGGCAAATGGTATCGAGGAGTGACCATGATATTGCCGCCCGGATCCATGTGTCCCCAAAGGTCATCCCAGGATTCAAAACAAATCATGCTCTCGCCGTCCGGCTCCCACATATAGCTGATATCCGGATCCGGTCCATAAAGGATGGAACCATCAATGCGAGCTAATCCATATCCGAAAGAAGATTCATCCTCATCGAAATACTGATGCCAATCAACCTCGGTTTTCTCCCCGGTGATTCGGTCAAGACTGTAGAATGGGAATTCGATCTTTGTACCATCGGACAAATACCATTCTTCTTCATCTGTCGAATCCTCTGAAGACTCATCCCCGGCTGTCACGTTTCCCTCCATCTCGGGGACTGCCATGATAAAGACAACACAGCCGTTGATGACCGGCGTTACGGCTATCATGCCTTCAGGAAGAGCAATTTCATTGCCTGCTGTGTCGATCAAGTGCTTATGTGCACCTCTCATCATTTCAACCCCGTTTGCATCCACAATCGTGATATCGTCTGCAGGGCGGGCATAGCCTTCATAGAAGCACACATCATCACTTTCACCGGTATAGATGAACGGGATCCCTGTCTCGCCTGTGGTCCGGTCGACATAGCCCGTCAGGCCGTCAGCATTTTCAATGGCGATCGGGCCGATGCCGTCATCGCCCCAGAGCATGATGAAATTGTATTCGGGAATGGGCGGTTGATAAAACCCGCTGACCTTGTCATAGAAGCCTTCATAAGACTCTTTAGTAATGCTGTTGTAGTAGGAGACGCCATAGACAGTCAGATAATCTTCAATCGTCACATGCTCCTGCGGGGCAATCACGTACTGCCCATCACGGTCAATGACGCCATCCCCACAAATTGGAAAATCATATGGGCTGACACCCACCGTGCTTACCAGTGCCGTTTCGCCATCAAAAGGCCAAACATACGCCCACTGCGGCATGATCACTACTTCCCCCGCCCGGTTCATGTAGCCCCAAAGGCCGTTTTCGCGGATGGGGTAGAGGGCAGGAGCATTCTCTTCCTCCGCCCATACGCCCAGCGGCACCAGGCACAGGATTATCACCCAAACCAGCATCAGGCGTTTCATTCTTCGTCATCCTCCCATGTGCCGGTAGTGTCAAGTTCACTACCTGTTTTTAGTTCACAAAGCTTAATTCTCATGGGAGATTCAAATAAAAGAGCATTGACCTCCCTTTTTGGTATAATGTCATCGACCAAAACTCCATTAACCAAGGAGAGCAATGCTCATGAACATTATACTTTATCTTCTTGAATTATGCCACCAGCTTTATCAGCAAAACTGCTGGCTGATGAACTTTATCTGCAGATATATCCCGCTCAAACAGAGGGCCTTCGACGATTCCCATTCCCCTAAGTATCAGAAATTCAAGGTGGACGAACTACCAAAGATCGTCTACCATCACCAGGACTGGGACTGGAAGGATCTCAATAGTTACTACACATGGAAATATGGAAAGCCGGTCAAACCTGTACAGCGCCGTTCAGAATGCGACATTCCGGAGGACTGTACCTGCCCTGCCTGCAAAGCTCCCCAGCCTTACCTGTATCGCAACAACGGTAAAGCCGGCCAGCTGCTGTGTAAGGTCTGCGGAACACGCTTCTCACCAGATGAGAGCCGTTTTTCCAAGGTCGTTTCCCTCAAGTGTCCTTACTGTTCCCATACGCTGACCCGTAAGAAAGACCGGAAGCATTTCATCATCCATAAATGCGAGAATCCCAAGTGTCCTTATTATCTCCACAACCTCAAGAAGGTTGACAAGGCAGATCTGGATGAGGACTACGGCAAAAACAAATACAAGCTGCATTATATCTACCGTGAGTTCACGATAGATTTCTTCAAGATGGATATCACCACCCTGCCAAAGAATGCATCTTCACTGAAATTCAGCAAAAACAACGCTTATATCATGTCCCTGTGTCTCTCCTACCGTGTCAATCTCGGCCTGTCACTGCGTAAGACTGCGCAGGCTTTGAAGGACATCCACGGCATCTCCATATCCCACCAGATGGTCGCTAACTACTGTAAAACAGCTGCCATCTGTATCAAGCCCTTTGTCGATACCTATCCTTACGAGAAAGGATCCACCTTTACTGTTGATGAGACTTATATCAAAGTCAACGGCATCAAAAGTTATATCTGGCTGATCATTGATGCGGTAACCCGAGCTGTAATCGGCTATCAGGTATCTGATAACCGTGGCGTCGGCCCCTGCATTATGGCGATGCGCATGGCTTTCCAGCATCTGAAAGAACTCCCCCGAAACTTCCGTTTCATTGCTGACGGTTATAGCGCTTATCCGCTTGCTGCCCAGCAGTTTTTCCATGAGCTCGGCGAAAAGTTCAGGTTTGACATCACCCAGGTCATCGGCCTTACGAACAATGATGCTGTCTCAAAAGAATTCAGACCATATAAGCAGATGATCGAACGTCTTAACCGTACCTATAAAGCCTCTTACCGCCCTACAAACGGCTTTGATAATTATGACGGCGCCAACTATGATCTCGCACTCTGGGTTGCCTACTACAACTTTCTGCGGCCACATCAACTGCACAAGTTCCAACCACCGGTCAAAAACGACATCATCTCAAACGGTGAAAACATGCCTGGCAAATGGCAGCTGATGATCTTTCTCGGTCAGCAGACCATTAAAAAGATGCAGGAAACTGCCGTATAACAAGGAGCGGAACCGTTGTCAAGGGAACGTGGAATACCGGAGCGACCGTGTCGCGAGGATATGCCGCGAAAGTCCCTTGACATAAGGTTCACGGATCATCCTCTCGTAAAGGGAAAGGGGCTACTGCACCTTTCCCTGCTTCCGGCGAGGACAGGTCTGGGCAGAGCCCAGAATTCGGGTCAAGGGACGAGTCCCTTGCGGGTTCTTAGGGCAGCGCCCTAAGCCCTCAGAGAGCCTTCCGATTTCAGTATCTGCAGATTTTCAAGGTTCATTTGAGCCTTTTTCTTTGGCTCTGGTTTTTCATAGATCACTTGACACTACCCATGTGCCATCCGGTCCTTCTGCCCACTCAAGCATTTCTTGCTCGAAACGATCATACTCAGCCTCAAAGTCTGCCCAGATTGCCCTTGCCGAGTCGATCTCCCTGAAGGCATCCTCCGGCGCGGTGAAAATGTAATCATTGCTCACCTGTACCAGCCAACCACCGTCCGGGAGCCTGCCAACGAGCCAGACAGGCAAGAGAACGTCTTCCGGTGTCAATTGTTCCGTTCCCCGCAGCACCCCCCGCAGGTAGCCGCTGCGGCAGTCTTCCTTACTGTGAGCGGGAAAACCGCAGCGCACATCTTCTATATCCGCGCCGAAGGCCAGGTCATTCTCGGCGAACCAGCCGGTCAGGCCCGTTTTCTCTTTGCCGATCTGCAGACAGACATAACCGTTCTCGCGCTGAAGGATCCTGCCGGTCAGTCGGGCAAAGCAGGCAGCCACCGGTTCACCGCCGGGACTGTCCAGCATGGGCGTATGATCTGTTCGGACACAGGCAAAGGCGGAACTGTCCAGTAGGGGAACAACGTTGCGGATAAAGTCCGGGATGGCCAGGATGTCCGCCTTAGTCAGGTCCAGTTCAAAGGTGGGCACACCGTAGTGGAACACGTCGTTGCTGTCATAACAGCCTCCAAAGCTGGCGTCGGTGACATAACCGTCGAAAACGCCGTATAACGGCCAGTCGCTGTCCGCGATCCCCGTGAAAAGCCACCGGCCGTCATCCTGCAACTCGAATCGGGGATCATACGCACCGCAGGCGATCGTGACCACATCATCGTAGGATTCATAGCCATTGATTGAGAACCGATGTTCCGTTTCAAAGAATCTGGAACTGACTGCGCGCTCGTATGCCGTTCCGTTCCACTGGACAATGCGGACGCACTTCTGTCCCGATGCGTTCATGACAATCCCGGCAAGGGTTTGCGGATATGCAAACAGTACATCCCAGGTTTCACCTTCCTCCAGCAGGAACTGTGCGCAGCCCGGGAGGATATCCTCCGGCATCATGCCCGGCTCGAGGAAGTAGCCCAGTTCGTCGGTAAACCAGTCTTCCGGATACATCTCCAGAAGGAAGTCTGCCGCCTCTTCGGTCATCGTGATCGGGGCCCAGACTGTGACATCCCACGGCACCGGCTCTCCCTGTTTCAACGGATTGATCAACACTGAGAGGGTTTTCCGCTGCAGCGTACAGTCCTCTATACGTACCATTACGGCCTCGAACCAACAGGCAAGTTGGTTTTGATACTGACCTGACCAATGCAGGCCACTGTCGACGATGCCCCAATCGGGATTCTCTGCGACAGCGACAGCCAACAGTTCATCTTCTGATACTTCATAAGCGCCAGGGTTTGTACTGTAATCCATGAACGTGTCGGGGGTTTCTGTTTCTGCCATGCCGCCCAGCAGAAGCAGACACAGGATCATCACCCAAACCAGCATCAGGCGTTTCATGGTCATCGCTCCTCCCACACCACAGCCCCGCTGTGGTCGATGTACATCAGCTTGCCGCCCTTCGCTACCAAGGCCAACTCGTCGCGCCTGTCATTACTCAAAATCTTCTGGATGCAGGGAATAACGGTCGGGCATTGCCGCATCGTATTCAGTAACCAAATTTATCAAATCCGGCAAGTAGATTTCCGTCAGGCGAATCTCGCCTGTGGTCTGCCATTGCCATGGGCCATCGTAGTCATAGAAATCATCAAAGGTGATGGTGCCGTCCGTCACGGTAAAATACCAGTCCTGGCTGTTTGTTGCGCCGGAGAGCCGCCATTCGCCATCAACAAAGACGAAAGTCAGGAACATCGCTTCAGAATCCGATACAAGATCCCAATCAAATGTTTCGGGTGAATTCCTTGCGGCATCCCAATCGGCTTCCTCCGGCAAATCGACCGGAACGTGCATGAGGATCGGCACGCCGCCGTCGTGGAAGGTATCTAGGTTGGTGAAGGCGGGAAGCGCTTTTGTCGTGAACACAGACCCGCTGCCGTCCAGCATCGTGACCCGAAGGTGTTGCTCGCCGTCAGCTTCCACGATCTCCAGCATGCGAAACGGACTCGCGGACCGTTCCACTACTTCCGCATCCGCAAGATCATGGATTCTGTACCGGCTGCAGAACTCCGCCTTTGTTTCCCCGTGGCAATCCGGACCGATTACAGTGGGGATATCCGGGTCTGTCGCGCCGTACCCGATCCACTCGACCGAGGACGGAATGCCAAGCGCCTGAAGATCGACGGCAGAGAATGCAAATGAGCCGATCCTCCGCAAGCCCTCATTCAAAACGATCTCGGTTGCGTCACACCAGTAAAAAGCAAAGTCATCGATCTCAGTCACGCCGGACGGAATGATCACGCGTTCAATCCGGGATTTTGCAATCGGATCGTCATACGCATTGAAGCCGCCGATATAGGTGACGGAATCCGGAAAGACCAGTTCCGTCCTTTCTGACGCATCGTTGAACACATAGTTGAACAGCGCGTTTTTCTCGATCCGGGCCACCGATGGCAACGGATGCTCCGCAGCTTCTTCGTCACAGTAGAGCAGGGCCTGATCGCGTGTGTCAATCAGGAATCCGTTCACCGACTGGTAATTCGGATTTCCGTTGGGGAAGACGATCTCGGCGCCGATGTTGTAAAAAGTCATGCCTTCCGTGGATATTTCGGTGAGTGATGCGGGAAGCTCAATCCGCTCCACATCATTCGCACAAAGAAAGGCGCCGTTCTCTAAAGTGGTCACACCCTCCGGCAGTATTATACGTTCGACTTTTCGATCATTATACCAATGACCCGTGTCACGCAGATCCGCGGCGTCAAACGCTCCCCATCCGATGATGGTCAACGGGTGTCCGCCTAATGCTGCGGGAACCAGGATCTCCGACGGCTGCCGATCAGTATCCTCAACCCAGTACTGTGTCAGAACGGCATGGTCATCTTCAATCCTAAAACAATAGTGTTCACCCAGTGAGTTGTACATATCGCCGGATCCTGTGAACCATTCAACTGTCTCATTCTCCGCCCACGCGCCCAGCGGCATCAGGCACAGGATCATCACCCAAACCAGCATCAACCGCTTCATTCCCGTTCAACTCCTCTCATCCTATTTATATGTCCTGAAAAGTCAAAAAGAAACTGTATGCCGGAACAAGAGTTGAAGCCATGTACCGTTTCAACACCAGCTTTGATCCATGAGACTTTCATCATACGGCTTCGGATACTGCTGTAAGTGGACTTCTGCAAGAGTAGTTTACAAACCTTCGTGTACGAGTTCTTCACACAAGGCAGAATAGAAGGAGAGTATCTTATCTCGCTTTTTTCTGTGCACCATAAAGTCAACAATCTCTGTATGGGAAACGGATTCATCAAGGCAGTCCCCTCTGTAATGGCCAAAGATGGCGGAATCACGGGGAACAAGGCCGTCTGTCAGACGATCCTTTTCAATAAACCGGGAGAAGATGTGCGGAATGGTCATCACAAAGTCTTGTTTGCCTTTCCTCGTCTGAATGGTGGAGGAGAAGCTCTGGCAAAGGATCCCATCTGCCAGATTCATGGTCTCTGTCTCCAGATGCTGTGTCCTTTTCAGTTCTTCACAGGCAGCAAAGCTGTCCGGGTGCTGATCCCCGAGGACACGGTAAGCTGCATTCACCCAGAATGCCACATATTTGACCGCCGGCTTTGGAAAACGCAGAATAAATGAGGCAATCGGGGAACCTGCATGCGGAGTGCACAAAGTAGTCAGAGAAGCCACATAGGGAGCCATTTCAAGATACCGGATCATGTATTTTGCATCGAGTCCGCCTTTGGAATGTGCGATGATATTTACCTTATCAGCGCCGGTCTCACGGAGGACAGTCAGGATTTCCTCTTTCAGCTGTGCTGCGTTTGTTTTCACGGTACCAAACGCATCTACCTGGCTCTTGTACACCTCATATCCTTGAATGCGCAGAATCCGATCAATGGTGCCCCAGGATTTCATAAAAAACGTATCCCTCATAGCCAGGCCATGAACCAGAACTATGGGATAACGGGTTTTCATACAGGTTTCACTCCTCCGAACGGGAAAGCTTTGATCTGCAAAACCACACTCTTGTCTACCAAGGACAAGCAGGGGTGGCAGATTCATTCACTCAGATTGGCTGCCCGCAGTCTGCAATGGTGTATATCCCGCTTTCTCCACCAGCGTCTGCCCCTGCGGGCCGCAGATCCAATCCAGCAGTGCCAATGTGTTCTGATCCGCGTCACTGCGCGTTACAGCATAGAAGCTTGACGCCAGGGGATAGGTCCCGTTCTCGATGCTCTCCACTGTCGGGTGCACGCCGTTAACCGCCAGAAGTTTCACATCAAAGCCTTTTATCAGGGCAGTGCAGTAGAAACGGAAAGAGAATCCAACGGCATTGCGGTGGTTCTTGTAGGCCGAAACCGATTCCACAATACCGCCCATGCCGTCCACACGGTTTTCCTTGTCGGCAGGCATGAGCGGCGTATCCCGCATGACGAAGCGCTCCAGTGCCGTCTGGCTGCCGCTGCCCTCATCCCGCTGGTAGGCGAGAATCCGGCCAAGCCCGTTGACGCCCAGCTGGTCCCAGCGGGTGATTTCCCCCGCATAGATCCTGCGAATCTGGTCGAGCGACAGTCCATCGATCGGATTGTCCGGATGCACGAAGAATACAAAGGCTTCTCGGCCGATGGGTGTATAAACTAGTTCAACACCTTTTTCTGCCGCATAGGCTTCCTGTTCCTCGCTTGGTCCTGCTACGAAGATAATATCACACTTGCCGTCTACGATGCTGCGATAAGCGGATGATGTCGTACTGCATGAAACCGTCTTGCGGATGTCCCAGGGATCCTGTTCTGCCATTGTCTCCGGATAGACAGCCTGCGCAAAGGCAGCATAGACAGGATAGAGCGCAGTCGCCCCGTCCATTCTTGGAAGTGTATCACCCTCAGCAAACCGCAGGGCGGTTTCTTCATCCAATATTGCAACCGAGCTGCCTGCTGTAAATGGCGTATAGGTTTCATACCTGAAATACTCACGAAGCGTAATGTCACGAAGGTACTGGTCATAGCGATAACCGCCCAGGAGACCGGCCGCCGCCAATCCGGCAAGGACGAGCCAAGCAAGAAATCGCTTTCCCGTCAGATACTGGGTCATCAATCCGACCAGCAGAACTTCACTCAAAATGCCCAGTAGGACATAACACAGCTTGATGTACCAATGAGGTTCAAACGCACAGAAGAAGAACACAAAGAGGCCGATAAACACAGCATCTGCAATACTCAACCCGATAATTGTATCCTTCCAGGAAGAGTCGCGCAGCCTGGGTTTGCCCTGCTGTTTTTCTTTGCCCCTTTTGATTATCATCCAGATGTTTCCGACAATAATCGCAATGATCAAAAATGGCATGATCCTGTCTCCTGAACAACCGCGCTGATTTTGTCAATACATACCTGTCACTCAAACCTGAAGTAATCCGTATACCGCCGGATCTCCACATAACAGACCTTGTTTGCCGGTTCTCTGCTCATGATGATCACGGTCTCGTCATCAGCCTGCCAGCCGAGGAAATCACTGTCCGCAGAGTTCTGCATCAGTGCCGCCATCATGACCGCCACTGGATCATCGTCCGAGTGCAGATCAGCACCGGCCTCCGTTAATGGCTCACCGTACAGAGCAGTCCAAGTCTCCTGCTGCTCGGCATAGAAGGCGCCATCCTCATCCGGGGCCATGATCGTGATGTTGTACAGTGCGTCGGAGGGCAGGAAGTTGTACTGCACAAGACTGAAACCGTGTTCTCCGTTGAACTGATACACCAGTGCTGTATGCCCTGTGGCTGCTGCAGGCTCCTGGAGAGGTTTCGCCGGCTCCAGTGTGCGGACTTCCTCCCTGGACATCCCCCAGGATACGCCATGGTATGTGAAGCGGTCACCGATCTCAGCTGCTTCTGCAGGTACCCCGTCAACTGTGGGGACAGCATCTGCTGCTTCCGGCTGAGCCTCTTCAGTTGGGGCCTCCGTCCCTGCTTCTTCCCGCACAAAAGTCCAGACCATGCTGGTACCGTCTTCGGAATTCTCCGTGTGGATCAGCTTCCCATCCTCCAGCTGCCACTCATCAACGGGAAAGGCTCTCTTATTGTCACCCAGCTGCATAACAGCGAACCCGACATTGACGACCGTCAGGGTCGGAGCCGGTATACCGTAGAGCATCGGGAACATACCCGGATCAACAGGAATCTCATCCGGCAGATACAGCAGCTGCTCAAACGCCCAGGTGCCCAGCAGTGCTTCGTCCACCGGGGTGTCAGGCACCATTCCGGGTTTATCGGTTTTCGCAAGCGTCATCGCCATTCCGCTGCCCGTATCGAAGACCAGCTTGCCGTCCACAAGAGAGAGGGGGGCCTTTCCACCTTCCGCAAAGAGTTCCCCATCAACGAATTCGTAGAAATAGATCTCTGTCTGGCCGCCGGCCTTCATGATCCAGATGCCGTCAGGTGTGAACTCCATGGATGCAATCTCGCCGAAAAATGAAATCCACTGTTCGGCGGTGATAACGGTCCCGTCGCTGTCCACATGATCCAGTTCCCAGAGTCCAGCAAGGATCTCCGGTGTGATCGCCTGCGGGGTGGCCTCAGGGGATTGCTCAGGCTCTGCAATTGCGGCAGCGCACAAGGATATCACCAAACCAAGGATCATCAGACAGACAAGCAGCAGGCGTTTCATGGTCATCGCTCCTCCCACAGTGTTTCCCTCACCAGAATTTCCCTATATAAGAGGTATAGATTGCGTGTTCAAAGTCAATATGATCCGTTTGCGTGAGCCGGCCTCTCAGATAGAATATCTTTGTGTTTTTTGGCTGCTGAAGGCAGGCGGCCTCGCTGTATACCGACGCTTCCAGGTTGAGACCGTCGCCGTTCTCATCGGCCATCTGCGCTGCCATTTCATTCAGCAGCGAGACAGACTCATCATAGTTTGAAGCCCAGCGATCGGAATCAAAGTCCCCGTCGTCCAGCTTGACATCGATCGAGAGCAGGATCGGATACAGTTCAAATATTCTCGCATAGTCAAGTGATGCCAGCGAGATCAGCGGACCGTTCGCGCGTGCATTTTCTTCCCAGGCAGTGCATGTTTCCACATGCGCGCGTTCTTCTTCATTACTGCCCCTGAAGACTGAGCACACCCCGCCGGCAAAGCAGAAGCAGTAACTGCCTGACCTGAGGCGTCCATCAAAAAAACGTTCCACATATTGGGTATAAAAATGGGTCGAGACCTGCGTCTCTAGCCAGTCAAACAGCTGATCTGGCAGGCTTTCATAATTGTTGAGCCGGCATTGAATCACCTGCCCGCAGGCGTCTGTATAAGTGACGGACCACTCATAGTAATCGATCTCGTCCTGATGATAGCCGCACGAGCAGGTTTCGCCCTTTATATGCCTTTCAGTCCGTTCGCTCAGTACATAATCTCCGAAAATCGATTTCAGTTCATCCGAATATATGGAAGGATAGTCATCTGTGCAGACCCGGTGACTGATAGTATGCGCAGAAATCAAATAAAACAGGACGGCAGAAATAAGGACAGCGACAGCCGCAGCAGCCAACAGGATCCGGCGTTTCATCACGTTTCCTCCGTTTCAAGCTCCTGTTACAGGATGCCATTCGTATTATATCTGAAAGCTTGTCATCGATCAATTCTGCCGCGGATCTGTATTCTTTACATCCATACGCCTTTGCTCTTCGCCGCTCCTTGGGTCAGTATCCCCATGTCATAAGCTCCCATTGTCCTTCCTCTGTTTGCAGCAAGATCCAGCTGTATCCTGTGTATTCCGCGTCCGGATTGAGGCTGGAGCCCGGGTACGCCTCATTCTCCGTAGCCGAATGGAAGGAAGACGTGAATACGATGCCATCTGCATAGTTCTTGCCAGTCTTGCGGCTCTCCGGACCCGCATAATACCGGTATTCGCTTGCAGACTTTTCATCAGAGGCATAGGCGATACTGTGCAGTTCACAGCCGTACCAGCTCAGGAATTCGTTTTTGATCACTGAGATCGCAGCATCCATCTGTTCATGGGTGAAGCGTTCCGATACGCCATCATCACCCAAACCGCTATCCGGCGTTTCATATCCGTTCAACTCCCTATCATACAGCACTCCTGGAGAAACATTGCTTCCATCCATCAAACGCAGGACCTTCGTCTCCTGTTCCCGTGTTTCTCTTTTTCCCTCGACAAATGCCTTTTATATAGGTGTACGCCATGTGTTGTCAAAATTCTGCAAAAAGCAAAAAGAGCAGGGTGGCTTTTACACCACCCTGCCATGAGCGTTGCCGGGAAACCGTTGCACTAAATGTTATCATCTGGTTATCAGAGCCGTCTTTCCGAGACCGAAAGTCCTTGAAAAATAAGGACATTTTGAGCTCCGGTTCTCATTCCCACTCGATGCAATCTAACGCTTTTAGCTTAACTCTTGTTTCTCCTGTTCGTTCTCGTAATTCTGATTCTACAGATTATTTGTATTCTCCATGCTCTACGGCCTCAGTTTATCATTTCTTTGTCAGCGTGATAAAGAGGCCGTTTTGCTGTGGATTACGGGGATTATTCCCCTGAAATCATTAATACTGCATGGCCGATGAACAGGCAAGTCCTTTCTTTGTTTTTCTTGGTTTCGGCTCAGATCTGACTTTTCGACGCAGCGTCCTTCTTGCAGAGAACGAGCACCGAGGCAGGAGATTTCAGATTCCCCTGACGTATAACCGTTCCCTCATCCAGCAGGGGATTGATAATAACTTTCAAAAACTGGCTTCTGCTTTTGTACTTTGTAGCAGACTGTAACGTCTTTACACGCTGCGGTCCATCCTGCAAAAGCTGCATGACCTTCTCTGCGTCCCCATCTCCTGATAAGGAGCGTCTTCTTGATAGAGCATATCAAACAATCTCAGATCGAGAAAACCTGGATAGAATTTCGCTGGACATTGCAATAACATTTCGTAAACATTGCTTTGACCCGGGAGCTGAACAATAAAAAACAACCTGCATTGCAAAACATTGCGCCGAATCGTAATGAACATGACACGCGAGAACATTTTAATAATCCCCGTGGTGCTGATCTTCATCCTGCGTCAGTAATTCTTTATGTAGGGGGCGGCTTCTGGAAACGCGAGGGGATAAATATTCGTATATTGATTGATGCCAAAATGCACCGTATCATTGCGGCATCGGTCGACAGGATGTGAGCAAAATGAATTGTAACAGTTTGCATACACCCATTGACAAGAGAAGGTGACAGTTGTACACTCAAGTAGACGGTTGTCATAGCGTCGAAAATGGGGGAACACCTGTGATTTATCTGACGGAAGCAGAACGAAGGATCATGGATATACTCTGGGAGAAATCACCAAGGAAGCTTGAGGAAATTTCAGAGTTAGTTTCCTCAGAAAACCATTGGACGGTTCATGCGATTCAGATTCTGTTAAAGAGACTGATTCAAAAGGAAGCCGTTCGGGAAGAAAACATACTGGGGCAGCCAGAATACTCATCGGGAAAAAGCATTCAGGAAACCGCCGTCATTTCACCGGAAAAAGCATGGTCCGGATTCTTTTGCAATGAAGCGGCCCTGCTGATCAATCCCCAAGGGAAAAGAACGGAAAAGAACGGAAAGGAAGGACAGTGAGCATGAAAAGCATCCGAGCGCAGACGCAGGTTTATGATCAGGATCAAAGCGTAATATTGAGTCCGTTGGAATACTCCCTGTTCCAATGGCTGAAGCTTCACCGGGGAGACGTGATTTCAAGGGAGACGCTGCTGAAAAACGTGTGGGGTTTTCAATCAAATGGAGATACGCGAACCGTTGATATGTGTGTGCAGCGCCTGAGAAAGAAAATTAGCGCGGGGCAGATTCTGACAGTACACGGAAAAGGATACCTGATGCCTGCTTGAATGTGTGTACATCAGGAAATGAGGAGGTTGTTCTGAATGAGAACCGCGACGGTGTATAACTTCCTGCTGGAAGCCAATATCATGGCATCCATTGCGATTATTTTGATGATAATTGTCCGGAAATTCTTTCGGAAGCACCTGGGAAGCAGGGTCATCCGTTTTTCATGGCTGCTGGTGGCGATCAGGCTGCTGCTGCCGATTTCACTGCCTAATCCGTGGATTAGCGAAATACGTCCGGCATATCTTTTGGACGCTGGGATTCGCCCTATAGCAGGACAGATCAAGATCCGGCTGACGGATGCTCTCAGCGACGGATATTACTGGATGCGCCGTTCCCTGGGTGGAGATAACGCGCTGACAGAAGGAATCAGCGGCGCTGCGGGGAGAATGGAAAACGGGATTGCTGCCAGCAATCTGATGAAGATGTATCTGCTGGGAGTAGCGTTGGTCATCCTGTGGTTTGCGATTTCCAATCTGGTATTTTGCCGGAAGATGAAGGTTGGGCGAATTGAACCCATTTCCGGAGAACTGAAGGAACAATATGACGCAGTGTGCGCCGCGCGGGGCGTTTCTCCTGTTCCGGTATATTTTACAGATCCGCTGCCCAGTGCCTGCCTGGTAGGTGTATTCCGGCCATATATCGCGCTGCCACTGACGGCAAAGCCAAATGAAGCCATTCAGGTACTGACCCATGAAATCTGTCATCTGAAGGGACATGACAATCTTTGGAACCTGCTGAGGCTGGTCTGCTGCGCAGTCCATTGGTTCAATCCGCTGATTTGGGCTGCGGCATGGATGAGTCGGACGGACTGTGAACTGGCCTGCGATGACCGCGTGATTGCCCGGATGAATGATGAGGAAAAACGGAATTATGCCAGTGTGCTTGTGCTGTCGGCAGCCAGAAGGAACGCGCCGGGCATCCTGACGATGGCCACCGGTATGACCATGACCGGCAAACGTCTGAAGAGCCGTGTGGAAAGCATTCTGCGATCCGGAACGATAAAAAAAGGCTTCGCGGTATCCTTTGCCCTGTTGGCCAGTATGTGCCTGATCGGAGCATTTGCCACATCGGAAGTGCAGAAGGTATGGAATATAACCGTTCCGGAGGTTACGGAAAAGACAGACTGGACGCTGGATGCTGAGATGCTGAAACACCTCGAATCGGATCAGGAAGATTTGAACGCATACGGTATTGGCTTATGGGAAAGCCCATATGTGAAGGAAAGCGAAATTGCAGCCGATTTCCATCTATCCAAAACCAGTGAAGGTAAATGGATGATGATGGATGGAAACGAGGCGTTGGTACTGGTTTTTGATCAGGAAGGGAAACTGACACAGTTGTCCAATGAACAAAGTCATTATGACAGCGGTGAATGGGTTGAAACAAACAATGGATATAACCCTGCAGATTCCATCATGGGCTATCCTGAAAAGATAGAAAAAATATACGCGTATCTGTCAGGCTTCCTGATGCAATTTGCTCCTGACTTGTATCATGAAACAGTTGCTTATACAGTTGACGGTCAATACAAGCTCGGAAATGACACGTACTTTGCGGAATTAACGCAGAGAGTTTATGAGGGCCCTGAAAAGAAGCTGTGTCAGATTGAAATAGAAATGGAACCGGAATTCCGGGTAGTCCGTTTTTATCGCTTTGGAGAAGACGAGGATACGAGTTTACTTGGTAATGGCTGAAGGAGGAAGAAAGCATGATACAGGTAACAGAAGCGGAATGGAGAATCATGGAATGTCTGTGGGATCACGCGCCGCAGGCGATGTCAGAGATAACCAGGACCCTGGATCCGTCGACTCACTGGACGCGGCACACGGTCATCACGTTGTTGAAGCGATTGACGGAGAAAGGTGCGGTCAGTGTGGAAAGCAATGGCTATGTGAATCTCTATACTCCCCTGATCAGTAAAGAGGAAGCGACTGCTTTTGAAACCCGGAAGCTGGTGAACCGGGCCTTTGGAGGCCAGCCAGCCATGCTGGTCAGCAATCTGGTGGATTCCGGAGACATGACAGTGGACGAGCTGCAGGGATTGCTGGATATGATCCGGAAAAAAGGATAAGGGAGAATATGGGGAGGTATTATTTTGAAAAGATTGTGGATGCTTCTCACTGCACTCATTATGATCCTTTCCGCTTCAGTTGCCTTTGCGGAGGAAGATCCGGATGCGGAAATCCGTGAATGGGAAGAAAAATATGGCGATCAGCGGCTGTGGGATTACCAGATAAATGCTGCATTTGCTGAGCAGGAATCCTGGAGATATGCCTGGAATCCATCAATGCGTCCCATATTGCCTGATCATGATGCCATTCCTGCCGAAGAGGCAGAGAAACTGGCAATTCAGCTTATTCCCCAGTATAGAAGCGAGATTAATGCCGAAAGATTGGACTCCCTGACCTGCGTTGTTTCCAGCTATCATAAGCCAGAAGATGGCACCGGTACCTATTGGTCAAAAAACGGAACATGGGTGATTGACTTCTGGGACACTCAGGGGAAAGAGCCTTTGAGCGTATGCACGATCTGCATCGATGCCCATACCGGTATTCCCAGTGCTTTATTGCTTCCATCAGGAACACATTATGTCGGTGCCCCGGACAATGCGGAAATGGTTACTGGGGCAGAGGGGTGAGTGATATCGGACCGTTATTTGCATAAAGAAAGAATGGAGACTGGAATGAAGAAACAATTGTTCAGAATCGTTTTACTGATATTTGCTGCTTTAGCTGTGTTCGGCAATGGAATGATTACAAAAACAATGGCTGAAGAGCAATCCTACTGGATCAACCCGAATGGCGGATCAAAATATCACCGGGTGCATCACTGCCCATCCATTCATCCGAGATATTATGACGGCATGATCGAAGTCACGGAAAACCAGTTAAGCATGAATCCCTATAATATGCTTTCGCCCTGCAATGTATGCATGGATCTGGATCCGACCGAGTATGATCTTCCGATCGGAGATCAGGAAAACCTGTCTTTTACCGCTGCGGATTCTGAAACACTTCGGGATTTGGTCATTCAACACGCAAAAGACACTCTGACTGAGGTGTACGGATATACGGAAGAGCAGGCAGATCACTTCCAATTTCTGTTTCATGCGGAAGGTGAACTGGAATACTGGCCTGATGTAGATCATACCGCGTATTGTTACAGACTGCACTTCGACCCTGCCACCGGGGATACAATCAGTTACACAACGCCCTTCTATGATGGCGGCTTTGAGAATTATCCCGGCGAAGGAAACATCCGGTCCGTCACCAACGTCTTTGTGGAAAATGACTGGTTGCATCATTGGGACAGTGATTCCATCGCGGCTTTCTCGCAGAAAGTATATGAATGGGATGAAATCGTTCCTACTCCGACGCTTGCGGAAGGATTAAAGTCCGGAAACATCTCGTCCACTGATGCAATGCGGGAACTGTTCCTGGCCTCCTTTGGCCCGGAAGAAACATGGACGTACGCAACGACCATCTGGCTGAAAGAATTGCTTGGTGAACTTTCTGATTCACCAAACGGTGTAAATACTGTATCGCACACAAAGGATGAACAATTTGATATTGAACTGAAAAACGGAAGCCGCTGCGCTGTATCTTATTATCTGGAGACGATTCCGGAGGAAGCAAATCTGTCCCGCTTTACAGAACAGGGCTGGATACTGAAAGAGGGAATTCTCGCGGATTATATCCTTCCGTCCGGACACGATGACATGCAGGATACCTTTGACCGTGGTCTTTTTATCCTGAAGAAGGATGGACAGCGAATGGGTATTACGCTGATCCGAAAGGATGGCTGTTGGGAATCTCATCCTGTTGGCCCCTGCGTCCTCTCAGACCGGGATTTCACAATAACGCTTCAGACCGGAGGTGTTGACCTGACATTCCGCATAGAATACGAGCCAAAGGATGGAAGAATCATCACCTGCAATTGCTTTGCAGATGGGAACGCTTTTATTCATCTGGACAACTACAGCATTACAGAAGAATCCAGCGGAGATCGATTTCTCCTTTACTCGGAAGGAAGCGGAAAATGGTTCTGGCTAAACAATCGTTCCGGGCAGGAAAACACCGGAGGCGGTGATCCGCGCTATATCAGCAATGTTTACGCAATGATGCACTTTGCGGAACTTCCGGATTCCCCGGAAAGCTACGAAGCGTGGAATCGTTTCCCGTTTCCGGACGGATATTATATGGTAACCGGCGTTCACCTGCGGGAACAGATGTCTTCCCGTTCCAGAGACCTTGGATTACTGAATTCCGGAACTGTTATCCATAAGACGGGTGAAACTGATGGAGATCCGTTCTCATGGTATCAGTCGGAATTGGGCTTTCTGAAAGGATATGTTGCTTCACAGTACATTTGTGTTGATGACGTTGGAGTTCCTACAGGTGACTTGTATGATCCACTTCCGGTTGCAGAAGCAATCCGAAAGACAGGCCTGAAATCCGGCACCGGATGGTTTGACGGAAGGATTACAGATGTTTCAGAAGGGACGCGGATGCACGTTCTCTTTGAGCGGGATGGATGGTACTATGTGGTGATACCACAAGGCGCTCTCGGCTTTTATATGGATTCAGAAGGCACTTACGGATTCATCCCAAAGGATACGGTTCGAACTGGTAATACAGAATATGATTTGGACTGGCCGTGATGGATCTGAAGACCATCAGATGCCAACTGTCAAGTCAAGATGGTCATACTTAATAAAAATGACTATCTTAACAAAGCACACTGACTATATTGCGGCCCTAGAATCTGTCTTTAGTTCCATTTGTGACCTTGTTGTTTGCTTCGTTGGTGGCTCCACCATGGAGCCAGATAATTTGTACTGGCCTCGTTGGTGGCTTCACCATGGAGCCAGCAAGTTTCGACCAACTTGCAGCATAGCAGCTGCTCAGACTGTAAATCACTTAGAAAGGCGCCCAAGCACTGACAAAAAGATGGCACATGATGTCGCATAATGTCGCAAGACGCCAAGGTCAATATATGCTATACTGTATGCTGTAAAAGAAGGTTGAGAGCATCAGGCTGAGAATGCCTGGTGCTTTTCTTTTACCCACCGACTTCACTGGCCGCTATGCCGGTGCTTTTCTTTTGCCTCTAAAGAGCGAATGACCATTTCTCAAAAGAAGTTCTCGCAGATGTTTCCAAAATCGGCGTTTTTCGCCATGTAGATATGGAGGTGTAAATGAACGAGAGATGCTTGTATGAGGACAACATCCTATGAAGACTATGCTGAACACTGTGTATCAGCAAAGATTTTCTGGAAGCGGTGTCACTTGCCCCGGTTTTTTACATAGAAGGGTAGCGGACAATATGCAGCCGCTGACAGGATGTGATGCAGGCATAATTCGAAGGGGGGATCGATGGCTGTTGATACTTGTGAGCAGAAATTTCAAAAAAATCTCGCCCGAGGTTTCCAAAAAGTTCGATTTTGGACATTAAGAAGTGAAAGGAGAAAACAACGATGATGATCCGCGTGCTGAAAAATTTTTCTGGAGGTGGTGCCACTTTGCCCGATTTTTTACATGTAGGGGTGAGGGATGTCTGGCCAAATGCGCAGCATGAGCTTCGCCTCGGGGATAATTTGCTCAGGTGTTTCCAAAATTGCTGTTTTTCGCCATATATAGGCGATGAGTTCTCCCCCATCATTCGCTAGTATCACCATCGAAGCGCACCTTGACAATCAGGGCCACGTTTCCAGATCTGTCCAAACCGCGAAGATCTTCCTCTTCGGAAGGGAGCGCCGAAAGGACCGGCAGTGAGCCAAACAAGGTTTCTTGCCAGAGGCAGCAGTGAAATAAGCCTGAACCAACAACAATGAAATGATTACCAGAAAAAATCCGACATGACAGACAAGTTTCAAAGACTGGAGAGATCAAAGTGACAGAAAGGAAAAAAAGCACGATTCACTACAGCTTTAAAGCGACACCGGAAGAGGATGCCATTATTCAGAAAAAGATGAAAACCTTCGGAATCAAAAACCAATCGGCATTTATCCGGGCCATGGTCTTGAACGGATATGTGCTGAAGCTGGATCTGCCAGAGCTACACGAAGCTGTTCGCCTCATGGGCAGCCTGAGCAACAATGTCAATCAAATCGCCAGACGGTTAAACGAACACGGTTCCATCTTTGAAACGGAAATCGATGACATAAAAGATCGGCAGAAAGAACTCCAGACATTGCTGAGCTGCATTCTTCACAGGCTAGATCAAATTCAACATTGAAAGGAGAACACATGGCAGCTACAAGAATCATGTCCATTCACATCAACAAAGGAAAAACAGCCCGGCAATGTATTGGGGACCGGCTGGATTACATCATGAATCCGAAAAAGACGGATGGTGGAATTCTGATTTCAACCTATGCCTGCTCACCCGAAACCGCCGCGGATGAGTTCATGCTTTTCCGCCAGGAGTACCAACAGAACACCGGACGAACGCAGGATAACGAAATCATCGCCTATCACGTTCGTCAGGCTTTCAAGCCGGATGAGATCACGCCGGAGGAAGCAAATGAAATCGGGGAAGAGCTGGCGTCCAGAATGACCGACGATCAGTTCGCCTACGTCGTAGCGACACACATCGACAAGCATCACGTCCAGTAGTTAGAATGTAAAGGAACAAACTAACGCTTTGTTCACCGACCATCCTAACTACTGTTTTTGATTGCGAAAGGAGACATTGCCATGAAGCTGACCTACCATCGTTGCGGAGACTACCTGCTGCCTGACCTGGGATTGACTGAGGAAGAACAACAGCCCCTGGGCAAGTACGGCATGATGCGCATGAATTACCTCAAGGAGCATCGCCCCATCCTGTTCAACCGCCTGCTGCTGACCGGTAAGCTGATGGAGCATCTGCACGAGATCGACCGCACTGCCAATGAACGCCTGGATCAAATGATCCCGCTGATGAAGGAGCAGGAGGGCGTGACCGAACAGCTCAAAGCCGTCGATCAGCTGGGATGGGTCAGATAATACTATTCTCAGTTTAA
>DEFL01000048.1:0-25957 GCA_002350845.1 Christensenella sp. UBA2853
TAAACTGAACTTAGCTTGAGCATCGCTCATAATATCCGCTATCTATCTGCCGGTCAAGCTGCCGTTTGCTGTGACGTTCATTTACGGTAAGACGCAGATAAAACTCCCGTTCCTCGTCGCTTTTGCTGCCTGACATGATAAGCAAATGATTTGTCCCACTGCATTATGTCACCAGTGGAGCCACTTTTTTATTCCCTGCATAAGTTTCATAAAAATATTGCTTCATACGATAAAGCCCTCGGAGATTAAAACCCTTTATGCCGGGAAACTGATCATGATGCCTGGGGAGGACGGCCTGTTGATTCATCATCTCTGCCAGTCAATCTGTTGTTGTGTATTTTGCCAAGTATTAATTAGCCTAATTACAATTTGACAAAAACGCGGGAATCGGATATACTACGCCTGCAACAGGAGGTGACGAGTGTGTTCTATTTTCGTGATGAAGAGTTCCGGCATCTGGATCAGTTCCTTAACCGTCCCGGCGCGAAAGCCATGGCGGTTTACGGGAAAAGACGCACAGGAAAAACGAGGCTGCTCACAGAATACATCAGCAAAGGACATGGGAAGTACACCTTCCTGTATTATCAGTGTACAAGCTACGATTACCAGACATGCCTGAAGGATTTCCTGGCTGTAGCCATGTGCCTTTTCCCAAAAGATATCTTCCTTTCGTCCATGCCCTCTTTCAGGGAAGCAATCTCCCTTTTATCGCAGATACATCCGGAAAACCTCTGTATAATAATTGATGAATTCCCTTTCCTTGCAAAAAAGAATGAAAGCGCTCCCGTGGAATTTCAATGGCTCATTGATCATGGATTGGGTGCAGACAAGCTGATTCTGTCAGGATCAAATCTTTCTTTTATGAAAACACAGATCGGGAACCTTGAAGCGCCTCTCTATGGCCGCTTTGACGAGATCATGGAAGTCCGTCCGTTTACATTTCAGCAGGTGCTTTCCCTGTTCCCATCCGCAGAGGATGCAATGAAAGTTTATTCCATGACAGGCGGCGTGGCGCAATATGTCGTTTTCTTTCTGGAATACCCCTCAGTACAGGAAGCTACCGCTTCCCTGTTCTTTTCCCCGGACGGCCGTCTGATCCGGGAAGCTCCGAATATGCTGCTGCAGGAGCTCCGGGATCCCACCACATATGAGCAGATCCTCCGCGCTATCGGCGGAAGTGATAAAAGCACCCCCCAGATTGCGGGCCTGAGCGGCCTTGACAGCAAAGGTCTCTCTCCGTACCTGGCCCGCCTGCAAGATCTGCAGCTGGTAGCTCCTGTAGCTAATCCCCTTTCCACAGAGAAAAGAAAACAACGCTTCCGGATCTCAGATGCGCTGTTTCGGTTCCACTATACTTTCATTGAACCGAACATGTCGATGATCAATGCCCTTCGGGAAAAATCGATCCATCATATATTGGATCATCGTTATCAGGAATTCACCGGCATTACATATGAGGATATCATTCGTGACAGCTGTTTTAAATATGCCCTGGATCACGTCATTCCTTTTATGCCCAATACAACCGGAAAATGGTGGGGCCCTGTCTTCATGGACGGTTCATGGCAGGAATCGGAAGTGGATCTGGTCGCTTATGATGATCATCATCTGCTTGTGGGTGAATGCAAATACAGGTCCAAAGCAGCGGGCATACAGGAACTGGATGGTCTGAAGCTGAAAGCTCAGTTTATTCCCTCCAAAGGTCGGGAACTCTATTATCTGCTGGCTAGCAAAAGCGGTTTTACGCAGGAACTCCATTCCCTGAAGGATTCACATGTCATACTGATTGATCAAATCTGATCCCGTTGAATATGTTCCGCCGGATCACTTTCATCGAGACGGTTTGTTTATTGTCCAAAATCAGGTCTGCCCCACATATCGACATTGATCTGGATATGACGGAGCTGGATGTGACAAAAGCAGAAACCAAGACAACCTATGAGGAAATCAAGGCATATGTCCTCGAGCATACAGGCTTGAAGGTTTCATGCCTGTACATTGCCCAGGTAAAGGCAAAGCATGGGATCATCGAAAGGGACTGCTATAACAGAGCGAAGACAGAGGGCAATCGGGTGCCGAAATGCCCACCGGAGAAGGAGAAGGCCATTGAGGATGCGCTGAGGCACTTTCAGATGATCTCTTGAAAAATGATATTGCAAATATCTATACAACACAGCTCCCGCAAGACAAACGTCCTGCGGGAGCTGTTCCATGTTGGCGGCTTTCAAGTGCTGCGCTGTGAAATCATTGCTTCGTCACCATAGGAATTGCGATGATCAGAAGAGGAAGAAGAATCGAAACAAACCTATTCGTGAGTACGACCTCCGTCACAAGTACTTCCCAATACTTACTCATCATGGATTATACCGGTATGAACCGATCATATCTGGGCTGCCGTCCACATGGATGCCGAGAATATATTGTCCGCTGGCATCGATATAAACCATATCCGTCCACGAATCAAGCTGGCCATCCTCCAAAAAGTTCACATAAGTTGTTTCGTGCCGACCCTCGGCATATACCCCTGGATGGCAATCACAGCTTTCCATTTTGCCTGCCATCACAACCGAACCGTCTGATCTCAAACCTATCACATACTGCTCGCACGCATCGATCATCTTATTATCGAGTCCAAACACCTGATCTCAGTGTCAACTCAGTGTCAACAGAGCTACCTTCCCGGCAATTTTTCAAATAGTACTTGTATTTATCACAAAAACCATATATTATAGACTTAAAGACGTGATTCGCATATACTTTTGTGTATGCGTTATCACGAAAAAAAGAAAATTAAATACTGAGGGGGTACAAAAAGAATGAGGAAACTGATATCCTTGCTTCTCGTTGTCGCCATGTTCTTCGGCCTTGCTGCAAATCTGCAGGCAGTCAAAGCAGAGACTCCATCTTTCTCTGAGGCTCCCATGCTGGCGGCAAAGGTTGCCAGTGGAGAACTTCCCAAGGTTGAGGACCGTCTCCCTGTAGCAGAGGACGTGTTCGTGGAAACCAACTCTTCCAGTGGGGAAGCTCTGGAGATCGGCTCCTATGCCGCAAAAATCACCTTCCCAACAACAGGCGTCGGCAACTGGGGCATATGCCGTTACGGCGATCAAACCCTGTGCCTCTACAATACAGACAACACCCGCGTACTCAACACCATCAAATCCTACGATGTCAATGATGATTACACCCAGTACACCTGGCATCTGCGCAAGGGCCTGAAGTGGTCCAATGGTTTGGACCTGACTGCGGACGATATCCTGTTCTGGTACTATATGTGCCACATCAACAATTATGACTCTCAGGCCAAGTGGGCAGGCCTATACACGCTTGCAGATGACGGAGAAACCAAGGAATACGCCAAGCTTGAAAAGGTGGATGATTACACCGTCACCTGGACCTTCAACAAACCCATCTATGAGGATGACCACTTCACCGGCGACCTCAAGTGGGCCTATTGCTGCTCCAGCTTTTTCACTGAGAACGGTCTGATTCCCTCCTCCTTCTATCAGGAGAACCCCTACTTTGCCGATCCCGGCCTCACCGACGAGCAGGTTCTCGCCAATGCCCTCAAAATCGGCATCGATCAGTCCAGTGTGAAGGATCTGGGCAAACAGATCCTGTACTACTACTGGAATTATTATCAGATTCCCACCCTCGGTGCCTGGATTCTGACCGATCAGACTGGCTTTAACACCAAGAATGATGACCTGATCATCCTGCGCCGCAACCCCTATTTCTTCAAGGTCGATGCGGCAGGCCAGCAGCTTCCCTACATTGACGAGATCTATATCCAGAAGTACGCCAACAATGACCAGGCTCAGCTTGCGTTCATGTCAGACGAAGTCGATGATTATCAGCCCAGCGCTATCTCTGAGATCCCTGTGATCCTGGAACAGAAGGGCGACGCTGTTGCCCTCAAGGAAATGTCCAACATCATGTGGGGCGACATCCAGTTCTCCTACAACTATACCATTGATGACAAGAACTATCATGATCTGTTCAACAATGAAGCGTTCCGCAAGGCCATGTCCATTGCCATCAACCGTCAGGAAGCCAGCAACCTGCTCACCGATGGCTTCTGCGATCCCACAAATGCTGCTCCTCAGAACCCCAACTTTGGCTACAACGAGGATTGGAGCAAGCACTGGGCTGAGTATGACGTTGATGCTGCAAAGAAGCTCCTGGAGGATGAATGCGGTCTCGTCATGGGTTCCGACGGCCTGTATAACTTTGCAGACGGTACCGATGTGCTGATCGAGTTCATTACCAATACGGCGGATGATAAGGACACTGTGTTTGCAGTTATCAAGAAGTACTGGGATGCTCTGGGCATTCAGACCGTGCTCAAGCAGAACGAAAACGATCAGACCGGCTCTCTGGTGGATGCCAATACCTTCAAGGGTGTCTTCTACCGCGGCGCCGACGACCAGGGAGGCATCGGCCTCATCTCCCGTCCCAAGGTATATCTGCCGAACTATAACTCCGCCAACTGGACAACCAACTGGTCAACCTACTATGATGATCCTGCAACATATGCCGGCACCTGCTTCCAGCCTGTGGATGAACGCATCGACAGGATCGTAGAACTGGGCAAATCCTGGTCCCAGACGCCGTCCAAGGCAGAGCGGGATCAGATTGAGCTCGAGATCTATAAGCTGACGGTTGAGGGCGGCTGGATCACAGCCGTCTATGAAGCTGGCCCAGTCTATCACCTGACCAAGAGCACCGTCCGTAACTGGTTCAACAACATCAACGAGGACAAGTACTACTACATCGGTCTGAGCCATCCCTGGACATGGTTCTTCGCAGAATAATCGAAACCTGATTCCAGTTGTACAGCAAAGCCGGAGGCGTGTGATCCGCTCCATGTCTCCGGCATTTTTATAAGGAGCAATCATGGAAAACAAATCTTTGTCGCCAAAGAAATCCATTTTCTCCTCTGTCGCAGATTTTTTCCGACAGGATCTTATCCGATACATCATCAATCGGATTCTGCTGTTTTTTCCGACGATCCTGCTGATTTCAATCATCATCTTCTTTGTCATCCAGCTGCCTCCAGGAGACTATGTATCCACAGCCATCGCAAAGCTCCAGCAGGAAGGCGAAGAAGTCAGTGCAGAAACGGCACAGGAAATGCGTGAAAGCTATGGCCTCGATCAGCCGGTCATCGTCCAGTACGGACTCTGGGTGAAGGACATCATCTGGACCGGCAGCAACACCACTTATTACCGTCTCTACAATTCCCATCACAACTGGAAATATTCCTTTTCCTACCAAACCAATGTGTGGAATGTCATCGGCAAATATCTGCCCATGACAGTGACGATCACGCTGTTCACCATGCTTCTGCAGTATCTGATCGCCATCCCTGTTGCAGTCTATTCTGCCACACACCAGTATTCGGTAGGAGATTATGCGATCTCCATCCTGACATTTACTGGATCGGCAATCCCCGGATTCATCTTTGCCATTCTGTGCATGTATCTGTCTTTTCTTTGGACAGGCAATGCCAACGTGGGCATGTTTACCCAGGATATGCTGCTCAACGGTATCAACTGGGGTAATCTGGGAGAATTCATGAAGCGCATGACAATCCCATTCATCGTCTTCGGCTTTGCCGGAACCTGCGGCACCATTCGCTCCGTCCGTGCCCAGATGCTGGATGAAATTTCCCAGCAGTACACGCTGACAGCCCGGGCCAAGGGCGTCTCCGAGCGCAAGATCATCTGGAAGTACTGCTTCCGCGCCGCCATTAACCCCACGGTAACGGGACTCGGCACGTCCCTCTCCCATCTGTTCTCCGGCTCCACCGTGACGGCAATGGTGCTCAATCTGTCCATCCTCGGCCCTGTTCTCTTCCACGCTCTGCAGTATCAGGACATGTACCTGGCTGGCGCAATCGTCATGGTCCAGGCCATTCTGGTCGAAGTAGGCGTGCTGCTTGCGGATATTGGGATCGCTTTTCTGGATCCCAGAATCCGGTATTCGGGAGGTAGCAGATAATGGCCAGAAGAATAAAAACCCAGGATGATTACTATCTTGCGTCCCAATGGCAGCTCATGCTGCGCAAGCTCAAGAAGCATCGGCTGGCCCAAATCTCTTTCTTTGTTCTGGCTGTCCTGTATATTGGTGCTATCTTCGGAGACTTCATTGCCCCCTACGGGCTGGAGGAGTTTGACGCAGTGTATAAAGACTGCGCGCCGACACAAGTGCATTATGTCTTCGAGGGCAAAAATGTCGGGCCCTATGTCTTTGCCATCACCAAGCATATCGACAAGAAGACCTTCAAAATCACCTATGAGGATGACACCACCCAGTACTACCCCATCAAGTTCTTTGTCCACGGAACACATTACAAAGTATTGGGATTCATTGACTGCGACTGGCACCTGTTTGGTCTCGGGGAGGGCAGTAACGGCGGCAAGGATGCAAAGATTTTCCTGTTTGGTGCCGACAACCTGGGGCGTGATCTGTTCTCCCGCATATTGATCGGTTCACAGGTATCGCTGTCCATGCCCTTTGTTTCGGCCATCATCAGCCTGTTCCTTGGCGTCATTATTGGTGCTGTCTCGGGTTATTTCGGCGGTGCCATCGATATGGTCATTCAGAGAATCATTGAGGTCCTGGGGGCCATTCCCCAGATCCCCCTGTGGATGGCGCTTTCAGCAGCCATTCCCCCAGGCGTATCCACAATCCGACTGTACTTTTATATGACGATCATCCTCTCCTTCATCAACTGGACAGGCATGGCGCGTATCGTGCGCGGCAAGTTCCTGTCCTCCAAGAACGACGACTACGTCATGGCGGCGCGGTTGGCCGGCGTGTCCACGTGGTCAATCATCTGGAAGCATCTGGTGCCGGGTTTCATGAGCTATCTGATCGTTTCCGTCACGCGCAGTATCCCGAGCTCTGTCGTAGGCGAAACGTCCATGTCCTATCTGGGACTGGGCATTCGCTCGCCTGCCACCAGCTGGGGTGTGCTTCTCCAGGAATGCAGTTCAATCGCCGTCATTGCGCAGCATCCGAACAAACTGATTCCGATCATATTTGTGACCATCACGGTCATGGCATTCAACTTCTTCGGCGATGGACTCCGCGACGCAGCGGATCCCTATAAGTAAGGGGGTGCAGTAAATGGATGATTCATTGATCCTGCAGATCAAAGATTTACGCGTGGAGATCCCCATGCCGGAAGGCACGCTGACACCCGTACGCGGTGTCAACTTCGAGATGCGCAAAGGCGAGACAGTGGGATTGGTAGGCGAATCCGGCTGCGGCAAGTCCCTGACCTGCAAAGCGGTTCTCGGCATCAACGATAAGAAGTGCAAAGTATACGGTGAAATCAACTACAACCATCCCACCGATGGAGCGCAGAACCTGCTGGCCATGAACCCCAGGGGCAAGCAGATTCGCTCGATCCGCGGCAAGGAAATCTCCATGATCTTTCAGGAGCCGATGGTCGCGTTTTCTCCGCTCTATACCATCGGCAATCAGATCAGCGAAGCCGCTCTTCTCCATATCACAAAGAACCGGCAGGAAGCCAAAGAGCTCTCCATCGCCATGATGAAGAAGGTCGGAATCGCCAATGCCGAGAAGCGGTACAACCAGTACCCCCATGAATTCTCAGGCGGTATGCTGCAGCGCGCCATGATCACCATGGCGCTGGTATGCCATCCGAAAATTCTCATCGCGGATGAACCCACCACCGCTCTGGACGTGACCATCCAGGCTCAGATTCTGGAACTCATGAAGGAAATGCAGAAGGATTCCGATATGGGCATCCTCTTCATCACGCATGACCTTGGCGTCGTGGCCCGAATGTGCGACCGCGTCAACGTGATGTATCTGGGCAAAATCGTTGAATCCGGCCCCGCTGCCACCATCTACGCAGATCCGGAGCATCCCTACACCAACGGCCTCATGCATTCCGTTCACAAGATCGGTTCCCGCAAGAAGGAGCGGCTTTTCTCCATCGAAGGGACCGTACCTCTGGCCATGAACCTGAAAACGGCCTGCGGCTTCTATGAGCGCTGTGACCATCGGATCGA
Source organism: Christensenella sp. UBA2853 (assembly GCA_002350845.1). Classification (GTDB taxonomy): domain Bacteria; phylum Bacillota; class Clostridia; order Christensenellales; family Aristaeellaceae; genus UBA2943. The sequence goes on from DEFL01000048.1 coordinate 8,049, forward strand.
GGGCCTGTGCGATCAGGCCGATCCTGAACTGGTCGAGGTTGCTCCGGACCATAAGGTTGCCTGCTTCGCCTGCGATAACGAGGCATGCCGCGCCATGCGGGCAAAGGCCGAGGCCATGCTGAAAGCCCAGGGACAGCAGGGGGCAAGTAAAGAGGAGAAGCGCCATGAATAAAGAAAGCATTCTGGAGGTAAAGAAGCTCCACAAACGTTTCACCTCAAAAAACATTACCGTGAAAGCAGTCACGGACGTTTCCTTCAATGTTTCAGAGGGTGAAACCATCGGCATCGTTGGAGAATCCGGCTGCGGCAAGACGACTCTGGGCCGATGCATCGTACGCGCGTATCAGGCCTCAGAAGGTGAAGTCTGGTATCGGACAAGGGACGGCAAAGAGCTGGACTTCCTGAAAGTCGACAAGAAGCAGATGAAGGCTCTGCGCAAGGACATCCAGATGATCTTCCAGGATCCGTACTCTTCTCTGGACCCTCGCATGACCGTACTGGATATTATCAAGGAGCCTCTGGTCGCCAACTACAAAAAGACAATGAGCGACAAAGAGATGAACGAAAAGGTCATCAGCATCGCGTCAAAGGTGGGCCTGAACACTACCTATCTCAAACGCTATCCGCATGCCTTTTCAGGCGGACAGCGCCAGCGTATCGGCATTGCCCGGGCACTGGTGGTGGATCCGAAAATTGTCATCTGCGACGAGGCTGTCTCAGCACTGGACGTATCCGTGCAGGCCCAGGTGATCAACCTGCTGCGTGACCTGCAGAAGGAGTTTCATCTCACATACCTGTTCATCAGCCATGATCTTTCCGTTGTGGAACATATTTCCAACAAAGTAGGTGTCATGTATCTCGGACGCATGGTGGAATACGCACCGACGGACGCCCTGTTCTCCAAACCTCTTCATCCCTATACAGAGGCGCTGCTGTCCGCTGTGCCGGTCCCCGATCCCACGGTCCAGATCGACCGCATTCCCCTGAAGGGTGAGATCCCCAACCCTGCCAATCCCCCATTAGGCTGTTATTTCCATGAACGCTGCAGTTATTGCTGCGAAAAGTGCTGCAGTGAAGTTCCAGCTTATATTGAAGCGGAGCCGGGTCACTTCGTTGCCTGTCACCGGGCCGCAGAGCTTAAACTCCGGGGCTTTGAATACAAATAAGGCTCCGAATAACGGACACCGGTGATCGTGTACAGGCATGTCGTCGGGATAAAGGACATGTTTTGAAAGAAGTTCTGTGTTTTTCAGATCATCCGGAAATGGTCCCTCTTTTTCAGAAAAAGGACGCTGCTGCAGTGATTCTGCAGCAGCGTCCTTTTTTGATTGTATGTCCTGAAGTTTCTTACCGGCGGCCGGACTGGCTGACCTTACTTGAAGAACACTCTCAGGCAGTTATACAGATGGGGCAGCCAGCAGTTATAGGCATGGGTGCCGCCCTTGAATTCCACCCAGCAGCAGTTTTCGCCGTCTACGAAGCGCTCGGGCATGTCCGCCACCACGGTCTGGAATACCACCTGATGCTCATCGTGGGCCATGTCACCGCTGCCATTGCCGTTGTACCAGAACAGAACAGGCAGATCCTTGAAGGCCTCACTGTTCAGGGCTGCCTCATAGTCCTCTGCTGTAATCAGTGCACCGGAGTAGTTGCCGAAGTACGCCAGGATATCCAGGTCGTTCATGGTGACACAGAAAGTGGTCATAGAACCCATGGAGAAGCCGGCAAAGGCGCGGTGTTCACGGGTTGCCTGCAGGTTTTCCAGGGATACGTCGCCGTTTGCAAAAGTGTGATACTTCGTCTCGATCAGCGGGATGACGTCCTCGCGCAGTTCTTTCCAGTACCACCTGACGCCATCATCATGCCCAAGCCCGGTGAATTCGCCTTCTGTGAGGATCCGCCCCGCGTTCGTGGTGGGTGTCACGATAATGGTGGGCTCGCAGTCGCCCTTGGCGTTTATGTTGTCCAGCATGGAAACCGTCCCTTTGCCCATGCGCTCCTCAGTAAGCCAGTACGTCTCATCCTCACCGCCGCCATGCATCAGGTAGATCACGTTGTAGGATGTTTCCTCACTGTAGCCGTAGGGCAGATAGACATACAGGTCTTTCTCCACCATGATTTCCTTTCCGGGGTTCAGGGCTTCCAGTGCATACGAATGGCAGGTGTAAGTGATCTTTTCCAGTGTTCCATGGTTTTCAACCGCTTCGGTATACTTGGGCTTCATGGGAATCTTCTTAATGAACCCGGCGTCAGAATAAACATCTGCAAGCGCTGAGAAAACGGAAAGGCACAGAGCCAGGATAAGCAGCAGTGAAACGATTTTTTTCATACTCTTTTCTCCTCTTCTGTTTTTGATTATTTGAAGAACACCAGCATGGAGTTGTACAGGTGGGGCAGCCAGCAGTTGTAGGCGTGAGAACCGCCCTTAAAGCAGATCCAGGCATAGTTGTCGCCGTCCCGGAAACGCTCGGACATTTCTGTCAGGCAGCGGTCGCGGAAAGCCTCATGGTTCTCCAGAGCGAAGTCCATGGTGCCGTTTCCGTTGTACCAGAATTTAATGTCCAGGTCTTTGTATTCCTCGCTCTCCAGGGTGGCTTTGAAGGTGTCAAAATCGCACCAGATGCCGGAAAAGTCGCCAAAGTAAGCGAACTGATCCAGGCAGTGCATCATGATGGAGTTGACGGTGGTCATGGAACCGCGGCTGAGGCCGCAGAAGGCGCGATGGTCCCGGGCGTCGGGTTCGGAGGCATACGTTGAGTATGTGCTGTCGATCAGCGGAATAATCTCATTGCGCATCTCCATCCAGAAGTACATGGGCCATACATTGGCCAGGGCGTCGCCGTCCCAGTAGTCCGGGAAGAGGTCCATCTTGTCCTCCGGGATGGAATAATAGGTAGGAGAAACCACAATGCAGGGCTCGCACTCGCCCTTGTCGATCATGTAGTCATACATCTTGATGGCGGACTTGGCGGTGGCACTCTCACCGACCCAGTAATCGGCATGAGCATCCGTGCCATGCAGGGCGTAGATCACGTTGTACTTCCGGGCCGGATCGTAGCCGTAAGGCAGGTAGACGTAAAGCTCCTTCTCCATCACGAACTCGGTCTGGCTGCCGCACAGGGTCTCGCGGTCGATGGCAGGCGTGGTGTCATTGTCGTCCGCAGCCTTCACGACCGTACCCGCGGCCACCGCTTCCAGTGCATAGGAGTGGGTCGTGTAAGTGAGACGCTCCACGGTGCCGTGGTGCTCCACCTCCTCAAGGTACTTGGCAGCCTTCTTGGGGAGCTTCTTTACAAAGTTCCAGGAGTACTCGGGGGCGGTGTATGCGCTCTCCGCCGCGGCAGCGGCCAGGGAAAACAGCATGAAGGCCGCCAGGATCAGGGCAATCAGCTTTTTCATGGGAAATCATCCTTTCTGTCAGGTGTGCGTATGATCGGGCGCTGCCTCTTTTATAAGAGGAATCCGGGTCCGGCTCAAGGCTTTTAACCGCAACTGCACTTTTCGTGGCTTTTTTTGTCCAGTTTGACAATTAGAGTTGTAAAAACGACAGTTGCGTGCATTTTCATTGTCAGCCGCAAAGTGCTCCGTTATGATGACGCAGACGAATGACGAAGGAGGCTGCGCCATATGAGCCAGGCCAACAAATCTCCAAAGAAAAAACGCGGCATCAGTCGCGTTACCATTCCGATTATCTGTGTGCTGGTTGCGATCACCGTCGCGCTGAACGCGGCTGCCAACTCCACCCTTTCCGGCATTCTGGACGCCTATATCGGTCGCGGTGAAATGAAGATCGAAACCAAAGCCGGCGCCGAGAACTGGGATACCACCTACTATGATCAAGACTCCACCAACGCGGAAGACGCCGACCGGGTGGCCAAGGACATCACTCTGCGCACCGCAGAGGAAGGCATCACTCTACTGAAGAACGAGGGCAGCACATTGCCCCTGAACACTGCTGCAGAGAAGAATGTTACCCTGCTGGGCCGCAGGAGTGTGCAGACGGTCTTCGGCGGAACGGGATCCGGCGCTGGCGATACGAACCAGTGCGTGGGCATCGCTGACGCACTCACAGCCGCCGGCTTCCAGGTAAACCCCACAGTGCTGGCCATGTATCAGAACAACCTGGACAAGGTTCCTGTGGCCGATCCAGCCAGCGCTATGGATAAAGCCGAAAAACAAACCTACTACATCGGCGAGTTCCCCCAGAGTTACTTTACTGACGAGATTGTCAGTTCTTATACCAACTACAGGGATGCAGCCATCGTGGTTTTCGGACGGCAAGGCGGCGAAGGCATGGACTTCTCTACCGATCTGCTGGCGGATGTCAACAACCCTGATCAGGCCATGTCCTCCTCTGTTGCCGAGACGGCCAACTATAGGGAAGGACAGCATCAATTGGAGCTGAACCAGGAGGAACGTGATCTGCTGGCTCATGCCGAGGCCAATTTTGAGAAGGTTATCGTAGTCATCAACTCCGCCAATGTCATGGAAATCGGCTGCCTGCGGGATGATCCTCAGGTGGATGCCATTCTGTGGATCGCCTACCCTGGCTCCAGGGGGTGCGCGGCCCTGGCCAGCATCCTGAGCGGCACAGTGAACCCTTCCGGCCATACTGTAGACACCTGGGCAGTGGATTTTACTGCCGACCCTGTTTTCCCCAACACATCTGCCCGCAAGTATAGGAATGTTTCCAAAGACAACGCCCTGGCAGACTCCTATGTCCTGCAGTACGAGGAAGGCATCTACTTCGGCTATCGGTACTATGAGACCGTGTATGCCGACGGCGGCACTTTCACCGTGGAGGGTGAGAGCGGCAAATCTTACGAGGAAGCAGTGGCCTATCCCTTCGGTTATGGCCTCTCCTACACTTCCTTTGAGCAGAAGATCAAGGATCACAAGGCCGCGGACGGCAGGATCAGCGTCACCGTCACCGTGAAGAACACCGGCAGTGTGGCCGGCAGGGATGTGATCCAGGTCTACTATCACGCACCTTATACCAAAGGCGGCATCGAAAAGTCCGCTGTAAACCTTGCTGCCTTTGAAAAAACCGAGCTGCTGCAGCCCGGTGCCTCCGCCGATTATACCCTGAGCTTCCCCGTGGAGGATATGGCTTCCTATGATGACCTGGTGGAGAAGTGCTATGTGCTGGACGAGGGTGAATACAGAATCACCGTCAACCGGAACGTTCACGAAGTCTACGGCGAAGACTGTGAATTCACTCACAAGGTGGACAAGAAGGTCGTCTACAGCGCCGGCAATCCCCGTCAGAGCGAGATCGACGCTCAGAAGGGCGAGACCCGGAACCTCTCTCAGGAGGCCAAAAACAAGCTGACTGTGGTAGCTGCCACCAATCAGTTTGAGGATATGAATGCCCAGTTCACCACCTACACCGCCCCCGAGGCCGGCAAGGCCGTGCGCCTTACCCGCCAGGACTTCGCAGCCTCCTTCCCTGCAGCCCCCACTGATGCAGACCTCACGGCTTCCGAAGCCACCATTCAGGTGCTGGGAGAGTACAAGCCGGATTACTATACGCAGGGCGAACAAGCCCCGACCACCGGTGCCGAACAGACCTGGACAGCTGTGGCTCTTCGCGGAGCTACCTATGACGATCCACGCTGGGATATGCTCCTGGACCAGATGACGGCCAAGTCCATGTCCAAGCTGATCTACGCCGGCAACCAGGGTGTCCCTGCTGTGAAGAACGTGGGGCTTCCGGCTTCTGGCGCCACCGACGGCCCCGCGGGCCTCAAGCAGTATGGCGGCCTCGGTTTCGGCACGAGCGGCAACTTCCACTGTTCCTCCGTGCTGACCGCAGCTACCTGGAACGTGAAGCTGGCCGAGGAGTTCGGCCGCAGCGTAGGCAATGAAGCCATGCTGGCGGGCAGCAATATGACCGGCTGGTATGCGCCGGGCTGCGACATTCACCGTGGACCCTTTGGCGGTCGCAGCTTCGAATACTACTCTGAAGATCCGCTGATCAGCGGACGAATTTGCGCAGCAACCGTGAAAGGTGCAGCCTCCATGGGCCTGACCTGCTATGCCAAGCATTTTGTCCTCAACGACATGGACCGTCATCGCATTGACAACGGCCCGGTAACCTGGTGTAACGAACAGGCACTGCGCGAGATCTACGCCCGTGCGTATGAGATCCTAGTGAAAGAGCCCACCATGGATATTGAATACCTGGACAACGGCGAGACAAAGTACAAGACCATCCGTGCCTGCACAGCCCTGATGAGCTCCTTCAACCGTATCGGCGACAAGTGGTGCGGAGCCTCCAGTGCACTGCTCAAGACCGTCCTTCGTGACGAGTGGGGCTTCCTTGGCACCGTCATCACCGACTACAACGGCAACAAATACATGCATGTGGAAGACGGCGTCAACAATGGCAACGATCTGATGCTGGCCAACGAAATGACCCTGCCAACCAAATTCGCCGACACCAAGAACCCCAGTACCATCCGCATCATGCGGGAAGCCACGAAAAACATTCTTTACACCCAGGTCAATTCCGCCACTGTGAACAACACCTCCGACGCCACGGTTATCACCTACGGCACTGCCCCCTGGCGCGCCTGGGTCAATTACGCAAACATCGGGTTGGGTGTGCTGATCGCTGGCCTGCTGATTCTGACCCTTCTCAAGCGTCCCCGTCAGAACAACATTACAGTGGAAAACACTGCGAACTGATTCTCTCCGGTATGGCTCGGGAGAGGGGGACGGCACTGGAACGCTCCCCTCTGCCGATTGTGCATCATACATTCCCAATTGAAATAAAATCAAAAAGTAACCGACAAGAATGAAGGAGGATTCCGTCATGAAAAAAATCGCTGCTCTGCTGCTCACTATCGCCCTGCTCCTCTCCTGCGTCTCCGGCCTGGCCGAAACCTACTTCGGCAACACCGTATACTGCGAAGCTGGCTATGAAAACGACGTTTACAATGGCGTAGCCAAGGTCCTGCACCTCTATGAGGACGGCACCTTCGAACTGGTGGACAACACTTCTATTATCCATAATTCCTATGTCGTGGTGACCAACTGGGCTTATATCGTTACCGGCACCTATACCGTGGATTCCGATGAAGACGGCACCAAGGAACTCACCCTGAATGGCACCGCCGTGACCTACATCATGAACGGCTCTGTCACCACCTCCGAAGAAGACGCCGAGCTGCTGGAAGACTATGCCGAGCTGAAGGTGGAAGTTGACGCCGAGTCTTTCTCCCTGAAGGTGATTGAGTAATCCTTCCTGTCTTTTCAATTTGTCCGCGGTGCTTCTGCCAGTGAGAAGCGCCGCGGATCATTGTCGTTTTTTGGCTTTGTCGTATAATACGAATACCGGTTTCATCAGGAGGTCGGATTAATGCTGCGTGTGGCTATTGTGGAAGACAGCCTCCGGGACGCAGAACAGCTGACGAGCTGTCTGCAGCGCTTCAGCCGGAAGCATGGCTCGGAGATTGAGATTCAGCGATATGAGAATGCGCTGCTTTTTCTGCAGGGCTACAAGGGCAACTTTGACATCATTTTCATGGACATCGACATGCCCATGATGAGTGGCATGGAGGCTGCCCACTCCCTGCGCCAGGTAGATCCCCATGTGCTGCTGATTTTTGTCACCGCCCTTGCCCGCTTTGCCCTGAACGGCTATGAGGTGGACGCCTATGACTTCATCGTCAAACCCGTGCAGGAAAATTTCTTCGAGGCCAAGATGAACCGGGCGCTGAAGAAACTCTCCTCCGAACAGCGCACGCGTCTGCTGATTAAGTCCGGGGATAAATCCGTCCGCATTTTTGCTGACGAGATCATCTATGTGGATATCTTCAACCATGTGCTGACCTTCCACACGGAACAGGGACAGTTCTCTACCCGGGGCACCATGAAGGATCTGATGGAGACTCTGGATACCAGCATCTTTGCCATGTGCAACAAGTCTTATGTGGTAAACATGCGGCACATCCAGATGATCAACGGGGATGAGGCAGTGATGACTAACGGCGACCGTCTGTCCATCAGCCGTCCGCGGAAGACTGCCTTCATGCAGCAGATTGCCGACTTCTACGGCAACAAGCGGATCAACGCAGGAAAGGACTGACTACGGTGGAATTGTGGATCAACGCCCTTCTGCCCATCAAAGTGTTCAATGCGGCCATCCTGATCGCGGCTATGCTGATGTTCAGCCATGGCCTGCCGAAAAAGGACCATTTCCAGCGGCGGCTCTTCCTTTGGGCCCTGTTCAGTCTGTTTGCAGCGGCCGCAATCCCGATTATCACAGATAGCCTCTGGTATGTGACCAGCGTGTTCCTGGTGATGTACCTTCTTTCGATGCTTACGGTCCGGATCTGTTACAGAGTCAGCTGGCCCATGGTGTTCTTTATCGCGGCGGCAGCTTTTTCTGCCGATCATATTGCCAGCATGCTGGACTCCATCATCTCGCTCTTCCGGCCGGAAATTCTTCAGTACTCTGACACTGGTCTGCTGAATATCCCAGTGCTGCTGAATTTCGTCCTGTGCCGTGTTCTGGTCTTCGGACTGGTGGATCTTCTGATTGTCCGGAAGAACCGGGACGTGGACGATGACAGCATCCGCTTCGCCCCTTCGCTGCTTATTCTGATCATTTCCCTCATCGTCAATCTCTACATGAATATTGTGTTCAGCAATCTGGTCACTGATCGCAGCTTCTGGCTCTCCCTGTTCAATTTTGCCATGAACATCGTCATCTCTCTCCTTCTGCTGCTGTGCCAGTATGCCATGGTGCGGGAAGGTCGGATGCGCACCCAGTTACAGATTGCGAACCTCCTGAGGGCCCAGGCACGGGAGCAGTACCGCATCAGCAAGGAGAACGTGGAAGCCATCAGCATGAAGTGCCACGACCTGAAGCACCTGTTGCTCGCCCTCCGGGGCGTCATCGATTCCAAAGAATTTGACAGTATGATGGAGACCATCGACAGCTATGGCGCAGAGATTCAGACCAACAATGAAGTACTGGACGTGGTCTTTCAGGAGAAGAACTTCCGCTGCCGAAAGCTGGGAATCCAGTTTACCTGCATTATCGACGGCACTGCTGTGGACTTCATGGGTACTACAGATCAGTATATTCTTTTCGGAAACCTGTTGGACAACGCCATTGAGGCGGTGAGCCAGCTGCCGGAGGGTGAGATAAAGAACATTCAGGTCACGGTCCGCCGGGACAAGGGGTTCGTCATCATCACGACAGAGAATGGATATGCAGGCGAGCTGCAGTGGGATGGAGGCCGGCTGCGCACTTCCAAAAAGGACAAGCAGAGCCACGGTTACGGCATCCTGAGTATTGAGAAAATCGTCCACAAGTATGGGGGCCGTTACTCTATTAACACCGAAGATCAGATCTTTGCCATGAATATCGTGCTGCCTGCGATCCAGAGAGAGACAATGGAAAAGTAAGTTGCAGTCAGGATGGGGCAAAAAGCCTCAGCGAAGTAGCCGGAACCTTTCGTCACTACCTGCACATCGCTGATTCAGCACACATTCACTTTTAATGAAAGCATATCATTGCACTAAAATAGATATGTACTGTATATTATCTGCGATCTGTCATATCGCGTATGAAGTGAGATCGGAGCATGCTCCGACTCACTTTTCTTTTTCCCTAAATTGGTGAATCCTTTTCTGGCAATTAACAAACCATTCCCGGATGAACGCAATGATGGAAAAAGACAATTTCCCGGAGCAACCTACATACAGCCCGTCATGCGTTCGAATGCGTTAGGAGATATATCCCACAAGCGTATCCCGCCTGTTGAACCCAGGATGCGTTGCTTGCGAAAGATTGATTTGTCTGAATCCCATATGGCCGGTCAGCTGGTTTTGTGGTTTTACCTTTCGCCTCATTGTCCGATAACATGTTGAGGAAATGATGCGCCTGATGGTAGCTGACATAGAACTGAAATGGTAATATAGCAAGGAGGGCAGATGCATCTCATTAGCGTATCTTTCTTGGTTATTTTAATCAATTTGAAAAAAACCCTGCGTAAGGTATTGCTTGTTACGCCGCGTCATGTTGTAGGATCCATGGCGAAAGGAGGCGAAGGCTATGTCAAAATACACAACGGGAGAGCTTGCAAAGCTCTGTGGCGTTACCGTCCGAACGGTTCAGTACTATGATACCAGAGGCATCCTGATTCCCAGTGAGCTTTCCGAAGGCGGGAGACGACTCTACTCAGAAGACGATCTGAAGCGCTTGAAGGTCATCTGCTTCCTGCGGGATCTGGATCTCCCCATCGATGCTATTTCTCAGATTCTGAAGGAAGAGCATCCCGAGAAGGTCATTTCACTGCTGATTGAACAGCAGGAGAAAGCCCTTTGGGATGAAATCTCCGACAAAGAGGAAAAACTGAAAAAACTCCGTGACCTGAAAAACGGACTGAAAGCCAAAACAGACTTTTCTCTCGAAACCATCGGTGACATAGCTGTATTCATGGAAGGCAAGAAAAAACTGAAACGCATGCGCTGGATGATGATCCTGATCGGAATCCCGGTTTCAGCACTGCAATGGTTTTCCATCATTTTCTGGATCGTCAGAGGTGTTTGGTGGCCATTTATCGTCTGGGTGCTGGTCGCTGCTGTCTGGGGTACACTGGTCAGCCGATACTACTTCAATCATGTGAAATACATCTGCCCGGAATGCCACGAGGTATTCAAACCCACGCTGAAAGAAGCCTTCTGGGCAAATCATACGCCGAGCACCCGCAAGCTGACCTGTACCGCCTGCGGACACAGGGGCTTCTGTGTGGAAATCTGGGGTGGTGAAGAGAAATGACGGAATTTGAGAAGATCATTGTCAGTAGAAACAGCATACCATCACTGATCATCACTGTCGTTCTGATGATCGCAATCCCTGTTATCTTCTTCATCTACTGGCGCAGAAAGCATAAAGAACAGACAAAACTCAGCTGGCTCATTGCCGGTGCTATTGGATTTATCGTTTCTGCCCGTGTGCTGGAACTGGGCGTACATTATTTCTGCATCCTTGCAGATAATCCCATCTCCCGGTTCATTAACGGAAACACCGCCGCTTTTGTCCTTTATGGCATCATGATGGCAGGCCTTTTCGAAGAGTGCGGTCGGTATATCGTTCTGAAATACATCATGAAGAAGAACCGCGCACGTGAGAATTCTGTTCTGTACGGTATCGGTCACGGTGGAATCGAGATCCTGGCGGTTCTTCTGCCTTCCATGATCTCCTTCCTTGCCGTTGCAGTGATGTTTTCGGCGGGGGATACAGAGAATGCGCTCAGAACGCTGAACATTACGGAAGAGACCGCTGCCGCAGCGCTTCCTGCTGTGCAGTCTGCAGCTGCATTTGATTACGGGATGATGGCTGCGAACGTCATCGAGCGGCTGTTTTCCATGTTCCTTCACATTGGGCTGACCGTCATCGTATATTACGGCGTCGTCAATGCAAAGAAGATGTACCTGCCATTGGCCATCCTTCTGCATATGCTGATGGATACATTCCCTGCGCTGTATCAGAGAAGCGTGGTTCCTCTGTGGTCTGTTGAGGTATGGGCTGCAGTATGGACGATCATCATTGTATTCATTGCTGTCAAGCTGTACAGGAAAATGGGCGTACCGTCTTTCGCCGAAACTTCCCATCATGGGACATGATTCCTGTCAGATTGAAATGCCCTCCACTCACGGCATCACGCCGTGAACGTGGAGGGCATTTTCGTTTTTCATTTTGATTCAGAGGCGATTTTATTCTCTGCTTCTCTTCGAAATGCTTTCTTTTCCAATGAGTATCTTTTCTTATCCCAACACTCCATTTCCATGACAGCCCATGTTCTGCTGTTATGGTCTGGCCGATATCATATCCATCACTTCACGCATCTTACTCTCAAAATAGTCTGCCGGAAAAAGAGCAATTCCGATTTCGTCACTTGCCACAATCAGACGATCCCCGGCCTTCATTCCAAACCTGTCACGGGCCGCCTTGGGAATGACAATCTGTCCGCGGTCCCCCAGTACAACAGAACCCCAGATGGTCTTTCCCTGCGGTGCAGGCGGAAGAATTCCAACGCCTTCGATATCTTCAGTTTTCAGCAGGCTGTCCAGCGTAACGCCGTACATCTGCGCCAGCAGGGATGCTTTTTCGATGTCCGGAATAGTCGCTCCGCTTTCCCACTTTGCATAGGCCTGCCTGGAGATGCCGATCTTCTCGGCGACATGTTCCTGCGAGTAGCCGTTCATTCTTCTGAGCATCACCAGATTATCCTTCAGCATGCAGTTTTCTCTCCTTACAGATCGATTTTTTCAAAATCCGAACACGCTTTTCGATACGACAGGTACGTCATCAGGGCATACAGCAGTGCACCGCAGAACATCGTCAGAAGCTGCAGCCCAAGATGCTCAAAACCGAATGCGTTGAGTGCTTCCAGGCCAGGAATATGATGCAGTGTCTCCGCCGCCCCGATCATCAGAAAGCCCACAACAACATAAATGACGAACGGCTTTCCAATCCTGTAAGCGGTCTTCCAGAAGCCGCCGACAAAAATCACATTGAACAGACCGAACAGGACAAGCACTGTTCCCAGATAAAACGGGTTGGCATTCATCATAAAGTTCTGTCTGTAAACAGCGGCATTGGAAAGGAGCGTCATGCGCAGAATCGTCAGAACAGCCATCAGTGCAAAGCTGCACAGCTCAATGAACATCACAAACTGGTATTTTCCCCTGACTACATCCCGTTTGGCCACGGGGAGCAATGCCGAATAGATGATGTCATTGGCCTCTCTGGCACTCTGGAAGCTTTGATAGATTCCCAGGCAGACAAAGAACACGCCGCACAGGATCGGATACCCCGGAACGAGCGTCATAAAGCCAAAGCCGATAAACAGGTACGTCAGCAGCAGTGCGGACAGCTGCATTTCTTTTTTCAGAAGAGTGTTCATGCCCTCGCCTCCCTCTCCAGCCTCAGAAAGATTTCCTCGAGCGACTCACCGGGCCGTCCGTGATTTTGCATGAATTCCTGTTTGGCAGAGGCTGCCTGGATCCTGCCCTGACGGATGTAGATGATGTTGTCCGCACATCGTTCCAGGTCCGAGGTAATATGTGTGGAAAAAAGAATGGTTACACCTCGCCGCTTCAGCTCACCGAACAGTTCCAGCAACTCATCCCGCGAGAAGGGGTCCAGACCACTGGTGGGTTCATCGAGAATCAGTACCTCAGCCCGGTGGGACAGCGCTAAAAGCAGATTGAATTTGACCTTCATCCCTTCCGACAGCTCCATGGGCTTTTTGCTTTCATTGAGTCCAAACAGAGCCATATAGCTTTGGCACGCTTCTTCATCCCATCCCGTATAAAAGCCTTTGGTCACCCTGATGATCTCCCGGATGGTCTTTCTCGGATACCAGCTGACCGCACCGGTTGAATAACCGATCCGCTGTTTGATTTCTGCCTCATTCCCGTGCAGCGGCATGCCGAAATAGGATATCTCCCCGCTGTCTGTATGGATCAGGTTCAGCATGGATTTGATCGTGGTGGTTTTTCCTGCACCGTTCCGTCCGATGAATCCGGTAACCTGCCCGCCTTCCAGAGAGAAAGAAACATCTTTCAGCTGAAAGGCCGGATATGACTTGCACAGTCCCGACACACTTACAACATGCATAGAAATCCTCCTGAATTTCGATTTCTGTGAATATTGTAAACAGGGGTTGCGCCGCATTCAACCAACCAGACTTAACATCTTCCGTCAATTATAATTGCGCAGGAGTTATGCCCGGTTTCTTCAGAACAGCACTCCGTGCTCACTGTTCTGCTCTGTTGAGCTGAATGTCCCCCGATGTTGTCCCGAGTCGGACATCTGCACCGCCATCCCCGCAGATATAACGGTCACCTTCCCGGGCAAGAGCCAGAGTATAATTGATTTTTCCGCTGAGGGTGTCAATCTGTGCAGCAAATCCCGGATGCTCCGGAAGCTCAGCCGTAATCCCGCCGGAGGTCGTGTTGGCCTTCAGGGACGAAAACTTTTCCAGCTTCACGGAAACTGCTCCGCTGGTACTGCCGATATTCACCTGATCCGCTTCGCTCAGATGGATCGTCACTGTGCCCGAGGTTGATCCGGCCTCACAGGTTTTCACCTGGTCCGCATGAAGCAGGATGTCCCCGGATGTACTGGATCCTTTCAGTGTCCGAATATCTTTGGCTTCCACATGGATATTGCCGGAAGTTGTACCGACAGTCATGGCTTCGATCCCAGCCGCCGTCTGCATGGCAATATCCCCCGAAGTCGCGCTGACAGAAACCTTTTTCGCATCCGCAGATGCCCGGATATTGCCGGAAGTCACTTCCAGATTCAGAGTATCTGCCTTCAGTTCGGGAATGTTCAGATCTCCTGAGGTTGCACTGATGTTCACTTCACGGAAGGAACTTCCCTCCGGGATGCGCACCGTCAGTTCCTTTTCCTGATTCCATCCGAAATGAAGCCCGCTCTTTGCATACTGCACCCGCAGCGTATCTCCGTCCAGCCACCACCGCATCTTCATGTCCTCACTGATGGGTCTGGAGGATGATTCACGCAGTTCAATCTTCTCCCCGCTGTGGTATTCCAGGTTCACTTTCCCGTTTTCCCAGTGAATATCCAGTGCACAGACACTTTCTCCGATGTCCGCATCCCCTGCTGTATATTTTTCCGCGTGAGCATATCCAAAAAGACTCCCATCCAAAAGTCCAGCCGCCTGGACCGATACGGCAATCACAAGGATTGCCACACACACAACGATTGCCATTCTGATCATTCTGTTTCCGTTCATTGTTTCTCTCCCTTTTCCTTCATCCCAACCAATACGCCCAGGGTAATCACAGCCGTGAGCACGAGCGTCAGCCAGAACCGGCTGCTTCCGTGGAGCATGATCATAATCATCATATTGAGAAACAGGATGCCGTCAGCGGCCAGCACAATCAGCGCTTTGTTCCTGTTTCCGACCCATTTTCTCAAGGGCTTTGCCCGGATTGCCCAGGGCAGAAAGCAGACAGCCAGGCCGAACAGGACCGCGCTGCCGGCAACCCAGAACCAGTCTCCATGCGTCACCATACAGATCACATCCAGCAGCAGTTCCGTGCTGGCGGTAAAGGCACACAGTGTCCAGAACAGTTTGCTCTCCGGCACCAGAATCGGCACGGCGATGACACTGGCCGCAACCGTCAGCGCAGCCAGCAGGATCAGAAACCATCCAAGCTGGGAGCCGGCAATCAGATTAATCACCAGCAGCGCAATGAGCGGAATCATGAACAGACCGGATGCGGTGATCCCGTTTCTTGCGGAAAGCTGCTTGAATTTCCGAACTCCGTAGCTGATTGCATCCTCTTTTTCCTTCTTCAGGTCGCTCTCAATTTCTGTCTTTTTCAGTTTGCTCAGCAGATCGTTGCATTCAGCACACTCCTGCAGATGTTCTTCCACCAGTTCCCTGCTTTTTTCACTGCAGATATCATCGACATATAATGGAAGCAGATCCCGAATGATTTCACAATCTGTCTTCATCTATCATCCATCCTTTCCTGTAACCTGATTCTCGCACGGTGATAAGTGACCCGGGCCCAGTTTTCCGTCTTTCCGAAAATCACTCCGATTTCCTTGAAACTGAGTTCTCCGAATACCCTGAGCTCAAACACCTCTCTGTGCGGTTCCTCCAGCTGATGCAAAGCCATGTGAATTCTGAAGGACGAATCCTGGTCCTCCACGGTCTTCGCCACGCTTTTGGCCTGATCCGGCAGATCTTCCGGAATCTCACCCCGACGGTTTGCCCTTCGCTTTTCATCCGCAAACAGGTTTTTCGCGATGGCACACAGCCAGGTCACTTCGTCCGATTCGCCCCGGAATTCCCGCTGCCGTGTGAAAGCGCGATAGAAGGTTTCCTGCGTGAGCTCTTCTGCAAGGGACCGGTCTCCTGACAGCGTCATCACATAGGAGAACACCCGCATATAACAGGTTTCATAAAGTCGGGCACATTGTTCCTGGGTCACTTTCTCACCTCCCTTCGATCAGAATCACTGGTTAGACGGCGAATCTGAAATTTCGTTACAGATATTTTTTAAAAAATCAAAAATCTTCTGACGAATTCGTTGTTTCCGTTTTCTGAACAGGCATCAGCAGGGACCGTGCACCACATACGCCTGAGAATCACAGCATCGCTTCCCTGCCTGATTCAAGCGTTATATCCGAGGAACAAATTCAACGGCCTCCTGAGGCACATGCATCTGCAGCTTCTGATCATTGATTGTAGTGAACGATAGTTCACCTGTCAATATGTAATGTTTTACCTTACTTTTGCCATTCCTTGCCTCAGGCATGCCGGGTCAGCCGGCTGAACAGAAATCTGCGTATAGTCTCAATGCAATATTTGTTCTTCTGAGAAAATTCAGATTTCTTCAAAAATCTGTTGGCAAATAAGCCCGCTTAGTGTAAAATCATATATGTATTATTTCCTTGCTACGCATACCATAGAGGAGGACAGTATGATTTATTCGACAGAAGTCAAAAACATGTGCCCTGTGATGCAGGGAGTGCATCATGGTGCTGCTCCCATCCCGGAAGAGGCAAAATGGGTCAAAGCCAAGAAAGTAGAAGACATTTCCGGTTATACGCATGGTATCGGCTGGTGCGCACCTCAGCAGGGTGCCTGCAAGCTCTCCCTGAACGTCAAGGACGGCGTGATTCAGGAAGCACTTGTGGAAACCATCGGCTGCTCCGGAATGACACATTCTGCGGCTATGGCTGCTGAAATTCTTCCCGGTCTCACCATTCTTGAAGCGCTCAACACTGACCTTGTCTGCGACGCCATCAACACAGCCATGCGTGAGCTGTTCCTTCAGATCGTCTACGGAAGATCCCAGAGTGCTTTCTCCGAGGACGGACTGCAGATCGGTGCCGGCCTGGAAGATCTTGGCAAGGGCACCCGCTCCATGATCGGTACAACCTATGGCACACTCTCCAAAGGCCCCCGTTACCTGGAGCTGACCGACGGCTACATCACCAAGCTCGCTCTTGACGAGAATGATGAGATCATCGGCTATGAGTATGTCAACTTCGGCAAGATGATGGACTTCATCAAGAAGGGTGACGACGCTCAGAAGGCACTGGAAAAAGCCAGCGGCAAATACGGCAGAATTGCTGATGCTGTCCGCTTTATCGATCCCAGACACGAGTAAAGAATAAGAGGTTTTCAAGGAGGTATTACCATGGCATTATTTGAATCATACGAAAGAAGAGAGCCTCAGATTCTTGCTGTGCTGAAGGAATATGGGATCTCTTCCATTGAAGAATGCAAGGAAATCACTGAAGCAGCCGGCCTGGATGTGTATCACCTGATCGAAGGCATTCAGCCCATCTGCTTTGAAAATGCCAAGTGGGCATATACTGTCGGCGCAGCCATCGCCATCAAGAAGAACTGCCGCCGTGCCGCAGATGCTGCAGCCGCCATCGGTATCGGCCTGCAGGCTTTCTGCATCCCCGGTTCTGTTGCTGACCGCCGCAAGGTTGGTCTCGGCCACGGCAACCTTGGCAAGATGCTCCTCGAAGAGGACACCGAATGCTTCGCATTCCTTGCCGGCCACGAATCCTTCGCAGCTGCTGAAGGCGCTATCGGCATTGCTGAAAAGGCCAACAAAGTCCGCACCAAGCCCCTCCGTGTTATCCTGAACGGTCTGGGCAAGGACGCTGCACAGATTATTTCCCGTATCAACGGCTTCACCTATGTTGAAACCGAATACGACTATTACACCGGTGAAGTGAAGGAAGTCTTCCGCAAGTGCTATTCCAAGGATCCTGAATCTCCCCGCGCCAAGGTCAACTGCTATGGTGCCAATGACGTTCAGGAAGGCGTTGCCATCATGTGGAAGGAGAACGTTGACGTCTCCATCACCGGCAACTCCACCAA
>DEFL01000048.1:26097-140926 GCA_002350845.1 Christensenella sp. UBA2853
ATGACCGATACCATGGGCCGTATGCATTCCGACGCCCAGTTCGCAGGTTCTTCCTCCGTCCCGGCACACGTCGAAATGATGGGCCTGATCGGTGCAGGCAACAACCCCATGGTTGGCATGACGGTTTCCACTGCTGTCTCCATTGAAGAAGCAGCCAAGGCCGGCAAATTCTGATCGGAGATCATCTGATCAGCTCGTTTGATCAATAGAGCGGCGATGCTTATGCTCGCCGCTTTTCCTTTTCTTGGCCGTACTGTCATCATTCGTTTTTTTCAAATGTCTGTTTCTTTTCTGCTTTTACCGTGGTATAATGCTTGCAATATCAGATCATCCATATAATATCCTGTCACATTCATTCCAGTTTCATCATGGCAAGCCTCGATTGGCAGTGCTTTTTACAAACCCTGTCTTTCAGTTGCCTGTCTGATCTTCAAGCAAAGGAGTTTACGCATGAATATCAACAAGTCGCAGAACGGAAATGAGCTGCTTGTCACGGTGGAAGGTCGGATTGACACCGTAACCGCCCCTCAGTTCGAGCAGGAACTCATCGCTTCCCAGCTGGAAACGATCGATCGTCTGACGCTCGATTTCCAGAATCTGGAGTATATCTCCTCGTCCGGACTTCGTGTGCTGATGCAGGTTTTGCAGACAGTGCCAAACAGCGATGGCATCGACATCATTCATGCCAATTCACTCGTCAAAGAGATTTTTGGAGTGACCGGCCTGGACAGTCTTTTCCATATCAGCTGAGCCGGAGTCTTCCAGCCGCCCGGCATGTGGTCTGGTCTTAGTGATTTATGCAGCATTCTATCAGGGAGGCATAAGTATGAAAACT
The DNA here is from genome assembly GCA_002350845.1 of Christensenella sp. UBA2853. Lineage (GTDB taxonomy): Bacteria > Bacillota > Clostridia > Christensenellales > Aristaeellaceae > UBA2943. The sequence goes on from DEFL01000048.1 coordinate 26,933, forward strand.
GATATCGTTCAAATCGATAATTTTGGCAACGGATTCGCGGAAGCTCTGGCGCAGACGAAAAAAGCAGCTCAGTTCAGAGACCTGGGGCCCCATGAAAGTGCACGCCTTGAGCTGATCGCTGATGAAATGCTGAATCTCGCACGCAGTATCACCGGAGAATTGCAGGCTTCCTTCTGGATTGAATCGGATGCCCTGCATTTTGCCCTGAACATGACGACAAAAACCGTCATGGACAAGGAAAAACGCCGTCTGCTGATCGATTCAACCACAAGCCGCAAGAACGCAGCCGCCAACAGCTTTATTTCAAGGCTCCGTGATGCATTCGAAGAAGCCATGCTTTCTGACACCAGCACGCAGCTGTATGAACTGCCGGCTGATATTCAGGCAGACCTAGCCGGCAGGGACTTCCAGAGCCCGGAATGGGATCATTATGAGCAGTCCGTTCTATTCCGCCTCGCGGATGATGTCAGTATCGGAATCCGCGGCGGAATGGTCAGTATGACGGTCACCAAGAATTTTTAATCTTCCATTGCCATCTCATCCTGCTTTCGGGCAGGATGTTTTTTCATTGACCGATTGTAGCCCTGTCGTTTGCCTTCTGGTGCTTTTATGTGCATTTTGGCATGTTTGGAGTGATTTTTGTCCTGTTTTCCGACTTCTCAATCTTGACATAGGATAATTCTCATGTTAAGATACGTGCAGATTTGTGGAGGCTACATCCACAAAAAATTAAATAAGGAGAGTTGTACTATGAAAAGATTAGTCTCTATCCTTCTGTGCGTCATGATGGTCTGTGTATTCGCCAATGCGTTTGCCGAAGGCAAAGTTGGCGTCTCCATGCCCACCAAGGATCTGCAGCGCTGGAATCAGGACGGCGAGAACATGCAGAAGATGCTGGAAGAAGCCGGCTACACGGTTGACCTCCAGTATGCTTCCAATGACGTCCAGCAGCAGCTCAACCAGGTGACCAACATGATCAACGGCGGCTGCGACGTCGTTGTGATTGCTGCCATCGAAGGTTCTTCCCTCGGTTCTGCTCTTGACCTTGCCAAGGAAAAGGGCATCCCGGTCATCGCTTATGACCGTCTCCTGATGGAATCGGATGCTGTTTCCTACTATGCCACCTTCGACAACTACAAGGTCGGCACCGTGCAGGGCGAATATATCAAGCAGGCCCTGGATCTGGACAACCAGGCTGGTCCCTTCGCTCTCGAAGTGACTGCCGGCGACCCCGGTGACAACAATGCCAACTTCTTCTACAGCGGCGCTATGGACGTGCTCCAGCCCTACATCGACGCTGGCAAGCTCGTTGTGAAGTCCGGCCAGATCGCTTTCAACGATGTTGCTACCCCCACCTGGAAGACTGAAGTTGCCCAGAACCGTGCCAGCAGCATTCTCTCCTCTTTCTATGCTGATGGTTCCAACATCGATGTATGGCTCTGCTCCAACGACTCCACCGCTCTGGGCGTCATCAACGCTCTGGAAGACAACTATGACGGCGAATGGCCCATCATCACCGGCCAGGACTGCGACAAGCCCAACGTCAAAAAGATGATCGAAGGCAAGCAGGCCATGTCCGTGTTCAAGGATACCCGTACCCTGGCTGCTCAGGTTGTGAAGATGGTCGGTCAGATCCTCGCCGGCGAAACCGTTGACGTCAACGACACCACCACCTACAACAACAATAAGATCGTTGTTCCGTCCTTCCTGTGCGAACCTGTTTTCGGCAGTGCTGACAACTATGTTGAGCTGCTTCTTGACTCCGGTTACTACACTGAGGAAGATCTGAAGTAATTCTACACATTCGTTGAACAGGTGCAGGCGGGCAAAGCCCGCCTGCATTCTTTCCAATTTTCGGGGGAGTACTGAGTTTCCCACTACGGAAAAGCTGGAGGAGAGCCATGGCCAAGATTCTGCTGGAAATGAAGAATATCACGAAGACTTTTCCGGGTGTAAAAGCGCTCGACAATGTCAATCTTCAGGTCGAAGAGGGGGAGATCCATGCACTGGTCGGGGAAAATGGTGCAGGCAAATCCACCCTGATGAACGTGCTGAGCGGCATTTATCCATACGGAACCTATGAAGGGGATATAATTTACAACGGACAGGTCTGCAAATTCTCAACCATTAAGGATTCAGAAAAACTGGGCATCGTCATCATTCATCAGGAGCTTGCCCTGGTGCCTGAAATGACGATCGGCGAAAACATGTATCTCGGCAATGAATGCGGTCACCGGTTTGCAATCAACTGGAACAAGACCTATTCTGAAGCCGACAAGTATCTGAAAATGGTCGGTCTGGAAGAAAGCTCCAAGATCCAGGTCAAAACCATCGGTACAGGAAAACAGCAGCTGGTGGAAATTGCCAAGGCTCTGGCCAAGCAGGCCAAGCTGCTGATTCTGGATGAACCAACATCCTCACTGAACGAAGAAGATTCCCGCGCACTGCTGGACCTGATGCTGAGTTTTAAGAAGCAGGGCATGACGATGATCATCATCACCCACAAACTCAACGAAGTGTCCTATGTCGCGGATAAAATAACCGTCATCCGTGACGGAACCACCATTGAAACCATTGACAACCACGGCAAAGAGCCGGTCAGTGAAGAGCGGATTATCAAGGGCATGGTCGGCCGTGAAATCACCAACCGCTTCCCCAAGCGTGAAAACGTGCCGATCGGCGATATCCGGATGGAAGTCAATCACTGGACCGTGCACCATCCGCTGTACCCTGAGCGGAAAGTCGTGGATGATGTCTCCATGTATGTGCGCAAGGGTGAAGTGGTCGGCATTTACGGCCTGATGGGTGCAGGGCGCACAGAACTGGCCATGAGTATTTTCGGCCAGAGTTACGGCGTCAATTTCTCCGGCGAACTGAAGCTCGACGGGAAACCTGTCAAAATGCGCAAGAGTGAAGCCGATGCCATCCGCCACCGGATTGCCTATGTCACAGAAGACCGCAAAGGCAACGGCCTGGTGCTCAGTCAGTCCATCAAGGTGAATACCTCCCTGGCCAACCTGAATGCCATTTCCAGTCATACCGTCATCGACAGCGATAAAGAATACGCTGTGGCGGAGGACTACAGGAAAAAGCTGAGCATCAAGACACCTTCCGTGGAACAGCTCGTGGGCAACCTGTCCGGCGGCAACCAGCAGAAGGTGCTGCTGGCCAAATGGATGTTTGCCGAACCTGACATTCTGCTGCTGGACGAGCCGACCCGCGGCATTGACGTCGGTGCCAAATATGAAATCTACTGCATCATCAATGATCTGGCTGCTGCCGGCAAGTGCGTCGTCCTCATTTCCTCCGAACTGCCTGAAGTTCTGGGCATGAGCGACCGCATCTATATCATGAATGAAGCCCGGATCGTTGGGGAAATGAAAGCCGAGGATGCCACGCAGGAAAGCATTATGCAGGTCATCCTCAGATCAGGAAGGGGGGCATAACGATGAGTCAGCAGACAAAGGCATCCCCGGACCGCAGACAGCAGCTTTCCGAGTTTCTGAAAAGCGGAAAGGCCAGTGCATTCCTGCAGAAGTACACGATGTCCATTGCACTGGTCGTTGTGACCATCATCTTTGCATCATGGAAAGGCAAGGAGGGACTGATCCTCCTGCCGTCCAACCTGACCGGTCTGATTGCTGAAAACGCCTATGTGTTTGTTCTGGCCACCGGCATGCTGCTGTGTATTCTGACAGGCGGCAACATTGACCTGTCTGTCGGTTCCGTCGTCTGCTTCACGGCAGCTGTGGGCTGCACAATGATGGCCGCCGGCGCCAATATGTGGGTGACCGTCCTCGTCATGCTGCTGATCGGCCTGGCCATCGGTGTTTTCCAGGGTTTCTGGATCGCCAAACTCAGAGTGCCGGCCTTCATTGCAACCCTGTCAGGCATGTATGCCTTCCGCGGTTTTTCCAATGTGGTGCTCAACGGCTACCGCGTTGACATCAGCAATGACGGCTTCCTCATGCTCTTCGGCAACGGAAAAACCAGCTTCATCCCCGATTTTATCCGCAGCGCCAATCCCGGTCTCGACTCGGTCTTTACCAAGGACAATGCGTTCCTGACCCGTCTGATCGGCGAAAACTTCGTCACCAAATTCAACGTGACCTGCATGTGCATCGGCATCATTGCAGCCCTCATCTTCATCGCTCTGCGCGTGCACAAGATCCTGACCCAGAAGAAACTGAATATCAGCCAGTCGATTCCCGGCCAGATTGTCTCCATGATCATCATCGCCGCCCTGGTCCTCTGGGTCAGCTTCAAGCTGGCCTGCTACAGAGGCTTCCCCATGGTCCTGATCTGGATCTGCCTCGTTCTGGGCATCTATGCATACATCACCAACAAGACAGCGATCGGACGCCATCTGTATGCAGTGGGCGGCAACGAAAAAGCCACCGCGCTCTCAGGTGTCAAGACACGCAATGTCTACTGGTTTGCCTATGCCAATATCGGACTTCTGGCAGGTCTGGCCGGCATCCTGACAGCCGGCCGCGCCAAGGGCATTGACCCGGTCTACGGCGAAGGCTATGAAATGGACGCCATCGCAGCCTGCTTCATCGGCGGTGCCTCAGCCTACGGCGGCATCGGCAAAGTGTCCGGCATGATCATCGGCGCCATCCTGATGGGTGTCATCAACAAGGGCATGATCATTGTCGGCGTCGACGCCAACTATCAGAAAGTCGTCAAAGGCATCGTGCTGCTGGTCGCGGTCATGTTCGACGTCCTGTCCAAACGGCAGAAGCGGTAACGCGGGAAGGAGGAAAATTCATGGATGTGAAATCGTTTCTTACCGCGTTAAAGAAAAACGCGATGCTGGTTGTGCTGGTGCTCGTCTATCTGTTCTTTGTGATTCTGACCAAAGGCGGCATTTTCAGTCCTTCCAGTTTCACCGAACTGATCAATCAGAATGCATATGTCTATATCCTCGGTGCCGGCATGCTCATGTGCATGCTCACCGGCGGCAACATTGACCTGAGCTGCGGCGCCTTCGTGTGTCTGCTGGGTGCCCTCGGCGGCGTGTTCATGATCGTCCGCGGCATGGGCACCGGCGTCTCGATTCTCCTGATGCTGCTCATCGGTATCGCCTATGGCTGCGGTCTGGGCTATCTGATTGCCTATGTCCATGTCCCGCCGTGGATTGCAACGCTCGCCGGCTTCCTGGCCTTCCGCGGGCTTGGCACGTCCATTCTTTCTTCCAACTCCAAGACCGGCTCCCTCGCGCCGTTCCCTGTGGATTTCCAGAATCTGTTCTATGGAAGAATCTTCCCGACAGAAAAAGGCGTCCTCAATATCCCATGCTTTGCCTTTGGCCTGCTCGCTTCCCTGATGGTGGTGCTCATTCTCTTCCGCACCCGCAGCAGCCGCCTGGCGAAGGGCTATGAGGCCGATACATTGAAGCAGGTCGCTCTCAAGAGTGCTCTGGGAAGTGCCGTCATTATTCTGGTCATGACCAAGCTGGCCCTGGACGGCGGTATTCCCACCACACTGGTCTGGGTGGCAGGCATCATCCTGATCTACAGTTTCATCACCAGCAAAACCACGATCGGCCGTCACTTCTATGTGGTCGGCGGAAACATGGAAGCAGCGCGTCTCTCCGGTGTCAACACCCGCCGCATCATGTTCATCGCCTACCTGAATATGGCCGTCCTGACCAGCATTGCCACCATGAGTGTCGTCGCCCGTTCCCAGTCAGCCTACGCGGATATTGGCAAGAACTTTGAAATGGATGCCATCTCCGCCTGCGTGGTCGGCGGCGTCTCCGCCAGCGGCGGTGCAGGCACGGTGCTGGGCATGGTGATCGGTGCAACGCTCATCGGCGTCATCAATCTGGGCATGAGCCTGATCAGCCTGGATGCCAACTACCAGCGCGTCATCAAAGGGTTCGTCCTTCTGGCCGCTGTGGTATTCGATATCGTATCCAAGAAACGGGAAAAATAAAGAACCCTTCGGCCCCCGTGGTCCCCACGGGGGCTTCTCCCTGTATACACCTTTATTTCCAGGAGGTTTGCACCGGTGATCAACGGGAAAAACAGATCCTATCTGATCGGCATCGTTGCCCTGTATCTGCTGTATATCAGCTATGAGCTTTTTCAGGGGCGTGAGGAAACGAACACCACCATGACCCCGACCGCCCGTATCCTGTTCATTGTTTTCTTCATTCTCGCCGCAGCTGGACTTCTGGTCTACGCCGTCCGTGTCTGGAAGCGCAGCGGGGAGGAAGAACAAAAGTCTCCGCAGGATGACAACAACAATCTGAAGTAAGGAAAGAGACGAATGGAAGAATACCTTACCGCTCTTGAACAGGCGTTCATCACCTACCGCCAGGACATCGAAAACTGTCAGAAGAAAAGCAGGCCGACTGACGGACTGCTCGGGTTCGGGCATTCCCTGAAGGACGATGCCTGCCATGAGCGTTTTGATGAACGCATCGCCCAGACTGTATCCGATCTCTGCAAGGCAGGTCCTGCCCCTGAAACGGCCGAGCAGGCTGTTGCCCTGCTGATTGCGCGGAGCGATTCTGCCTCCTGGCCTCTGGCCGCGCAATGGATGCTTCGTGCCATTGAACGCCACAGCCTCCCGCTCATTCCCTTCCTCGCACCTGCTGCGGCCGCCCGTCTTCAGAAGGACTATGCTGCACGGTACCGGCCATGGGACCGTCTCCCCGCGCAGAAAGAAGTCCTGAAAGCGCTCAGAGACGCCTGCTGATTCGTAGCAGAAAGGAGTTCGCGTGACAGAAATGCTTCGGACCATCCTCCCGGTGGTTCTGATGCTGCTGATCGGCATACTCTGCCGGAAAAAACAGATCATCACCCGGGAAGGAATCGATGCGCTCAAAAGTGTTGTCGTCAGCATTGCTCTTCCCGCTGTTCTGCTCAATGCCTTTGCCACCACCCAGTACACCCTCATGGACATCCTGATTCCGCTGTTCATGTTCCTCATCTGCCTGACCGGGTGGGGGTGCGGACATCTGGCGGCGAGATTGTCGGAAGGGCATGCGCGGTTTGTCCCGTTCCTGACCACGGGCTTTGAGGCAGGCATGCTCGGTTATGCCCTGTTCAACATGCTCTATGGCGCGCAGCGCACGGCAGAGTTTGCCCGCATTGACCTCGGTCAGGTGCTCTTTGTGTTTACGCTCTACAAAATCCTTCTCGGTTTCAATACCCGCCAGAAGACCTCCGCGCGGCAGCTGGTCCGGGAAATGGTGTTTTCCCCCATTATTCTCTCTATCGCAGCCGGTGTGCTCCTCGGTGCAACCGGGCTGTATGAGCTGATGAAACCTTCCGGACTGAGCGGTGTATTCGATGCCTGTACTGCGTTCATTTCAGCGCCGACCAGTGCATTGATTCTGCTCGTGATCGGATATGACCTGGTCCTTAACGATATTCCCTGGAAGGAAACGCTCCGGGTTGTCGCAGCGCGCCTTGTTCTGATGCTGGTCCTCCGCACGGTTCTGCTGTGGGTGCTGGGCATCCTCTGGCCCGCCGTCGATCTGACCAATGCAGTCAATGTCATGTTCATCCTGCCGCCACCCTTTGTCCTGACGGTCTTTGCAGATGATGCAGAGGAGAGAACCTTTATTTCTTCCGTGCTGTCCGTCTCCACCCTGACCGCTATTCTCGGGTTTGCCGTGATGGCCATTCTCGGCGCGGCGGGATAAACCATATCGTCTCCTGTGCCTCTTGACAGGGATGGTACAATGAGTTTGAGCTTTTGCCGTTTCTATACCAAACGGCAGAAGCCTATTATTTTGTCTGGAGGCATTCTGTGAAACGACATGTTTCTTCTGAGCTCGCGTATGTGCTGGGCATCCTGCTCATTGCGATGGGTGTCACCCTGATGGAAAAGGCCGATTTTGGCGTATCCATGGTGGTGGCCCCGGCTTATCTGCTCTACCGCTGGCTCTCCCCCATGTTCCCTGTTGTGACCTTCGGTATGGCTGAGTACTGTCTGCAGGCACTCCTGCTGCTTCTCATGATGCTCCTGCTTCGCCGGTTTCGCCTGTCGTATCTCTTTTCCTTTGTCACGGCGGTTGTCTACGGATTCGTGCTCGACGCCCTGATGGCGCTGTGCGCATTTCTCCCATCGGACCGCTTGTGGATGCAGGGGATGTATTATATACTGGGCATGCTCCTCTGCTCTGCGGGCGTTTCGGCCATGTTCCATACCTATATTGCCCCGGAAGTCTATGAGCTGTTTGTCAAAGAGATCTCTGCACATTTTCATCTCAGCATCACACGCTTCAAAACCGTCTATGACTGCACAAGCTGCCTCGTCGGCGTCATCCTGAGCTTTCTGGTGTTCGGTTTTGGACATTTTGAAGGCGTCCGGTGGGGCACCATCCTGTGTGCACTCATTAACGGATGGATCATCGGACGCTTCTCTGACTGCCTGGAAAAGCATGTCGTGTTTTACGACCGCTTTCCCTGGCGGAAATTTTTCTCCTGACACAGAGACTGTGCGAAAGGACGGCAGGATGATTTACACCCATCACTATGATTCTCCGCTTGGCGGCATCACGCTCAGTGCACAGGAAGGCGCGCTGACGGGCTGCTGGTTTGACGGACAGATGTATTTCGGTGCCACGCTCAAAGAGCCGTATGCAAGCGGTCCGCTGCCCGTCTTTGATGAAGCCGACCGATGGCTGGATATCTACTTCAGCGGGCATGAACCGGACTTTCTGCCCCCGCTTTCCCTGCAGTCGACTCCGTTCCGCATGGCGGTCTGGGAGATTCTCCTGACCATTCCCTACGGAAAAACTATGACTTACGGCGCCATCGCCGAAATCATGGCAAAACAAAAAGGGATCCCGAATATGTCCGCACAGGCCGTCGGCGGGGCCGTTGGACACAATCCGATTTCCCTGATGATTCCCTGTCACCGTGTCATTGGGACAGACGGCAGCCTGACCGGGTATGCCGGCGGGCTGGAGCGCAAAATGCAACTTCTCGCGCTGGAACAGGTCGATCTCTCCGTCTTCCCTGTCCCCAGAAAGCAGAAGACGCGGTCAACGGCTGAATAACCCTTATGCCCAGCGCATGGAACGCAGCAGTTCCTCCCAGACCTTCCGGTTCTCCTCCTGCAGCGCTTTCCTTGTGTAGAAGTTGAAATAATACAGCGTCTTATTGATTTTGACGACGCATGACTCGCCTGTCATTTCAACACTCTGTGCGTCATAGACATAGCGGATGCCCTCGGCCGTTTTTCCGCCGGGGCTCAGTTCCACCTTCTCCTCATCGCGGAAATGGAAGGACTTCATCGGGTTTCGAATACTGCTCTCCATTCTTTTTGCGACATCGCCTGTATTCAGGATGAGCCCGGCAAACGCACCGATTTTTTTCCAGCCAACGGAAATCATGATATGGCGCCCGGCATCCTGCAGACAGCAGCCTTCCCCGTCCTCGATGAAGTTCAGTTTGCTGCGCTCTTCCCCTGTGAGCTCACGAAAGCCCTCGGGCACAGTCAGATTCAGTTCCTGATTCAGCAGCATCAATATCCATCCTCCTGTACAGAACAGTCTTCACTGTTCCATTCTGTTTCTTTGTGTTTTTCCTGAATGGATTATACAACAGAAATCAAAACCATTGCAAACCGGGGCCTCTGTGCGTTTGCCGGATACCAGAAATAAAGAGGTGCCTTTCATGAATGAAGAATGCCTGATCTGCCATGCGCCGCTTGAATATCTCCCTTCGGATGTGCTCATGGAATGCGCGCTGTGCCACAGAAAAGAGCTCAGCAAAACCCGATGCATCCATGGCCACTATGTCTGCAATGCATGCCATACCTCCGGAATGGATGCCATGATCTGTCAGTGCCTGCAGGAAACCTCCAGAAATCCAATCGAAATCCTGGAACATCTGATGGCCCTGCCCTTCTGTCATATGCATGGTCCGGAACATCATGTGCTGGTCGGTGCCGCGCTGCTGACCGCCTATGCCCGGGCGGGCGGAGAGATTGCGCTCGAACAGGCTCTGACGGAAATGCTGAGCAGAGGAAAAAACGTACCCGGCGGGGCCTGCGGTTTCTGGGGCGCCTGCGGAGCCGGAATCAGCTCGGGCATGTTCATCTCCATCATCTCCGGGTCCACTCCGCTGACGGTCGAACCCTTTGCCCTTTCCCACCGGATGACCGCCCGGTCTCTGAATGCCATTGCGGAGGTCGGCGGTCCGCGCTGCTGCAAGCGGGATTCCTATCTGTCGATCCTCTCTGCGGTGGACTTTGTCCGGGAGCACTTCGGCATTGAAATGGAAAAACCGGAAGTCATCTGCTCCCACTCCAAGGAAAACAACCAGTGCATCGGAAAGCGCTGCCCGTTTTCCATCCTCAACCATGCTTCCCCAAACGAATGACACAAAAAGAAACGCCCCGTCACAGAAGTGGATTCCTGTGACGGGGCGTTGCCGCTTATTCTGCTGCCGCAGATTCTGCCTTCTGCCGGTTTTTCCGGATCAGATGCCCGATCCCAAGACCGGCCAGGGAGAGGGCCAGTCCCAGTGGCAGTTTGGTGAGATCCGGCCAGACGACGGACCGGTACAGGGCATCCTCAGTCGCGACAGAGGTCACGCTTCCCGACAGCGCATACATCACACTGAACAGAACAGCTGCAAGCCATTTCCATTTTCCAAAATAGCCGCGTACACCCAGAATGCAGGATACGCTGAAAAACAGCACCGGAAGAATGGCCCATGTCACGGAGAGTGTATATCCGGCGGCACCCATACTGTCTTTGAGCAGCCAGAAAGCGATCACTGCGAGTGCCCAGACACCGAATGTCACGCAGAGCAGGATCAGTTTTTCCTTTTTTTCATTGCTTTTGACCGTGTCCGTGCTTTCTTTCAAATATTCCAGATACGTTTGCTTCATTGGTGACTCCTCCTTGAGGAGCTGATCCAGACTGACGGAATAGATGTCACTCATTTTGACCACGCTGACAATATCCGGGAACGTTTTTCCGTTTTCCCAGTTGGATATGGTCTGCCGGCTGACCCCCAGTGCTTCAGCTGCCTGCTCCTGGGTGATGGATGCCCGTGTTCTTGCATTTTTCAGAATGTGTCCGATTTCCATGGTCTGGTTCTCCTCTTTGCATTTTGAATTTGTTCCGGAACACTTCCCAGTATAGCGAAATTGAGGCAATCGTCCATACAATTTCTTTTTCAAGGCAGGTTTTTGGATGTCAAAATGCTTTTCCATCGGCCTTTTTCCCGGTTTTGCGGGCTCTTTTTTCCCGTCTGGCCCCCATGAACAGCCCATCCGCGAAGGTTGCTTTGCCGCGCGAAAAGGGTTATGCTATGAAAAACTGCAGTACAGAAAACAACAATTCAGGAGGATTGCCATGTCCATTAATGAAAAAAAGACACTCGGGGAACTGCTCAGTGACCCCCGCATCCGTCCGATTGCATCCGATGCAATCACGGGTATGGATCTGAAACGCGAAGGATTGTGGGACAAGTCCATCGAGCAGCTCCGCGAGGAGCAGTTCGGCGGCGGACTCACGCACGGGTTTGACCGTCTCTTCGCAGCCGCTGACAGCGGAGAATGGTATTACAGCCTCTACAGCCGGGAGGATGTTGAGAAGGATCCCACCAAAGCCGGAGTCAGCCTGGTCTGGTTTCCTTCCAAAGACCCGGCCGCTTCCACCCGCCCGTATATTCTGCTTGTTCCGGGCGGCGGCTTTGTCAATGTCTGGAACCTGACCGAAGGCTGGCCCGTGGCCGCCCAGTTCAATGATCTGGGTTATCACGTTTTCATTCTCACCTACCGCGTCATCGGGGAAGAGCGTCTGCTGGATAAAAACATGGAAGACTTTGCACAGGCCATCCGGTTCATCCGGGAGCATGCCGAAAAGTTCTGTGTCAACCGGGACAGCTATATCACCTGCGGATTCTCTGCCGGCGGCTACCTGATCTGCCTGTGGAATGTGCTGGAAAAGGGCTATGCCGCATTCGGTCTTCCCAAACCGCAGGCCAGTTTCCCGGTCTATCCGGTCACCAGCTGGAAACTGTGCATCCGGGACAACGCCTTCCGGCCGGAGCGCTCCATGCGCCTTTACGGCTGTGATATTCAGACAGCCTCCACCATGTGCTATGAGATTCCCGAGCATGCCGAGGGTTTCCCGCCCAGTGCGCTGTTCCTCGCGGCTGAGGACACGCTTGTGCCGCCGGAGCATTCCCGGATTCTGGAAAAAGCACTGGAAACGCTGCAGATCCCCTGCCGCCTGGAGATCGGGCCCACCGGCGGACACGGGTTTGCCGACGGAAGCTTCAGCTGCATGAAAGGGTGGACGAAGAGAGCCATCGAGTGGTACGAGGGACTTGAAAAGAAATAAGCGGTAGTGACTTCCGCAGCAAAAGAAAGCATGCCCGCAGCAAAGGCCATCCGGCTTCTGCTGCGGGCATGCTTTATGGATTCAGGTGATCTCAGCTGAGGGTAAAGGATGCAAACTGCATGTGTCCCCGGCCGACAAAGGTGAAGTACAGGGCCTGAATGCCGTCAGGGATCGCGATCTCCGCCTCCGTATCATGCCAGACATTGGCATAGGCGATCGGGAAGGTGCCGAGCACCTCTCCGTCCCAGGCTGTCCGCACCTCCACCACACCGGTGGCATACCCCTTGGTGCGGATCGAGATCCGCTTGACGCCGCGGCAGTCAAAATAACGGAAACCGGCCGTCGCCGAAGAGCGCATGTTGGCAATATAAGCCATGCGTTCCATATCTTCATCCCCGCAGGTCTGGGTGATCTTCGGGAACCGGTCGTCCATCCAGCCGGACCAGGGAATATAGGTCATATCCGTGTCCGTGAACAGATGGCAGGCAATGTAGGCAGGATAGGTGCCTTCGCCCCTGAGCGGCGTTCCCCCGCAGGATGTCATTTCCGCCTGGATGATCGTACCGTCTTCCCTGAAGCGGATCTTTTCGAAGCATCCCTGGCGGGAATAGTTTGTGCCGTTGGTGTGACGATGATAGAAAATATACCAGTCGTCCCCGATCTGTGTCATGCTGCCATGGTTATTGGCGGTGTAATACATCGGCTTGTCCTTGGGCTTATAGCTGTCAATGCCCATGTCGCAGGAGCTGATGATCACGCCCTTGTACTCAAAGTTTTCTGTGGGACTCGTGGAAACGGCATAGCACAGTTCATGGAACTGAATGGAGGAATAGATGAAATAGTAGAGATTGCCGCGCTTGCGGATGGAGGGCGCCTCAAAGAATGCATGCCCTTCAAAGCCGGTGCCTTCGCAGTACATGACGCCCGGGGCGACAAAACGCGGGGCTTCTTCCACCGTCAGCATATCCTCGCCCAGCACCGTCACCATGGCGCCGTGGCGCGAGCGGTCACCGCCTCCGCAGAATCCGGTATACAGATACGTCTTTCCGTTCTCCGTCAGAACACCCGGGTCAAACTGGGGTTCGTCCCCTTCCCTTTCACCGAGCCTTGTTCCGTCCGGATAGTGGACATAGCCGTAAAACTGATATTCCCCTGCCGGTGTGTCACACACGGCCACGGATACGATGCTCCTGCTGGAGAGGACATAGTACAGATAGTACCGGCCGTCCGGGCCCACCGTGACATCCGGGGCATACAGGTTGCCCTGCATATCTCCGTTCTCCGGATCCTGATCCTTGCGGTAGATCACACCCTCACAGCGCCAGTTGCCCAGATCGGATACATCGGCAGACCAGCCCATGTAGTTGCCCATGCAGTAGACGTCACCGCCGAAAAAGTCATGGGAGCCGTACACATACACCCGGTTGCCGAACACATAGGGCTCGCCATCGGGAATATATTCCCAAAACGGCAGATAGGGGTTGGTCACCTGCTTCATATTGTCCATGCAATAGCCTCCTCATGAGGGACATCCTGAGAAAGATGCCCTTTGATTATTGGGTTGGATTTGTTTTTTCTGCGCGTTCCCGCATCGGATTTTCTGCGGTCTGTTCATCCACAATATAGTGCCCGCACCGACTGCTTTCAAGGACAATACTCCCCTGTTAACAGACAAAAATAGCTTCTTCCTTCCGACATTCATCCGCGGAAACAGGCGTCTTAGCATCCGCTGAAAGTCTCATTTCTTTCAGAAAAAAGGGACAAAAATAGCTTTCTCGTTTTCAATTCATGACATTATGGGATATAATCTTTCTGCATAAAATGAATCCATACAAAAAATCATGAGGTGACGATCCTTGATTTTTGAACATAAAGACAGCGATCTGTTCGTCGGACCTGCATGCCCGATTATGTATCCGGCCCATGTCCACGAAGGTGTCGAAATCGTGTATGTGGAATCCGGAACGCAGCAGATCACGGCCAACGGCGTCTCCTATCTCCTTGGGCCAGGAGATATCCTCATCATTTTTCCCATGGTGATCCACAGTTATGAAGGAGCTTCTGAGGAAAACGGCTCCATGTGCATCGGCATGAATCCTGACCTGATCAATGAATTCCGGGCCTGCTTTAAAACCACGCTGCCCGTCAATCCCCTCTATCATGTCCATGAAGACGACACAGAGCTGAAGCAGATCATCCGGACGCTCCGAAATATTCCGGCTGACTATCCCCCGCAGATCACCGCCTATGTCCATCTGTTTCTGGCTCTGCTGCTTCCGCATCTGCAGCTCGATCCGCTGGAAGCCTATGTAGACAGTAATCTGATTCACCGGGTGCTCCTGTATATATCCGATCATATTCAGCAGCCACTGACTCTCGACAGCGTCTCCATGGCCATGGGCATCAGCAGAAGCCATCTGAGCCATATCTTCTCCCAGCGCCTGCACATGAATTTCCGGAAATTCATCAACAGCATGCGCATTGAATATGCCTGCACGCTTCTGCAGAACCCTTCCTATTCCATCAAGGAAGTGACCTACGCCTGCGGATATGACAACTCCCGCACGTTCCATCGCTCGTTCCTCTCCGAGGTCGGCATGACTCCCGGAGATTACAAGAAACGGAAGCATGATGGATATCATCTGAACCGCCGTCCCGCCTGAAGGGACTGCTTTTTCCCGAATATCCTCCTTTCCCCTTCCTTTCTTGATGCGGGTAGTCCCGCATCGCCCCGGCAGCAGGAAGCTTCGGCTTCCTGCTGTTTTTTCTCTGCACCTGCCTGCCAGATCGGTCAAAATCCCGTCTTCTGTTCTTTTCCTTTCATTTTGAATCAGGTATACTGATCCGGCACGCAGAGGGGAGAGCTGATAAAGGGTGATTTTCAAGTGCAAGCCGTTCCATGAACTGACCGTCGACGAACTGTATGAAATCCTGAAAGCCCGTTCCGCCATCTTTGTGGTGGAGCAGAACTGTGCCTACCAGGATATCGACGGCCGCGATGCTGAAAGTCTGCATATGTTTTACGAGGAGGACGGAAAAGTGCTTGGTTACCTCAGGGCATTTGAGCCCTCCCCCCGGACCGCTCAGATCGGCCGGGTGCTGACCGTGCATCACGGAACCGGCCTGGGCGGAAAGCTTCTGAAAAAGGGAATCGAAGTGGTCCGCGAGACCATGCAGCCTGAGCGCATTCTCCTTGAGGCCCAGAGCTATGCCACGGGATACTACGCGCGGGAAGGCTTTCAGGTCACATCGGACGAATTTCTGGAAGACGGTATTCCCCATGTGTGGATGACATTGGATTGCAGGTGATGGATATGCAGATCAGAAAATCAACTGAGCAGGATATGCCCAGAATGCTGGAAATCTATGCCTATGCGCGCCGCTTTATGGCAGAGCATGGGAATCCCAATCAGTGGGGACTGACAAACTGGCCGCCCGAAGCACTGCTGCACAGAGACATCCGGGAAGGACACAGCTATGTCTGCGTCAATTCCGCGGGAACGGTCATCGGCACCTTCTTCTTTGTTCAGGGAGAGGACATTGAGCCGACATACAGAAACATCACCGAAGGCAGCTGGCGCGATGACAGCGCATACGGCGTCGTTCACCGGATTGCCTCGGACGGTTCCGAGAAGGGAATTGGTTCTTTCTGCATCGACTGGGCCTATGCCCAGTGCGGCCATCTGCGCATTGATACCCACGGGGATAACCGGGTGATGCAGAACATGCTGAAGAAGCTGGGGTTTGTCCACTGCGGAACCATCTATGTCGAGGAGGACAATGATCCCCGTCTGGCCTTTGAGAAATCCGAAGCACTGGAAACTGCTCTGACTGAGTAACGGCCGATTGGCTTTGAAAGAGGAATCCCATGACATGCATCCGGGGGGATTCCTCTTTTTTCATTTCGCGCTGCAGTCTTTCGGTCAGGATCCAAAGTACGCGCGGTACGCATCATAGGTCGTCGATACGCTTTTCTCTGCGTTATAACTGAGAAGCTCCGAAAACGGCCTGAGGGACCGCGCGGGAGAAAGGCCTTCTTCCCTCAGCGCCGCGTACCGGCGCAGTGTCTCCTCCCTTGCAGCGATCAGAATCCACTCGAACCGTTCCTCTTCCGGCAGCTCCGGATTCTCCTCGAGTGCAGAAATCAGTCCGTGCCTGGCAATGAGTTCTTCCGCCTCTGCATGGACCATGGTGTAGACTTCATGCGTCAAAGGCGGCGACAGCGCAAGATCCTTGCACCCTGCAGCAACACATTCACAGAACGCCGTGATCATCCCCAGAATAAATGAACGCTGATCCATGACAGTACCTCCGTTTGCTCATTTTCAGAAACTCCATGCTGTTTTCCTGTACCGATTATAGCAGGAAAAGGCCGGCCGCAGAAGAGATGGATGAAATCCGGCATGCCGCCGAGTATTGCCCTGGGGTTCGACTTTCGCTATAATGAATTCAGAACAGGAGGAATGAAAAGTGAAAAAACTGCTTTTGTATACGGTCATCGTTTTGCTGATCCTGTCCGCCGCGCTTCCGGCCCTCGCAGGCACCTGCTATGTCAAAACGCCCAACGGAAAAACCGTCAATATGCGCAGTCCCGAGGACAATTCCGTTCTGGCCCATATTCCCTACGGAACCCAGCTTGCCTTTGACGACAACCTGTCCACTGAGGTGGTCGCCTATGTGACCTATGACGGGCAGAAGGGGTATGTCCGATGGTCCTATCTCTCCAATACCGACCCGGGGCCCTATAAAAAGAAAGGCTCTGCCAAAGCAACGGAGGCACCCGGCTCCTATGGCGAAGGTCTCTACAGTATCACGGCGACAGGCGCTTATATTCAGTTCCCGAACAAAAAGGGAAAGGGCTCCGGCACCCGCTATTCGGAAGTCCGGTTCGATGACCCGGTGGATGTCGTGATCACAGCCAGCATTCCCAAAGGCAAAAAACTGGCCGGCTGGAAGATCAACAGCGTCTATATCAGCTTCTACAAAAGCGTCAAAACATTCCGGCTTCCGGAAGTTTTTGACAATACCACGATCGAGGCCGTTTTTAAGTAATCAGCCTATCAATGCAACACGCCCAGGCAGAATGCCTGGGCGTGTTGTATTTGCAGTGGATCATTTTGCCTCGTGACCTTCCATATGCACCCGAAGATGCGGATAGGTCATCTCGACATGGTTTTCTTTGAATGCCGCATAGATTTCTTCATTGAGACGGTACTTGGTATTCAGGAAATCAGGGCCGTTGACCCAGACCCACAGCGTGTACTGGATTGCACTGTCTCCATAGTTTTCCAGATGGACCACCGGCTCCGGATCCGAAAGAATCTGGGGAATCCGCCGGACGGCTTTCATCAGTGCCTGTTTCACTTCCTCCGGCATATTGTCATAGGACGCCGAGACCGAAATCTCAATGCGGCGCTGCGGATTCATGGAGTAGTTGATGAGCCGGTTGGTATAGGTGGTGGAGTTCGGCACAAAGATCACGCGGCCGTCCGGCGCAAGCAGGCGTGTATACATCAGATTGATATCCTTGACCGTGCCCGAGTATCCGTCCGTTTCCACAAACTGACCGATTTCAAAGGTTTTCACCGTCAGTATGATCAGTCCGCCGGCCAGGTTGCTGAGCACACCCTGCACAGCAAGAGAAATGGCAATGCCGATGACAGAGAAAACGGCCACAAAGGATGTGATCGGAATGCCCAGCACATTGGCTGCGATCATGACCACGATCAGGTCAATCACGAACCGGATCATGGTGCGCAGCATGCTCGTCACGGAAGGCACAACCCTGTATTTCTCCAGCAGCCGGTTGATCAGCTTCACGACCATCCTCGAGAGGATCAGGCCGACCACCAGCACAATCGCAGCGGCAATGATTTTCTGCGGCGTCTGTGATTTGGCGATGTTGATGACCTCTTCCACCTGGGACACATCGACCGTCGTATCCATCCTGTCATCTCCCCTTTACAGTGTACGCGCTGTCTCAGTCCTCTGAACGGACCGTGCCGTCAGCCACTTCGACATTCTCTCCCTTGATCTCCTCATCACACAGGCGGATCACAATCTCTCCTCCGCTGATGCTCACGCTGTCATCTGCCTGAATGGCCTCATCCCCGGTGGAGATATCAATGCGGCCGTCTGTGATGATCACGTTCCCTGCGTGCAGTCCGTCATCCTCTGTGTCCAGCACGATCTCACCGCCGAGAATCGTCAGGTCCGTCACGGCTTTCAGCCCTTTGCGCGAGGCAGCGCTCTTCTGCTTTCCGTTCATCGCGCCGTCTCCGGTTTTGATGTTCAGCGTGCCGTCTTCCACAATGACCCAGCCCTTGTCCTCTTTGTTGTCTCGGTTGCTGGAAATGGCGTCGCCCCCGGAGACCACAGAGATGCTGCCGCCGAGAATCAGGACCGAATTCCGGCCCTTCACAGCGTCATTCACGGATGTCACCTGCAGATGACCGTCCGCAATCACCAGGTCTGCCTTGCAGTGAATGCCGTTTTTTGCGCCGCCTTCAATCACCAGAGTGCCTGTCCCGTTGATCGACAGATCGTCCTGGGCATACACGGCCGCTGCCGCTGTCTCCGATCCGAAGATCTGCTGTGTATGGTCGGAAAGTGTATTCACACTTTCCCCGTCCAGCGTCAGCACCAGTTTATCGGCCGACTGCTCAAAGATCGCAGGGCCTGCAGGACTGTCAATGGATACATTCTGAAGGATCAGACGCACCTTTTTTTCTTCGCCCACCGAGACCACAATCTGGCCTTTCCATGTCCCGGTCACCAGATAGTCGCCTTCCTCACGGATCGTCACGGTCTGGTTCTCCACGGAGACCGCCTGGGGATCCGAGACCTCCGCTCCGCTTTCCGAAAGACGGATTGTCTCCACTTCATCCGCATCCCACTGGTCATTCAGATCCCTGTCCTTATAGAGAGAAGCAACATCCGGGAGTCCCTGCGCAGCAGCACTGCAAAGCACGCTCAGCATCAGGATGAGGGCAAGCCCCGTGGAAATCACATGTTTCATATTCCTCGTCTCCTGTCATCAGTCTGTTCCGACACTGTGCATCATATCATACTCAAGACACACGGAAAAGAGGCTTTCCGCATCAGGGATGCAGCGGAATCAGGAGGTCCTGTACATCCTCCGGCTCACTTTCCAGCACGCCGAGAATCCACTCCCGGGTCACCGCACGCACCGCGGCTTTTCTCCACTTTTCGCATCCGGGCTGTGCGAGGAATTCCGCGCTGCGCCTCCCGATACTGCTGTCGAGTTCAGCCATGAACGCCTCAGTAAACCATGCAATGGCTTCCTCATCGCCTTCGTATGCCGTCCCCTCAAGAGAACCGGATGCCATGCGTTCTCCGAGCATTCTCGCACCCTGCTGCATTTCAAGCCAGGTGCTTCCCTGCGGATCATACAGCGGTTCCACCCGGTAATGCCAGTTCTCACCTTCCCGTGTGACCGTACCGGCCCAGGCCGGATAGCTTGTGGGGACACCGATATTGATCTGCCGCAGGCCGTCTGAAGACAGCGTGTAATTATTGTGCCGGTGTCCGCAGAAATACACCCGCACGCCGTATGTTTCCAGCACGGCAGCCATCTGCTGTGCGTTTCTTGTGCTGTCTCTTCCGTCCCCGAACGGGAACAGCGGATAATGCCCGCAGGCAATCACATCGGTGCCTTCCGGCAGGTTCTTCAGAACACCCTCTGCCCAGACGACCAGATCCCGACTGGTTTCTCCGTATTCCGTCATCCTTGAGGACGGATCATAGGCGTTGGTATCCAGCATCAGAAGACAGCTTCCGCCGGGCGTCATGACCGCATAGCTTGCACTTTCCGGATCCTTTTCAAACGCATCCTCTCTGCCAAAACGGGCATACCTTGCCGCAAAGACGGCCGGTGATGTGTCCCCCGTCAGATCATGATTGCCGGGAATCACATAGACCGGCTTCCCGGTTTTCTTTTCGAGGGTATCCAGCCAGGACAGGAAAACCGAATGCTCCTCCAGCCTGCCATTGTTTGTATTGTCACCCAGGAAGATCAGGCCGTCAGCCTCTGCAGCGATCTGTTCGATGGCCCCGAGTGTACCTGCAAACTCGTCCGGATCGGCTGTCAGATGAAGGTCTGCGATCATAGCGGTGGTCTCCGCATGCGCCGGGAGCAGCAGCGCCGTCAAAAGCAGAATCACGCCGAGCAGTGTCCATCTGTGGAGCGCCATTCTCCCGTTTCCTGAATCCCGCATTCCATCCACCGTCCTTTCTTTTCCATGCTGCATCTTACCAAACCGCTCAGGAAAGAGCAATGAAGGAGAGCCCCGACCCATGGAAAAAAATGAAAAAGACCATACGTCATCCGTATGGCCTGCAGATTCATCCGCCGGTGATGGACAAAATCGTGCCGAAGGTCAGGGCACGTGCATCCGAATGTCCTCAGCCGGCTGTCAGGAAATTCCTCATGGCTGTCGTATCAAGGGAAATCAGGCAAGTGCTGCACCCAATGCTCTGCATCCTGCCACGGCTTCATCATCCGGTGCCTCATTGCAGATCACAGACGTGGTGCACAGTGCAATGCCCTTTTCAGCACAGCGCTCTTCCCAGGAGCGCATCCATTCGCCGTCACCCCAGCCGTATGATCCGAACAGGGCAACCTTTTTGCCAGCGAGAGCGCCTTCAATGCTGTCCAGGCACGGCACAAATTCACTGTCTTCCAGCTCTTCCGAACCCATTGCCGGGCATCCGAGCGCTACACCATCATATCCGGACACATCGGACACGTCCGCAGGGGTCAGAAGATCTGTTTCTGCTCCGGCTGCCTTCGCGCCTTCCGCCACGGCCTCTGCCATGGCCTGTGTGTTCCCGGTGCCGCTCCAATAGATCACTGCTACTTTGCTCATGTTTTTCCCATCCTTTTCCTTATCTATCCGATCACAGCACATTGTATGCCGTGTCACGGTCTTATGATCCCACTGCCAGCTGGTCGAGCCGGCTTCCGCTTTGCAGTCTGGAAAGCAGGATGCTGGTGCATGCCCTGCATTTCCGGAACTGTTCCTGTGCTCCTTCCGGATTGTCATATACCTTCCACAGGCCGCACAGCAGGCAGTCATCCCGGCTGTGCATAAAGCCCTCCACATCCTTCGGCGGATACCCCAGGAACAGTCCGATCTCATGCGGGAATTCGTTCCCGCGTGACAGCCGCATGATGAGATTGCAGATGCACTGATCCGGATCGCTGCAGGTATATCCGCACTCTCTAAGCAGCTTCTGTGCGGTTTTGTCCTGAAGGTCCCGGGCCAATCTCGAAGGCCGGTAAAGATAGATCAGTTCCTTCCCGTCCTTCCATCGCAGAGGGAGCACCCGAATGCCATACGCTTTCAACATCTGATTCAGCCGCCTGATCGACTGCTGCATCTTCTCCCGGGTGTCAAACGGGGCATTGAACAGACTTCCTGTCTTGATTGAGGCCAGTGTGGGAGCGCACTGGCGGACCACCATTTCGTCGGACATCGTACCCTCCAGAAAGTTAGATTGTGCTAACTTCAGGTTTGAAAGAAAGGTCATGCCGGATCCCGACATGGCGCACAATTGCGGTTAGATATGTCTAACCCGCGTCCTTATTCTATTCGATTTCAGGATTCCTGTCAAGTGGGTCCGAAAAAAAGCTGCGTGCTCTGTTCATCCGATCTCGTCCTCACTTGACGGCCTTCACGCACAGCCGGTCATGCTGTTCGTCGTCATCCATTTCCACCTCGGCAAACCCTGCACGGAGCAGCACCACACGGAGATCCTCCCCGGTATACACATGCATGCCTTCAATGATGTTTGTCCACCGGGTGGATTTTTTGTGCTTCCCGTCCGATTCATTCACGATCAGGAAGATACCGCCCGTTTTCAGGACACGGTGCACTTCCCGAAAAGCAGCTTCCAGTTCCGGCCAGAAATACACGGTTTCAAAAGCCGTCACACGGTCAAACACAGCGTCCCCAAACGGAAGATCCGCAGCATCCCCTTCTGTCACCGTACACCGTCCTGCTTTGATCGCCTTCGCATTGACTTTTCGCGATGTTTCCACAGACACAGGTGAATAATCCACGCCATGCACCTGGCCGTTTCCGCACAGCTTCAGCATGCGGCTGATATTCGCACCGCCGCCACATCCGCAGTCCAGCACCGTTTCATCCCCCTGAAACGGCGCATGAAAGAGTCCCCAGACCGCCAGTTTTGCATGGCTGCCTCCATTCATGCCCGCAACCATCACTCGGCCGATCCATCCTTCCGGTCTGCGCGTGTTGGCAAATATCCTGCTGATCACTCCCATTGCTCTCTTCCTTTCTGTTTCATTGTCTGCTGCAGCCGATCATCCGGTTCCGTGCTTCTTTTGTCTCCCTGACGATCGGAAAAAACGGATAGCAGTGAAACCTGCCCTCCCCAATTTCCAGATTGACCCTGAGTCCATCCCGCTTCAGTGCCCGCAGTATCTCAAGCCCGCCGCAAACCCTGTCAGCACGCGCTGAACCGGTTGCCTGAAATCGCGCTTCATGAAGAAAACGCGGGCTGCGCCGGGCGACATTCCCAAAAACGGAATCAGAATCCTGAAGACGACTCCCGCATTCATGGCAGCCTCCTGATGTCCCAGATAAGCGCGATGCCAAACCAGATGATCATGCTCTCACTCATCAACGCATTGGTAAATCCCATGCGGAATGCCGAAATCGGCAGGCACAGGGAAATACCCTTCAACAGAAGATAGATCACGATGACATTGGCCGCAGCCATGCCTTTGGGAAAAACGGTGCTGCCCACGCCCTGAAGGACCGCCCACCAGACAAACACGGGGATCATCACAGCCACGCTCAGCGGGATCATCCATTTCAGGCGTTCGTAGAGCTGGATGCACACCCCACTGTCTCCCGTAATCGACCAGAGGGTCAGGATCATCACATACAAAAGGTGCAGTGCAATCCATGGAGTCATGCCAAAGATGTTCAGATAGTGGTATGCCCTGCGCGGTTTCTCCCGGGGAATATAGTTTTCCATGCCGAACAGACCCATCCCATAGAGCACAATGCCCGGGAAAGCGAGCGCCATTGCCAGATTCAGACGCCAGGCGGCCATGGTGCGCACACCTTCCATCAGCCAGGAAAGTGCAGCGTCTGACGCAGGATCTCCAAACATCATCAGCCAGTCGCCTGTTCCGAAGCACACACAGCCCAGCATGCCGCACAGCAGCATGGTCACCCTTGTTTTTCTGTCTTTCCTCACGGAAACGCACCTTTCTCTCTGCTTGTCCATGTTTCCTCTGCGCTTTGGAAACCAGGGAATGCATCGGTTCACCCTCTGGCAGTAGGCTCTGTAGGGTTCCCCGTAGCGCGCCAGCAGCCACTTTTCTTCCGTATGCCGCATCAGTACGGTCAGAAAAGCCCAGTACAGGATCGGAAGAGGCAGCAGCAGAAGATTGCCCTCAATGAGAAGAATCCCAGTACAGCCCAGAAGAAAAGCAGCATAGAGCGGATTTCTGACCCAGGTGTAAATGCCGTCGGTCACCAGTTCATTCTTCAGGATATGCTCATCGATCTTTGAAACCACCGCGGCCAGCACCCAGATACAGCCTGCAAGCACCAGCAGGAAAAATCCGATCAGTTTCAGGATCATCTGAACGGTCCTCGGCGGCATCACGGACGGCAGGCTGCCTTTCAGAACAACCGCCAGCACCGTCACAAGAACAATCACAATGGCATAGACAGGTCCAATGCCAAACAGCGGCAGATGGCTCTTTTTCAAAGCCTGTTCCCTTCTTCCCTGTTCCCACACAGCATACGCTTCACATTCAATACCGTATGGTGGTTAGCTTTGTTTAACTATTATAGCACGCCGCTGAAAAAAGGCAATTCCTGCTTTTGCTGCAAAAAGAAAAAGGTGCCCGTTTCGAGCACCTTCTCTTCTCATCCTGTGTCAGATTCTGCCGCGCTGTCTGAGCAGATCAATGAGTCCTGCATAGAACAGATACAGGGCACCGCCCAGCAGCAGGCCGCCCAGAATATCGGTCAGCCAATGCACGCCGGACAGCAGTCTTCCGATCACGGTCACAACCAGCAGCACTGCGCAGACCATGCTGAGGATCCTGCCGAGCGGCTGGTCCTTCAGTCTCCGTCTGAGCTGTTCCATCGCCGCGAGCATCAGACACATCGCCAGCATGGTATGGGATGACGGGAAGGAAGCCTCCAGGCCTTCATCCAGAATCACCGGGCGATAATTGATAATGCACTTTTCAAAGAAAAGGTAGCAGACGGCAAGCGCAGCATACAGTCCGCCCAAAAGCAGAATATCCTTATCCATCCGTGCAATGCTTTTGCGCTGGATCAGCTGCCATACGCCCCAGAGTCCGAAAATGACCACTGACAGAATCGCTAGATATCCTGTCACCTGGGTAACCTTATAGAGCGTCATCTGCAGTCCGGTCAGGTTGTGAAAGCTGGTATTGATCGCGGCCAGGCCGATCTGCGAATTTTCAGGACCAACCGGCTGCACATCGACCGTTTTGATCAGTACGATCAGGATCAGGAACAGTACAAGCAGTACGGCTCCGGCTGTCAGTTTTTTTGACTTCATGATAAACCACCTTCCGGCTTCCGGAGCATCTTCTGTGTCCGAAACCCTCATATTGTCAGTGCCTTATGCACGGAGGCAGTCCGGGTCAATGCCAAGCGTCAGAATCTCAAACGGATGGACGGCCACTTCGGATGCTTCGCGCTCCGTGTCTTCCAGCATATTGAGCACCCGTACCGTGAACGGGAACCGGACCGTTGTGCGGCGTCCGTCCTGTTCGGAAAGACGGATCACAATCTGGCTGCCATCTTCCGAGAGCTTCATCGCCTGGAGAAGCAGCCCGGATGCATTCAGCACGCTGCGAAGCGCTTCCGGCATCTTCACGGCATAGGGACTCAGGGGCACATTGTACTCCAAAGCCCGCTGATTGACCAGACCCTCCACCGCGTCACCCGCATGCGGATAGATCAGGTAGCAGAAGTCATGCGTGCCCATGTCGCTTGCGATATCCGGACGGATCGTGGATCTGAGAAGGCTCAGGGAAACCTCCCCGCCTTCAAGTCCCAGGCCATACTTGCCTTCGTTGATCACAGCAAGACCGGCTCCCGTCTCCGAGAGATCGAACCACTTGTGATGGCACACTTCGAACCTGGCCTGCTGCCAGGTCGTATTCTTCGTCAGATCACGGCGGATCATGCCGGCACTGGTATCGCACACCACGTCTCTGGTCACCACATCCGGCCCGAAGTTGACTTTCATCAGGCGATGCTTTTCGTGCCAGTCCACCACATGCTCGACCTCAATGCCGCGCTGGCCGCGGATCATGCGCAGGATCATCTTCCATGTGCTCTTTTCGGTGGCAAACACGACCGTCATCTCAGCAATGCTGCCGTCAAGGCAGGTCACATGGAGCGGCTCCTGAATGGTGAGCGGATAGGATACATCTTTGTAATTGGGCAGAATATCCCAGGCATCATACACGCCGGGATTATCCGCATAGAGATGCAGCTGGTTGAAGCCGCAGCCTTCCCTGACCCACTCTCTGTCGAGATCGCAGTCCCGGAAGGAGGCAAACGAACCATCCTGCCGCAGGTGCAGATCGGCCTGGGCAGTGACCACGTGCAGTCCCTGTTCTTCCTGCTCGATGGTGATCCAGCCCTCTTCGCCTGTCATGGCACAGGGGGTCACAGAGGAAAGACCTTCTGCTTCTGCCTGCATCCAGGTGCCGTGCTTTCCGTGGCGCACATACTGACCGTCTTCCTTTTCCACAAACACCGGCAGTTTTCTCGGGGTGTTGAGTGTGTTGAACAGTGTGCCGTCCATGGGCAGGGCTGCCTTCAGCGCGCACAGCTTCTCGTCCACTTCATGATAATCCGCCATGGCATCCTCGTAGACAGGATTGATGTGCGAGCCGGGCAGAATGTCATGGAACTGGTTGAGCAGTACTTTCTTGTAGGCCTCGCGAATGTCATCCGCAGGATACTCCATGCCGCCCAGCATCGCCAGGGTGCGCAGAATCTCCGTTTCACGCAGGGAGAATTCCAGCATCCGGTTCATCTTTTTGATATTGGACTTGGTGGTGAAGGTGCCGCGGTGCATTTCCAGGTAGAGTTCGCCGTCCCACGTGGCCAGTTTTGTGTTGCCCTTCAGATTCCTATGCAGGAATTCGGCGCCGCCCATGATTTCTGTCTTGGGCATGACTGAGACTTTCGGGAAGCGGCGGACCATTTCCAGCATTTCCTCGGTGACACCCGAACCTCCGTCGCCGTATCCGTACATGCTCAGGGTCTGTCCGCCGGTCTCCTTGTCCTGATAGGCTTCCCAGTTTTCCTGGATCTGGCTGGGCATGTTCCAGGTGATGAAATGGGTCGGCGGCACACATGCGTACACTTCGCTTCCGTCAATGCCTTTCCAGATGAAGTTGTTATGCGGGAAGCGGTTGGTGTCATTCCAGGTGCTCATCTTATTGGACACGAAATAATCCACGCCGCTCTTTTTCATGATCTGCGGCATGATCCAGCTGTTGCCGAACACGTCCGGCAGCCATGCATTGTCCAGCGTTTTGCCAAAGGCGCGGCGGAAGAAATGCTGCCCGTAGAGGAACTGGCGAACCAGGGATTCCGCCTGGGGAATGTTGCAGTCGGGCTCCACATACATGGAGCCCACCGGCTCGAACCGGCCCTCGGCGACCTTCTGCTTCAGCTCCTCAAAGAGTTCCGGATAATACTTTTCCAGCGTCTCATAGGTGTAGGCCTGCGTATGCGTATAGCGGAATTCCGGATAGCGGTCCATCAGGCGCATCTGGATGAGAATCGTGCGCGCGTTCTTGTGCACTGCGTGGATTCTGCGCCAGTAATAGGCAATATCCAGGTGAGAATGCCCGACCAGGGCGACATCTCCGCTGCCCTTGAAATCCGTATTGTCATAAATGACGCGCTGGACATAGTCTGCCGCCTCATCAATGCCTTCCCAGGTATCAAAATCGATCGCATCCAGCGCATGGGAGAGTTCTTTATACAGGAAATGGCGGTAATCCTCATTGAAATACTCACTGCCCGCGATATCCATGAGCAGGATATAGTCATAGATCAGGGACTGCAGGTTTTCACGGATGGTCACCAGATACGCGCCTTCAAAAATCTGACGGCATCCGCGCTTGGCCAGCACCATCGGATTGCGCTCGTCATCGGGCTTGGAGCGGTTGTAGGCCTCGATTTCAATCTCAAGATCGTCCCCCTGAAGAAAAGGATTGAGATCAATGCGCTCACGGTTCGGGTCCAGGCCGCCCGCATACTTTCCGTTCACCTTCACGATCATTTCAGCGGCCGTGGAGAGATGCAGGTACAGCTGCTTTCCCTTCATGCGCTCCGGGATCCGGACATGGCCACGGATAAAGTCCGTGCCGTCGGGCGTAAAGTACAGGTCGCCCTTTTTCAGGGGACGGTAGTCCGGATCGTCAAAGACATACTCGTTTTCTGAAACCTGTCTTGCATCCCGGATCTGCAGGTCTTCAATCTCTTCCCTGTCCAGAATCAGCCCGCGCTCCAGCCAGCCAAAGCGGAGGTCGGTCCATTCTTCAGGCCGCATGCTGCGGCGTACAACTTTTACATGTGCCATCGACGTTTCCTCCTCTTCACTTGACATCCCAGAAATAGGGCTTCCTGCGTACAGCCTGAATCTTTACTTTTTCCCCGAACTGCTGCTCAATCTTTTCTTCCATCCATCTGGTGCAGCGGTCAAGAATGTGGCATTTTGAGCATTCACCACGGAAGACAAGGGTCATGACGCCATCTTTGCAATCCACAAACTCCACCCAGCCGCCGTCGCCGCGAAGGCGCGGAGCCAGAACGTTTTCGACATATTCCTGCATGGTTCTTCTCCTCTCAAAGATACTGTGTATCATCATGCCCTGCCACATACGCGAGGGTCAGATCTCTGCATGTAAGCGTATCACCACGATAGGCCGGATGCAAGCTCTTACAGTACATCATGAATGCATCTATATCCGCATATTCGCGTCCGCCCATGACCACAAGGCACGCCGTGTCACTGCCGTACATTCTTTCTTCGCACTCCGTGTTCATGCCGGTCCAGGGCTCCCGCCTGACGCTCGACCAGAATCCGATATAACCCCGGTCTCTGCGCATCAGCAGCCAGTCGCCGGTGTCCCGGATTTCCTCAAACCGGCAGCGCGGCGCATACAGGTGGATGTAATGGAGCGGCAGGGTCTCCGGAATCCTGTAGATCATGCCCAGGAGATTCCCCTCCTGCCGGAGCGCGGGCATGGCTCCGTTTCCGTGCCAGTAGCCCGGACGCATGTCGCCGCCCTCGGAGGAGGATCCCGGATGATTGACAAACACGGCCGCTTCACCGTCGAGCGCTGCATACCAGAGATGCTGCTGGTACCCGTATGTACCCGGCTGGAAGTCCGTGGTCCCATGGAAGCATTCATTGTAGGACTTGGTAAAGAGATGACTGGAAACATCGGCATCCGCCTGTCGGCAGATATTGGTCCACCGCTCAAAGGGTCCGCGCGGGGACGCCACGCTGGTCAGACACCAGTCCTCGTGCTTTTCCAGCACAATCTCTGCATTCCCTGTCACATACCGGGTACTGACCTGCGCTTTCATCCGCTCCGTGAGGCCTTCCGGAATGCGGTAGCTGCTGGTCGCAAAGAACCCCAGCCATCCCTCTCCGAAATCATACGGGAGCGAGGGATCGATCATGTTCATCAGCGCCATGGCGCCCTGCCGGAAGGGATAGAGTACGCCGCGGTAGACGCGGCCCATCGGAGCGACAATCCCGTTTTTAAACGTGTGGAGCGCAAGCATCTCCAGCAGGCGGTCCGTCACCGCCGACGCGCGCCGGGAAATGTCTGGCTCACTGTAATCCACGACATTGATCAGCGCGGCAAAGGTCACGCACATATAGACCGTGGACAGAAACTCCTCAAACCCATTCTCTTCGACATCATCCAGCCATTCGAGGACTTTCCGCCTGCCGAAGGCATGCAGTTCTTTTCCTGTCATCCCCGCCCTGGGAAACCATGCATCCGGGAACATGTCCCCGGCATGCATCGCGCTGGCGTAAAACATCAGGGCGTGGTTTTCGCTCCAGAAGCACATGCCGTCAAACCCGTCCATGTCCATCCAGTAGCGGTAGTTGAGGATCGCCTGACGGCATCTCTCCCATACAGCCTCTTCGACCCGGTAGTTTTTCAGATACCGGATCAGTCCGCACATCAGGAAGTCAGAACAGTCCACGCGCATTTCGATCAGTTCCAGCATCTCCTGCATCAGCCGCGGGTCCTCCGGCGAGGGTCTGCCCAGGTACTGGCGGGCGAGCATGTTGGAGATCGGGAACCCGAACTTTTCACCGCGGCTGAGGGTTTCCACGTCCGCGATGCGCTGATAAATCAATCGGAGGTTCTCTTCAAAGGACGGAACCGGCCGGATCACTTCGGGCAGAATCTGTTCCGTGCGTTCAAAACGCCTGCGCAGATTTCCGAACGACGCCGGAACCTCCAGCGTCACATAGGCTTCTCCCTCTTTGAGCACCGCCTCTTCCCTGCCCTCCAGCGCTTCCCATACAGCCGGGATGCGGCATTTGGCCAGGTCCGGATCACTGTGGCGGTACGTCATGCGGCTGCCCGCAGGCGCTTTGGAAGGAAACACCAGACGGTCCCGCATGAGCCGGGTTCCTTCCAGGAAGGCTAGGAGGCTTCCGGCCTCCTCTCCCGCCTGCCTGTCGGGAAGTGCCACCGCAAACCCCGGCGGAGGCGATGAAATCTGAAGGCCTGCGACGCTTCTTGTGTCACGGACGCCCAGAGTCTCGCACGCGAGATACAGGAGGTTTTCTCCCGCCTTCAGATCCAGAAGAAGCTCACAGGAACGGATCGGTTTATAGACCGGAGCATCAATGCCCCCGATTTTCTTTCCCCTGAGATAGACATCCACCGCAGCATAGGACCAAAGAACTGCCTTCACGGTGCAGTCCAAAGGCGCAATGAGCACGGTTGCGGCATCAAACTGCACCCGCTGCATGGTGGAATAAAAATCCGACAGGTTGACAAAGGCACAGTCTGCCCCGCACATCACCTGCCATGGTTTTCCAAGCCGCCCGTTTTCCCCGGCTCTCAGGTTTTCCGGAACCTGGACTTCCTCATGAGCGGCAATCATGCTTCTGAGATACGCCTCATACCGCAGCTGATTCGGGTCCCGTACGCTGTTTTCATAGGGTGTCACAAGCGGGCCCTGCACCATCCAGGCAGTGATAAAACCATTCCGGTCCGTCTGCCACGTCTGCACAGGCATTCCTCCATTCTGCTTGGTATTATCTCTGTTCTTTTCCATTCCGTCAATGCATCTTCCGTATACATGATCTTCTGAAAAAGGCAGCCTGTGCGTCGCACAGGCTGCCGCCGCGTAACAGGATTAGCCCTTGACAGCACCCGCAGTCAGACCGCCCATGAAGAAACGGCTGAAGCAGCAGAAGACGATCAGGATCGGGATGATGGCAATGGTTGCACCGGCAAACATGATGTTCCATGCAGCCGCACCGTCACCTGCATTCTTGAGCATGTTGACGCCAACGGTCAGGGGACGCATGGCCGGCTTGGTCATGGTGAACACCATCGGCATGATGTATTCATTCCAGCCCTGACGGAAGGACAGGATGGCAATGGTGGCCATGACAGGTTTGAGCATCGGGATAATGATGTTCCAGTAGATCCTGAAGAACGTGCATCCATCAATGCGGGCTGCTTCGTCGAGTTCCTTGGGAACCGAGTTCACATAGCCGCGGCACAGGAAGATATAGGTGGCCTGGCCGCCGCCGATGGAGAACAGGATCACGGACCAGAGCGAGGAATTCATCTTGACCTTGACGGCGAGTTCATACAGCGGGCGCAGGGAAACCGAGCCCACGTTGATGAACATGAACGCAGTGAAAATGCCGTAGATGACTTCCTTGCCCGGAAAATTCTTTCTTGAGAAGACATAGCCGGCCATGGTGGATACCAGAAGCGAACCGGCCATGACACCAAGGCTCAGGAGGATACTGTTCTTGGTATAGACCGCAAAGTTCGCCTGATTCCAGGCATCCACATAGTTCTGCACAACCCATGCCGACGGGAAAATGTTGCTGCCGCCGCGGAGAAGTTCTGCATTGTCCTTGAAGGATCCCAGAATGATATACACAACCGGGAAGATCACCAGCACGGCGAAAAATGCCAGAAGCACCCACAGGACTGCGCGGATGGCTTTCTGCTGGGGCGAATAAACGATTCTTGCCTGATTCTTTGCCATTGTCCGCACCTCCTTACATGACATCGTCGAGTCTGCGGGCCACCAGGTTGTACACGATGGTCACCGCGCCGACGATGACAGCAGCCATAACGCTCAGAAGAGCACCATAACCGATCTGCGCCTGAGATCCGGCTTCGGCGGAGAAGATGAGGTTATAGATGTACAGGAACATGACGTTGGTTCTGTTGCCCGGGCCGCCGTTGGTCAAAACCATGATGGCTTCATAGTCCTTGAAGGCGCCGGTGATGGCCAGCATCAGGACCACCTTCAGCACAGGAGCCAGCATGGGCAGCGTGATCCTAAAGAAGGTCTGCACAGCGTTTGCACCGTCAATTCTTGAGGACTCATAGACGTCCTCGGAAATGCTGGTCATGCCGGTGACAAAATACAGCATGTAGTTTCCAAAGCCGCCCCATACCGACATGATCGTGACGGCCGCCATGACAACCCCTGCATCGGTCAGCCATCCTATGGGAGATGAGGCGGAGATGAATCCGAGCTTCATCAGAATGCCGTTGAGAATGCCGTTGCCGGTGGCAAAAATGAAGGTGAAAATCATGCCCGAAATCGAGCTGGAGATGACCGTCGGCATAAAGTAGACGCCGCGGAAGAAGGAGGATCCCTTCAGCTTCTGATTGAGCAGAACAGCCATGATCAGCGCCAGCGGGATGATGAAGATCAGTTTGAGTGCAGCATATTCGAAGGTTGTGCCGACACTGCCCCAGAATTTGGCATCTGCCAGCATGCGCTGGAAGTTGCGAAGGCCTGTATATGTCGCCTTAAAGCCGTTGTAGTTGTAACACACATAACGGAAAATCCAGATGAAAGGATAAATCGAACAGACGCACAGGAAGAACAGGGACGGGGCCAGCATCAGGCCGGCAGCAAGTCCGCCGCTCTCCTTGAGGCGCATCTTCTTGTTCACGGGCCGTGAAGGCTTGTCCGTGATGGTCACCTTTGTCATGGGCAGATGCACTCCTTTTTTATGAAATAAAGGGCTGCCTGCCATAAAGCACAGCAGGCAGCCACAGCAGGCTTACGCCTGCAGGTTCCTTATTTGTCCAGGTAGGTGGCAGTGCCAGCGCTGGGATGGAGCGGATCGTAGTCAGCAATCACAAGGCGCTTCACGGTGCCGGAGAGGATGTCTTCCTCATAGGCTTCGTTGTAGCGGGTGTTCAGGTCTTCGATGGCTGCATCGATCTCGACATAGCCCATGATTGCATTCCACAGAACGGTGCGATAGTTGTCGCCGGACAGGTTGATGGTGGGCACAGCGGGATACACGGATTCATAGGGCAGCAGGGAGAAGTCAGCCATACGGCCGGTCTTGGTCTTGTCCATGATGCCGTCCATGTAAGTGGTGATCGGCAGAGAATAGCCATTCTCGAGATAGCCCTTCAGGAATTCTTCAGACTGGAAGTACTTGATGACTTCCCAGGCAGCATCCTTGTTCTGGCAGCTGGACATCATGATGTAGCCCTTGTTGGGGTTAACCTGCAGAGCACCCTTGATTTCGCCGTCCAGGGAAGGAACAGGAGCAACGCCCCATTCGAAGTCCTTGACAGGGAACTGCTGGGTGAACACGCCGGCTTCCTGGGATGCATTGCCCCACAGTGCGAAGGCACCGCCGGCAAAGAGAGCGCGCATGTTGTCAACGCCCTGCTGATCCGGATAGGCAACAGCCACGAGCTCACGGCCCTTTTCGAGGATCGGCTTGTAGCCGGAGAAATCGAACTTGCCGTTGACATAGTCATAGTAGAAGATGCCGGAAACCTGAGCCATCATTTCGAGCTGGCGCTCAAAGGGAGAAGAAGAGGTGAAACCGATGCCATAGTAGTTGCCTGCGCCGGCTTCGGTGATCTTCTTGGCCAGAGCGATGTACTCGTCGAGCGTGGCGGGAATGCCTTCAGCGCCTGCAGCGGCAACCAGGTCCTTGTTGTATTCAATGCGGACACCGGAACGCATGCTGGAAGCAACCCAGTAGATGTCGTCGCCCAGGGCGTTGAGGCCTTCATATTTGTGTTCGAAGGGCTCGTTGACCTTCTGATACTCTGCATCCTTCTCGATGTAGGGAGTCAGGGACTCGATGGCGCCATACTCAGAGAAGTTCTTGATGTCGATGGACTGACCGACCAGATCAGGAGCTTCGCCGCCCTGATAGGCCAGCAGGATGGACTGTTCAAAGTTGTCCGTCATGATGGTCATCTTGATCTCGATGTCATCATGGGCTTCGTTGAACTTATTGATCATTTCCGTCATGTAGGTTTCATCATGACGGTCATTGGACCAATAGTTGATCACGGTTTTGCCGTCTGCCATAGCAGGAACAACGCTCAGCACAGTGATTGCTGCGAGCATCAGGGCAAGAGCAAGACTCAGAGTCTTTTTCATACGGGTTCCTCCTCAAACTCTTAAAATTTCATTGTCTACGATCGTAGACATTCGGGAGTGTAGCATAAAATAATATGAAATGCAACCATTTTTGATATGGACTCGTGATATATTTCCAATATATATCCATTAACAGATCCTCAATATGATCAACATTTGCTCATGCCGCTCGCTGCTTTGCTTTTTCCATTCAGTGGCTGCAGAACCATGCTTTCTCTTTTTATCCATCCGGTTGAACGTACTTCATGAGTATGTTATCATATCCATATACGTGTTCAGTTTCTTTGCGGACATTCCGAATCCAGTGTTTCCCGTCATACTCCCGTTTTCGCCACTGAACTGTCCCACGAGCGATTCAATGGTCCCATACCTATAAATCCTATGAGAGGATGCGATCCTGATGTCAAAGCAAAAACTGCTGAGTATCGCCATACCCAGCTATAATTCTGAAGCCTACATGGCCCATGCCATCGAGTCCCTGCTGCCGGGCGGAGATGAGGTGGAAATCCTGATTGTCAATGACGGTTCCAAAGACCGGACCGCTGAAATCGCCGACAGCTATCAGGCAAAATATCCCGGCATCTGCAGAGCCATCCACCAGGAAAACGGCGGCCATGGTGCCGCGGTCATGGCCGGTCTGCAGAATGCAACCGGCATCTACTTCAAGGTGGTTGACTCCGACGACTGGCTCGATGAAACCGCGTATCCGCATGTTCTGGATGTCCTCAGAACCCTCACCGCACCGGAAAAGCAGATCGACCTGGTCATCTCCAACTTCATCTATGACAAAGTCGATGCCGTGCACAAGCATGTCATGAGCTACAATCATGCGCTCCCCGAAAACCGGCCCTTCTCCTGGGAGGAAACCCGGCATTTCCGCATCGGACAGTACCTGCTCATGCATTCCTGCATTTACAGAACGGAACTCCTGCGCACCTGCGGACTGGAACTGCCCAGACATACCTTCTATGTGGACGAGTTGTATGTCTATGTTCCCCTCAGAAGCGTCAAAACCATGTACTACATCAATGAAAACCTCTATCACTACTTCATCGGACGTGAGGATCAGTCGGTTCAGGAGTCCATCATGATCAAGCGCATTGATCAGGCCCTGAAAGTCAACAAGCTCATGATGACCTCCGTCGATCTCGAAAAGATCGAGAATGTGCATCAGCGCAAATACATGCGCAATTATCTGGAGATCGTCACGGTTGCCTCCTCTGCCCTCCTCACCAAGAGCGGAACCGAGGAGAACATTGCCAAGCGCAAGGAGCTCTGGAGCTATCTTCAGAAGGAAAACCCCTATGCCTACGGTCTCCTGCGCCATCGCATTTTCGGTGTCCTCATTCACATTCCCGGTGCCTTCGGCAACCTGGTGATTCGGATCGGTTACTGGATCAGTCAGAAAATCTTTGGTTTCAACTGATCTTCCGGCCATAGGAAAACGCTCCCGTTTCCGGGAGCGTTTTCCAGTAGCTGTTCTTTTCAGTTGAATTCCTGACGTGCACGGGCAAGCGCTGCTTCAATCACGCGGTCCATATCATAATATTTGTATTCGCCCAGGCGCCCGCCGAAAATGACTTTGTCCTGCGCAAGCGTCATCTGCCGGTAGGCTTCATAGACTGCGCCGTTCTTCTCATCATTGACCGGATAGTACGGTTCATCCCCGGGCTTCCATTCAGAGGAATACTCACGGCTTATGACAGTCTTGGGAAGATCATTCCCCTGTGCATCCTTTCCGAATTCAAACCACTTGTGTTCAATGATTCTTGTCCACGGCGTCTCACGATCGGTATAGTTGACCGCCGCATTGCCCTGGAAGTTCGGCATGTCCAGCACTTCTGTTTCAAAGCGCACGGACCGGTACTCCAGGGTGCCTGCACAGTAATTGTAGAATGCATCAATCGGGCCTGTGTAGACAACCTTTTCCGCCATGGCGTCCCAGGCTTCACGGTCTTTGAGATAATCCACACCCAGACGGACCTCAATCCCGTCCAGCATGTGTTCCACCATGCGTGTATATCCGCCGACCGGAATGCCCTGGAAGAGTGCATTGAAATAGTTGTTGTCAAACGTCAGGCGCACCGGAAGCCGCTTGATGATAAACGCAGGCAGCTCGCTGCAGGGTCTTCCCCACTGCTTTTCCGTATACCCCTTGATCAGTTTCTCATAAATATCGGTGCCCACAAGGCTGATCGCCTGTTCCTCGAGGTTCTTGGGTTCAGTGATACCCGCAGCTTTCTTCTGTTCCTCAATCTTGGCCGCAGCCTCCTGGGGCGTGACAACATTCCACATGCGGTTAAAGGTGTACATATTGAAAGGCAGGGAATACAGTTCCCCGTGATAATTGGCCACCGGGGAATTCGTGAACCGGTTGAAGGTGGCAAACTGATTGACATACGACCAGACTTCCTGATTGTTGGTATGGAAAATATGCGCACCGTAGCGGTGAACCTGAATGCCCTCAATTTCTTCCGTATAGACATTGCCGCCGACATGGTCCCTGCGGTCAATCACCAGAACCTTCTTGCCTGCCCGTTTGGCTTCCTGTGCAAACACTGCTCCGTACAAACCGGCACCGACAATCAGATAATCAAACATTCCGTTACCTCCCTGAATTCTGTATCATGAATCGATTGTTCACAGACTTCGGCCGCATCCCTGAAAGCAGGCTGCGGACCGGATCATCACGTCCAATATGCATGATTCTACAACATCATTCAGCCTTATGCAAATCGGTCCCCGCGTCCGGATGACATCTTTTGCCTGCTGATGCGGTTTTCGCTTGACAACTGTGCTACGCATTTGTAAAGTATCGGTTTGATCCCCTGTTTTTTCCTGCTTCATCATATTTTTTGAGGTGATCAATATGGGTTATATCCCTGTTGAAAATCAGGATTCCCGTGAGACGACCATTGTCCGAACAAGCATTATCGGCATTCTGGTCAATGTGCTTCTTGCTGCATTCAAGGCAGCCATCGGTCTGATCACACATTCCATCGCTGTCACGCTGGATGCTGTCAACAATCTGTCCGATGCCCTTTCGAGCGTCATTACCATCGTGGGCACCAAGCTGGCCGGAAAGCTGCCGGACAAAAAGCATCCGCTGGGGTATGGGCGCATTGAATATCTCTCCGCCATGATTGTGTCCGCACTCGTCCTGTATGCCGGCATCACATCCCTGGTGGAATCCATCAAGAGCATCATTTCCCCTGAGAAGCCGGACTATTCCGTTGTCTCCCTCATCATTGTGGGCTCCGCCGTCGTCGCCAAGCTTCTCCTTGGCACTTATGTCAAGCGCACCGGGAAGCGCGTGAACAGCGCGTCTCTGGAAGCCTCCGGCTCCGACGCCATGTTTGATTCCATCATTTCCGCCTCGGTTCTCCTCTGCGCACTCATCTATATTGCTTTCGGCCTGTCTCTGGAAGCCTATGCCGGTGTGATCATCTCCATTGTGATCATCCGTTCCGGTGTGGAAATGCTGCGCGATACCCTCGATGATATTCTCGGCAAGCGCTATGATCCGGAAGAGCTTCAGGCCATCAAGAATACGATCGCTGAGGATCCCGACGTGTGCGGTGTGTATGACCTGATTCTGCATGCCTATGGTCCTGACCGCAATGTGGGCTCCGTTCACGTGGAAGTCCGGGATGAAATGACCGCCACAGAGATCGACATGATGGAACGCAGAATTTCCAAAAATGTCTATGAAAAGCATAAGCTCCCGCTGACCAGCATCAGCATCTACGCGATGAACACCTCGACCGAAGAGACCAAAGCGATCCGCGCCAAAGTCAACGAGATCGTCATGGGCTTTGAAGGTGTCCTTCAGACACACGGCTTCCGTGCAGATCCGGAAGAGCGCACCATCACCATGGATATCATCCTTGATTTTGATGTGAAAGAGCGCAAAGCTGTGTTTGAAAACATCCGCGCAGCACTCCAGAAGGCATTCCCTGATTACACCCTCCAGCTGACATTGGATATCGATTTCTGACTCATGACTGCGGACCCGGGCATTCATGCCCTTCGGTTCCGCAGTTTTTTGCTGTCTGTGTTCTGTCCGTTCATCCTTTGCGTTCATGCCGTTCTGCTGGCGCACAGATGCAGTGGTCACAGAGAATTTACAATTATTCACAATATATTGACAATTTTCCGTCAAACATGGAAAGAATGGTTGATGTAGAGCTACTTGATCTATTGTATCCAACACGCTTTTGGGTATAATGGCGCTGTACGGATTTCCGTACATTCTACCTATCTCACTACCTGTTTCAGGAGGCAATGCGATATTATTACCATGAAAACAGAAGCCATTGAGCAATACCGCGCTGCTCTGCGCAGCGGCCAGAGATATTATCAGAATGCTGTCGGACACGGAAAGTATCCCTATCCGCAGGTTCTTGAGAATGTCTGCCCTGAATATATGTCTGCCGCCCGACAGGAACTGGGCATTCTTGAAATCCCCATGGATTCCATCGTCGGCACACTGGCAGACGGAAGAAAGGCAGCCTTTGCCGGCAATTTTATGCCGCTTCTTCCGGACAATACTGAATTTTCCGCCAAATGGATCGCCC
Source organism: Christensenella sp. UBA2853 (assembly GCA_002350845.1). Lineage (GTDB taxonomy): Bacteria > Bacillota > Clostridia > Christensenellales > Aristaeellaceae > UBA2943. The sequence continues at coordinate 65,569 of DEFL01000048.1, forward strand.
TGTGCAATGCCCATCTGGGCACCACCGGCATTACGGATCCGATTTCCTGTTTTGAATACCTCGGACGCTTTTATGTCCAGGAAGGACATAAGCGCGTCTCCGTGCTTCACTCCTACGGCGCGCCGACCATTACCGGCAAAGTCACAAGAATCATCCCGACCTGGTCGGAAAATCCCGCTGTGGTCGCCTATTATGAATTTCTTGAATTCTATAAGCGCAGCGGCGTATACGTCCTCCAGTTCACGCATCCCGGATGCATCGCGAAGATTGAAAAGCTCATGGGCTTTGAGAAGGGCCACGTATGGACCGATGAGGAAAAATCCGAATTCATGTCCATGTTCTGGGTGATGCGCGAAGCCTGCACCAAAGAGATGCTCTCCCATGTGCAGGATCAGTCCCTGAGCGAAGTCGTTCTTTCTGCCATGGAACTGTATCCCTACGATCAGCTCGCCAAACTGGGCATCTCCGACATGCGCAAGCGTCTGGCTCCCCTGATTCCCGACCTGCAGTTCGTATCCGATGAGGAGCCTTCCGAACCCACCGTGTCCACAGAGCCTGCGATTCCGGAAAAGAATCTGGTCAGCCGCATTTTCGATGGGATTTCCCGCAGTACACTGAATATTGCCTTTATCCATGTCAACCAGCCCGAAACCAGCGTCTGGACCAGGGGCCATGATGAAGGCCGTAAGTATCTCGAGGAAGTCCTGGGCGACCAGATCAGCGTCAAGACCTACATTGTGGGTGAAGAGTCCGCTGAGAAACTGATGGAGCGCGCTGTCACCCAGGATGGTGCTCAGCTGCTCATCGCCACAGCTCCGACCCTGCTCGGCGCTGCCCGTCAGACGGCCGCCCTGCATCCCGGTCTGAAAGTGCTTGTCTGCGCGCTGTCAGTACCCTATGTCGGTGTCAGAACCTATTACAGCCGCATTTATGAGGCCAAGTTTATCTCCGGCGCCATTGCCGGTGCCATGTGCGGAAAGCATCCGATCGGCTACATCGCCCGCTATCCTATTCTGGGTGTCCCGGCGTCGATCAATGCATTCGCTCTGGGCGTGCGCATGACCAATCCGAACGCCAAGATTCAGCTGCAGTGGTCCTGTTTGGACGGCGATCCGTACAAACAGCTTCTTCAGACAGGCGCCCGCATCATCTCCGGTCATCCCATCGCCGTCGCTTCTCCGGGAAATGTTTCCCTGAGCTGGTCCACTTCCCTGATGCTCAATGACGGCAGAATGATGCCTCTTGCATCGGACGTCTGGAACTGGGGCCGCACCTATGAGCAGATGGTCCGCTCCGTTCTTGCCGGCGCATGGGATACGACCGTTCCCCGCGGCACTTCCGTGAGTTACTGGTGGGGCATGTCCAGCGGCGTCATCAATATTGAACTGGCCAATACCCTCCCTGACGGTGTCCGCCAGCTGGCGAATATTCTCAAGGATGGTCTCACCCGCAACACCGTTCATCCGTTCCAGGGCACCATCACGGATCAGGAAGGCAATATCCGCGTCGACCCTGAAACCAATCTGACCCCTGAGGATCTGATGCAGATGAACTGGCTGTGCGAAAATGTGGAAGGCCGCATTCCGACGATGGATGAACTGCTGCCGATGTCCAGGGAAACCACCGAACTCCTTGCGCTCCCGCAGAAGGAAACAGCTCCTGTGGAAAAGCGCCCGGCGTTCTCCGTTTCCCTCGCCCTCTGATTTCCGCAGACTCTTGACAACCCGGGCTTCCTGCCCGGGTGCTTTTCTTTCAATTCTTTCAGACCTTTTCCCACTTGATGCTTTTTCCCGCAGGGCTTATAATGGGTTCACTTCGTTCGCGCTGAAAATCAATTTCCCGGAGGTAAACGATCATGAAAATTCTGCTGGTTTCTGATGTGGAATGTCCCGCACTGTGGGATCATTTTCGTCCGGACCGTGTAGAAGGTGTTGAATTGATCATTTCCTGCGGCGATCTGAAGCACGAATATCTGGAATTTCTGGTCACCATGATCAACAAGCCGCTCCTCTATGTTCCCGGGAATCATGATGTGCGATATATTACAAATCCCCCTGAAGGCTGCGAAAGCATTGATGACTGCGTGTTTACCTATAAAGGGATCCGCATCGGCGGTCTGGGCGGATGCAAGAAGTATTCCGACAGCCCCTATCAGTACACCGAGAAGGAAATGGCCAAACGTGTCCACAAGTTCCGCAAGTGCGTCAAAAAAGCCGGCGGACTGGACATCTTTGTCACGCATGCCGCCATGACCGGCTACGGTGATGCAGAGGACCGTGCCCACCAGGGGTTTGACTGTTTTAAGGAAGTGCTGGACAAATGGCATCCACAGTACATGTGCCACGGCCATGTCCATCAGAGTTACAACTGGAACATTCCCCGCAGCGTTGAGTATAACGGCATCCCGGTTATTAACGCTTTTGAGCGGTATATCCTTGAAATTCCAGATAAAGAGTAATGGAACCTTTCACAGAGGCTGTCGCGTGCAGCCTCTTTTTCCATGCAGGAAAGTATTCGAAGAACGCTTTTCGATGCATCCACTTCTCATGAACATGCTCCTGATCCCAGCTGCCTGGTATTCGGCATGCCTGATCCGCATTGACACAGGTTCATTTCGGATTTACAATCCCTAAAATGACACTGTGTCATTTTAGACTGTAGAGGCACAGGAGAGGGGGTGAAATTCGCTGCATCTGCTCACGTTCCACTGCAGTCACGGCCGCTCTGCAAAACACCGAAACAGCGGAATTGAACATCCACGCAGATGACATCAATGATGGACCAGCAGCCTGCCCCGCAGGCCTTCAAAGATTAACGCATACAGGGAGAGCCAAAATGAAAAGCATCATTCAATGGATCGAACCCAAAAAGAGTCTGCCTGCCGACCGTCAGCACTTCACCAATGCCGCACTGAAAACCATGATTATCCCTCTGGTGCTCGAACAGCTGCTTCAGATGGTTGTCGGGCTGGCGGATACCATGATGGTCAGCTATGCCGGAGAGGCCGTGGTGGCAGGCGTCGGTCTTGACACGATGGTTTACACCATTTTCATCTACCTGTTTACTGCCATTTCATCCGGCGGTGCCGTCGTTGTCAGCCAGTACATCGGCAGCAGAGACAGGCAGAAGGCCGATCTTGCCGCCTCACAGATCGTTCATATTGCCGGACTCCTGTCCATGGTCTGCATGGTGCTGATGCTGCTTTTCGGCTCCGGCCTGCTCAGCGCCATGTATCCTGAAACCGAAGCAGCCACCATGTACGCCTGTCAAACCTATATGCGGATTGTGGCACTGTCCTTTCCTGCCAATGCTGTATACAACGCAGGTGCAGCTATCTACCGCTCCATGGGACAGACAAAAATCACCATGTGGGTTTCCCTGCTGGCCAATCTCACCAATGTGGCCGGGAATGCCATCGGCATCTTTGTCTTCAAAGCCGGTGCGGCAGGCGTTGCCTGGCCGACCACCATCTCCTGGATTGTGGCTGCCGTGATCATGACCTGGCTTTGCGCAGACACACGCCGAAAGGACCAGGTCCGCATCCATGCCGGGCAGGTGTTCCGGCTGGACATGCCCATGTCGAAACGCATTCTGGACATTGCCATCCCCAATTCTGTGGAGAACACGCTTTTTCAGGCTGCACAAGTCATCCTTGGGATGCTTGTGGCCACGTTCGGCACATCACAGATTGCGGCCAACACCACAGGTCAAACTTTCTGGTCTCTAGCAGCCTGCATGAGCATGTCTCTGGGCACCGTGTTCATCACGGTCATCGGACAGTGCATGGGAGCAAAGGATCCTGAGGCCGCGGACTGGTATATGCGAAAGCTGACCCGGCTTTCTCTGCTTCTGGCCTGTGTCTGGAATGTGCTGGTCATGATCCTGACGCCCCTGCTCCTTCCTCTCTATGACCTTTCAGCAGACACCAAGCGGCTGATCCTGATCATTGTCGCTATCCACAATCTGTTTGCCGCACTGGTTCAGCCTTTCTCCGGTCCGTTGTCTTCCGGCCTTCGGGCAGCAGGAGATGTGCAGTTCACGATGTGGTCCTCTATTTTTGCCACCGTGGTCTGCCGCACATTTCTCTCATTTCTTCTCGCCAAATGGCTCGGCATGGGCGTGATCGGCATTGCCCTGGCGATGGTGCTGGACTGGTGCATCAAAGCCGCTCTGGATATCATTCGCTTTCGCAGCGGCAAATGGACTGCAAACAAAGTCATCGATTGACCGAATCACAGCACCAGAAAAGGACTGCCGGATCTCCGGTCAGTCCCCTGTCATCTATTTCCCGACAATATTCTGCAGCCAAATGCCTTTTTTGACCAGGACAAATCCAAGGATGCATTTGCCCCAGTCGCCGATCATGACCATCACCATGATCAGGGCCACATGCATTCCGGTAAAACGCGAGAGGATGAAAGCGATCGGAATCGAGATCACCCATCCGTTGACACTGTCAAAGAGGAAGGTGAGCATCGTTTTTCCGCCCGAGCGCAGCGTGAAATACGTCGCGTTCATAAAGGCGTTCTGCGGCATGAACACCGCTGTAATCATCATAAACAGGGTTGCCAGATGACGGACGTCTTCCTCGGTGTTGTACATGTGCGGGAAAAAGGGTGCTGTCGCAAACACGGCCAGTGCAACAGCACTTGAAATTGCGATGGAAAACGCTATCATCTTATTATCCGTATCCCTCGCCTCTTCCATCCTTCCAGCACCCAGGAGCTGACCGACAATGATCGCCACCGAGCTGCCCAGGGAAAGGAACACACAGTTGAAGAGGTTGGTGATGGTGGACGCAATGTTCAGCGCCGCGACAACGGTCAGTCCTCTGACCGCATAGCACTGGACAAGAATCGCCTGTGAGGAGGACCACAGCGCCTCATTGAGCAGGAGCGGAAAGCCCTTGACCGTGATGGTTCTCACCAGTTCCTTAGGGATGCCCCACCTGCGGTAAATTCCCTTGATATACGGATTTCTGTCCGGATGCACATGCGTCCAGATGACCACAATGAGCATTTCCACATAGCGCGAAATGACCGTGGCCACGGCGGCACCGACAACGCCCATCTTTGGAAAACCGAAGTGTCCGAAAATCAGGATATAATTGAATACCAGGTTCACCATGACCGCGCACACCGAGGCGCGCATGGGCAGCTTCGTTTCACTGCATTCACGCAGCGTGGACGTATAGATCTGAACAAACATGAACGCCGGAAGTCCCAGGAGCATCACGCGCAGATACTCCAGCGCCCACTGCAGTGTCGCCTCCAGATCGCCCGCGCTCTCCGACGGATTCAGGTACAGGGAGATGAGTGCCTCCCCCTGCCAGACAAAGATCCCGGCAGCCAGGGCTGTCACGCCGACAGCCAGCCACAGTTTATAATGGAAGGTATGCCGGATACCCTCGTAATCCTTGGTCCCGTAATACTGTGCCGTAAAAATGCCGGCGCCTGCCAGGCCGCCGAAAATGCACAGATAATAGACAAAGAGCAGCTGATTGACAATGGCCACCCCGGACATCTGCTCTGTGCCCACCCGGCCGACCATGATATTGTCCAAAAGCGAGACAAAATTGGTGATGGCGTTCTGCACCATCATCGGGACAGCAACGGCGAGAACTTTCCTGTAAAATGCTCTGTCCCCGACCAGTGTCTGCCGCAGTGTGTGTATTCTTTCCCCTGAAAAACCCATGTTGCACCTCATCCGCATCTGTTCCGCTCGCGCGGCCTGTGCATCATATCAGAAGCCCTGAGTGATTGCAAGACAGGCACATCCCCCCAAAAACCTCCGGACCCCCCCTCCGACCGACCCATGAAAGGAAACGATTGCACCCATGCCTTCCCATATTCTGATTGAAGCCTGCTGTGCCTCCCCGGAGGATGTGCTCTGCGCAGCGCTGGGCGGTGCCGACCGGATTGAACTCAATTGTGCGCTTGCCCTGGGCGGGCTGACACCGTCGCTCGGCAGCCTGATCGACTGCTGCCGCTCCGTATCGCTTCCGGTGTTCGCCATGATCCGTCCCCGTGAAGGCGGGTTCTGCTATTCTTCCGTGCTCTTCTCCGCCATGCAGCGTGACGCGCAGCTGCTCACCGGCGCCGGGGCCGCGGGCATTGTATTCGGTTTTCTGACTGAAAACGGGGAAATCGACCGCTGGCGCACAAAGGACATGATGCAGGCGGTTCCCGGATGCCCGGTTGTCTTTCACCGGGCGTTTGACCTTGTCCCCGACTGGCGGAAGGGACTTGAAACCCTGATTGACCTGGGCGTCACGCGTGTGCTCACCAGCGGGCAGGCGCCTTCGGCCGCCCATGGCATCCCGGTTCTCCGCGAAATGATCCGGTTTGCCCAGGGTGCCATTGAAATCCTTCCCGCTGCCGGCATCCGTCCGGACAATGTCCGGCAGATCGTGGAGGAAACCGGATGCACGCAGGTGCACCTTTCCGGCCAGTCGGTCCGCCATGATCCATCCTGGCCGGAAAAAACGCCGCTCTGGTTTTCTTCTCCCGACGCAGCCGACGGCGGTGCGTGGCGGGAGACGGATGCAGAACTTTTCCGACAGATCCGTTTGAATCTTCAGCCATTAGAACATAAGGAGGAGTAACACATGTTTGCACTGATTGGTACCTGGGAAATGAGCAGGAAGGGCGTCACTCTCGGCCGGGAAACGCTCATGCAGGGCGGTTTCGCCGGAGACGCCGTGGAGGAAGCCGTCCGCTGTGTCGAGGCAAACCCCGACTATGTCTCGGTCGGATACGGCGGACTGCCGGCCGCCGACGGGCAGGTGTATCTCGATGCCGCGTACATGGACGGCGATACACTCCAGTGCGGTGCGATCCTCTCTGTCACGGAAGTCTCCAGCCCCATTGCAGCTGCCCGTAAGCTCTGCGGACGGAAAACGAACTGGATGCTGTGCGGCGAAGGCGCAAAGCAGTTTGCCGTCTCCAGCGGCGTTCCGCTCAAGGATATGCGCACGCCGGCCTCCCAGAAAAGGTGGCAGGAAGCCATGGAGCAGAAAAAAGCCGACGATGTGCCCGCGCCCTACAAGGGACATGACACCGTCTGTATCCTCGGACTCGACGAAAACGGACACATGGTCTGCGGCACTTCCACTTCCGGTCTGTTTCTCAAGGTGCCCGGCCGCATCGGCGATTCTCCGATTCCCGGATGCGGGTTCTACTGTGATGCCCGATACGGCGCAGCCGCGGCCACAGGGCTCGGGGAAGACATCATGCGCGGGTGTCTGTCCTATGAAATCGTCGCCAGAATGCGCGCAGGTCAGTCCCCTCAGGCGGCAGCCGAAGGCGCGCTGTCTGAATTCGTGAAAAAAATGCAGGAGCTGAAGGAAGATCATCTTTCCATCAGTCTCATCGCGCTCTCTCCCGACGGACGCTACGGCGCTGCCACCACAGAAGCGCAGTTCCCCTTCACGGCTGCCCTCCCGGACGGGGTTCATGTGTTCTCCTGCACCCCCAAAGGTGAGCATATGGACATCACTTCGGCTTCCCCAGAAGAGATGAGCAGGCTGAATTAACATTTTATGCATGTCTTTCTGCATGGATACTTGCACCATATTCGACATATGGTGCATTTTTATGCATGTAATTCGCATTTTTAATGCATATTTATTAATTTTTTTCTAATAATTATTGACATTTGCGCGGATTCGATGTAGAATACGCATCGTTCCCAAAACACTGACTGAGGAGGACCTTCCTGATGAACACCAATTACAAGAAAATCGTACTCGCCTACTCCGGCGGACTGGATACATCCATCATCATCCCCTGGCTCAAGGAAAACTACAACAATCCTGAAATCATCGCCGTCTCCGGCAATGTCGGACAGGCTGACGAACTCGAGGGACTGGAAGAGAAAGCCCTGAAGACCGGCGCTTCCAAGCTGTATGTGCTGGATCTCATGGATGAATATGTGGATGACTTTATTATCCCCACCATGAAAGCCGGCGCCATCTACGAAGAATACCTGCTGGGTACCAGCACGGCCCGTCCGTGCATTGCCAAGGGGCTCGTTGAGATCGCTCTCAAGGAAGGCGCTGACGCCATCTGCCACGGCTGCACCGGCAAGGGCAACGATCAGGTCCGCTTTGAACTGGCTGTCAAGCATTTCGCTCCGAACATGCCCATCATTGCTCCCTGGCGTGAATGGTCCATCAAATCCAGAGATGAAGAGATCGACTATGCCGAAGCCCATCACGTCCCGCTGAAGATCAACCGTGAGACCAACTATTCCAAGGACAAGAACCTCTGGCATCTGTCCCATGAAGGTCTGGACCTGGAAGACACAGGCAATGAGCCGCAGTACGAGAAGCCCGGCTTCCTGGAAATGGGCGTTTCTCCCCTGGATGCACCCGACAAGCCCACCTATGTGGAACTCGAGTTTGACAAGGGCGTCCCGGTTGCCCTCGACGGCGAAAAGATGAGCGCCAAGGACATCATTCTCAAGCTCAACCAGATCGGTGGCGCCAACGGCATCGGCATCCTCGATATCGTCGAGAACCGTCTCGTGGGCATGAAGTGCCGCGGCGTGTATGAGACCCCCGGCGGCACCATCCTCTACAAGGCCCATTCCGTTCTTGAAACCCTGTGCCTGGACAAGCTGACCATGCATGAAAAGCAGAAGCTGTCCGTCACCTTCGCTGAGCTGGTCTACAACGGCCAGTGGTACACGCCCCTGCGCGAAGCACTCTCCGCCTTCGTGGACAAGACGCAGGAACGCGTCAACGGCAAAGTCCGTCTCAAGCTCTACAAGGGCAACATGATCAATGCCGGTGTCTGGAGTCCCAACTCCCTGTATTCTGAAGAGATCGCCACCTTCGGTGAGTCTGACTACAACCAGAAGGATGCTCAGGGCTTCATCAATCTCTACGGACTGCCCATCAAGGTCCAGGCCCTCGTCGACCAGAACGCGAAAAACTGATCCTGAGATCAGAACACTACATATATTATTAGGAGGAACATATCATGAAAAAGCTCACAGCCATCCTGCTCGCTCTGACCATGATCCTTTCCCTGGCTTCCTTCGCTGCAGCCGAAGGCATTGAAACCATCGATCCCGGTAAGCTGACCATTTCCACCAGCCCCGATTTTCCTCCCTTTGAATACACCGACGACAATGAGAACATTGTCGGCATCGAACCCGACATGATGAAGCTCATCTGCGAAAAGATCGGTCTGGAACTGGTCATCGACGCCATGGACTTTGACTCCGCTCTCCTCGCTGCCCAGCAGGGCAAGAGCGACGCGGTTGTCTCCGGCGTCACCGTGACCGAAGACCGCAAGCTGGTCTATGACTTCACCAACACCTACATCACCATCACCCAGGGCATCGTGTCCAAGGAAGCCAACAACGTGACCATGGACACCCTGAAGGATCAGACCATCGGCGTCCAGCGCGGCACCACCGGCCACATCTATGCTGAAGACGATTTCGGCGAGGACAGCGTTGTGGCCTATGACACCTACACCACCGTCTTCCAGGCTCTGATGAACGATCAGGTGTCCTGCATCCTGATGGATGACGCCGTGGCCAAGGCTTATGTTGCTCAGAACCCCGGTCTGGTGCTGAACGCAAGCACCTATGAGCCTGAGAACTTCGCATTCGGCATCAGCAAGGGCAACACCGCACTGCTCGACGCCGTCAACAAGGCGCTGGATGAACTCATCGCCGACGGCACCGTTCAGAAGCTCATTGACCAGTACATGGCCGAGTAACGTTTCCTTCACGGAAAGGGCGGTGGTACACCGCCCTTTCCTTTGTCTACACAGAAGGTGAGGTGCCTCTTTTTGGAGCAGTATACAGCCTGGAAGGCCCTGATTACCAGTGGCGGAGCCGTGACCGAATGGCAGCGGTTTTACGTCTACTTCTATCAGGCTTTTATTGAAAAAGACCGCTGGCAGCAGTATCTCAAGGGTGTCGGCACGACATTGTATGTCACCGCGTTTGCCCTCCTGCTGGGCGTCATTCTCGGTGTGATTGTCGCCGTGGTACGCACCGCGCATGATCAGCAGCGTCCCGGTCACAGAAATCCCATTCTGGGAATTCTCAATTTCATTTTCAAAATCTATGTGACAGTCATCCGCGGCACCCCCATGATGGTGCAGCTGCTGATCATGGGCTTTGTCATTTTTGCTTCCAGCAAGAATTTCGTCATGGTCGGCGCGCTGACCCTGGGCATCAACTCCGGCGCTTATCAGGCGGAAATCATCCGCGGCGGACTCATGTCCGTGGACGCCGGACAGATGGAAGCCAGCCGGAGCCTTGGCATCAATTACTTTGATACCATGCGCTTTGTCATCATTTCCCAGGCGATCAAGGCGATTCTGCCGGCTCTGGGCAATGAATTCATTGTTCTGCTCAAGGATACCTCGCTCATCAGCGTCATTGGCGGAAAAGAGCTCCTCTATGCTGCACGCGCCATTGTTTCCCGCACCTATGAAGCCATGTATCCGTTCCTGGGGACCGCAGTCATCTACCTGGTCCTCGTCATGATCTTTACCTGGCTTCTCGGCATCTTTGAGAGGAGGCTGCGCACCAGTGATCGACGTTAAGCATCTTTCCAAAAACTTCGAGGGACTCGAAGTGCTCCACGACGTCTCCCTGCATGTGAACAAGGGCGAATGCGTGGTCTTTATCGGACCGTCCGGCTCGGGCAAGTCCACCTTTCTCCGGTGCCTGAATCTCCTGGAGATTCCCTCTTCGGGTGAAATCACCTTTGACGGCGTCTCCATGACGGATCCCAAGACCGACATCAACAAGATGCGCCAGAAGATGGGCATGGTGTTTCAGCACTTCAATCTTTTCCCGAACATGACCATTCTCAAAAACCTGACGCTTGCCCCCATCCGCACCAAGCAGGCCACCAAAGAGCAGGCAGAAAAGAAAGCCATGGACCTGCTCAAGCGCGTGGGACTGCAGGACAAGGCCAACAGCTATCCTGCCCAGCTCTCCGGCGGCCAGAAGCAGCGCGTGGCCATTGTCCGCGCCCTGTGTATGGAGCCGGATGTCATGCTCTTTGACGAACCCACCAGCGCCCTGGACCCTGAGATGGTCGGTGAAGTGCTGGACGTCATGAAGCAGCTGGCCGCTGAAGGCATGACCATGGTCGTGGTCACCCATGAGATGGGCTTCGCGCGCGAAGTGTCCAACCGCGTCCTCTTCCTCGACGGCGGCACCATTCAGGAAGAAGGAACCCCGGATCAGATTTTCGCACATCCCCAGACCGAGCGCCTGCGCTCTTTCCTCGCCAAAGTTCTTTAATATTGGAGGGCTCTATGTCACTGTATCAAAAAAGTTTTCTGAAGCTGCTGGACCTGAGTCCTGCTGAAATTGAAGATCTTCTCCGTCTCGCCGCTGACCTGAAGGCCAAAAAGAAGGCCGGCATTCCCCACCGCCTGTGCGAGGGAAAGAATGTGGCCCTGATTTTTGAAAAGACCAGCACCCGGACCCGTTGCGCCTTTGAAGTGGCGGCTGCGGACCTGGGCATGCATCCGACCTATCTCGATCCCTCCGGCAGCCAGATCGGCAAGAAGGAATCCATTCCGGATACTGCCCGCGTGCTGGGCAGGATGTATGACGGCATCGAATACCGCGGCTTTGGACAGGAGATTGTCGAGAGCCTCGCGGCGTACGCGGGAGTCCCCGTCTGGAACGGCCTGACCAATGAATTCCATCCGACCCAGATCCTCGCTGACTTCCTCACCATTCAGGAGCATTTCGGCTCCCTGAAGGGACGAAAGCTCGTCTACATGGGCGATGCGCGCTACAACATGGGCAATTCGCTGATGGTCGGCTGCGCCAAGATGGGACTGCAGTTCGTGGCCTGCGCACCCGAAAAGTATTTCCCGGATCCTGAGCTGGTCAGCACCTGCGAATCCATCGCTGAGGAAACCGGCGCCACACTGACCTTTGAAACCGACCCGATGAAGGCTGTGCAGCATGCCGATGTCATCTATACCGATGTGTGGGTTTCCATGGGCGAGCCCGACGAAGTCTGGGCCGAGCGCATTCATGACCTGCTGCCCTACCAGGTGAACGCTGCCCTCATGCAGCAGGCCGGAAGCAGCTGCGTCTTCATGCACTGCCTCCCCTCTTTCCATGACCTGAAGACCACCATCGGAAAGCAGATCCATGACCGGTTCGGCATTGACGCCATGGAAGTCACCGATGAAGTCTTTGAGAGCAGCCAGTCCATCGTGTTTGATGAGGCGGAAAACCGCATGCACACCATCAAGGCCGTTATGGCCGCAACGCTCTGCGAGGTGTAATATGGCCTATCTCGTACTTGCTAACGGGGATATTTATGAAGGAAAGCGGATCGGCGCAGAAGGTGACACCATCGGTGAAATCGTCTTCACCACGGGTGTCGTCGGCTATCTGGAGACCCTGACAGATCCCAGTTATGCCGGTCAGATCATCATTCAGACCTTTCCTGTCATCGGCAATTACGGCGTCATCCCCGAGGATTTTGAGGGCACTCCTGCCGCCCGCGGCTATGTGGTCCGTGAACTGTGCGACACCCCGTCCAACTTCCGCTCCCAGGGCACACTGGATGCCTTTCTCAAGGAAAAAGGCATCCCGGGCATCTGCGGCGTGGACACGCGCCAGCTGACCCGCACCATCCGGGAGAGCGGTGTCATGAATGCCTGCATCTGCGATGAGATTCCTGAAAATCTCGACGCAGTCCGCGCCTACCGTGTGCAGGGTGTGGTCCCGCAGGTGACATCTGCGGAAAAACGCGTCGTTCCCGCAAAGGGGGACGTGCGTTTTCACGTCGCGCTCATGGACTACGGTGCCAAAGCCAATATCCTCAGAAGCCTGGTCAAGCGCGGCTGCGAAGTGACCGTCTTCTCCGCCTCCACCCCCGCCTCTGAGATTCTGGAAGGAAACTTTGACGGGATTATGCTCTCCAACGGCCCCGGTGACCCCGAGGAAAACGTCTTTGCCATTGAGCAGCTCCGGCAGCTCATCGGGCGTCTGCCCGTGTTCGGCATCTGTCTGGGGCATCAGCTGACCGCGCTCGCCATGGGCGGAAAAACCATGAAGCTCAAGTACGGCCACCGCGGCGGCAACCAGCCGGTCCGTGAGGTCCGGACGGGACACACCTACATCACCTCCCAGAACCACGGCTATGCGGTCGTGGCCGACAGCCTGAAGGGGCTGGGCGGAACGGAGACCTGGGTCAATGCCAATGACGGCAGCTGCGAGGGCATCGACTACCCCGAAAAGGACTGCTTTACCGTGCAGTTCCATCCGGAAGCCTGCTCTGGACCGAGAGACACCGGATTCCTTTTCGATCGGTTCATGCATATGATGGAAGCCAGAAAGGGGGCCAGTGCGCATGCCGAAGGATAATACCATCCGGAAAGTGCTCGTGATCGGCTCCGGTCCGATTGTCATCGGTCAGGCGGCCGAGTTTGACTATGCCGGCGCCCAGGCCTGCCGCGTGCTGCGCGATGAAGGCATCAATGTCGTGCTCGTCAACTCCAACCCGGCCACCATCATGACCGACAAGCACCTCGCCGATGAAATCTATCTTGAGCCGCTCAACGCGGAGACCCTCCGCCGCATCATTGAAAAGGAGCGTCCTGACGGCCTTCTCGCCGGCCTCGGCGGCCAGACCGGCCTGACCCTGGCCATGCAGCTTGACCGCAACGGCACGCTGCGTGAGTTCGGCGTCCGACTGCTCGGTTCAGACATTTCCGCCATTGAAAAAGCAGAAGACCGCGAAAAGTTCCGCGATACAATGGAACAGATCGGCCAGCCCTGTGTGCCCTCGGAAATCGCCGAGGACCTCGAGACGGCCATTGCCGCCGCGCGCCGGATCGGGTACCCGGTCATTGTGCGTCCTGCCTATACGCTCGGCGGAACCGGCGGCGGAATTGCCTATGATGAGGAGACCTTCAAAACCATCGCCAAGGGCGGTCTGGATCAGAGCCCGATCACCCAGATCCTGGTCGAGAAGTGCATTTCCGGCTGGAAAGAGATTGAGTTTGAAACCATGCGCGATGCGCTGGGCAACGTGATTGCCGTGTGCTCCATGGAAAACGTGGACCCTGTGGGCATTCACACCGGCGACTCCATCGTCGTGGCCCCTGCCCTGACGCTCTCGGACAAGGAATATCAGCTGCTGCGCGGCGCAGCACTTGATATGGTCACAGCCATCGGGATTGTCGGCGGCTGCAACTGTCAGTTCGCCCTGAACCCCGATTCCTTCGAGTATGCCGTGATTGAGGTTAATCCGCGCGTATCGCGTTCCTCCGCGCTCGCCTCCAAGGCGACCGGCTACCCGATTGCCAAAATCACCACGCGCATTGCACTGGGGTACTCCCTGGATGAAATCGCGAACGATATCACTGGAAAAACCTGTGCCTGCTTTGAGCCGACCGTCGACTATATCGTCTGCAAGTTCCCGAAGTGGCCCTTTGACAAGTTTGCCGGTTCCAGCCGCACGCTCGGCACGCAGATGAAAGCGACCGGCGAAGTCATGTCCATCGGTCAGTCCTTTGAGGAAGCCCTCATGAAGGCCGTCCGCGGGGCAGAGATTTCCCTGGACACCCTGAACTGCCCGCCGCTGAGCGACGCCCCTGTCCTGGAGCGGCTGCACGATCAGAATGACCGCCGGATCTTTACCGTGTTCGAGGCCCTCAAGCAGGGCATCTCTGTGGACACGATCTTTGACATCACCAAGATTGACCGCCTGTTCCTCTACCGGCTCCAGCATCTGGCGGACTATGAGAAGAAACTGGCCGGCGGCCTGACGGAAGAACTCTACAGACAGGGCAAGCGCCTGGGCTATCCGGATGCCGCCATCCGCCGCATTTCCGGTGCCGAAACACTGCCGCCCTTTACCATGGGCTATAAGATGGTCGATACCTGCGGTGCCGAGTTTGACGCGAGGACGCCCTACTTCTATGCCAGCTGCGACAAGACCTGTGAGTCCCGCACATTCCCGCGCTCCGGAAAGCCGGTTGTCATGGTGCTCGGCTCCGGTCCGATCCGCATCGGCCAGGGCATTGAGTTCGACTATTCCTCCGTCCACTGCGTATGGACGCTTCGGGAAATGGGCTATGACGTGGTCATCGTCAACAACAACCCCGAGACCGTTTCCACCGACTACGATACCGCAGACCGTCTGTACTTTGAGCCGCTCTGCCCCGAGGATGTCATGCACATCATTGAAGTGGAGCATCCCGTCGGCGTTGTGGTCGCCTTCGGCGGACAGACAGCCATCAAACTGACGCAGTACCTCGATCAGCACGGCATCCGCATTCTCGGCACATCCGCCGATTCCATTGATATGGCGGAAGACAGAGGCCGCTTTGATGCGCTGCTCGAACGCTTCGGCATCCGTCGTCCGAAGGGCATGGGCGTCAATACGATTGAGGAGGCCGTGCTTGCAGCCGAAACCCTCGGCTATCCCGTGCTCCTCAGACCCTCTTACGTGATCGGCGGTCAGAACATGACCATCGTCCGAAACCGCGAACAGACGGTTGACTATATGGAGCGCATCATGGCCGGCGGCATTGAAAACCCGGTGCTTGTCGACAAATACATGCCCGGCATTGAGCTGGAAGTGGATGTCATTTCCGACGGCACGGATGTCCTGATTCCCGGCATCATGGAGCATATCGAACGCGCAGGCGTCCATTCCGGCGACTCCATCGCGGTGTACCCGCCCTGGAACCTCACCGACCGCTTTCTCGAGAAGATCTGCGACTGTTCCGAAAAGCTCGCGCTTGCGCTGGGCACCAGGGGCCTTGTCAATATTCAGTACCTGATCTACGACAATGAGCTCTATGTCATTGAGGTCAATCCCCGCGCGTCCCGCACGGTTCCCTACATTTCCAAAGTCACCGGTGTGCCCATGGTCGACCTCGCGTCCCATGTCATGCTCGGCGAACCGCTGGCCGCACTCGGCTACGGCACCGGCCTTCACCGCACACCGCCCTATGTGGCCGTCAAGGTGCCGGTCTTCTCCTTTGAGAAGCTCAGCGATGCCAACTCCATCCTCGGCCCGGAAATGAAATCGACCGGTGAAGTGCTCGGCATCGGCAAAACCATGGCCGAAGCCCTGTTTAAGGGACTGAGCGCCGCCGGCTTCTCGGTTCCCTCCCTCCACGGCCCGCATCCCTGCGGCGTCCTGATCTCCGTGGAAGAGAATGACTATCAGGAGATCATCTCCCTCGCCAAGCGCTTCTATGATCTCGGGCTGCAGCTGTACGCCACCAGCGGCACAGCCGATGCGATCTCATCCCTCGGCATTCCCGTCACTTCCGTGCCCAATGCCACGGAAAGCCCTGTGCTCATGGATCTCATGGAGAGCGGAAAGCTCAGCTATATCATCTATACCGGCGCAGTCAAAGACACCACGGTCGGAGATTACACGCTCCTGCACCGCCGTGCCATGCAGCTGGGCATTCCCTGTCTGACCAGTCCGGATACGGCCAGCGCACTGGCCCAGATTATTGAAAGCCGCTTCACCCTCAGGAACACGGAGCTTGTCGACATCAATGACATGCGCCCCTGGAAGATGCGGATCTCCTTTGCCAAGATGCAGTCCTGCGGCAATGACTATATTTTCCTTGAAAACTTTGACGGCGCCATCACCTGCCCCGAATCCCTGTGCGTGGATCTGTGCACGCCGCATTACGGCATCGGCGGCGACGGCATTGTCCTCATGGAAAAATCCCGCATTGCCGATGCAAAAATGCGCACCTTCAACCGCGATGGAAGCGAGGGGAGAATGGCCGGCAACAACATCCGCTGTGTGGCCAAATACCTGTTCGATAAGGGCTATGTGCATTCAGAATCCATGACCATTGAGACAGCCAGCGGCGTCCATCTGCTGCATCTGCACCTGCGTGACGGCAAAGTCAGTTCGGTCACCGTCAACATGGGCAAAGCCTCGCTGAAAGCAGCCGATGTCCCGGTGCTGACCGATCAGGAATCGCTGGTCTCAGGAAGCATCAGGGTCGCAGATAAGGACTACACGGTCACATGCGTCAACGTAGGCAATCCTCACTGCGTGGTCTTTGACAACGCCATTGACGCGCTCGACCTGAACGTGATCGGCCCGCAGTTTGAGTACGCCCCCATGTTCCCTGAACGGGTCAATACTGAGTTTGTCCGTCTGGTCAATTCCACCACCCTGCGCATGCGCACCTGGGAGCGCGGCAGCGGCGAAACGCTGGCCTGCGGAACCGGAGCCTGTGCAGCGGTTGTGGCGGCCGTGGAAAACGGACTGTGTGAAAAAGGCCGCGATATCACGGTCAAGCTGCTGGGCGGCGACCTGATCGTCAATTATACAGATGAGTGCATTCTCCTGAGCGGCAATGCCGTGCTCGTCTACGAAGGCAGCTTCGAATACTGATTTTGGTCCCCATGGAAGTCGGCTCGGAAATCTTTTCCGGCCGCTTCCTTTTTTCTTTCCAGTCATGAAAAACATGTCTCTTTCAAAAGACCAACTTGCTCCATTGTTTCTTCACCGCTATAATGAAACCGAAAGGAGCGTGGTGCACCAATGGCCCAGATTCGATGCGTTGTTGAGCGCATCACATACCAGTCAGCTGAAACCGGCTATACGGTGCTCAAGGCTGCGGTCAAGGGATATCATGAACTGGTCCCGATCGTCGGAAATCTCCTCGACGTCAGTATTGGCTCGGTGCTCCTTGTGGAAGGCGAGTGGAAGGTGGACGCCAAGTACGGCCGCCAGTTCATCGCGTCCAAGTGGGAGGAAACCCTCCCCGCAACGGTCTACGGCATTGAAAAATATCTCGGCTCCGGCCTCATCAAGGGTGTGGGCCCTGTCTATGCAAAGAAAATCGTCGCGCAGTTCGGAGCAGACACGCTCAACGTCATTGAGGATGAACCGCAGCGTCTCTCCGAAGTTCCCGGCATCGGCGACAAAAGGGTATCCAAAATCATTGCATCCTGGGAAAAGCAGAAAGAAGTCAAAAACATCATGCTCTTCCTTCAGGCACACGATGTCTCCACCGCGTTTGCAGCCAGAATCTATCAGGCCTACGGCGCGGAATCCATCGAAACCGTCAAAAGCAATCCTTACCGTCTGGCCGATGACATCTGGGGAATCGGCTTTCGAACGGCAGACACCATCGCCGCAAAGCTTGGCCTGGCCAGGGACAGCTATGTCCGCATCCGCGCCGGCATCCTGTATACGCTCTCCCAGCTCGCCGACAGCCAGGGGCATGTCTATCTTGACCAGAACGTGCTCGTTCAGGAGGCGGCGAACATCCTCTCCTCCGAATCCGATCCCATGGATCCGTCCTTCGTAACCATGTCCCTAGATCACATGGTCCTTGAGAAGGATGTGATCACGGAAACCCTTCCGGATCCCCTGCTGCCGGATGAGGCCCCGCACAGAGCCGTTTATCTGCCGCCCTTCTTCTTTGCGGAAATCGGGGTGGCCGGCCGGCTGAAGCGGATCCTCAGAACACCTGCACAAACGCTGATTCAGCCGGATCTGCCCGCTCTGGAGAGGCAGAATCACATCCAGTATGACCAGATCCAGAAGGACGCCATCATCTCCGCCCTGACCAATAAGGTGATGGTCCTCACCGGCGGCCCCGGCACCGGAAAGAGCACAACCACGCTTGGCATTATTCAGGCACTCAAAGCCTCCGGGCTCCGGATTTCCCTGGCCGCACCGACCGGACGCGCGGCCAAGCGCATGACCGAAGTCACCGGCATGGAGGCCAAAACCATCCACCGCCTTCTCGAGTTTTCCCCAAAAGACGGTTACAAGCACAATGAGGAAAATCCGCTGTCCACCGATGTGCTCATCGTGGATGAATGCTCGATGATTGACCTCATTCTCATGAACAGCCTGCTCAAGGCAGTCCCTGACAGCGCAAGACTGATCCTCATCGGCGACACGGATCAGCTGCCTTCGGTCGGTGCGGGCAATGTACTTCGGGACATCATTGACAGCGGCGCCGTCCCTGTCACCCGCCTGACCCGGATCTTCCGTCAGGCCCAGACCAGCCGGATCATCATGAACGCCCACCGCATCAATCACGGGGAATATCCTGACATCTGCAACAACGCCGGCAGCGATTTCTTCATGCTTTACAAAGATACCCCGGAAGCCGCCGCACCGGCCATTGTCGACCTGGTCAGCCGCCGGCTGCCCGGATACTTCCATGTCTCCCCCGAAGCCATTCAGGTGCTCTCCCCCATGCAGCGCGGGGAAGCCGGGGCTGCGAATCTGAATCTGCTGCTTCAGGAAAAGCTGAATGCCGCAAATGCAGACCATGCGCTCCGCCGCTCCGGCATCACCTATCGCCTGGGCGACCGGGTCATGCAGATCCGGAACAACTATGACAAGGATGTCTACAACGGCGATATCGGCCTGGTTTCCTCTGTCAATATGGAGGAGAGAACCCTGAGCGTCCTCTTTGATGACAGGACCATCAGCTATGACATCACGGAGCTCGATGAAATCGTGCTGGCCTATGCCACCACCATTCACAAGGCCCAGGGAGCTGAATTCCCTGTGGTGGTCATGCCGGTGCTCAACAGTCATTTCGTCATGCTCCAGAGGAACCTGATCTACACAGGCATTACCCGCGCAAAACGGGCGGTCGTCCTCGTCGGCAGCAAGGGGGCTCTGAGCTATGCGATCCGCAATGACAAGGTCGGGCTGAGAAACAGCAGGCTCTCAGCGCGTCTTTCCGCGAATGCCTGAACAGCAGTCCTGCATCTGACAAAAACACAAAATCCGGCACGGACTTACATGATCCGTGCCGGACTTTTTTACTGCTGCGCAGCCTCTCTGGCTTTTGCCCGCTCCTGCTCAATAGCCATTTTCTCCTGGCGGAGTTCCTCGACCAGAGCAGACACCTTCCATTTTCTGTTGCTCGGGGTAACGATGGCCTTGAAGCCGCTGAAACGTGGCGTGCACTGCTTGAGATCATCGAGAAAGCCATTGAACTGCTGCTGACCGAAATGGTCCATCAGAAGCAGGGATTCCTCAAACGCATCCAAGTCATCCTTTCCCGGGAATCCCGCCGTGAGCTCCTTGACCGTCAGCCCCGCCTTCTCCGGCCCCGCCTCAACCATGCGGATCCGGTAGCGCATGGAAAGCGCCGCGACATGTCCCCGCACCGCTTCCGGGAGATTAAAGCAATAGATTTCAGCCATCGTTCCCGTCCCCTTTTCCGTTCTCAGTCTGTTCCGAAACCGATTGTATCATATTTTTTCTTTTCTCACAGCCATGAGTTTCTTCCATGCGCCGGGATGCTCCGGCCTTCCCCATTCGTTCCTATAGTTGTCCCCCCGGGGGCATTTTGCTATAATCCGTACACGGAGGTGAGCGCATGAGCAGACGGCGCAGAAGAAGCGCAGCTGAGCCATGGGAAGGTTATTCCCCGGAAGAAATGCCGGAAGACGGAATGCCCATGGAAGAATCACCCGATGCGTCTGTTTCTTCCAGCGATACCGTTTCGTATCGCTTTCCTGAATATAACGATCCCGATGAAAACGGGGATCCTGACGCGACACAGCAGTATGTCTCAGCCCCGGAAACCGGGTATGATGAAGAGCCGCCGGTTGAAGAGGATGCCGACAATGTCTGGGCACAGGAAGATGAAGCCCTGCCGCTTCCCGATGATGACGAATATCTCGATGATGCAGACCATCAGAAGCGAAGCATTTTCAAACCCCGCACCAAAAAACCGCCCTTTGTGGTCAGTGTCGGCGTCGGGGTTGTCCGCGCCATGCTGGTGGTGGTCCTGCTCGCAGGCCTGGCCGTCCTGGGCTCTGTCGCCGGGATTGCCAAAGGCTATGTGGACACGGCTCCGTCCCTGAATCTCGCCGCCCTGGATGACCAGCAGCAGACTTCCTTCATCTATGACAACAGCGGCAAACTGATCACAGAATACAAGGGCACGGAAAACCGCATCATGGTTTCCATTGCTGCCATGCCCAAGTATCTGCAGGACGCGTTCGTTGCCGTGGAGGACGCACGTTTCTACACCCATTCAGGCATTGACCTCAAGCGTATTGTCGGTGCCTTTGTCTCCAATCTGTCCTCGTCTTCCACCCAGGGCGGTTCCACCATCACCCAGCAGCTGATCAAGAACACACTGCTCTCCTCAGAGCAGAGCTACAAGCGGAAGATTCAGGAGGCTTACCTGGCCCTGCAGCTTGAACAGCAGTACACCAAGCAGCAGATTCTGGAGAGCTACCTGAACACCATTTATCTCGGTGAAAACTACTACGGCGTCAAAACGGCGGCGCAGGGCTATTTCGGAAAGGAACTCAGCGAGCTGACCCTGCGCGAATGCGCCATACTCGCCGGAACCACAAACTCTCCCTATTACTATAACCCCCGCCGCAACTTCTATACCCGGCACAAGGAAGGCGTGGATTATCCCGCCATTACCAACAACCGCACCAACTACGTTCTTCGCTGCATGTACGAAAACCAGTTCATCACCTATGAACAGTATCAGGCGGCGCTGGATCCGGCCACAGCCCATGTGCTGGAAACGGATCCGACGGCCTCCTCGGGCATGTATCCCTATGCCCATTACATCGAATATGCCATCGAAGAAATCATTGATATCTTCCTGGAGCTCGAGTCCAAGGAAAACACGCCGGCCAACCGTGCCGCCATGGAGCAGAAGTTCCGCACCGGCGGGTACAGTGTCCAGCTGTGCATTGACACGCAGATTCAGGAAACCCTGCAGTCCACGATCTCTTCCTGGACCAAGTATCCCAGTCTGCGCGATCCCAGCGACAAAGTGTTCCGTTCCAAGAATTCCGACGGCACCTATGACGAAATCGTTGAGCCGCAGGCTGCCGCCGTGGTGCTGGATTACCGGAGCGGTGAAATTCTGGCCATTGTCGGTGGCCGCAACGAGCCGAAGGCCATGAAGACCCTGAACCGCGCTACGGACATGAAGATGCCTGTCGGCAGTTCCATCAAGCCGATTTCCGTGTATGCACCGGCCCTGGAGATCGGGGCCTCTCCAGCGTCTGTTGTCTACAATATGCCGCTTCCCATTCCCGGCTGGAAGGATGCCAAGGGGAATGACACCTGGCCACGCAACTACGGCGGATCCAGCTATACCGGCCCCATCACCCTGCGCAAAGCCCTGCAGCAGAGCTCCAACACAGCAGCCGCTCAGACGCTGATGAGCATTGTCGGCGTCAGCCGTTCGGTTGATTTCCTCCACCAGCTCGGCATTGACGACAATCATATCGATGCAACGCCTTTCGGCGTCACGCTCGGTTCCTCCGGCATCACGCCCATGCAGATGACGGTGGCCTACGGCGTCCTGGCCAACAGCGGCATCTACCTCGAGCCCATGTCGGTCAGAGGCATTTCCAAGGATGGCGTGACCGTATGGGACGGAGCTGAAAATCAGACCCGCCGCCGCGTGTTCTCCGCCTCCACCAGTTATATGATCGTCGACATGCTCAAGTCAGCCGTGAACAGCGGCACGGGCTCCTCGGCCAAAATCAAGGGGCAGACGGTCGCGGGTAAAACCGGCACGAACTCTGACCAGAAGGGCGTATTCTTTGCCGGCATGACCGGGCATTACGCTTCCGCCCTCTGGATCGGGCACGACAATTACAAGGCACTGTCCAGCAAGTCCACCGGTTCCGGCTCCGCCGCACCGCTCTGGCAGGCCTACATGAGCAAGATTCATTCCGTCAAGGGACTGGACGACAAGGATATTCTCTCCGGCAGTCCCAGCGACTACGGGCTGGTTCGCGTCACCACCTGCAACGTTTCCGGCCAGCTGGCCACGGACGCCTGCAGAAACGACGCCAACGGCTACGGTGTGACCACCGATTACTGGGCTGCAGGAGCACAGCCGACCGTGTACTGCCAGATGCATCACAGTGCGAATATCTGCGCAGAAACCGGCATGCTGGCTTCTGCCTACTGCCCGAATGTGACCGTCAAGGGGGTTGTGGACATTCTCCCCGGTCATCCGCTCTACCAGTTCCTGGGCACACAGTACGAGGACACGCTTGAGCAGTATCTCGGCGCATCCTCCGTCTCCTCCTCCATGGTCTGCACCCTGCATACCGAGTTCAGCCAGACCGCTCCGGAGCCCGCAGAGGACACCTCCGGGTTTGCCGCCGATGCCTATGTCCTTCTGACACAGGCGCAGGATATGCTCAATCTCCTGGATCCGGCTTCCACCCAGTATCAGAATGTCAGCAGTGCCATTGCCCTGCTCAACGCCGTGCTTTCCACCGGCGGTTCCCAGAGTGATATTATCAGCGCCATGAGCATGCTCACGCAGGCCATGGCCGGATTCTAACGCCATGCAGAACACCTGTACGGATCCTGAAGCCGTTCTTCAGGCCCTGAGCACGCTCCGCCTTCCCATTCAGTCCGGTGAATATGATCTCCACCGTCTGGTCATGGACTGCCTCGAGGACGCCCGGATTTCCTTCCGGCACGAGGTCAGCCTGGCCCCGCGATGCCGCATTGACCTTGTCTGCGGGAGCATCGGTGTGGAGATCAAGCGCGGGCATGCACAACGGAAACGTGTGCTTGAACAGATCAGGCGCTACCTCTCCTCGGAGGAACTGACCAGCCTGATCCTTGTGACCGAACACACACTGAACCTTCCTTCAACTATTGCCGGCAAGGCAGTCTTTGAGGTCTGCCTTGCCAGACTGTGGGGGATTGCCCTGTAATGGATGACATGTTTTACAACGATGAATTATGGGAAGAAGAAGCGCCTGCGGAGGAGTCCGACGAGGCGCTTCTTCCCGTGTATCTGCGCGCTCAGACCGGGCCTGAGCGCCCGGCCCTGGGCACCCTGTCCTACAATAAAAAAAGCCGCTGCTGGGTTGTGCGCGGGGATCCCTCCGTCACAGAAATGTGCAAGCGGCTTTTCCCGGGGTCCAAGGGCGCCCGGCGCGGTGAAGCACGGTTTGCCAATCACAGGAGAATGGTCTCTGACCTGCTCTGGCTGATGCTCCGCTTCCCGCTCGATGTCCGGCTGGAAGACCTGCCCCGCTGGCAGGAGGCCGTCACAGGCGCCCGGGAGCATGCCCTTCGTGAAGCCCTGGCTTCCACGCTTCCCCAGAGCATGACGCCGCCGGAAGGCACCTTTTCCGGCCAGCTGATGCCCTTTCAGCAGGAAGGTCTGTCCTTCCTCATGCGTCACGAGCGCACACTGCTCGCCGACGAGATGGGCCTTGGCAAAACCGTGCAGGCCCTCGCATGCCTTGCTGCATCCCACAGTTTTCCCGCGCTGGTCATTCCGCCTCCGCATCTGTGCCGCAACTGGCAGGAGGAAATCCGGCGTTTTCTTGTCATCAACGGACAGCCTGCGCGCGTCCACCTGATCACCGGCCTCAAGCCCTACCCGCTGCCTGAAGCAGATGTCTATATCATGCATTATCTTCTCCTGCGCGGCTGGAAGACCGTTTTGCCCAATCTGGGATTCCGCGCTGTGGTGTTCGATGAAATCCAGGAACTCCGGCACGCGGGCACAGAGAAGTATTCCGCCGCCTCGCTGCTCTCCGACAGCGCGGAGCGCGTCATCGGACTGAGCGGAACGCCGATCTACAACCGCGGCGGGGAGATCTGGAATGTCATCAATATCCTCGACTTCCATTTCCTCGGCGACTGGGAGTCCTTCTCCCGCGAGTGGTGCACCGGCTTTGGCGGAGAGACCGTGCTCCGGCCCGATCTGCTCGGCGCCTATCTCAAGCGGGAAGGCATGATGTTCCGCCGCACGAAGGACCAGGTTCTCTCCCAGCTCCCGCCCAAGCGCCGTCTCGTGCAGGAGCTCGACTGGAATGACCGGGTGTATGCCAGTCTGATGGCCGGCGTGCTGCAGGACCTGAAAAAGTGGAAAAATGCCGTGGATCTGTCTCCCCAGCAGAAGCGCATGCTGGAGGAAAGCATTTCCCTCCATGCACGCCAGGCCACGGGCGTGGCCAAAGCGCCGTATGTGTGCGCCTTTGTCCGTGCCCTGCTCGACGGCGGGGAAAAGGTCCTGCTCTTTGCGCATCACCACCAGGTGTTTGATATCTATCGGGAAGAGCTGAAAGCCTATCACCCGAAATTCATTACCGGCAGAGAAACCATGGATCAGAAGGCCGCCGCTGTGCAGGCTTTCATGGAAGAAAAGACCTCCGTCCTGTGCATCTCTCTGCGTTCCGGTTCCGGACTGAACCTGCAGAAGGCCACCTGTGTCGTTTTCGGCGAGCTGGACTGGTCCCCGGCCGTCCACTCGCAGGCAGAAGACCGGGCACACCGTATCGGCAAAGAGGATTCCCTGCTGTGCTATTATCTTGTCTCTCCGGCCGGTTCGGATGCGCTCATGCAGGAAACGCTCGGCCTCAAAGTCAGTCAGTTTGTCGGCCTGATGGGCGATACACCCAAAACGCAGGAGCAGGTCATGGAAGAGGCCGGCTATGCGCGCCGCCATGTGGAGATGCTCGCCCGCTCCCTGCAAGAAGCCATGCCCTGACCCTTATCCGCCTTGAGGTTCAGGCAATCTCTTCTCTATTCTTTTTTAAGCACATATACGCCTGCACAGCAAGTTCTTGCAGGCGTTTCTTTGTTGTTTTATTTCGCTTTATGGTACGTTTGCTTCCGGATCGCCCGTCTTTACTTTTGGCGCTCCGGCCGCTATACTACACGCCACGCAGGCGGTTTCCGTCTGCGTTCCCTGTAGAAAAACCAACACCGGGGAGGTGTAAAAATCAATGAACGGCATTATGCTGCAGACATTTGAATGGGATATGCCCTCAGACGGCACCCTTTGGAATCATATTCGCCGCCATGCAAGGAGATGGGCCATGCTCGGCGTCACCGCAGCCTGGCTGCCTCCGGCATACAAAGGCTCCGCAGGCGCCATGGACGTCGGATACGGTGTCTATGACCTGTATGACCTTGGAGAATTCAATCAGAAAGGATCTGTCCGCACCAAATACGGCACGGTCCATGAATACATATCCGCTGTCCGGCATCTTCGCCTGGCCGGCATCCAGACACTGGGCGATGTGGTACTCAATCACCGGCTCGGCGCCGATGAAACGGAGTCCGTCCGCGTGACACCGGTCAATCCGGACAACCGTCTGGAAGCGCAGGGTTCGCAGGAGGACGGCAGCGTCTATACCCGCTTTACGTTCCCGGGCCGCGGGAGAAGATACTCCCCTTTCACCTGGGATCATACCTGCTTTACCTCCGTTGACTGGAACGGCCTGGATCCTGATCATCACCTGTTCCTCCTGGATGGAAAAGGCTTTGCCTCCGATGTCGACCGGGAGCACGGAAACTTTGACTACCTCATGGGCGCCGATGTGGATGTGCAGGCGCCGCACGTGCGCGAGGAACTTTTCCGCTGGGGCAGCTGGTATCTTCACAGGACCCACCTCGACGGCTTCCGCCTGGACGCGGTCAAGCATATCAGCGCGGCCTTTTACCGGGATTTTCTCAGGAACCTTCGGCAAAAGACCGGACGCGAGGTCTATGCTGTCGGTGAGTACTGGTCCTCAGACCTTCAGGCCCTGCTTTCCTATCTTGCCCAGGTCGATGAAAGCATGAACCTCTTCGACACTCCGCTGCACTTTCATTTTTACAGTGCCTCCCACAGCTCCGGCCAGTATGACCTCCGGGATCTGTTCCGGGATACGCTGGTCGGTGCGCGCCCGACCCAGGCCGTCACGTTTGTTGACAACCATGATACCCAGCCCGGCCAGTCCCTTGAAAGCTGGGTTGACGGATGGTTCAAGGCCAGCGCATACAGCATCATCCTCCTCAGGGAACAGGGCTATCCCTGTGTTTTCTGGGGCGACCTGCACGGCATCCCGGAAAAAGGCATCGGGGCTGTCAGTGAACTGCCCATGCTCATGCAGCTGCGTCTCTTTCACGCCTACGGTCCTGAGCGCGACTATTTTGATGACCCAAACGTCGTCGGGTTTGTCCGTGAGGGCGACAGCAGCATCCCGGGTTCCGGCCTTGCCTGTCTTGTGACGGATGAGAAGGGCGGAAAAAAGCGGATGGAAGTGGGACGTCAGTTTGCAGGAAAAACCTTTGTCTGCATGGTCGGCGATGAAAAGCCGGTGAAGATTGATGCCGACGGGTTCGGCACCTTCTCCGTACGCGGCGGGCGATGCAGCGTGTATATCCCCCGCCCCACGTTCTCCTCGTTCCTCTACCACATCCGGGAGTGGATCCGCCGCTTCCTGACCCTGCGTCTGTTCTGAGCGTGCACGCCGGTTTTCCTTGACGTATTATGGTATCAGTGATATAGTGCTGATACCAATCGTCCTCAAGGAGAACAAATGAAATCCCACGCAGATCCGATTCGGAATCCGGATTTTTCCGGTATCATTCATGACCGCCGCGCACAGAAGAACCTCAGCCAGACCGACCTCGCACACCTGCTCTACTGTGACACCAGTTCTGTGGCCAACTGGGAAACCGGGCGTTCGCGTCCCCCGCTTGAACTCATCCCCCGACTGTGTGACATCCTTGAAATACCGCTGGACAGCTTTTTTCAGATGCCCCAGTACCACGGTGAGCTCTCACCGGCAGAAATGGATGCCATCGGGCTGTATCACCGCCTGAATGCGCACGACCGCGCCGTCATTGATCACCTGATCGCTTCCATTCATCTTCAGCAGGAGCAGCGTCTGCGCAGACGCTGCCTGACAGACTTTGTCACGCTCCGGCGGATTGATCACCGCTCCGTCTTCCTGCCCGGTGCCTTTTCGGAAGAATCCGGGGATCCCGTGTTTGTCAGGCGCTCCTTTCTCACGGAAACGGCATCCTTTGTGGTCACAATTGAAGGAGATGACATGGAGCCTGACTATGCGGACGGCTGCGATGTCTATGTCCGCAGTGCGAAGACGGCAGAGCCCGGAGATATTGTCTGCGCGGCCGTCAACGGGGAAATCTGTGTGCGCGAGTTCCGTCCGGGCCTCCTGCACGCACTCAATCTCAAACGCGGCGACAGGACACTGATCCCTTCAGATCACCTGTATATCCTTGGAATCGTCATCGGCTCTGTTTCCCAGTCCGATCTGCCCGGGAGCAGAGAGAGTGAAATGCTGGAGATCCTTGATCATGAACACAACCGTTACCGGACGACAGCAATCAAAAGAACGTCCCGCTGAAAGGCAGGACGTTCTTTTGGTGAAGTTCAATTACTTCTTGGCTTTGGTGGTCTTCTTGGCCTTGGTGGTCTTCTTGGCGGTCTTCTTGGCGGCCTTCTTTTCTACGTTGGCAGCAGCACGGAGCTTGGAGCCAGCCTTGAAGGTGGGCTGCTTGGAAGCGGCAACCTTGATGGCCTCGCCGGTGCGCGGGTTGCGGGCAGTGCGGGCAGCGCGCTCACGGACGTCGAAAGTGCCGAAACCGATCAGCTGAACCTTTTCGCCAGCAGCGACGGACTCAGTGATGGCTTCCTGGAATGCTGCAAGGGCCTTCTGAGCTTCGGGCTTTTTCAGGCCGGACTTTTCAGCAATCTTTGCTACGAGTTGTTCTTTGTTCATAACAGGTGTCCTCCACTCAATGATTTATTGCCTTTTGGTCATTCTGACCGGCTAATGCAAATATATGCTGTCTCTTTTGACTTGTCAACACCCAAAATACGCAAAACGTAATAATTTCAAGGTTTTCACGATAAAAAGTGCTGCAAACCGTATAAATTGAACAATTTTCCTCTTCAGGACACCCTCCATCCCTTATGTCACATGGCTTCATTCGCAAATTCAGCGGCCTTTTTCCAGCGGTTTTCTTCCCTTTAGGACAGCTCTCCGCCCTGTTTTTTCGCGTCTCCGTGTTTTTCGCGTTTTTTTATGGCCAAAACACGGCCTGAAACATGGACACTGCTGGGGTCTTTGAGTATAATGAAACCAATCAGCCAGTTCGCATAACAATTACCTTATCACATGGGAGGTCTGTTTATGTTGATCACATGGATCCTTTCCCTTCTCGCCGCCGCCGGCGCGCTGGTTTATGTTTTCATGAACTATCGCCAGATCAAGGCCATGCGTGAAGGCACACCTGAAATGGTGGAAATGTCCGGCATCATCCGTTCCGGCGCAAATACCTTTATGCTCACGGAATACCGGACCATTCTGATTGTCGTTGCTGTTCTTGCCATTGTGCTCTCACTGTTTGTTGAGAAAACAAGCGGCATTACATTCCTGATCGGCGCGGTCATGTCCAGCTCTGTGTGCATTCTGGGCATGAAGAGCGCAACCTATGCCAACGTCCGCACGGCCAACCGTGCCCGGGAGACACTGTCCATCGGTGAAACCGTGAAAGTGGCCCTGTGCGGCGGTTCCATCTCCGGTCTGAGCGTTCAGGCGTTCGGCCTGATGGGCCTGGTTCTGATCCTGGTGATCTGGGGCGGTGTCAATCATATCGCTGACGGCGCCGGACTGATCACAAAGCTCGAAGGTGTCAATGCCAGCATCATGCGCATTTCCACCTATTCTCTGGGCTGCTCCCTGGTCGCCATGTTCAACCGCGTGGCCGGCGGCAACTATACCAAGGCAGCAGATATCTCCGCTGACATCCTTGCCAAGATCCGCCACGACATGCCTGAAGACGACAGCCGCGTGCCCAATGTCATCGCTGACTTTATCGGCGACAACGTCAACGATATCGCCGGCAACTGCTCCGACCTGCTCGAGAGCTTTGTGGCCACCATGTCCGCTTCTCTCATGGTTGCTGTCATTCTCTTCTCCAAGCATTCCGCAGCCTTCGCGGAAAACATGGCCGTGCTGGAGAAGGCCTTCTCCCTGACGGTCACCTATCCCATTCTTCTCGCCTGCATGGGCCTGCTCGGATGCCTTGCCGGCCTGATCTATGCAGCACACAAGAAGATGAGCGATGATCCTTCCCGCGAACTGAACCTCGCCACCTGGATTTCCGCCGGCCTGACCGTCGTGCTCGGCTTCATCTGCGCTCCGATCGTCTTCGGCGGCATGGATGCCTCTGTCTTTGCAGCCTATGGATGGAAAGCCGGCTGGGCTTCCCCGTGGATCTGCTCTGTGCTCGGCATTCTCTCCGGTATCGCCATCGGCTCCATTACCGAATACTATACCTCCACCAGTTTCAAGCCCACCCGTTCCCTTGCAGAGATCGCAACCGAAGGTGAAGCCTTTGTCGTCACCAAGGGTGATGCCATCGGATCCCGTTCCGTGCTGCTCCCCGTGCTCCTCATCGGCATTTCCCTGTTTGTGTCCGGCAAGATCTGCGGAACCTACGGCATTGCCATTGCCGCTCTGGGCATGCTGGCCTTCGTCGGCGCCACCGTTTCCATTGACGCTTTCGGCCCCATCGCTGACAACGCCGGCGGTCTCGCTGAGAGCTGCCATCTCCCCGGCAACGTCCGTGAAATCACCGATAAGCTCGACGCTGTGGGCAATACCACCGCTGCCATCGGCAAGGGCTTCGCGATCGGTTCTGCCGCTTTCGCCACGGTTTCCCTGATTGTCTCCTATGTCGGCAACTATACGCCCGCCAATCAGGAAATGGTCCTCAACATTGCTTCCTTCGTCGTTGTCGCCGGCGGCATTATCGGCGGTGCACTGGTTGAATACTTCTCCGCCATGCTCACCGACAACACCATTGAGTCCGCCCGTCTCATGGCCGATGAAGGCGACCGTCAGCTCTCTGAGCCCGGCGTCCTCGAAGGCACCAAGGCCCCTGACTACAACAAGATGATCCGTCTGGCCGCACAGCAGGCACTCAAAAAGATGCTTGTCCCGTCCGTCCTGGCCATGTTTATCCCTGTGGTCGGCGGCTTCCTGTTCGGTGTTGAATTCGTCGGCGGCCTCCTCGTCGGCGCCACCATCGTCGCCATCCCGCGCGCCCTGTTCATGGGCAACTCCGGCGGCGCATTCGACAATGCCAAGAAGTATATCGAATCCGGCGCTCTCGAAGGCCACGGCAAAGGCTCTGCCGCCCATAAGGCTGCTGTGACCGGCGACACGGTCGGCGATACCCGCAAGGACGTTGTCGGCGTGGCTCTGGACATCTTCATCAAAACCATGTCCACCGTCGCCAACACGCTCGTGAGCGTATTCCACCACTTCACCCTGATCAAATAATTTCTTCATAAGGCAAATGAAGCGCCCCGGGCAGCAGCCCGGGGCGCTTTCAAATGGCTGTATGGATTTACGGCTGGGGAGCCGGTTCGGCCTCGCTCTCGAATGGATAGGAGTCTTCAAACGGCTCGTACACGGTGGTGCGGAACATGCGGTAGATCACGTCATAATGCGGATGCTTCCGCCATCCGCCGGCCGTAGAAGTGGAGTCATTGTCAATATGTGTGTCCGGAAGCGCTGCTCTCAGAGCCTCAATGGGCTCCCACGGACGCATCATGCCTTTCATGTTGAAGTGATGCGTCCACAGACGCTTGAGCTGCTTCATCTCGTGGAGCGGGGTCAGGTCCTTGATGTAGTTGTTGACAATGTCCAGGTCCATCAGGTGCGTCAGCCCTGTCAGCGGGGAGATATCGCCGATCTGATTCCAGAAGATTTCCAGGTATTCCAGATCCTTGAGGCTGCCCACCGGCGTGATGTCCGTGATGCAGTTGCACGCCAGGATCAGCACGCGGAGCTTGGGAAGATCATACAGGAAGGACACATCCCGGATGATATTGTGGCCGACATCGAGTGCCATCAGGTTCTTGCAGTACTTCAGAATGCTGAAGTCGTTTTCACTGTGCACCGGATCGCTCGGATCCCCGTGCAGCGTGGAAAACGCGGTCTGGTCGGTCCGGATGGTATGTTCCACAATGCGCATCGTCCATCCAAACTCGATGTTCGGATAGCGCTCCGCCATTTCCTCAATCTTCGGCTTTTTGACTTCCGTGCCGAACATATCGACTTTTTCCAGCTTCGGCAGCTGATCAAGGAAGGCGTAATATCCTTTCCAGTCCTCAATCTTCATGTCTCCCATGTCCACATAGACCGCATCCGTGTCCACTGTGACATCGCCAAAGGAGACAGTATCAGCCGCAGCCAGTCCCGCGGCCAGTGCAAAGAGCAGAACCATCAGCATTCCGCAGACCCATTTTCTGTTCATGGTATTCATCCTTCCCGATACTCGTTCAGAAGCCATGCGCTTCTCATGTATCCTAGTATAATCCAGGTGTTCTGTTCTGTCGATATCCACCCTCGTCTTCATCCCAGCATGCCGCGGATAGAGGCAATGTCCACGCTCTCCTGCGGCGCAAACCGGTCACTGTCCATATACGCATAGATCGCGCGCTGAAGTGCCCTGGCCTCCGGGTATTCCATCAGGTCCTGAAGTCCCATGGAGGAGAACATGAGCCTGCCCCCGCCTGTGCGGCATTCGAAGAGCTTGGCCATGCTGCGCATGGTTGCATAGGAGTCCATCTCTGTAATGATCGGATGCACGCGGCAGTCTTCCGGAAGAATCACTGCGCGCCGTCCGGCCATCGGCCACCACTGCCATTCACTGTGGAAGGCCGTCGGGAACGCGTCAAAGAGCGGATGCTCCGCATCAATCAGCTGGCCCATGCCGCCTTCCTGATTCGGGAAACAGCCGACCGACCAGAAATCGGTCGAAAACTGGGCCTGAATTGAATGCGGCAGCGCCTCCTTTGTGGAGGGCGGCGTGAGATACACTTTCCCGCCCGCGGCAAGCACCTGCACGGCTTTTTCATCCAGGCACGCTGTCTCATAAACGGACGCGGGGCAGACACACTGTGTCTCCGGATAGAGCCAGAGCGGATAGCTGTTTTCATGCCCGGCAAAACACACCTTCAGCTCGAGCTTCTCGTTGTGCGCTCGCTCCGGCAGTGTCAGGCGGATCAGGCCTGCTTCGCCAAGACTTCCCTTCTCTATGCTCCGCTCACTGCCGCTGCCCGTCATTTCCCAGCCGTCCCCGGCCACGCGCCATGTCAGGCAGCCTGTGAGATCCTCTTTTCCGTAGTTCGCGATCTTCACCACAGCTTCGAGTACTTCCCCGGGCTCATAGGTATATTTCTTCAGTTCTGCCAGCGGCAGCACATCCCGGAAAAAGGCCTCAAAGCGTTCCGGCCGTGCAAAGGCGTACGGCTTGGGGCAGAGGTGACTGTTGAGCATGCCCACCAGGGCTGTTCCCTGACCCGGGAAATCCTGCAGTCCCAGCAGGGAAATACCCGCGATCTCCGGCGTCCTGAGATTGGCCTCCATCTCCTCCCGATAGCACAGAAGGGAAAGCTCGCCGGTCGCTTCCACGCGCTGCTTCCAGTTCTCTGCCATCCCGGCCTTTTCCGCTTTTTTCCGGATTGCCTCAAAATTGTCCGGCCGTGTCACGCCGTGGAAATCATCGATCTCCGCAAAATCCGGCAGCACCTCGTACTGTCCGACTTCAAAGGAAATAACCGGGCCCGGATAGGTCGCCCTCAGCGCCTGCATGCCCTCGGAGTAGTTCACGCATTCCGACGGCCTTGTGCGGTTCACATGCCCGGACATACCTGAGAAACTCCCGCGCAGAGGCAATTTCTCAAAGCGCTGGGAGGTATAGAAATCACTGTCCGGATCACAGCCAAGCGAACCGTAGTGCGGATTGGACGCATTGGCATACAGCCGCGTGCTGTCCTTCTCCCTGCACCGCGCGAGCATTTCGCTCATGCGGCGGTGGCCGAGTTTCCCGGCATGCAGTTCGTTTCCAAAGGTGAACATGACGAACGACGGATGATTGGCGAGCATATCCAGGGTTCTGTCCAGTTCATCCCGATAGAAGGCATACTCTTTATCGTCCTCAAACGCGTTTCTCGGATTCCAGCAGGGCAGTTCCGGCTGCATGAGCATGCCCAGCGCATCGGCAGCCTCAAACGCCGCTTCCGGCGGCACATGCGAATGGAAGCGCATGCAGTTGACGCCATAGCTTCTGTAGGTTCTCAGCACACGGTCCCAGTCAGCCGGTGTCATCGGCTCATACCCTGTTTCAGGAAACACAGCGCAGTTGGCTTCCGCGCGCAGATGAATGATTCTGCCGTTGAGGGTAAAGTGTCCGTCCCTCGTACCGAAATCCCGGACGCCAAACCGGACAGAGACCGTATCCAGTCCATCGGCTGCGGCCGTCATGACAAAGCAGGTGCCGTCCCCGAGGTCCCAGCGGTGCACATCCTCGCGCAGAAGGAGCCCTTCTGCCCGGATCTCTGTTCTTCCCTTTCCTGCCTCCGCATGAACGCAGGCCGTTTCGCGCAGCGCGGGGCTGTAAAAGCGCAGCTCCCCTTTCCACGGGCGGTCTGCATTGACCGTGACACAGACATCCACGGTTTCTCCGTGCGGAAACACGCGGAGGTTTTCGAGAAACACCGGGTTTTCCAGACGATAGCGGACATACCCCAGCAGACCGTTCCAGTTCGTCTGTGTCTCATCGGTTGCCTCTGAGGAGAAGACGATATCATCATGCGGAAGCCCGGGATAACTGTTGTCGGAAATGATCTCAATGTGATCCAGGCCCCGCACGCAGTCTGTCACTTCAAAGGACTGCGGCGCTGAGAGGGAAAACGGAACAGCCTTCTCCGCTTCCTTTCCGTTGATCGTCACCTTCAGGCAGCGGGCACGCTGCACATCCAGAAATACACGGCACTGATCCGGCTTTGACCAGAGGAAATCACACTGCAGAAAAGCAGGGCCCTCAAACGTGAAGCGCCGGGTCAGCCTTGTCGTGATTCCCTCTTCATAGTCGATCTCCTGAATCCGGGCGTCCGGATGCCAGGGCTTGGCCTTTTTCTCCGGAAACCCGATCTCACTTTCATCCAGGGAGCCCGGAACGCGGAGGACACCGTCCTTCTCTTCGCCCGTCTCCGCGTTTTTGATCCTGCAGTACCACATGCCCGGCAGATTGATGATCTCCACAGTCCTGTCCTCCCTTATTTTTCCAGTGCAAGGCACACCGCGCCGGGGGCCTTCACACGGTCAGACCCGGTCCACATCCAGCCCTCGCGCCACAGACAGGTCACATCCCCGCTGCCCTGGCAGGCGCAGAGCACCATATTGCCCACGGGGAGGCAGTCCCTGGGCATCATGCCGCCGGTCGCAAAAATGCCGACCTGCTGGAGTTCCGTTCCCGTATCCTGGAAGACGGTCATCAGGTCCATGCCGCGCTGTGTGCAGTACAGAAGACCCTCATCATCCATGCGCAGGGCTGCCCCTGTGCCTTCTACCCCGTCGATCACCACCGGCGCACGGTATTCCCCGTTTTCGCGGAAGCAGCACAGCTGCTGGCTCAGTTCCGTGATGGCATACCAGTGGTCACCGCAGTCGAGAAGATGGCGCGGGCCATCCCCCGGCGCAAACCGCTTCACCGGCGCGTCTGCCTGCACCCAGGCATCCCCGTCCCGCTCGATCAGACGGACCTCATCCGCCCCCAGGTCGGAGCACCAGAGCGTGCGGTTATCCCGGAACAGGACAAAATGCGCATGCGGGCCCTCCTGTCTTGCCGGGTTCACGCTTCCTGAGCGTCCCTCCAGCAGGGACAGCATATTCGGCTCCTTGCCGGTGACGTCATACACCGCCACCGAACCGCTGGTATAGTTGGCCACGGCCAGCGTGCTCCCGTCCGGAGACAGGGCCAGATGGCACGGATTTTCTCCCTTTGTGCCGACTTCCCAGATCCGTTCATACCCGCCGCGCAGGCGCTTTCTGGCAAAGCCCACTTTGCCTTCTTTACTGCCCAGGGATTCATTGACCCAGTACAGACCGCCGGGCACAGGCAGAAGATAGGACGGATCCTCGGCAAACATGACCACTTCAATATCCCGGATCATGCCCTGCTCCACTTTCAGGCGGTAAATGCCGTCACTCTCCGTGCCGGTCGTATAGCTTCCCACAAGTATCTGTTCCATAGTGTCCCCCATAAAAGTGTGGCAGCCGTCAGCTGCCACATCCTGTTTTCAAGCTGTCTGAAAAAGATTCTACATCAGTTCCATGGTTCCTTCTGCGACATTCTTTCCGCCCTGTTCGCGGTCAAAGAGAATGGCCCTTCCGCTGAAGGCAAAGCAGACCGTGCTGTCCACCGGGTAATCCACACCGCCGAAGACCACGGCGGTCAGGAGTGTGCCGCCCACATCCAGCTTCACGGTCGTCTCCATGCCCGAAGGCAGTGTAGAGTACACCGAGGCCCGAATCCCCTCCGTTTCTGAGATGTGTATGAACTCAGGCCGGATACCCAGCACGCACCGGGATGTCTTCAGATCAATCGGAGCCGATGCATGGAACACGCCGTGCAGTGTGCCAAAGGAGACTTCCGCTGTATTCCCGTTCACTTTCGCCTCGCCGTCAAGGAAGTTCATGGTCGGATTGCCCATAAAGTCTGCCACGAACAGATTGGCCGGCTCATTGTACATCGTCAGCGGCGGAGCGTACTGCTGAAGAACGCCGTTTTCCATAATGCACACGCGTGTGGAAAGCGTCATGGCTTCGAGCTGGTCGTGCGTCACATACACAAACGTCGAGTCCGTATCCTTGTGCAGCCGCTTGAGCTCCGTGCGCATCTCCATGCGCAGCTTGGCATCAAGGTTGGACAGCGGTTCATCCATGAACAGGACCTTGGGTCCCGGAGCCAGCGTTCTGGCGATGGCGACGCGCTGCTGCTGACCGCCGGAGAGTTCACTGGGATAGCGGCTCTCGAACTGTTCAATGCGCAGCATTTTCAGCAGTTCATTGGCGCGCTCGCGGATCCTCTTCTTGTCCCACTTGAGGTTCTCCAGACCGAAGGCGATGTTCTGATACACCGTCATGTGCGGCCAGAGCGCGTAGTTCTGGAACAGAAAGCCCACATCGCGCTTGTTGGGCGGAAGATTGATGCCGCGGTCCGCGTCAAAAACGACCTTTCCATCAATGGAGATGCTGCCCTCTGTCGGGGTTTCCAGGCCGGCAATCATGCGCAGCGTGGTTGTTTTGCCGCAGCCGGAAGGCCCGAGCAGCGTGATGAACGCATTGCTTTCAATATCCAGATTGAGGTTGTCCACGGCCACAAATTTGCCGAAGCGCTTGGATACATTGTTCAGTCTGATTTCCGGCATCTTAACCACCTACTCCCTTGTCGATTGACGCACCGGTCAGTTTGTTGACGATAAAGTTCACCAGCAGAACCACAATGATGATCAGCAGATTGATCGCATTGCCGAACTGCGCCCAGCCTTTCTCGGAATACTGCATGAGCATGGTGGTGAGAATGGTATTGCTCGTCGGCACCAGCAGCACAAACAGGCTCAGTTCGCGCATGCATGAAACCAGCGGCAGAAGATATCCGGAGAGGAAGCTCGACTTCTGAATCGGAAAAATGACCCGCAGCATGCGCTTCCACCACGGAACACCGGTAATCAGGGCTGCTTCCTCGATTTCACCCGAAAGCTGCAGCATGGCATTGACACCGGATCGGGAGGCAAAGGGAAGATACTTCACTGAGCCCACCAGCGCGAGCAGCAGGAAGCCGCGCAGCCAGGTGACTCTCGAGGACATGGCCAGATAGATCGCGCCGAAGGCCAGGCTCGGCATGAGGTACGGAAAGAAGGACAGGCTGTTGACCCAGGAAGCCAGCCGGCTTCCGCGGCGCTTGGCCACGCCGTATCCGACCAGAATGCCGCACGTGCCGGCAGCCAAAGCGCATGTCACAGCAAGGCCCAGCGAATAGCCCAGCGCATTCCAGACCTTCGGGTTGAGAAGAATGCCCGTGCTGTCGCCCTGATCAAGGCGCTTGTCCAGCTCGGTTCCGATCCAGAAGTCCAGGGTCATATTGCCCAGCGTATAGTCGCCGGCCTTGATGATCACGGACTCAAGCGCAAAGGTCACCAGCGGCACCACGGCCACCATGAGCAGGATGATCACCAGAAGGATGGCGATCGGGCGGTTGGCCCGGCCCAGGTTGATTTTGCTGATCTGACCGGACTTGCCCGTGACGGTGGTAAACTGCTTTCTGGAATTGGTGACTTTCTGGTTCAGCAGCAGAATTGCCACGCCAAAGAGGATCATGACGCCGACAATGATGTAAGCCTGGCCCGGGTAGGAGTCCATCAGGGACTTCATCTTTGTGGAGAGCACATAGTAGCGCACCGGAGAGCCCAGGAAGACAGGAACCGAATACGCACTCATGGAGCTGGCAAACACCAGAAGGAACGTGGAGAGCATGGCCGGCTTCACAATCGGCAGGGTGATCCTCCAGATAATGCGCGGCCGGGAAGTCTTGAGAATCGTGGCTGCTTCCTCCAGATTGGCATCCATGTTGCGGAGAATGCCGCCGATGAGGATATACGCAAACGGCGCATAGTGCAGTCCCAGCACCAGTGCAATCGGGAATGCCCCGTAGACAAACCACTCGGGCATGAAGATCCCGAAGACGGAGGCCATGATACCGTTGCTCGTCTTCAGACCGATGTTCACATTCTTGAAGAATGTTTCCCAGAACAGCGCCAGCGTCCAGGCCGGCATGATGTACGGGAAGGTGAAGACGCCGGAAATGAACTTCTTGTATTTGAGGTTGGTGCGCGTGACCAGGAATGCGACCACGCCGCCGAACAGAATGGCAATGACTGATGACGATACCGACACAAT
Source organism: Christensenella sp. UBA2853 (assembly GCA_002350845.1). Lineage (GTDB taxonomy): Bacteria > Bacillota > Clostridia > Christensenellales > Aristaeellaceae > UBA2943. The sequence continues at coordinate 104,128 of DEFL01000048.1, forward strand.
CAGCGTATTGAAGAACGGCTGATAGAACTGGATTGAGCTGTAATCGTTCTCGCTGGTCAGGAACAGGCGCCTGAAATGATACAGAGAGAGTTCCCCTGCCTTTTGGCCGGCTGCCCTGGCCTCACGGCCGGTATGAATGGTAAAGGTCTCCGTGAGCATGGAGAGCAGCGGGTAGAGTGTCAGCAGCGTCAGCGCCACAAGAAAAATCATCAGGATGACATTGGCCGGCTTGGACAGCCAGGCATGCGCGCGCCCCTGCAGACGGCGCATCTGAATCTTGCGGATTCCTGCCTGCTCCATAACATGTTTCCCCCAATCTTTGCCGGAATCGAATAAAAAGACGGCGGGACGGGCAAATCCGTCCCGCCCATCCATGAGCGTTCAGCCCGGAAGCCTGAACTCAGTTCTGGCAGTGCTGGAGAATGAAGTCTTCCACTTCAAAGTTGTTGAGGATGTAGTCAGCGTCTTCCATGACCAGGGTGTTCTTCCACACGTCGATGGTCAGGTCGCCTTCATTGACGGTGATGGCCGCATTCGGGGAGTAAGCGCCGATGGACTTGCCCCAGGGCTTGAAGCCGTCCTGCGTCATGAGGTACTCGATGAAGAGCATGCCGGTGTAAGGACGGGTGGCCTGGGTGTTGATCATGGTGTACATCGGATACATGAATCCGGAGAAGGGTTCCACAGCATAGCCGTTCGCGGTGGCATCATACTGAGCCACGGTCAGGTTGTCAGTGAGAACCGAGGAGGAGCGGAGCTTGCTGAGCACGAACAGGCCGATCTTGCCCGCTGCGGTATCCTGGCTGATTTCCTCAGCAATGGTGGTATCGGACTTTCCGAAAGTGCAGTTGTCGAGGAATTCGGCCACCCACTTGTAGCCGGCATTCTTGTATTCGCCCAGATCGATGTCCTCGCCCTTCAGGGTCTTGTAGGCTGCGGCGAGCTTTTCGGCCCATTCGTCCTTGGTGCACATGACCAGGAAGTTCATGTTGACCTTTTCGCTCTCAGGATTCTTGAAGATAATGTTGCCCTTCATGGCCGGATCGGTGAGTTCCCACACATTCTTGATGGCGGGCACATTGTCGCCGAGGTTATTGTAGATGAAGAGCTTGTTGATGTACTGATGCACCAGAGCAGGCTGCTGATCGGCTTCGTCGAGCGCATCCTTCACAGAGGCAGGCACAAAATTGATGACCAGGCCTTCATCGATGGCATCGGTCAGCTGAGCGCCGTCCTGGATCATGACCATATCAGCCGCGGTGCTGCCGTTTTCATTGCGCAGCTTGGTGTAGATTTCCTGATCCTTGAGGTTGTTGGCTTCGGTTGTGATGCCATAGAGGGCTGCGAAATCTTCGGCGGCCGTCGCAATGCGGCTGGTGTTGCCGTAGACGACGAATGTGCCGCTTTCGGCCTTGGCTTTTTCCACCAGTTCGTCATGCGTCAGGGCCTGGCCGGCCTCCACATCGGCTGCAACGTCTGCAAACGCAGGAACAGCCATCAGCAGAAGACTCAGGGCAAGCAGAACAGAAAGCATTTTTTTCATAGAGCAATCCCCTTTCATGGAACAGATCGTCCCGCGGCCTTTTCCGGCCACCGGGACATGTTGTTGTATTTGGTTGATTCTGATTGTGAATTATACCAGACATTCGCAGCTTGCGCAATCTTTTCGTCTGCAATCGCATGCTGTCTCTTGCCTGTGCGCCGCGTTTCTGTATAATGCACCCTCGAATGCTGTTTTCGCGGAGGCTGATTGCATGCAACTTTCACGGCGCGGTGCGGCCTGGATGCTCGTCCTGGTCACCCTGATCTGGGGCGGCGGGTTTGCCGCATCCGAGTACGCCATACGCGCGGGTCTGAGCGCTTCCTGGATCCTGCTGATCCGTTTTTCCATCGGCTCGCTGTTTGTCCTCGCGTGTTTTTTCCGAAAAATCCGTCCTGCCCCTGCCCGCATGATCCTGCACGGAATCGGGGCCGGCGTCATTCTTTTTCTCGCCTTTTTTGCGCAGATCGTCGGTCAGGGAAAAACCACCGTCCCCAATGCCGCCCTTCTGACTGCAACGAATGTCGTGATGGTGCCTTTCATCATCTGGGCCTTCCGCCACAGGCGTCCGCGTCCGAGGACGTTCCTTTTGTGCCTGGCCACCATGTGCGGCATGGTTCTTCTCACCCTTGACGGAGAGCTGCGGATTGCGCCGGGGATCGGCGACCTTTTGATTCTTCTGTGCGCCTTTCTCTTTGCTCTGCACATCGCCTATCTCGAGCTCGTCTGCTTTCATGACGACCCGATCCCCGTGGCTTTCTGGCAGCTGCTCACCTGCGCAGTCATGAGCGGGCTGTCGCTTCTGATCTTTCCCTCCGCGCTCACCCCCGCCCAGCTGCACGCCGGCCTGCTTCCGGTGCTCTATCTCGGCTTTCTCTCCACCGGCGCATGCTACTTAATGCAGACAAAGGCCCAGACGGTCCTGCCCGCGGCACGGGCAGGCATCGTCATGAGCCTTGAAGGGTTCTTTGGAACCGTCTTTTCACTTATTCTGGGACTGGCCGTCTTTCGTCCGGCCATGGCCCTGGGCGGGATCATTGTCACGCTTTCTGTCGTGCTCTCCTCCGCCCTTGATTCCTGAATGCCTGCTCTGCGCAGGCTTTTTTCATGCCTTTCAATCTCGGAACAGCATCGGCAGGAACTCATGAATGCATCTGCGCCAGACGCTCCAGTCATGCCCGCCTGGGAAGGTTCTGCGGATGATGTTCAGCGGTCTTCCTTCGAGCAGCCCGTCCTCTTCCTCAAAACGGCCGAAGAACTGATCTTCGGTACCCATGGCGCGGTAAAAGACCCGGAACGCCGCATTGAATACATCCGGTGAATCCAGAAGCGCCAGGTGCTTTCCAGCCTCCGTATCCCTCGGCGAGCGCAGGAATCCGCTGAACAGGCCGGCATACGCAAAGCATTCCGGATGCGTGAGGGTGACCATGCTGGTCTGGAAACTGCCCATGCTCAGTCCTGCCATGGCTCTGTGCCATTTATCGGTATAGACCGGATAGTGGGTCTCAATATACGGGATCAGATCATTCAGGAGAATCTCCGGGAACAGATTGGGCCCACCCGGATGCTTCGCCGAGACGGCCATGCCGTTGCCCATGACGATGAGCATTTCCTGCATGGCGCCTTCTGCCAGAAGCCGGTCCGCAATCCGCCCGACATGCCCCTGGTAGACCCAGCCCGTCTCATTTTCCCCATATCCGTGCTGCAGGTACAGAACCGGATAGGTTTTCGCCGGATCATACGCCGGGGGTGTATACACCAGGCAGACTTCCAGCTTCCCGCTTACAGAAGATGGAAACAGACGCCGCGTAACCGCGCCGTGTTCCACGCCGTCCAGGCGGTCCCAGTCCTCCCCGTCCACCGGAATATCCACAAAATTCATCGGCCGGCAGCAGCCGTACCCGATCGGGAAATAGGGAGAGAGGACATCCGCACCGTCAATCTTCAGGAAGAAGTACTTGAACCCGCGTCCCAGGTCTGCCGTGCACTCCCACAGGTCGCCCTCCGCTTTCTCAAAGGGCGTGATCTGCCCGAACTGATCGATTTCCACACGCTCCGCCTGCGGAGCCCGGACACGCAGGCGCACACGCCCATCTTCAAGCACCTCATATCCCACATCCCCGTCTCTTGACGGTTCACCGACATACGGGTCAAAGGAAACAGCAACATCCATCGGCCATGGTTTATTCATTTTGATCACCTCTGCCCTCTGATATTCTTTTCTTTCATGCGGAATCCTGCACCAGCCGCACGGCTTTCCTGCCCACGGGATGCTCTTTCCTGGTCACAGGATGCGCTTCCCTGATCCCCGTCTGCCTGCTGCACGCATCCACGCAGGAAAAGCAGATCACATCTCTTCGTCATAGTAATCCGGCGCCTCACAGCCGCTGTAAAAGCAAAACTCCACATGGCGCACGTCATCCATGCTGATTTCCGGAAAGAGCCTCCGGAAGGCCGGCCCGTACCTGCGCTTTTCCGCAGGCGTCAGACTGCGTGTCTTTCCGAAGGACTGTGCGTCCGAGATCTGGTCGCGAAGCACATAATCGATGAAGGGACGCACCGTCGGCGCGACTGCAAAATACGGACAGGTTCCAAGCGCCGGAAACTCTGATTCATGCGCCTCGGAAAAGGCCCATGGGTCCGCGACCCCGACTTTCTCACAGGGCACGCGCAGCACACGCATTCTGATCCTTGCCGACATCCGTCTTCTGCCTCCTCATGTCTTTTTCCAAAGCAGACCATCCTTCGCTGCATAATCCTCCGCAGCCACGCCGCTCCAGTCCTCCTCGTCCATCGGGCGCATGCCGCATTTTTCCTGAACATGCAGCAGCATGCCGTCATACGCTGCCCTCAGAAGCTGGATATCACCGCTCACCGTCATTTCAATGCGCCAGTGCGCAGTGAAGGGGACCTGCGGGAAACGCAGGATATACGCACACAGGAGCTGGGGAAAGAGTGCCTCCGGATCCTCCATATCGGCCGTCCGCGCAATGTCCTGGCACCGGTCAATGAAAATCCGGGTGCGGTAGCGCCTGAGCCATTCCAGTGCAGTATGCCGTGTGTCCAGGTTCAGGGCAGCTGCCTCATGCCGATACGCCAGATACTGCGCTGAGAGGGAACAGCACTTTTTCGCTTCACTGACCCACGGAAGATCGGGCGGCGCATAGGCTGTCCTGAGCAGCTCCTCCGCCACATGCATTGCCCAGCGGGCATGTTTTTCTTTTGGAAAGCACAGTTCGATTTGTGCGGTAACGCCCATCCTTTCACTTCCTCCGCCATTTGATCCGACGGATACAGGGAACCCGGTCCGGCCTGCATCCGTCCTCTTTTTCCGAACACGATGTCAACTGCTCTCATTATACCAAAAGATATGCCTGCACGGGACCCTGTTTCTCTTTCGCCCTGCTTTTTCTGTGCACTCTGCCTTGTACCGGAAAGCACCACGCCTGCGTATGGATTTTTCATGGTTTGTGTGATACAGTGTGAGCACAGTCTTCAAACCAGACAGGTCAACTGAACAATCCGCTGAAAAGCGCCTCAGACAAGTTGAAAGGAGTGTGTCCGTGCATCGGACACAACAGAGCAGCATGAACCGAGAAGCATTTCATGATCTCACCTCCCGGGCCTCTTCCCCCACACTGTGGTGGATGGGCCAGATGGGCTTCCTGATGAAACTGGGCAGCACCCTGATCAGCATCGATTACTATGCCCTGCCCTCCGAAAACCGACAGATCCCGCCTCCTGTTCCTGCTGAAGAGCTGGACGGCATCTCTCTGTTTTTCGGCACGCACAACCATTCGGATCATATGGATATCCCGTCCTGGAAAATCTGGCTGAACACCTGCCCCGGGGCCCGGTTTGTGTTCCCGCGTGCCCATCAGGAGTTTCTCATCCGGGAAGGGTTCCCGGAGGACCGGCTGATCGGCCTCAATGACGGAGAAACGGTGCAGGCCGGCGGGATCACGATCCATGCTGTCGCCGCCGCGCATGAGTTTCTCGATCAGGATCCGGAAACCGGGCTGTATCCCTGCCTGCAGTATATCCTCGAGTGCGGAGGAAAACGCATCTATCACGCCGGGGATACCCTGCGCTACGAGGGCATGCTGCCCACGCTCCGCGCGCTGGGGCATTTTGACTGCGCTATCCTGCCCATCAACGGACGGGATGCTGTGCGCTACCGCGCCAACTGTATCGGCAACATGACCTTTCAGGAATCCGCAGACCTGGCCGGCGAGCTCTGTCCCGGGCTGGTGATTCCCGGCCACTGGGACATGTTTGCTTCCAACAGTGCCGATCCCACGGCATTTGCTGACTATCTCGACGCCAAGTACGGCCCGTCCGTTCCCTGCCTGATTCCTTCGTACCTTACCCCGATCACTCTGTAAGAAATCTCCGTATTGTAAGAAAGAGAGCATGCGCATGATTCCTGAACTGATGCATCTTCCCATGAATCCCGAGCTGAAAGGCCAGGCTGAACTCATCGGTCCACTCACCTACTCTCGAAACGGGCAGAAGCTGATCCTGATGCTGCCCTGGGCACCAAAGGATGACCGCACCCATCGCGCTCCCTGCCCTGTGATTCTCTTTGTCCAGGGCAGCGCATGGACGTTCCCGAATCTGAACTATGAGATTCCCATGCTCAGCCGCTATGCGGAGGAAGGGTTCGCAGTCGCCACCGTCACCCACCGCAGCATTGCGGACGGCTTTCCGTTCCCTGCCTTTCTCGAGGATGTCAAATGTGCCGTCCGGTTTCTGCGCGCGCATGCTGCGCAGTATGCGCTCGACCCCGAACGCATTGCCGCCTTCGGCACCTCCTCCGGCGGGCACACAGTCTGCATGCTCGGTCTGACCGGGGATGATCCCGCTTTCCGCACCGCTGAATACCCGGATGTCTCCGACTCGGTGTGCTCGGTCATCTCCTGCTTCGGACCGACCGATCTCAATGACCTGTTTGCGTTTTACCATCACCGGAAGGGAGAACCCAACGAATGGCTCGCTTCCGCTTTCGGCCCGGACGCAGACGCCTGGGACGAACAAATGCGCCGCTACAGCCCGACAGCGCTTATCCGGGACGGTCAGCCCTATCCCCCGTTTCTCCTTCTGCACGGAACGGCAGATACCGTCGTCCCCGTCCGACAGATGGATGCGCTCTATACCCGCCTGAAAGAGGCCGGCGCAAAAGTGACGGCCTGGTATGTGGACGGCGCAGAGCATGAAGGAAATTTCTGGAGCCGCGAAGTGCGGATTGTCATTCACAACGAACTCATGCGCCTGATGCTCTGAGGGCATGCAGCCGCTCATTTGATACAGTCACAAGGAGGCATACTATGCGTTTTGGCGGTCTGATTTTCAAAAAATGGAACACCCCTGAGGAATGGGCGCTGGCAGCAAAAGAAATGGGCTACAGCGCTGTCTACTTCCCGGTCGACTACAAGGCAGAGCAGTCCGTGATTGACGGATATGTCAATGCCGCAAAGGCGGCAGATCTGGTGATCTGCGAGATCGGCGTATGGAACAATCTGCTTGACCGGAATCCTGAAAAGCGCGCTGCCGCGTTTGAGCGGGCCGTGCATCAGCTGGAGCTGGCCGACTATGTCGGTGCCAACTGCTGCGTAAACATTGCCGGTACCTATCATCCGACGGCCTGGGACGGTCCGCACCCGGACAACTTTACGCCCCGCGCCTTTGACGAGATTGTGGAGACCACCCAGCGCATTATTGATGCGGTGCATCCCAAAAACACCGCCTACTCCCTCGAGCCCATGCCCTGGATGTACCCCGACACGCCGCACTCCTACCTGGAACTCATTCAGGCGGTGGACCGGGAAGCCTTTGCCGCCCACCTCGATATCGTCAATGTCCTCGCCTCCCCGGCCCTCGCCTACAGGAGCACATCGGTCATTCATGAATGGTTTGACCTGCTCGGTCCCATGATCCGCTCGATCCACGCCAAGGATATCATCCTGCGCGATCATCTGACAGTCCACCTCGACGAATGCCGTCCGGGCACCGGTCTTGTGGACTATAAAACCTATCTCTCCCGCGCTGCCCAGCTCGATGACCGCGTCTGCGTCATGCTCGAACACATGACCGAGGAAGAAGACTACATTCTGGCTACCGCCTTTATCAAGAAAACTGCCGCTTCACTCGGCATCACGCTGTAAAGCGTGGGAAAGGAGATCTGACATGTCCTCTCCCGCTCAGCTGCCCGGCTGTGCGTCCAGCACAGTCAGCCCCAGGGAAATCCGCCATGCCGCCGTCTGCCGCCAGATTGCCGCGGAAGGCATGGTCCTTCTGAAGAATGACGGTATTCTTCCCCTTGCTGCAGATGCAGAAACCGCGCTGTACGGTGCCGGTGCCCGCCACACCATCAAAGGCGGCACAGGGAGCGGCAGCGTGAACAACCGCTATGCGGTCAGCATTGACGAAGGTCTCCGGCAGGCCGGGATCAGGATCACCAATACTGCCTGGCTCGATGATTTTGATGCGCGCCGCACGAAGGCGCGCGAGGCATGGATGCAGTCGCTCTATGCCATGTCCAGGCCGGACGATCCGGAAAGCCTGTACCGTGCCTATGCCTCCCATCCCATGCCCGCCCCGCTGGGCGGGGAGATCACGGGCGGGGATGCCAATACCGCGATCTATGTCATTTCCAGGATTTCCGGGGAAGGCGCCGACCGCACCTGCACGCCCGGAGACTATCTGCTCTCCGAAAACGAGCAGACCGAACTGGAAACCGTCTGCCGCCTCTACCGGCACGTCATTGTCATTCTCAATGTCGGCGGCATCATTGACCTGTCCTTTATGGATACGCTGCCCATCTCTGCCCTTGTGCTCATGAGCCAGGCCGGCATGGAAGGCGGCAATGCCCTGGCCGACGTCCTGACCGGCCGCATTCCCTTTTCAGGGCATCTCTCCGATTCCTGGCCCATGCACTATGAAGACCTGCCCGGCAGTGCCCACTTCAGTCACAACGACGGCAATGTCATCCGCGAATACTATACCGAGGATATCTATGTCGGGTACCGGTATTTTGACACCTTTATCGTCCATCCCCGGTATCCCTTCGGCTACGGTCTGTCTCTGACCTCCTTTGAGGAAAAGACGGAAAGCGTTCAGGTCGCTGACGGCATGGCCTGCGTTTCTGTCCGCGTCACCAATACCGGCAGCCGCCCCGGACGCCAGGTCCTTCAGCTGTACGCTGCCTGCCCCTGCGGGCTTCGTGCCAAAGAGCACAAGCGCCTGATCGCCTTTGCCAAGACCGCTGAACTGGCACCGGGTGCCTCGGAGGAACTGCTCCTGAAGGCCCCGCTCCGCCTGCTCGCTTCCTTCCACACCGGAAAAGCCTCCTGGTATCTGGACGCAGGCAATTACACTCTGCTGCTGGGCACCTCCTCCGATGCGACAGCCCCTGTGGGACGCCTGACGCTGAAGGAGACCGTCTTCCTGCACCGGACCGGGAATATCCTTCCCCTGCAGGATGCCCTGAAAACCATCTTCCCGGATCCGAAGACGCTCAGCGCATGGCAGGCCATGCTCGACACGCAGGCCGCCCAAAAGCAGCTCCCGGCACTGCCGCTCGAGCCCGAGCTTGATGCTGTCCGTGCGCAGCTCGCTCCCGTGCCGGTGAAAAAGGACATTTTCGACTCCAGAGCGCAGGAAATCCTCTCTGAGCTCACCGAGGAAGAGAAAGCCGTGCTCTGTGTCGGCCGCATGAAGCAGGGGCCTGCCGAATTCATCGGGAATGCGGGCGTCCGTGCACCCGGTGCCGCCGGGGAGACTGCGCCGGTGCTTGAAAACGCCTTCGGCATCCGCGGCGCGGTCATGGCTGACGGTCCTGCGGGACTCCGCCTGCAGCAGCACCTGCAGTATGACCCGGAGACCCTGACGCTCGTGCCGCTTTCCCGCATGCAGCAGCTTGAAAACCGTTTCTTCGGAAAAGAGTTCCTGAAGGACGGCATGATCGACCGGTATCAGTTTGCCTCCGCCGTGCCCGTCGGCACGCTGCTCGCCCAGACCTTTGATCCCGCGCGCGTCCGCGAGATCGGCTGCCTGATTGCCGCAGAAATGCAGGAACTGCATGTGGAGCTCTGGCTGGCCCCGGGCATGAATATCCACCGCAATCCGCTGTGCGGAAGAAATTTCGAGTATTTCTCGGAAGATCCGCTGCTCTCGGGCTGCATGGCCGCAGCCCTCACCGAGGGCGTTCAGGCATCGAAAGGATGCGCTGTGACCATCAAACACTTCGCCTGCAACAACCAGGAAGAAAACCGCCGCGGCGTGTCCTCCGTGGTCTCCGAGCGTGCGCTGCGCGAAATCTATCTTCTGGGGTTTGAACTGTGTGTGCGCACCGCGCATCCCGGTGCCATCATGACCAGCTACAACAAGATCAACGGCGTCCATACCGCCAACAGCCATGACCTCCTCACGCGCACAGCGAGGGAACAGTGGGGCTTTGACGGCGTCATCATGACCGACTGGACCACAACGAACATGAACGGCGGCGCTTCCGCGGCCAAGTGTGTCGCCGCAGGCAACGACCTGACCATGCCCGGCCGCCTGTCCGATGTGCGCGAAATCCTCGACGCCCTCCACGAGACAGGCGATCAGTCCCTCTCCATGAGCGATCTGGATGCCTGCGCCGGGCGCGTCATTGCCGCCGCGCTGCGCCTTGGCTGTGACAGCGAATGAACCTTCAGGAGGTAAGCAGCATGTCCTTCACACCAACCGCTTTCCTTCCGGATCCCTTTCTCGGACCGGACGGTGAGCGCATCACCTCCCCGGATGCATGGCCCCGGCAGGCCCGGTACATCCGGGAGCTCTGCGAGGAACACCTCTACGGCACCTGGCCGGATGCACCGAAAACCATTGAAGAGAGACTGAACACAGAGCCGGCTCTTCGCGGAAAGGCTGTGCGCCTCACCGGGCACCTTCTCATTGACGGCCGATACGCGCTGCCCGTCAGCTATGTGTTTCCCTCCGGCAAAGGACCGTTCCCCATCATCACCTTCAACACCATGCGCCTTGGGATGCAGAGTCCGCTGGAAAGTGAAATCATTGAGAGCGGCTACGGCGTTTTTGCCTTCGACCGCGAGTGCATCCGCCCCGACCCCGGCATGGAAGCCGCATTCGGCTATAAAAATGAAACCCGGGAGTTTCCCTCCCTGCCCTGCGGAGATATCATGGCCTGGGCCTGGGGGCACCGCATCGCGGCGGACTGGCTGAGTGCGCGATCTGAGGCAGGCCCCCTCATCTGCACCGGACATTCCCGCGGCGGAAAGGCTGCGCTGTGTGCCGGCATTTTCGATGACCGCTTTGCTGTCACAGCGCCCATGGGCTCCGGATGCGGAGGGGCCGGATGCGCCCGCTTCAGCGGCACACTGGCCCTGGACCGGGATGACCCGGCGAAATGCGAAACCATCGGACGCATGGCGCATGTGTTCCCCACCTGGATGACGCCCCGCTATGCCTCCTACGGTTCAGATGCTGCCCCGTATCCGATCGGAGAGGAAGTGCAGGCCTTCCCGCTCGATGCACATATGCTCCGCGCCGCCTGCGCCCCGCGCGCCGTCTTTAATTCCGAGGGCCGCAGTGACTTCTGGGCCAATACGTTCGGCACGGAACTGTGCCGGGATGCCGCACAGAAGGTGTTCGAATTCCTCGGCGTGCCCGAACGCAACGGGTTCCACATCCGAAACGGCGGTCATGCGTTCAACCGGGATGACTGGAGCGCGCTGATCGATTTCTGTGACATTGTCCTGCACCGGGTGCGCAGCATGCCCAGGGCGGATACCACCAACAGTGCCTATGTGATTGACCTGAAGCAGTATGCCCCGTGGGCAGAGCAGTAAATGCCCCCGGGAAGACAAAGTTCGGAAAAACGGCCCAAATCACAGGTTTTGCGCAAAACTGCGTCTGTCGCACGGCAGACGCGGTTTTCTGTTTCAGCGCTTCCTGCTTCGGGAGATCCCATATCCCTGCCCGGATGTGCGGGCATCGTCCGGGAAGCCCGGCAGCCATCCCTGAAAACCCGGTTCGGTGCGTCCGAATAAAAATACACAAAAAATTTTTAATGTTCGTGTTTTTCTTTTGAACCGCCTGTATTTTTCGGTTTAAAATCGCCCATGACCGCTAACAGTCCCAAAAATCAGCGAAAAAATCGTATATTATTCTGTTTACAAGAGAAATTGTTCGTGATATAGTGATTTTGTTTCATCCCCTCAGATGAAACAGAATCCGCATAAGGGGGAATGGCCGTGACCTGTACTTCTCGTCATTTTTCACTGAGCAAGTATACTGTTGTCAACAGCCGTCTGTGTTCCTCTCTTTTTTGCGTACCGCCAAAGCATCGGGATTTCCCGATGCTTTTTCCTGTCCGATCCTTTTAAAGGAGGTCAATCACTATGGGCGGATTTTTCGGTGCCACCAGCAAGGTGCACAACATCATTCCGGATGTTTTCTTCGGAACCGACTATCACTCCCATCTCGGTACCCGCCGCGCCGGCATGGCTGCCTGGGACAGAGAGATGGGACTGCAGCGCGAGATCCATAATATAGAAAATTCTCCCTTCCGCACCCGCTTTGCCGGCGCGCTCGATGAGATGATCGGTTCAGCCGGCATCGGATGCATTTCCGACTCGGATCCCCAGCCCCTGCTCATCCGATCCAACCTGGGCACCTATGCCCTGTGCACGATCGGCGTGATCCAGAATGCCGAGCAGCTGATTTCCCAGTTCCTTTCCTTTTCCGGCGGCCACTTTGAAGCCATGCGCCGCGGACATGTCAACACCACAGAGCTGGTCGCTGCCATGATCGACCAGAAGAGTTCCTTCGCCGAAGGCATCCGGTTCGCACAGAATGTCATTGAAGGAACCGCTTCCATCCTGATCCTCAAGGAGAACGGCAACCTCATCGCCGCGCGCGACAAGATGGGCCGCCTCCCGGTGCTCATCGGGAAAAATGAGGAGGGCTACTGCGTCTCCTTCGAAAACTTTGCCTACCAGAAGCTCGGCTACGAAGATGAGCGTGAGCTCGGGCCCGGCGAAATCGTCGAGATTTCCACTGAAGGCATTGAAGTCCTGTCCCCCGCGCTCAAGGAAATGCGGATCTGCTCCTTCCTCTGGAGCTATTATGGCTATCCGACCTCCTGCTATGAAGGGGTCAACGTCGAGGTCATGCGCTACAAGAACGGCGCCATCATGGCCGAACACGACATGGAGGAAGGCCGCGATGCGGACATCGACTATGTCGGCGGCGTACCTGATTCCGGCACCCCGCATGCCATCGGCTACGCGAACCGCTCCGGAAAGCATTTTGCCAGAGCCTTCATCAAGTATACACCGACCTGGTCCCGCTCCTTCATGCCCAGCACCCAGACCGACCGCAACCGCATCGCCAAGATGAAGCAGATTCCGGTCAACGAGCTGATCCGGGACAAGAATCTCCTGTTTGTGGATGATTCCATTGTCCGCGGCACCCAGCTCCGGGAAACCGTTGAATTCCTCTATGACAACGGTGCCAAGAGCGTGCATATGCGCAGTGCCTGTCCGCCAATCATGTACGGCTGCAAATATCTGAACTTCTCCCGTGCCACGTCGGACATGGAGCTCATCACCCGCCAGGTCATCATGGAACTGGAGGGCGACGAAGGCTTCAAGCATCTGGAGGAATATGCGGACCGGACCACAGAGCGCGGACGCGCCATGCGCCAGGCGATCTGCGACCGCTTCCACTTCTCTTCCCTCGAATTCCAGTCCCTTGAGGGCCTGGAGGAAGCCATCGGCATCGACCGCTGCAAACTCTGCACTTACTGCTGGAACGGAAAAGAATAACATCGGAGGTCAAACGTATGCAGTCTCATTCTGATTCCTACAAAGCCGCCGGCGTGGATATCACGGCAGGCTACCGTGCTGTCGAACTCATGAAGCGCCACATTGCCAGAACGGCTGTCCCCGGTGTCTATTCCGATATCGGCGGTTTCGGCGGCCTGTTCGCCCTGGACCTGTCCGATACGCCCCACCCCGTCCTGGTTGCCGGCACGGACGGCGTCGGAACCAAGCTCAAGATCGCCTTCCGCATGGACCGTCATGACACCGTCGGCATTGACTGTGTCGCGATGTGCGTCAATGACGTGGTCTGCTGCGGCGCCAAGCCTCTCTACTTCCTGGATTACATTGCCTGCGGAAAGAACGTTCCCGAGCGCATTGCCGACATCGTGGCCGGCGTGGCCGAGGGCTGTGTGCAGGCAGGATGTGCGCTCACCGGCGGCGAAACAGCTGAAATGCCCGGTTTCTATCCGGAGAACGAGTATGACCTCGCAGGCTTCTGCACAGGTGTGGTCGACCGTGACCGCATCCTCCGGCAGGAAACCATGCAGGCTGGGGATGTCGTCATCGCCCTGCCCTCCTCGGGCGTGCACTCCAACGGCTTCTCCCTGGTGCGCCGCGTCTTCGATGTGGAGCATGCGGATCTCACCGTTCCTCAGGAAGCCCTCGGAGGCGCTTCCCTGGGCGAAACCCTGCTGACCCCCACGAAGATCTACGTCAAGCCGGTGCTTGCCCTGCTTGAAAAAGTGCAGGTGCGCGGCATTTCCCACATCACCGGCGGCGGGTTCTATGAGAACATCCCGCGGTCCATTCCCGACGGCCTGTGCGCCGAGATTGACCGGAAGAGCCTGCGCATTCTTCCCATCTTTGATCTCATCGCCTCCGTCGGAAACATCCCCGAGCGCGACATGTTCAACACCTTCAACATGGGCGTGGGCATGAGCATTGTGGTTCCCGCTGAGGAAGCGGACACCGCGCTGGAGATTCTCCGTGAGCAGGGCGAAGACGCCTATGTCATGGGCCGGATCGTCAAAGCGGACGAAAAGATCCGCATCGTGTAAGGAGGCTGCCGAGATGAAACAGCGCATTGCCGTTCTCGTTTCCGGCGGCGGCACCAACCTGCAGGCCCTGCTCGACAGGGAAAAGGACGGAGCGATCCCGAGCGGTGAAATCGTTCTGGTGCTCTCCAACCGGGAAGGTGCCTATGCCCTGACCCGTGCCGCCAACGCCGGGAAAGCGGCATACACCGTCACCCGGAAGAAGGCCGGATCCCAGGAAGCCTTCGAGAAGGAAATCACCCGGATTCTGGAAGACCATCAGGTCGACCTGATCATCCTTGCCGGTTTCCTTGCCATCCTCTCTCAGGATTTTACCGACCGCTGGGCCGGAAGAATCATCAATATTCACCCTTCGCTGATTCCCTCTTTCTGCGGTGCGGGCTTCTACGGGCTCCATGTCCATGAAGCTGCTCTTGCGCGCGGAGTCAAAGTCAGCGGCGCGACTGTCCACTATGTCAACGAGATCCCGGACGGAGGAGAGATCATCCTGCAGAAAGCGGTTGATGTCCTTCCCGGGGACACCCCTGAGACCCTTCAGAAACGGATTATGGAGGAAGCGGAATGGATCCTGCTTCCCCAGGCAGCCGAACTCGTCTGCCGCAGACTTCAGGAAAACGGAGGAAAAGAATGATGCAGGAATTCGCTCTTAAGTACGGATGCAACCCCCACCAGAAACCCGCCCGCATTTATATGGAAAACGGCCAGGATCTCCCGCTGCAGATTCTCAGCGGACGGCCCGGCTACATTAACTTCCTCGACGCACTCAATGCCTGGCAGCTCGTTTCCGAGCTGAAAGAAGCCCTGGGCCTGCCCTGCGCTGCTTCCTTCAAGCATGTCTCTCCTACCTCCGCCGCGCTCGGCCTGCCGCTGCCCGAAACCCTGAAGAAGGCCTGCTTCGTCAATGACATCGAAGGCCTGGACGATTCTCCCCTGGCCTGCGCCTATGCCCGCGCCCGCGGCACGGACCGCATGTCTTCCTTCGGCGACTGGGTTGCCCTGTCCGATGTCTGCGATGTAACCACTGCCAAACTGCTCAAGCGTGAAGTGTCCGACGGCGTCATCGCTCCCGGCTATGAACCCGAAGCCCTCGAAATCCTCAAACTCAAGCGCAAGGGCAATTACAACATTGTGCAGATCGATCCCGCCTATGTGCCCGCTGCCATTGAGCACAAGCAGGTGTTCGGCGTGACCTTCGAGCAGGGCCGCAATGATGTCCGCATCAGCGCCGACCATCTCAAGAACATTGTCACCGAAAACAAGAACCTGCCCGAGAGCGCTGTGCGCGACCTGATTGTCGCCCTCATCACCCTCAAGTACACCCAGTCCAACTCTGTCTGCTTTGCCAAGGACGGCCAGGCCATCGGCGTTGGCGCCGGCCAGCAGTCCCGCGTGCACTGCACCCGTCTGGCAGGCTCCAAGGCTGACACCTGGCATCTGCGCCAGCATGAGAAGGTGCTGAACCTGCCCTTCCTGCCCACGCTCGGACGCCCTGACCGCGACAACGTCATCGACGGCTATATCAACGGCAACGAAGAGGATGTCACCGCTGATGGCAACTGGCAGAAGTACTTCACCCGCCAGCCTGCTCCCCTGACCGCTGAGGAAAAGCGCGCCTACCTGTCTTCCCTCACCGGCGTCTCCCTCGGCTCCGATGCCTTCTTCCCCTTCTCTGACAACATTGAGCGCGCCCACGCAAGCGGCGTGTCCTATATTGCCGAGCCCGGCGGATCCATCCGCGATGACGCCGTTATCGACTGCTGCAACCGTTACGGCATGGTCATGGCCTTTGACGGTCTGCGCCTGTTCCATCATTGATCTCAGAGAGGAGCAACTGCCCATGAAGGTCATGGTTATCGGCAGCGGAGGACGTGAACATGCCGTCATCCGTGCGCTGAAAAAAAGCCCGGAAATTGATGAACTGTATGCGCTTCCCGGAAACGGCGGGATCGCTGCGGACGCGCAGTGCGCTGCCATCTCCGCCATGGACCTGGACAGTGTATGTCAGTTCGCCGAAGATCACCGGATTGATTATGCGGTCGTCACGCCCGACGACCCGCTGGCCGCAGGCCTTGTCGACCGCCTCGAAGCGCTCGGCATTCCCTGTTTCGGACCGTGCCGTGATGCTGCCATCATCGAAGCGAGCAAAGTGTTCTCCAAGGAACTCATGAAGAAATACGGCATCCCGACAGCGCGCTATGAGGTCTTCACGGACGCTCAGGCTGCCCTGGATTACCTCCGCACCGCCCCGATGCCCAGCGTCATCAAGGCGGACGGCCTCGCACTCGGAAAGGGCGTCATCATTGCCAATACCCTCGCTGAGGCTGAGGATGCTGTGCGTTCCATGATGCTCGACCATCAGTTCGGAAAGAGCGGCGACCGGATTGTCATTGAGGAATTCCTCGAAGGCCCCGAAGTCTCTGTCCTTTCCTTCACCGACGGCAAGACCATCGTGCCCATGGTCTCCTCCATGGACCACAAGCGTGCAGGTGACGGAGACACCGGTCTGAACACCGGCGGCATGGGCGTCATTGCCCCCAATCCGTTCTATACCGAGGACGTGGCAAAGACCTGCATGGAAACAATCTTCCTTCCCACCATGCATGCCATGAACGCAGAAGGCCGCACCTTCCGCGGATGCCTGTATTTCGGTCTGATGATCACCAAGGATGGCCCGAAGGTCATTGAGTACAACTGCCGCTTCGGCGATCCCGAGACGCAGGTCGTCCTTCCGCTTCTGGAAACAGATCTGTTCACCATCATGCGCGCAGTCACCGACGGCTGCCTGGCCAATGTGCCCGTCCGCTTTTCCTCCAATGCCGCATGCTGCGTCGTGCTCGCCTCCCGCGGTTACCCGCAGCATTATGAAAAAGGTTTCCCGATCTCCATTCCGGAAGACTGCCTGAGTTCCGTCTATGTCGCCGGCGGTACGCTGAAGAATGGACAGCTGGTCACCAGCGGCGGACGCGTGCTCGGCGCAGTGGCCACCGCGCCCACGCTTCAGGAAGCCGTCACACAGGCCTATGCCATTGCCGACAGGATTCATTTTGAAAACAGCTACTGCCGCCGGGATATCGGCCGCCGTGCATTACAGGCGCTGAAATAACAGGAGGACAATATGGTCTACAGAATTTACGTGGAAAAGAAAAAAGACCTGGCCCTTGAAGCCCGAAACCTGCTCTCCGATGCACGTGACTTTCTGCATATTGCATCCCTCGAGGATGTCCGCGTCATCAATCGCTATGATGTGGAAGACATTACCGAGGAGCTCTTCCGGAGTTCCATTTCCACGGTCTTCTCAGAGCCCCAGCTCGACACGGTCACCGAGGAGCCGGACCTCGCAGGCGCGCATGTCTTCATTTCCGAATATCTCCCCGGACAGTTTGATCAGCGCGCAGACTCTGCTGCACAGTGCATTCAGCTGATCTCCTGCACCACCCGTCCCCTTGTCCGCACCGCCAAGGTGTACGCCCTCTACGGCCAGCTTTCCGAGGCGGACATGGCTGCGATCAAAAAGTACGTCATTAACCCCGTTGAGTCCCGCGAGGCCTCCGCGGAAAAGCCGGAAACCCTGAAGACCCGGTTTGACATTCCGACCAGCGTAAAAACGCTCGACGGCTTCCTGCAGCTCGACCGCAGCGGTCTTGAACAGTTCGTGCGCGATTATGCCCTGGCCATGGACACGGATGACATCGCGTTCTGTCAGGCCTATTTCCGCACCGAGCAGCGCGACCCCACCATCACGGAAATCCGCATGATCGACACCTACTGGTCCGATCACTGCCGGCACACCACCTTCCTGACCGTGATCGACTCGGTGACCTTCGATGATCCGCTCCTTGAAAAAGCATGGCGCGACTATCTTGATGTCCGCCGGGAACTGCACCGCACCAAGCCCATCTGCCTGATGGATCTTGGCACCATTGCCGCCCGCTATCTGAAGAGCGAAGGCCTTCTCGACAAGCTCGACGAGTCCGAGGAAATCAACGCATGCACCGTCAAGATGACGGTGACCGTGGACGGGAAGGAAGAGCCCTGGCTTCTTCTGTTCAAGAATGAAACGCACAACCATCCCACGGAAATCGAGCCCTTCGGCGGAGCCGCCACCTGTATCGGCGGCGCAATCCGCGACCCGCTTTCCGGGCGTGCTTATGTCTACGGCGCCATGCGCGTCACCGGTGCTGCCGATCCCCTGAAGCCGGCCGACGAAACCATTCCCGGCAAGCTGCCCCAGAGAAAGATTGTGACCGGCGCTGCCGCCGGCTATTCCTCCTATGGCAACCAGATCGGTCTGGCCACCGGCATTGTGGATGAACTGTATCATCCCGGCTATGCCGCCAAGCGCATGGAGATCGGCGCGGTCATCGCTGCCGCTCCCCAGAGCCATGTCCGCCGCGAAACGCCGCTCCCCGGGGATCTGGTGATCCTCCTGGGCGGAGCCACCGGCCGTGACGGCTGCGGCGGTGCCACCGGTTCCTCCAAGTCCCACACGCTGTCCTCCCTGGAAACCTGCGGCGCAGAAGTCCAGAAGGGCAATGCACCTGAGGAGCGCAAGCTCCAGCGCCTCTTCCGCAACCCGAATGCCACCCGCCTCATCAAGCGCTGCAACGACTTTGGTGCCGGCGGCGTCTCAGTGGCCATCGGCGAGCTCGCGGACGGCCTGCACATCAATCTCAACCGTGTCCCCCGCAAGTATGAAGGTCTCGACGGCACAGAGCTGGCCATCTCTGAGTCCCAGGAACGCATGGCTGTGGTCATTGCCCCTGAAGATCTTGATACTTTCCTGGACCTGGCTGCCCAGGAAAACCTGCAGGCCACCTGTGTCGCAGAGGTCACGGAGGATCCGCGCCTGGTCATGGAATGGAACGGACAGGAGATCGTCAATATTGCCCGCACCTTCCTCAATTCCAACGGTGCAGAAAAACATATCAGCATTGAAACCGCTCCGACAAAGGCCTGGGAAAAGAAAGTGGAAGGTGACTTCACCTCCCTCTATCCCGCCCTTGCCTCCTCTCTGGCTGCCTGCTCACGTCGCGGCCTGTCTGAGCGCTTTGACTCCACCATCGGTGCCGGCACCGTCCTTATGCCCTTTGGCGGCGTCAGCCAGCTGACCCCCATTCAGGCCATGGTGCAGAAGGTCTCCCTCGAGCACGGACACACCGACGATGTCTCCTGCATGGCCTGGGGCTATAACCCGGAGATCACGGAAAAGAGCCCCTATCACGGTGCCTATCTTGCCGTGACAGAGTCTGTCAGCAAGCTCATCGCTACCGGTGCCTCCTTTGAGGATGTCTACCTGACCTTCCAGGAATACTTCCTCCATCCCGGTCACGACGGAAAACGCTGGGCTCAGCCGCTCACCGCACTCCTCGGTGCCTTTGAGGCACAGAAGGACCTCGGCATTGCTGCCATCGGCGGCAAGGACTCCATGTCCGGCACCTTTGAGCAGCTCGATGTCCCGCCGACACTGGTCTCCTTTGCTGTTACAACCGGCAAGGTCCAGGAGATCGTCTCCCCTGAGTTTAAGGAAGCCGGCCATCCTGTCTATCTGCTGGAATGCGAAAAGACAGCGGACGGCCTGCCCGTTCCCGATGCACTGATCCGCCTTTTCGGCACCGTCCACGCCCTGACCGCCTCCGGCACCGCCAAGGCAGTCTATACCCCCGGCGACGGCGGCATTGCAGAGGCCGTCTTCAAGATGGGTCTGGGCAACCAGATCGGGTTTGCCTTTGATGACAGCTGGTCCATTCAGGACCTCTTCGGGTACCGCTACGGCAGCTTTGTCGTGGAAACGGACCGTCCTGTCGAAAACGCACGGCTTCTGGGCTATACCGCGAAAGACAGCCTGACCTATGGCGGCAAAGCACTTTCCCTGAAAGCACTCCAGGATCTCTGGGAAGGCAAGCTGGAACCCGTCTATGCCTGCAATATCGACCAGTCCGGACGTCCCATGGAAACCTTCACACACCAGGCAGACTCCTGGGCCGCACCGGCTGTGATCACCCGCAAGCCCACCTTTGTCATCCCGGCCTTCCCCGGCACCAACTGCGAGATTGACTCCGCGCGTGCCGTCGAGGATGCCGGTGCAAAGGCTGAAATCGTCGTCATCCGCAACCTCACCGCAGACGATGTCGCCCGCAGTGTGGACCGCATGCAGGCAGCCCTGCGCCGTGCCCAGGTCCTCTTCGTTCCCGGCGGTTTCTCCGGCGGCGACGAGCCCGACGGCTCCGGCAAGTTCATCACAGCCTTCTTCCGCAATGAAGTGCTCCGCGAGGAAACCGAACAGCTGCTCTACGCACGCGACGGTCTCGCGCTGGGCATCTGCAACGGCTTCCNNNTTCCAGGCGCTCATCAAGCTGGGTCTTGTGCCCTTCGGGCATATTCTCCCCGCCGACGCCGCTGCCCCGACACTGACCTTCAATACCATTGCGCGCCACCAGTCACGCCTGGTACGCACCCGTGTGGCTTCCAATAAGTCCCCGTGGCTGCGCTTCACAAACGCCGGTGACATCTTCACCGTTCCGATTTCCCACGGTGAGGGACGCTTCCTTGCCGATGAAGAAACCATCCGCAGCCTGGCCGCCAACGGCCAGATCGCCACACAGTATGTCGATCTGAACGGACAGCCGACCTCCGATATCCGCTTCAATCCCAATGACTCCATGTACGCCATTGAAGGCATTACCAGCCCCGACGGGCGTGTGCTGGGCAAGATGGGACACTCGGAGCGTACCGGCGCGGGTCTGTACAAGAATGTTCCCGGCAGATATGATATGAAGCTGTTTGACGCGGCAGTCCATTATTTTGGAGGTGACAACTGATGTACACGATTGACCAACTGATGCAGTTCGACCCCGAAGTGGCCGGTGCATGCTCCCTTGAGCTTCAGCGCCAGAGACAGAATATCGAGCTGATCGCATCTGAAAACATCGTCAGCCCGGCCGTTCTGATGGCCGCAGGCACCATCCTGACCAACAAGTATGCAGAAGGCTATCCGGGCAAGCGCTACTACGGCGGCTGCGTACATGTCGACGTCGTGGAAGAGATTGCACGCGAGCGCGCCAAGAAACTCTTCGGCGCTGAGCACGCCAATGTGCAGCCCCACTCCGGTGCCAATGCCAACCTGGCCGTCTTCTTCGCCCTGCTCAATCCCGGCGACACGGTCATGGGCATGAACCTGCAGGAGGGCGGACATCTCTCCCACGGATCCCCTGTGAACATCTCCGGCAAATATTTCCACATTGTTCCCTACGGCGTGGATCCTGTCACTGAGACCATCGACTATGATCAGATGAGAAAGACTGCTCTGGAATGCAAACCCAAGCTGATCGTCGTGGGTGCCAGCGCCTACTCCAGAATCATTGATTTCCCCAAGTGCCGTGATATCGCAGACGAAGTCGGCGCCTATCTCATGGTGGACATGGCACACATCGCGGGCCTTGTCGCCGGCGGCGTCCATCCCTCCCCGGTTCCCTATGCGGATGTTGTTACCACGACAACCCATAAGACCCTGCGCGGACCGCGCGGCGGCATGATCCTGTGCAGAGAAAGCCTTGCCAAGCAGATCGACAAGGCCATCTTCCCCGGCACGCAGGGCGGCCCGCTCATGCACATCATCGCAGCCAAGGCGGTTGCACTCGGCGAAGCCATGACCGATGACTTCAAGCTCTATGCCCAGCAGATCGTGAAAAACGCAAAGGTGCTCAGCGAAGAGCTGCTCCGGCGTGATATCGAGCTGGTTTCCGGCGGCACGGACAACCACCTGATGCTGCTCAAGCTCACCAGCTGCGGGATTACCGGCAAAGAACTTGAAAAGCGCCTGGACGATGTCCACATCACCGCCAACAAAAACACCATTCCCGGCGAACCGCTTTCTCCCTTCATCACCTCCGGCCTGCGCATCGGCACGCCTGCCGTCACCAGCCGCGGGTTCAAAGAAGAAGAAATGGTCAAGATTGCCGGATGGATCTCCGACATTATCCGCGACTTTGACGGAAGCCGTGACCGCGTCAGCGAAGAAGTCATGGCTCTGTGCAGCCGTTTTCCGATCTACGCCTGAGGGAGGTAACACGAATGCCTACAGATATCGAAATTGCTCAGCAGTGTAAAATGCTGCCCATTGCTCAGATTGCCGAAAAAGCACACGTTCCGGAAGAAGCCCTTGAGCCCTATGGCCGTTATAAGGCCAAGATTGATCCTGCTCTGGTCGGCAACACCGGAAGAAAAGCCAAGCTGGTTCTGGTCACAGCCATGACCCCCACCCCGGCCGGCGAAGGCAAGACCACAACCACCATTGGCCTGACCGACGGCCTGCGCCGCATCGGCAAGGAATCCGTCTGCGCGCTGCGTGAACCGAGCCTTGGCCCGGTGTTCGGCGTCAAGGGCGGTGCAGCCGGCGGCGGTTATGCACAGGTTGTCCCCATGGAGGATATTAACCTGCATTTCACCGGTGACTTCCACGCCATCGGCGCTGCAAACAACCTGCTTGCAGCCATGCTCGACAACCATATCCAGCAGGGCAATGAACTGGGCATTGACGTTCGCCGCATCACCTGGAAGCGCTGCGTGGATATGAATGACCGTCAGCTCCGCTTTATTGTCGACGGCATGGGCGGAAAAGCCAACGGCACGCCGAGAGAAGACGGGTTTGACATCACCGTTGCCTCTGAAATCATGGCGGTCCTCTGCCTCTCCACTTCCCTGACCGACCTCAAGGAACGTCTGGGCCGCATTATTGTCGGCTATACCTTTGATGACCGTCCTGTCACCGCTTCCGATCTCAAGGCACAGGGTGCCATGACCGCTCTGCTGAAGGACGCCATCCGACCGAATCTCGTACAGACCCTTGAAGGCACGCCTGCTTTTGTGCACGGCGGCCCCTTCGCCAATATCGCTCACGGCTGCAACTCTGTCATTGCCACCCGTCTTGCCCTTTCTCTGGGCGAGTATGCCGTGACAGAAGCCGGTTTCGGCGCTGACCTTGGCGCTGAAAAGTTCCTGGACATCAAGTGCCGCATGACGGGTCTCAAGCCCGATGCAGTTGTTGTGGTTGCCACGGTTCGCGCTCTGAAGATGCACGGCGGCATGGCCAAGAAAGACCTTGCCCAGGAAAATCTGGATGCCCTCAAGAAGGGTCTTCCGAACCTCCTGCGCCACGTCAGCAATATTACCAATGTCTATCATCTGCCCTGTGTGGTGGCCGTCAACCGCTTCCCGACTGACACCGATGCAGAAATGAACTGCGTTGTGGATTCCTGCAAAGCCCTCGGCGTCAATGCTGTCTCCTCCACGGTGTGGGCAGAAGGCGGCAAAGGCGGAGAAGAGCTGGCCCGTGAAGTGGTCCGGCTCTGCGAAGGCGAGCACGAGGAATTCACCTTCGCCTATGACCTCGACGACACCCTTGAACATCGCATGGAGACCCTGGTCAAGCGCGTCTACGGTGGCAGCGGCATCTCGATTCTCCCTGCAGCCAAGAAGCAGATCCAGCGCCTGACCGAACTGGGATACGGCAACCTGCCCATCTGCATGGCCAAAACGCAGTATTCCTTCTCCGACAATCCCGCCCTGCTCGGCGCACCGGAGAACTTTGAAGTCACCATCAAGCAGGTTCGTGTTTCTGCCGGCGCCGGCTTCGTCGTTGTGCTCACCGGTGATATCATGACCATGCCCGGACTGCCGAAGCATCCTGCTGCAGAGAATATTGATGTGGA
Organism: Christensenella sp. UBA2853; assembly: GCA_002350845.1. Classification (GTDB taxonomy): domain Bacteria; phylum Bacillota; class Clostridia; order Christensenellales; family Aristaeellaceae; genus UBA2943. The sequence continues at coordinate 128,258 of DEFL01000048.1, forward strand.
TGCAGACGGACGCATTTCTGGTCTGTTCTGAGTGCAGGATTCTATCGGAATCTGTCGAATGAAAAATCTGTTCCACTGATCCTGTTTTCTGACTTTTCTGAAAGAGGGAGATTACAATGGGAGAAAGACGTCCTGAATCCATGGAAAGAATTACTACCCCTGAGCTTGCCAAAGCGTTTATCGACGAACAGGTTGCCGCCCTGAAAAAGCAGGTCGGTGATAAGAAGGTTCTGCTCGCCCTCTCCGGCGGTGTTGATTCCTCTGTTGTCGCCGCGCTTCTGATCAAGGCGATCGGCCAGCAGCTCGTTTGCGTGCATGTCAATCATGGCCTTCTGCGCAAGGGCGAGCCTGAGCAGGTCATCGAGGTCTTCAGGAACCAGATGAATGCAAATCTGATCTATGTTGACGCGGTGGATCGTTTCCTTGACAAGCTCGCAGGTGTTTCCGATCCGGAGCAGAAGAGACACATTATTGGCGAAGAATTTATCGATGTCTTTGCCGAAGAAGCCAGAAAGCTTGACGGTGTGGAATTCCTGGCACAGGGAACCATCTGGCCTGATATTCTTGAGAGCGAAGCAGGAATCAAGGCACATCACAATGCAGGCGGTCTTCCTGAAGATATCGCTTCCCGCTTTGAGCTGGTAGAGCCTGTCAGGATCCTCTTTAAAGATGAAGTCCGCATGGTCGGCAACGAGCTCGGCCTGCCCGCAAATATGGTGTATCGTCAGCCCTTCCCCGGCCCCGGCCTTGGTGTACGCTGCCCCGGTGCCATTACTCGTGACCGTCTGGAAGCAGTCCGTGAATCCGATGCAATCCTTCGTGAGGAGTTCGCAAAGAACGGCCTCGAGGGAAAAGTCTGGCAGTATTTTACCGTGGTGCCTGATTTCAAGTCCACCGGTGTAAAGAATGGCCAGAGGACCTTTGACTGGCCCTGCATCATTCGTGCAATCAATACAACCGATGTCATGGAAGTGACCGTCGAGCATCTCCCCGATGAGCTGATTGATCATCTGGTGAAGAGGATCATCGCTGAAGTTCCCGGAATTAACCGCGTTCTTTACGACTATACTCCCAAGCCCCCGGCGACCGTTGAATACGAGTAAGAACCAGCTGTTTCCTGACAACCAGTTTGATCCTCTCAGTTACAAACTCGTTGAACGTACAGCCTCATGCTCTGCATGGGGCTTTTTCTTTTGCCCTGGTGAAATCCAATATATCATATGTCATATATCCACTAATGCCCTAAAAGCCTTGTGCCGCAACACTTCTCCCCTCGCCTGTGCTTTTATGCCGATCATAGCGGGCGATGACTTGCTGGTAAGTTGAAAATGTTGGGAGACATGGGGTTGCGAGACTTCCAAGTCCGCATACTCAGACACGACCGAAGGTCGTTAGGACTTGGGAGAGACGATCAAAGAAATTGTAATTTTGGAGAAAAAACACGCTCAACGAGTTTGTAACTGGTCATAGTGGAATTTTGCCATAGCATTCGGGGAAAGAAGGTGTCATACAGGAATGTAGTAATACCAATGGTTTCAGAGAAGCATTTCCCAGTTGCTTTCCCACTTGCCTAGCCATAGCCCCCACTTGCCCCAATCGGGGAGGCAAGTGGGAGGCATTCGGGAAAACAGATAATAATGAAGAAGTTCTGCCATGAAAAAAATGAACTATCAGGCTTTACGGAGGATGTGTGTGCCATTCATGATCCACACATTCATCTGGTTACGCTGGAAGACATTTTCCGGCAACACTCTGGAAAGCCAGATCAGTAATCCTTCCAGTGGAATCATCCTGCAATCCACAGCAAAACAGCTTCTTTAATGAAAACCGCCGTTTTTCCTCAAAAGTCACTTTTTTAAACTTTTTGGTCAGTTTTTTCTATTTATTCACCAAAAAAGAACCGATACAATGAATTCAACTATGAGAGCAGTATGGGAATTTGAAGCTCTCAGAAAACAGGAGGAATCAATCCATGAAAAAGATCATCTCATTGGTCCTGTGTGTTGCCATGCTCACCTGCATGGTCGCGGTCTCCAGTGCAGAAACATCTCTGCGCGTGGCATGGTGGGGCGGTCAGGAACGCCACAACCAGACGATTGAAGCACTTGATGCTTACGGTGCCGCCAACGATATCAAGATGGAATACGAGTACACAAGCTGGACCAGTTATTTTGAAAATCTGGCCACTCAGGCAGTTGGCCACAATCTGCCTGATATGCTTCAGATGTCTACCACAGATATCATCAACTATTCCACCAACGGCCAGATTGTGGACCTGAAGCCCTATGTGGAATCCGGTATTATAGACCTGAGCAACATCGAGGAAAGCTCCCTTTCCGGCGGCATGGTCAATGGTCAGCTGGCTGGTTTCACCACCGGAACCAACACAGTGACTGTGATCTACAACAAGAAGATTTTTGACCAGGCCGGTGTTGCCTATCCTTCCAATGATTGGACATGGAGCGAATACATTGATACCGTAAAGAAGATCTATGAGGCTACCGGCATCCAGTCGGATATTCCGTTCCTGTCTGAAGCACGCTGGGTTGTCGAATCCTGGGTTCGCTGCTACGGCTATGATTTCTTCTCTGAAGACGGTCAGTCACTGCCCTGGGCAGAGGATGAAAAAGTCCTTGCCGGTGTTGCAAAGGCCATTCAGGATATCGCAGACGGTGTCAAAGCCGGTTACTTTATTGATCCTGAAATCCAGATTGCCTGGTCCACCACTGAAGAAAACTATATTGTGCAGGGCAAGTCCGCTATGGCTTTCCTGCTGAGCAACTACTACGGTGTGTACTGCACTGCACTTGGCGATGAGCTTGGAATGGCCATGCTGCCGAAGATGGACGACGGTGAAAAGAGCGGCATGTACCTCAATTCCAACATGTACTGGTGCATTTCAAGCAATTGCACACAGCCTGAAGTAGCAGCGGCTGCTCTGAACTATATGATTAATTCCACTGATGCTGCTGCCGTGATCAAGACCGACCGCGGTATCTCCCTGAGCAGTGAAGTGCGCAATTTCCTGGCCACTTCCAAAGATACCGATGCATACACCGCGAACGTTCTCAACTACGTGTCCGATGTTTCTGGTGTTGTGGCTGCAGTTAACCCCGCTGACCCGGCCCATTCCGCCGAGCCCATCAGCGTTCTGAAAAATGACTACACTGCCGTCATGTACGGCGAGATGACCGCCGAAGACTGCGTAGCCGATTTTGTGGAACAGGCTACCGCGCTTCTGCCGAACTGAGCAGACAAAAATAAGCAAGGGAGGGTCGGCTTCGGCCGTCCTCCCTTTCATCATGCTGTGCCGCAGGGCATAGGCAGGAAAGAGGAGCACATCCCATGACGAAGCAAACTCAAGTATCACTCAGCCCCGCTCTTCGCAGACGCAGACTGACTGAAACCGGAATCGGATATTTGTTTATCGGCCCCTGGCTTTTCTGTTTTCTGGCTTTCAATCTGGTGCCTTTCGTGATTTCATTTGTACTGTCCTTTATGGACTATAACATGCTCTCCGCCCCTACTTTTGTTGGACTTTCCAACTATGTCAAGCTGTTTACAGGGGACAAGCTGTTTAAAACGTCTCTCGGAGTCACGTTTCGCTTTGTGTTTATTGCGATTCCGCTGCGTCTGGCCTTTGCATTGCTGGTGGCTCTGATTCTTAATCGACAGTCCAAAATGGTTCCGCTGTATCGGGTGGTTTACTACCTTCCTTCCATTCTTGGCGGTTCAGTGGCTGTTTCCGTCATGTGGCGCTACTGTTTTTCCAAAACAGGTGTGCTGAATACCGCTCTGCAGGCAATCGGCATTGCCAGCAATATCAGCTGGATTTCCAACAAAGATACTGCACTGTGGAGCCTGATTCTGCTGTTTATCTGGCAGTTTGGATCCCCTATGCTGATCTTCCTTTCCGGTCTCAAACAGATCCCGAAGAGCTATTATGAGGCGGCTGAATGCGATGGTGCCGGTCCGCTGGTGCGCTTTTTCAGGATCACGCTTCCCCTGCTCACGCCAATCATCTTCTTCAATCTGGTTATGCAGATGATCGGTGGATTCATGGTCTTCTCCCAGGCCATGATTATTACGGACGGAGGTCCCATGAACCGTACGCTTGTCTATGCCCTGTATCTATACAGGCAGTCATTTGCGTACTATAAGATGGGATATGGCTGCGCCATGGCATGGGTGCTTATGACCATCATCGGTTTCTTCACCCTCCTGGTCTTCCGTTCCTCGTCTGCCTGGGTATTCTATGAGAACGAGATCAAGTGAGGTGATCGGGATGCGTCAGAAAAAAGCAGTCAACACAGTGTGTTTTCATCTGTTTGTGGGGTTTCTGGGTTTCATAATGATTTACCCCCTGATCTGGATGGTATTTTCTTCCTTCAAGGAAAGCTCCCTGGTGCTCTCCACGGTCGGCCAGCTGTTTCCTTCAGAATGGTGCACGGATAACTATGTCAATGGCTGGTCCGGTTTTGGCGGTACCACCTTTACCACATTTTTCAAAAACTCATTTATCGTGACCATCCTGACCGTTATTGGCAATGTTATTGCTTCTGCCATGGCAGCTTATGGATTTTCCCGGGTGAAATTCAGAGGGCGCGGAGTCTGGTTCGTGTGCATGATGATCACCATGATGGTGCCGAGCCAGGTGTTGGTGGTGCCTCAGTATGTCATTTTTCACTCTCTCGGCTGGGTGGATACATTCCTTCCCCTGATTATACCGGAATGGGGCGGACGTGCATTCTTCATTTTTATGATGATGCAGTTTATTGCAGGGATCCCTCAGGAGCTCGATGAAGCAGCAGAGATTGACGGCTGCGGAAAGATCCGTCTGTTCAGTACGATCGTTGTCCCGCTGATCGTCCCCTCCATGGCAACCAGTGCTATTTTCAGCTTTTACTGGAAATGGGACGATTTCATGGGCTCCCTTCTTTACCTGAATTCGCCGAAGAACTATACTGTATCCATCGCACTGAAGCTGTTCTGCGACCCCACGGCCGTTTCCGACTATGGAGCAATGTTTGCCATGTGCGTGGTTTCCCTGCTTCCGGTCATTGTGCTTTTCCTCTTTACACAGCGCTATATCGTGGAGGGCATTGCAATGTCCGGCCTGAAAGCCTGATACAAGGAAGGTGCTGAGCATGCATGTGCGTCACTGGACACTGGTTCGTCAGGTCTGCATGATTCTTCTTCTGGTCTTTCTGCTCTCTTTCACGATCAGTCTTTTTGTGATGCATGCCCTCCAGAAAGAGCACCTCTCTGTACTTTACGCGCAGACTGCAGACCTTTTGTCCGTTGATGCCTCTACGATCAATGATGAAATCAACCAGGTCCGGAATGCAGCATACGATATTGTGACCATGAATGACATTCAGGAAGCAGCCAGCGACTATCTGGATGCGGTGGATGCCAATCTTGGCCTGTCTGCCCAGAACCGGCATCTGGATCTTATCTCTTCGTCGATTGTTCCTGTTCTTCAAAACAGCGTGATCGCCTGTTCCAACCTGATCGACGCCCGGGGCACTGTACGTGTCCAGGTGTCGAAATCCTTTCTCCGCCTCAATGCCGAAGAGGCACAAATTCTGGATGAGAAAGGCAGGGAAGCAGACGGAGCCACGCTGTTTTCTTCCCTTGAATCCTATCCGGACTGGCTGTTTGTGGTCAAAGAACTGAGGGAAAAGCGGAATCTGTCCATGCGGCATGTTGCCACACTGGTCATCTGTGTACAGTGGCAGCAGCTTCAGCAGATGCTGCCTGTTCAGCAGAGCAGCATGTTTCATCTGACCCTGAATGAGACCGGCATCGGATACCGTTTCGGTGAAAGCAGCAGGCAGTTTCCCTCCGGCAGGGAACTGGATGAAGCGTTTGGAAGTGCCGGCGGATATGCCCTGGTTTCAAACGCCGGGCAGACATTCTATGCGGTTCGCGTCCCCGGGGATATCGTCACCATGACTGCCGTGATGGCCTATAATGACATGTTTATGCCCCAGCAGCTGCTCTTTTTGCGGTTTGTTGGCATTCTGACCCTGATCAGCCTGGGAGCATTTCTTCTCTCTGTGTTTCTGGCCAGGCGGACGACCGGAGAGCTGCAGCGCATGATTGCTCATATGAAGCATATCCAGGGGGATGGCCAGGAAACCATCCCGCTGCTTTCCGACAACCGGCATATCAATCGTGAATCACAGGATCTCACAGAGGCGTTCAACAGTATGGCAGAGCGTGTCAATCAGCTGGTGGATGCCAATTACCGTCGTGAGCTCTGGCTCACAAAAACACAGCTTGCCCTGCTTCAGGCACAGATCAACCCTCATTTTCTTTACAACACCCTCAATACCATCTACTGGGAAGCCAGGGAAAGCGGAAACCAGTCTGTGGCATCCATGACCGAAGCGCTGAGCCACCTGCTCCGTGAGGCGGTGGATGTCCATGAAACGCTCGTTTCTGTAGATCGTGAGCTGGAGATTCTGCGTTATTTCCTGCTGATTGAAAAAAAACGGTATGGCTCCCGCCTGCAGATGCACTTTGATGTTTCTGATAATGTCAGTGATCTGGCCATCCCGAAGTTTTCCCTTCAGGTCCTGCTGGAAAACGCAATTCATCATGGCGTAGACCAGATGCTCACGCCCTGTGAAATCTCCATCTCTCTGTATCTCAGCGGCCAGGTCTGCCACTGCAGAGTGGAAAATACAGGGCCTGCACCGGAAAGCAATCTCATGGAGAAACTCCGCAGCGGCGAAAAAAAGGGCGGAGGCAGCGGGGTCGGGCTGATCAACATGGAACAGCGGGCCAAAGTGCTTCTGGGAGAGGCAAGCCAGCTGGAACTGTACAGAGATGAAAAGAAGAATGTGACCGTTGCCCATCTTTCCTTTCCCGCAAAGAAATGGCAGGATCAGACAGAACCTGGAGAAATCATGCAATGAGTTATAAAGTAATGATTGTGGATGACGAAGCGATTGTTCGTGAATCCATTGCAAGGCAGATTGACTGGGGACGCTATCAGATGGAACTGACCGGCACCGCAGAAAATGCGGCAGAGGCACTCGCAATGCTGAAAGAGCACCCTGTGGACCTGATGCTGGTGGATATCAGGCTTCCCATGATCGATGGACTGGAACTGGTGCGTCAGGTGCGCAGACTCTATCCGTCCATTCAGTTCATTATGATCAGCGGTTATGCCGACTTTGAATACGCCCGTGAGGCCATGCGGTCTCATGCACTCGATTATTTGCTGAAACCGCTCAATCCCGTCTCCCTGCTGACGGCCATTCGCAAGGCACAGGATACATGGGAGCAGAATCAGTTTGCCCAGAGTCTGTCAGACCTCGGCATGAATATCCCCTCAGAGATGCCGGAGCAGCACAGTGCAAGTTCACCCACCGTGATCCAGATTCTGGCTATTGTGGATGAGGAAATTGCAAATCCGGAACTGTCGCTGAAATGGATTTCGTCACAGCGGATGTATCTCAACGAGACATATCTGTCCAAACTGTTTCAGCGTGAAATCGGAGAGAAATTTTCTTCCTACCTCATGCATCAGCGGATGATGCTTGCGATGCGCCTCATGCTTCGCTCTCCACAGATGCAGATTCAGGAAATCGCAGAGCAGACAGGTTTTGGAGATAATCCTCAGTATTTCAGCAGCGTCTTTCACCGCTTCACCAATATGACTCCGAGTGAATTCCGAAAGAAACTGTCCCGTCTCAGCTTCGGCACAAGAGAGAATCCTTCCGTTTCATACCCGGATTGATGCAGGCGGACAGCCTCCGCCATGGCTTGTGCACGCAGCTTTGCAGCCCTCTCCTGTTCCCGCAGCAGGTACAGGAAAACGGCTGCAGAGAAGCGGCAGTAAGACAGAGTCTGAACACATACATTCGTAAAAACAGGCTGTTTCAGATGAGACAGCAAGCCGCTGTACTTCCCGAATCTGGTCCACCCGGATGACCCTCAGGCACAGGGCAAGGAACAGGAGGAGCAGCCCCCATATGGCCGCAGGAATGGGAATATTTCTTACCCTATCAGCGCCACAGCAATGTCATTGACATTCGTTCCCGTTGGCCCCGTTTTGATCAGGCCGTCGACGGCCTCCAGTGCATGATACGCGTCATGATTCTCTATCATGGCCGCATAGGACAGGCCTTTTTCTGCAAGTGACGCGAGTGTATCACCATCGGCATAACCGCCCGCTGCATCCGTGGGGCCGTCGGTCCCGTCAGAGCCCACACAAATGACGGCAGCGTTTGGCAGCCCTGCAATCCCCTGTGCGGCGGAAAGCGCCATCTCCTGGTTGCGCCCGCCCAGACCGTTTCCGGACAGATGCACTACGGTCTCACCGCCCGCAAGAAACGCCATTTTCTTTCCCTGTGTGGCATGGGTCTTCAGAATACTCGAAAGGAAACTGCCTGCATCCTTCGCCTCGCAGCAAAGCTGGTCGGTAAGGAGGACCGGCATATAGCCCAGTTCCTGACACGCATCGGCAGCCGCCCGGCACAGTTCCCTAACACTGCCGATGATCTGTGTCTCTGACTCAGGCAGGGCTCTTGGCGTTTCTGTCTGAAGGCAGGCTTTCGCCCGGTCGCTGATGCGAAGTCCGTATCTCGCAATCACGTCCAGCGCCCGTGCGCAGTCGGACCGGTCGGGCACGGTAGGCCCCGAGGCAATCATATCCAGCGGATCACCCAGGACATCAGACAGCACAATGGAAATCACCCGGGCCGGCGCACACCATGCGGCAAACTTGCCGCCCTTGACAGCAGAGAGACGCTTGCGTACCGTGTTGATTTCCACAATGTCGCAGCCCGCGGCCAGCATCTGTCCGGTAATATCCTTCAGTTCCTCCATGGGGATCAGCGGTTTCTCAAACAGTGCACTGCCTCCGCCGGAAAGGAGGAACAATACCGTGTCCTCCGCCTGCAGATTCTCTGTCAGGTCCAGCGCGGCCTGTGTGCCCTTTACGCCCTGTTCGTCTGGCACCGGATGCCCGCCTTCGTAGCAGGTAACTCCGGGAATCTCGTGCTCCACATGTCCGTACTTGGTCACTACAACCCCGGCCGTCAGTGTACTGCCCATTGTCCTGGCCGCAGTATCCGCCATTTTCCAGGCCGCTTTGCCTGCTGCCACCAGGTACACTTTCCCGGGAAAGGTCCGGCCCTTCAGAACCTTTTCGACCGCATAGTCCGGTTTCACCTCAGCGATTGCCCGGTGGATGATGGTTTCCGCATCCCTGCGAAGCTGTTTTTTCATAGATCAGTTCTCCTTTCAGGGAGAGAGTGTTTTCTGTTATAAGATGCCGCCCCTGCCCCGAAGAGCAGAGGCGGCATACTGCATGCATTATTTTGTCAGTTCAGCCACGTATTCCTTCCCACCTGCAGTGGTCACAGCCAACTGGTTCCCTGCATGTCAGATTTCTATCCGAACGGTTATGTGTTTCTGTAACGTTTCTGCGTGCAATGGCCTACCCTCTCACGAAGCGCGCTCTGTATTCCGCATTGACTTCGGCAAGTTCCTTTTTCCCATCGATATAGTCCTGATAGAGTCCGTCAATTCTTCCACCGCCGAGATTGTCACATCCTGAACAGAATTCACAGTCACTTCCACAGTTTCCCCACAGAGCCTGGTACACAATCTTTTCCCGTTCTTCTTTTGTCGTGTCTTTGATCAGAAGCGATCTCACCACTTATTCCTCCCTTTTCTGAGACCTACATTTTCTGCCCATTCAAAGTGTAGCGTTCTGTGCAGGACTGAGTCCCACTGCCTTCCATGCAATTCATCAGCCCATGAAAACTCGCGTTTGCATCATTCCCCATTTCGATGACGCAAAGCATACTTGATTCATTCGTTTTGAAAGCCAGGAACGCTCTTGAAATGAAACCAACTCAGTTCTATGAACCATTTCATATATGCAAAACATTATTATTCGCTCTAATTATAGCGGGGTTTCATTTTCTTGTAAATGTTATCCGCAATGAACAAAAAGACAACTGACCACTCGCCAGTTGTCTTTTTGTTCAGTTCTTGCACTTACAGATTCAGCGCTTTGTTCATCAGGCTTTCCCGTTCTTCCGGCTGGCAATGAGCGCCTGCTCTTCCCTGATGTTCTTCTCAACATTGAGGAACAGGAGCACCACAATCAGAATACCGTGGGCAAAGATTTCAAAGCCCAGGAAGAAGAAACTGGAGACCTGCTGATGCGTAAACGCGCCGCCGTCATAGAACAGGTTGAAGAAGGCTACCGCAAGGCCATTCACGACTGTCAGGATTGTGGAATAGACACTCATGGAAATGCCGTCCACACGGAAGCCATGTTTTGCTTCGAGATGGTCCAGGACATCAGCAAACAACGCCATCATGATGTAGGCTCCGGGAATGGAGGAAAATCCTTTCAGGACCTGGCCTATGGTGACAATCACAAAATTCGCCGGGGCCAGCAGGCACACCACGCTGCCGATAATCGATACGACACAGCCAAGCAGCACAAAGTTCCGCTTGCCGATTTTGTTGGCCACCGGCCAGGCAAACAGCATGCCGGCCGCCAGAGGGATGCCGCCGATGAGCGCCATCAGGGACTGGACGCCCTCTGCATTCAGTGTCTGACCGAATACGGTGGCCGAGGGGAAAAAGTCATTGCAGAAAATGTTAAACACATATCCGCCTTTAAACATGACCCCTGCCTGATACAGGAAATAGAAGATCATGATGATCCACCAGTATTTGTCACCAACAGCCGCCTTCAGCTGTTTTCCGGTGGAAATGGTTTCAGCTTTCTGCTGTGCGGCGGTTTCATCAATATCTTCCTCAGTAATCCTCTCTCTTGTGAACAGATACTCAAGCAGACAGCCAATGAACGCAGCAGCGGCAAAAAGCATCATGACCAGCTGCCAACGGTTCTGCACTACGAGATTGCCTTCGCCAAGTGCTTCACCCGCTTTGATCCAGCTGAGGATCGCCGGCATCAGAATACTGGAGACCAGTCCATTGCCTGCCACGGCAGGAATGTTCGCAACCACGGACAGCTTGCCCCGCTGGTCAAGGTCTCTGGTGGACAGGGATACCATCAGGTAATGGGCATTGGAGTAAATCGGATTGGCCAGGGCAGCAAACAGATTGTAGGTGACTGCCATCCACGCCATGCGGAAGCCCAGACTGAAATAGGGCATGACAAACATGACGATGCCGGAACCCAGCAGGAGCGGCCCGGCCACGAGGATAAACGGGCGGGCCTTGCCCTGCTTTGTTTTCGTTTTCCCGAGCACAATGCCAACAATGATATTGGCAAGCGCCATGGGGATAATGCTGATGAGCGGCAGCAGGACGAGGAAATTGCCTTGCGCCACCACATCATCATACGTGCGGTAAAAAGTCAGATAATAGGTTGCCACAACAGACGTCATGGCCAGCACAAGCAGCGGCCCCAGGAAATAGCCGAAAATCATTTCGGGCAGTGTCACCTTCTGCCTGTCCGTGCGGGGATTGAGTACAGGAAGATTCCAAAAGCTCTTCTTCACCGAACTCATTGCACAAAATCCTCCTTCGTCAGCCAGCCGTTTTTCAGGCAGCGGCTCAGATCCCAGCTTTCCTTCCAGCTTTCATCGGTCGTCGTTTCACGATCTCTGAGCAGCTGATAATTCCAGTAGAACCATCCGGCCGTTTCCCGCCAGGACTTCAGTTCCATGGCAGCAATCTCTCGGTACTTGGCTTTCTGCTTTTCTGTCCGTTCATTCTGGGACATGACCGACTGAGCCATCTTGTTGGCATACTTGTTGCAGATGCACCACTCGCCAACAATGACCGGAATGTCCTTCTGTGCTTTGCGCACCTGATGCATGCAGGCATTCAGGTAGATTTTGTATACCCAGGGCTTGGCAATCGGCACAAAGTTTTCCATGGCGAAGATATAGATATGCGTGTCCAGGGCGACATTCTTAAAACCGGCTTCCCGGAAGAAGCGATTCCACGCTGTGCAGCGGAAACCGTCATGGAACACGACTGCCTTTTCTTCGGGGAGATATTTGCGAATGCGCTGATAGGCCTTTGTATAGAATTCCCGCAGGAAAGGCAGCGGCACATAGCCTGATCCTTTCGCTTCTTCACGGTCAACAGCTTTGCCGGTTGACGGCGCGGTGATGTATACAATCCAGCTGATCGGTTCATTCAGAACTTCAATGCCATACAGTCCATCCCGCTGTCCATAGCGCTGTGCCATCCTCTCCAGGACCGTCAGAGCAAACTCAACTTCCTCTGGATATTGACGCCATTTGCAAACGCCCGTGATGCCGCCGTTGTCATAGCCGTTCTGGCTGTGAGGCACGGTATGCAGGTCCAGAAGCACCTTCAGGCCATATTTTTCTGCCCAGTCCAGCGCCTTGTCCACATACTCGACGCATCCAACAAAAGGCGGGCGGTCCCCAAACATGAAATAAGGAACCGGGAGGCGGACCATATTCAGTCCGCTCTCCGCTATAAACTTGAAATCTTCTTCGGTGACATAGGTATCGCGATGCGCTTTAAGGCGGCGCGCGAACTCATCTGCCGGCAGCTTTCTCGCCAGCCAGGTTTCGTCCTCGGTCCCGGTATCTGCAAAGAGACCGGGATTCATCCATTTTTCGAGCACGAGCCAGTTTCCCAGGTTGGTCCCATGAATCTGATTCATGTTATTTAGGCTCGGAC
>DEFL01000076.1:0-97383 GCA_002350845.1 Christensenella sp. UBA2853
GACTTCAGTCGTGGGTAATTGACAGCGGACAACAGCGCCTGCCTTTTCTGCAATGGCGGCCGTGCCGTCAGCGGAATTGTTGTCATAGACGTAGATCACTGCTTCAGGCAGTGTACGCCGAAAATCTGAGACGACCTTTTGAATCGTTACGGCTTCATTGTAACAGGGAATCAATACTGCAATTTTGTCCATACCTGCACATCATGGTTGATTTTGGGAACGCCTGGATGCATCTTACAGGGGCGTTGACATGACGACCTCCACATAGCCGCAGATCAGAGATGTCATGACGACAGCGAAGAATCCTGTGAGATAGACGACGAGCAGCGTTTTAAACTTTTTCGAGACCTTCAGGGATCCCAACAGCATCAGGCCGCAGAAAGCACTGTTCAGCATGACTGCGTACCGGTTATTGCCGACGGAGATATTATAGGTCATAAAGGACTGAATAATGTGGACGATATAGCATACGGCGGGCAGGGCGGCAAAGGTCATGACGGTAAAACGCTTCTGCTCGGCTGTGGAATGGTCGAACTGCAGACGGTTTTTCACAAACCCGATGAGATATCCGATCCCGAAAATGATGGCCGATTCGAGGAAAATCAGGAGCAGCGCATTGGCGAACTCTTCAAACCGGAGCAGGTCATACCAGACACCGGGCTCGGGAGAAATGAAATATTTGACAAAATACTGCTGCAGGTAATTCCAGACATCCGGCGGTTCCATGCCGGGGTTGACAATGGGCAGCACGAACTCCAGGTGGCCCTTCATGGCCGTGAGTGCTCCGTAGGTCATGTAGTTGGAGATAAACCACGGGACGGGAATGATCACGTACAGCGCCAGCTGAAGGAAGAAAGCCTTCCATTTTTTGTAGTAGGCACAGACAAGGAAGACAATGCCGAAGAGGAAAAACGAGGTGGACTTGGTCAGGAAAGCCAGCGCGCACAGAATGGTGCAGCGCGCCACGGAAGACGGCTTATACCCGTGCAGGATGAGCCGGACAGCCTCAAGGATGGCGAGGGAACTGAACAGGCACATCAGCGGCTCGTTGGAAACGCGGGTAAAGCGGATCAGGATCATTGGATTGGCAGAAAACAGAAGCCACAGAACATGGACAAAACGCTCAGAATGCTCGCCCGGAAAGGCTGTCTCGATTTCCCGAAGCGTTTTCCGGATGACGACGGCATTGAGCACCATCAGGATGGCGCCGACAATCCTCGCGCCGATATACATGTAGTCTTCCGGCAGCCATCCGACGAGCAGGGCAGACAGATAATATGACAGGGGTCCTTGGACCGCCTCATAGTTGTCATACACATTCGGGAAACTGTAATTTTCCACAATGTACGTGATGATGGCCGCATGTGCGTTCTCGTCAATCGGATTGAAGGGAAAATCGGCAAAAATCAGAACCATGCCGATACTCATGATGAACAGCAGAATGACTTCACTGTAATCTTTCAGGAAGCACCAGATGCCGCCCATGAGAAGGAGCACGACGCAGTAAAACAGCATGCGGTCATTTCGCATGAAGGAGAAGGATTCTCTCTGCACCATTTCTCCAAACTGGAAATACAGAATCAGACCGGATGCGGCGAAACAGAGGAATCCAAAGAGTGCTGTCAGAAGCAGCTGCTTTCGGTTCTCCTTTTTTCTCGCCTTGAGGAGACCTTCAACGAGAAGCCCGATTGCCGTCATGCCCAGCACAAGCAGTTCCAAACGCAGGAAAGCATTCTGTGCGCCGGTTGAAGCGGGATTGTAATAATAGCCCAGATAGATGGAATCCTCATATTCCTCATCATACTGGATATAGCCTGCAATGGAGGAGGGTTCATGCGATGTATACAGGCAGATGGGTTTGCCTTCCTCGAAGTCCTCAGGGGTGAACTGGATATTGTAGGTGCCCTCGGGAAGGTGAGGCTCAATGCGTAGATTCTGGTTGTCATGCAGTGCATCTGCCTGAAAATCTTTGGTGTAGACCGCCTCCCCGGTGTCCTCGCTGACGATGCTGACGCGGAGCGTTCCCTGGCTGAAGGTTTCATGATAGGTCCCGATGGAAAACAGAAGATCCCGGACAGGATGCTCCGCGACAAAGAGCTGCGAGACCGTTTCCCCGCTCATGACAGGCTCGGTGACGCCAATGGTACCTCTGGGAAAGGGATCGATGGGTTCTTCAATCGGGCTGACCTGATAGGCAATGACCAGGAGAAGAATACACAGCCCGATGATGCCGGCCCAAAGGATATGTTTTGGCCGGATTCTTTTTCCGGCCGTCCTGAACCATGTCATATGGTTTCCTCTTTTCTGCAGCCCATGGGACAGGCGGCACCTGCGGGGCTGCTCTGATTGATCTGAACCGCATTATTATACAGGAAATCATGGGAAACTGCCACAAAATCCCGGACAGGCCTGCTGGGACAGAGACATAAAAAACGGTGTCGTCTGCAGTACGGACTGTGGACGGACACCGTTTTCTGTGGATATCGGGACTCAATACCAGTCGTGTTTTTCCCCGCGGTCGAGAAGACGGATCTGCTCCATTTCCTCATCGGACAATGTGAAGCCGAACAGATCCAGGTTTTCGACGATATGATCGGGATTGGAAGAACCGGGAATTACGACGATGCCCCTCTGGAGGTCCCAGCGCAGAATCACCTGTGCGGCAGAAACACCGTGCGCAGAAGCAATGCTCTGAATGGTTTCGTTGCCGAGCAGTTCTGCAGTGTATCCTCTTCCGCCCAGCGGATACCAGCACTGCACCACAATGCCTTTTCCCTGAATGAAGGGGACTACCTCCTGCTCCTGATAATAGGGATGGATTTCATTCTGCACAAGGGCGGGCATGATGGTCACCCGGGGCAGGAAATCCGTCAGCTCCTCGACATACCAGTTGGAAAGACCGAGGGAGCGGATTTTGCCCTGCTCGACATATTTTTCCATGGCCCTGTACGCTTCAACATCGTGGCTGCCCGGATGATGCAGGAGCATCATGTCGATATATCCGATATCCAGTTTTTCCAGCGCCATATCAATGGCTTCTTCCGGCGCATGAAACTGGCTGGGATAGATTTTCGTGATCACAAAGATCTCTTCCCGTTTGACGCCGTATTCGGCCATGGCCCGTCTGACGCCTTCCCCGACAGCGCCCTCATTGCCGTACATGTAGGCTGTGTCGATGAGCCGGCCGCCGCTGCGGATCAGGGTCATGACGGATTGGACGCAGGTGTCGTAATCCAGCGCATAGGTGCCGAGGCCCAGGATCGGCATGGTATAGCCGCTGTTGAGGAGCACTGTTCTGTTTTGAAAATCGAATTGTCCCACCTGTGCCGTCTCCTTTTCTGCCGTGACGCCAATTTCATCCAGCCAGTTTTTGACATCCGCACGGGATGCGCCGGCAGAAAAGCGCCGGCTTTCCAGCCAGACGGCGGAAGCGGAGACAAGCGGATGCAGATTGGCCGCACTGCTGCCCAGACCGCTTGAATGGGAAGTACAGAAACAGGCAAGTCTTTTTCCGCTCAGATCGCATTTCTCCAGAAAGGTGCAGATGATCCGCGGCGCCTGGCCGTGCCAGATCGGGTAGCCGATGAGAACCGTATCATAGGCTTCCATGGAAGGAATTTCACCTGCGATGCCGGGACGGACAGAGGGATCCGCCTGCTCCTGATCACAGCGCCCGTTGGTATAGTAGGCCAGGTCTGCCTCGGTATAGGGCTGAGCGGGCACAATCTCATAGAGGTCTGCTCCGAGAAGGCCGGCCGCCTCCTGTGCAACGGCCTTTGTGGTTCCTGTGGCAGAAAAGTACACCACAAGCGTCCGGGAAGCGGGCTGGGCAGCGGCCATGCCAATGGCGCAGAGCAGCACAGAAACAGTCAAAACAGCCAGGATGATTTTTTTCATGCGTTGTCCTCCGGATGAGATCAGCCCAGTTTTTCAGCGAAATCTGCGAGCACCTTGGAAATCTTGATCTGCTGAGGGCAGACGCGCTCACAGCTGCGGCACTGCAGGCAGGCCGAGGGCAGTTTATCTGCGGGCAGCGCACTGAGCGCCATGGGTGCGATGAATCCGCCGCCGGTGTAGGCATGCTCGTTATACAGGGACAGGAGGCGGGGGATATCCAGCCCCATCGGGCAGTGGCTGACGCAGTAGTGGCAGGCAGTGCAGGGCACAGTGCCCAGGGAGAGCATGCGCTGTGCAATCCCCATCAGCGCGTTCATTTCAGCTTCATTCAGTTTGCGGTCTTCTGCAAAGGTGGACAGGTTCTTTTCCAGCTGTTCCTGCGTGGACATGCCCGACAGGATCACGGTGACGCCGGGGATGCTCTGCAGGAAGCGGAAGGCCCAGGCAGGGATCTCTTCATCCGGCCGCAGTGCTTTCAGCTCCTGCTCATATTCGGGAGCGAGCGCAGCCAGTTTTCCGCCGCGAAGAGGTTCCATAACCCAGACCGGGATGTTCCACTCCCGGAGCAGCTCCACCTTTTCCCTGCCGTGCTGGAAGGTCCAGTCCAGGTAGTTCAGCTGCAGCTGGCAGAATTCCATATCTTTGCCGTAGGCTTCCAAAAAACGTTTGAGCACAGGGAGTTCACCGTGGCAGGAGAAGCCGAGGTGTTTGATGCGGCCGCTGCGCTTCTGCTCGATGAGGTAACTGTAGATGCCGTATTTTTCATCGTCCAGATAGGCATCAATGTTCATTTCACACACATTGTGGAACAGATAGAAATCGAAGTATTCGACATTCAGTTTCTGAAGCTGGGCTTCGAAGATTTCCTTTACTTTGCCCCAGTTGGAGGCATCGTAACCGGGAAACTTGGTGGCCAGATAGAAGCTGTCCCGGGGATAGCGGGAGAGTGCTTTGCCCATGACCAGCTCGGAATGCTCGCCATGATAGCCCCAGGCTGTATCGTAATAGTTGATGCCGCTGTGCATGGCGGTATCCACCATGCGCAGGGCAGCAGGTTCGTCAATGCGGCTGTCATCCCCGTCAAGGACCGGCAGACGCATGGCCCCAAAGCCCAGTGCGGACAGTTTGATGTCCTGAAAATCTCTGTAAATCATCGTGTTGCCTCCCTGCTGTAGCCATTGAAAGAATCTGCATAAGTGAAGGGCTCCGCACCCGGCCTGTCATGGATCATGATACAGGCGCAGGCTGATTGTGATGGAAAGCCCCGGCATCATTATACCGGCCTGCACTACTTCATGCCAATGGTTATCATTCATATCATGATATTCGATTTCGGCATATCATCCGAATGCATGACGCCGGGGACTTCGCTTTGTCTCCGGCATGCAGCGGTTTTACAGAGAGGACCAAAAAAGAGCCCCTGCTTTCCACACAGGGACTCTGAAATATGAGCTGCTTACTGCAGCATCATCCGGTCATTGTCAAACGCCCGGTGTTTGCTGCCGGCATACAGTTTCAGCAGGTCATCCACGGAAGTGTGTTCCCGCTCTTCGCCGGAAAGGTCCAGCAGAATGTTTCCCTCATCCATCATGATGGTTCTTGTGCCGGTGGACAGTGCGGAGGCCATATTGTGGGTAATCATCAGGGTGGTCAGGTGATCATCCTCGACAGCCTTCCGGGTGATTGCCATGACTTTGTCGGCCGTGGCCGGGTCCAGGGCAGCAGTATGCTCATCGAGCAGGAGAAGTTTGGGCGGGACAATGGTGCACATGAGCAGGGTGACAGCCTGCCGCTGTCCGCCGGAGAGAAGCCCGACTTTTGTCTTCATGCGGTCTTCAAGGCCCATGCCGAACTCGGCAAGACGTTCGCGGAAAAGCGCTGTCTGGCGGCGGGAAGGGGCAAAGCTCAGGGGCTTTGCATGGCGGCGGGAATAGGCGAGCGAAAGGTTTTCCTCAATGGTCATATGCGGCGCTGTCCCTTTCATCGGATCCTGAAACACGCGTCCGATCATGGCGGAGCGCTTGTGCTCCGGCATATAGGTGATGTCGTTCCCGTCCAGCAGCACACGTCCGCTGTCGAGCAGAAAGGTCCCGCAGATGGCATTGAACAGGGTGGACTTGCCCGCACCGTTGGAGCCGAGGATCGTGACAAACTCACCTTTCTCCACATGCAGGGAAAGACGGTTGAGCGCGGTATGCTCAATGGCTGTGCCTTTTTCGAAAATCTTGACCGCGTTGCGAAGTTCAATCATCCTGAGCACCTCCCCGTTTCTGCCGGGCAGCGGCAAGGTTGCTTTTGACAGCAGGCATCGCCAGGGTGATGCCGACGATCACAGCGGAGACCAGCCTGAGCATATACGCGTCAAGCGGAGAATAGCGGGTGGCCAGCGCAATGATATACCGGTAGACCAGCGAACCGACAATGGCAGAGATGAACCCGAGTGTAATGCCGCGCCGGCCGAAGACGGCTTCCCCAATGATGACGGAAGCGAGCCCGACGACCAGGATACCCGTGGAGGAGGAGATATCCGCATACCCCTGATACTGGGCAATGATCGCACCGGACAGGGCGATCAGCGCATTGGAAATGCTGAAGGCAAGGACTTTGCAGGCATCCACATTGATGGAAGAGGCACGGACCATCTCCTCATTGTCGCCCACAGCCCGGATGCACATGCCCAGGTGTGTGTGATAAAAGAGGATGATCGCCGCCGTGCACAGGATGGCAAAGAAGATGGGCAGCACGGTCATGGCATCGTTTTTGGACAGGAACGGAACGATCTTGAAGATCGTGGAGGCGCGCACCAGCGACAGGTTCGGCGCCCCGCCCAGCACCATCAGGTTGATCGAATACAGCCCGCTCATGGTAATAATGCCCGAGAGGATCGGGTGAATGCGGTACCGCGTCTGCAGGATGCCGGTGACAGCGCCGGCACAGGCACCGGCCAGGAGGCTGGCCGGCAGCGCAAGCAGCGGATGCCCGGCTGCTGTGACAGCGGCGGACACCGAAAGGCCGAAGGCAAAGCTGCCTTCGGTGGTCAGGTCCGGAATGGAAAGAATCCGGAAGCTGATATAAATGCCCAGAGCCAGGATACCGTAGAGAAGACCGAGCTGAAGGGACCCGATGAATAACTTCATATGTGCAATGCCTGCCTTTGCCTTGTCATGAAAAGGGGAATGGTGCTGAGGTGAAGGAGGAACCCCAGCACCGGGAAGGGATTACTTGGAAGTGAGGTACTGCACCTCGCCCAGCGCAGAGAGGGATTCGGGCACGGTCAGCCCAAGGGCTTCGAGGGTGTCGGAGTTGACAGAAACGATATCCGCGGGCACCACGAGGCAGGGAATGCTTTCAATGGGGGTTCCGGAGAGAACCTGGGCGGCAATTTTGGCCGTTTCTTTTCCGATAAACACGTCGCTCATGGCGAGGGTGGCAAGGCAGCCGGACTGAACGGTGGTTGCAGAGCAGCAGTAGGTGGGAACGCCTGCCTCTTTGCAGATCTCGGCGAGAATATCCACAGCGGCCTGCACGACCGAGTCATTGGCGACAAAGAGAACATCGGCGCCCTGGTCGAGGACGGCCTGCGTGGCAGTCTGCACTTCACCGGAGTTGGCCACGGTCTTTTCCACATAGGCATAGCCGTTGGCGTCCAGGAAGGCCTTGGCCGTGTTCATGGCATTGACGGCGTTGACTTCACTGGTGGAATAGACCAGACCGAAGGTCTTGACATCGGGGGTAATCTGCAGGCCCATGGAAATGATGTCGCCGGAAGGAATGGCATTGCTGGTTCCGGTGGCGTTCATGTCCGGGGTGTCCAGGGCGCTCATGACGCCGGCTGCGACCGGGGCAGCGACGGAGCAGAAGACGTTGGGCGTTTTGCTCTCCAGGCCGACAAACGCCTGGGTGGGCGGAGTGGCGATGGTAAAGACGAGGTCATAGGAACCGTCATCCATATTCTGGCAGATGGTCTGGAGGTTGGTGGCGTCGCCCTGGGCGCACTGATAATCGATGGTCAGGTTGGTGCCTTCGACATAGCCAAGCTCGGCAAGGCCTTCAATGATGCCCTTTTTCATATCCATGAAGGCGCCGTTTTCAATCAGGAGCACAATGCCGACTTTATACTGGGCCGTTTCAGCGGAAACAGACAGGAAGCAGCAGAGCATCAGGGACAGAGAAAGCAGCACAGCAATGATCTTTTTCATGGTTGGAATCTCCTTTACATATTGATTTATTGATTGTTTTCTTTGAGTTTCAGATTGTAATCCCCGAGCTTTCGGAAGGCTTCGGAGAGCATGGGGAGGGTGATGGGATAGGGATTATGGTCAATGTCATGCATGCGCAGGACCTGGGGGAGTATGCGCTCAAGATCCTTTTCTTCCAGTCCGATCTCCTGGATGGATGTGGGGAGCTGAACGGATCGGTTGAAGGCGTGCATGGTTCGGAACATGTCATCCTGTCCGTCGGTGAGCAGAAGGAGGAGAACACCGAACCCGACGACTTCGCCGTGCAGGTGGTCCTGCTCGATCTTCAGTTCAGGGAAGGCGGTGAGGGCGTAGAAGATGGCGTGGGCCAGCCCGGTATTGTAATCAATGATCCGGTCGGCTGTCAGGAGAATGGAGGCGGCGGCCGTGGTGACGATGATGGTGAGAATCACCTGTGTGAGCTCCTCTGTGACCTTCCCGTTCAGGTGATCCCGGTATCCCTTTTCGCCGTAGGCGAGGAGCGGATCGAGGCAGGACCGGCTGACGGAGACGCCCAGGGCATGGTAGTAGGCCAGCGTATCGCCTCTTGAGGACATGGAGGCCTCGAAATACTTGGCGTACGTGTCGCCGAGCCCGGCCCAGAGATAACGGGGCGGTGCCGAGGCGATCACGGCGGTGTCGATGAAGGTGTGCTTCGGGGGTCCGGGCAGGAAGCAGGGACCGGCAAAGGAACCGTCCGGGTGATAGAGGATGGCGACAGCCGTACAGGCTGCACAGGTTGAGGCGATGGTCGGGAAGGCATAAACCGGCAGGCCGAGCCGGAAACCGAGGGTCTTGCAGGTGTCAAGCGCTTTTCCGCCGCCGACGGCAAAGATCATGTCAGCGGAGCGGACGGACGGCGCGGCAGACAGCATGGCAATGTTTTCCTCGGCTGCCTCCCCGCCGTACCAGATACGGTCTGTGATTTCAAGGACAGGGCGTACGGCTTCCTCAATCTTTGCGGCGATGGCTGCCATGGCCCGCCTGCCGCCGATGATGACCGCGCGCGTTCCGCTTTCCCTGCAGACCTCGGATACCTTGTCCAGAGCATGGATTCCGATCGTCCAAGAGGGCAGGCGGATGGAATAATCCGGCATGGATGTCATTTCCTGGCCACCTTTCTGAATAGAACTGCACTGTGGATGCAAAAAGACCCTGTCCTTGAAAAGGACAGGGCCTGAAGCCTTGCGGTACCACCTTTTTTGATCCGGTTTGCCGGATCCACTTTACAGAAATGCCAACACATTTCCAGCCTTTAACGCAGGCATACGGTCCGGCTAGGGGCATCATGCCCTTCACCTTTCCCTCGGCGGTCCATTTGCCGTCCCGCTTTCGGCCGGTTTCCAGCTGCCCCGGCTCTCTGTGCGTGCGCTGTACGGTTTGATCTCCGCTTCAAAGGTTTGTTTATGATGGGTCTAATCATATGTGCCGATGAAAACGATGTCAAGAGCTGCAAATGTTTTTATGATGTTCTGGGCGTGTCAGGAGCGGATACGCCGTGCTGCGCATATCAGAAGAGGAATCCGCATCAGGCTGTCGAACAGATTGAACGGAATACGGAAAACCGGGAGTGAAGCGCATGGCAGAAAAGAGACGAATGACCCCCGAACAGGCGCGCAGGGTCAAATGGATCCTGACAGACCTTGACGGCACGCTCCTCAATGCTGAGAAAAAGATCACGGGGAGAACGCTCGACGCGCTCCTGGCGTGCCGAGAAAAGGGCATCCAGCTTGCGTTCGCGACCGGACGCAACTTTATCACTGCGGGCGAATACCGGGAGATCCTGCATCCGGAAGGCTGTGTGCTGGCCTACGGTGCACAGATGTTTTACGGGGACAGACGATTTGACTATGCGCTCTCTCCGGAAGCGCTTCTGGGGATTGCGCGCCGGGCGGAAGGCTGCAGCCGGGTGGATTTCTGGTACAGAAGCGGCACCAGCCTGGAAATGAAGAATCCGGACCTGAAGACACTGGAAGCGGCAGCTGCAGAGGCCCCCGAAACACTGTCTGTGGCCTGCTGGGGGATGCCGGTGGAGCGCGTGAAGGAGACGGAAAACCTTCTGAGTGTGACAGCAACCCACTATGTACGGGATATCTGGTGCAATTTCTGCACAGGCGGGAGAAACAAGGAATACGGTGCGCAGCAGCTGCTCGCGGCCTATGGCTGCGCAAAGGGTGAAGCACTCGGGTTTGGGGATGAAGACTGTGACCTGGGATTCTTCCGCGTGTGCGGATGGGGTGTGGCGATGGGGAATGCCGATGCCGCCACGCTCGAAGGCGCGGACTGGGTGACCGGCACCTGCGATGCGGACGGGATTGCGGAGTTTCTCGAAGAGCAGATCCTGCCTTTCAGATGAATACATCCTTAGGACAAAACATATAAAGGAGAGAAGGCTGCCGCGCACAGAGCGGGGCCGAAATGCATGAAGATTCTGGTATGCGGGTCTGCGAATATCGACGACACCTATCAGGTGCCGCATTTCGTGCGCGAAGGGGAAACACTTTCTTCCGAAGGATATACAAGGAATGCCGGCGGCAAAGGGCTCAATCAGGCGATTGCCCTGAGCCGGGCCGGGGCGGACGTCTGCTTTGCCGGCGGCATTGGCAAGGACGGCCTGTTTCTGATGGAAGAACTGAACCAGAACCGGGTGGATACATCCCGCCTTCTGATCCGGGATGAGGCAACCGGGCATGCCATCATTCAGGTCACCCCGGACGGGGAAAACGCGATTCTGCTCTTTGGCGGTGCAAACCGCAGCTTCCGCGGGGAGGATATTCCCCGGCTCCTGGAGGGCATGGGGGAAGGTGACTGGCTGCTCCTTCAGAATGAGATCAGCCAGCTGGAAGAAATTGCACAGGAAGCCAGGCGCAGGGGCATGCAGATTGTCCTGAATCCCTCGCCCATGGAAGACCGGCTCCGGAACATCCTTCCCCTAGTGGACTGGCTGATGCTCAATGAAGTGGAAGGGGCAGACCTGACGGGAACCCATGAGCCGGACGATATTCTGGATGCGCTTGTGGAACAGTACCCGGGCATGCAGATTGTGCTGACATTGGGTGAAAAGGGCTCCATGTACGCGCGAGCTGCCGTCCGGCAGACACAGTCGGCGTTTCAGGTCAGCGCTGTGGATACGACGGCAGCAGGGGATACCTACACGGGATATTTTCTCTCCGGGATCCTCCGCGGGCTTTCCGTGGGCGGCGCGATGGCCCTGGCCTCCTGCGCATCGGGCATTGCTGTGACGCATCCCGGTGCGGTGGCATCCATCCCGCAGCTGCAGACCGTTCTGGAGGCCATGATTCCGTAAACGAGGGACAGGGAGATGCTGCGGATGGCTGAACGAAAAAAGAACAATGCAGAAATGAGCAGGAAGAAAAAGAGAGACAGGACGCCCAAACGGACGGAAACGCTGATCGAACAGAATGAATCTTTTGCTTCTATCGTCGGATATACCGACGGGGGCGTCCCGTACGGCATCACGTGGGAGGAACAGGCTGAGATCGACCGGAAAGAGGAAGAGCTCAGGTAGAGCCGGCTGAATCAGGGAGCACCAGAAGAAGGGAATGGGCAGGAGAGAAAAAAAGACAGCGAAGGATTCGAGGAGCCGGAGTGGGACGAACTTCCCTTCTGACAGGTACCGCCATCGCAGATATTCTTAGCGCGGATTCAACTCCCAAGAAAACAAAAAATGTGATATACTCACCCCTATATGACATGAATGTCAGCCGGAGCTGAATCAATCAGGATAAGCGCGGGCTGATTTTCTGTACTCCAAAAACCGGTGGCTTCCGGGATCATCATCAAACAGAAAGAATGATCGCAGGGATGATTCTGAAAAACAAACTGCTCGACAAACTGAGCGAGGCGCTCGCTGCTGTGCTTCCCATTGTCGTGCTGGTCCTCTTTCTGAGCATGACAGTGGCGTCGATTCCAAGCGGCGTGATGCTCAGTTTCCTTCTTGGCGCATCCATGCTGATTGCGGGCATAATGTTCTTTTCCGTCGGGGCGGAAGTGGCCATGGAACCGATGGGAGAGCAGATCGGGGCCCATGTCACCCGCACGAAAAATCTGAAGCTGATTCTGATTCTGGGCTTTGCCCTGGGCGTGCTGATCACGGTTTCTGAACCGGACCTGCAGGTGCTGGCCGGACAGGTTCAGACTATTCCCAATCCGGTCCTGATTCTCTCCGTGGCCATCGGCGTCGGCGGCTTCCTTGTGATAGCCCTGCTGCGCATCCTGTATGGCATTTCTCTGAGACTGCTGCTGTTTGCCTTCTACACGGTGGTGCTCGGCATGACCTTCCTCGCCCCGGACAGTTTTCGGGCGGTCGCCTTCGACTCGGGCGGTGTCACGACAGGCCCCATGACCGTTCCCTTCATTATGGCTTTCAGCCTTGGTATTACCGCGATCCGAAGCGACAGCAATGCGTCCAACGATTCATTCGGCATGGTCGCGCTCTGCTCGGTGGGACCGATCCTGGCTGTTCTGGTGCTCAGCCTGATTTACCGGCCGGACGGGGTGGATTACAGCCCGATCCAGGTGGCCAATGTGGCGGACTCCATTGAGCTCAGAACCCTCTTCGGAAACGGATTTCCGGAAATGATGAAGGAAATGCTGATTTCCATTCTGCCGATTACCGTGTTCTTCTTTGTTCTGAACTATATCCTGATGAAACTGGAATTCCAGCAGCTGTCCCGTATCGGACTGGGCATTTTCTACACTTATATCGGACTGACCGTCTTTATGACCGGCGCAAATTACGGCTTCATGCCGGCGGGTGTCTATCTGGGTCAGATGCTTGGAAAACTTCCGTACAGCTGGCTGATTGTCCCGGTGGGCATGCTGATCGGTTATCTTGTGGTGCGCGCGGAACCTGCTGTATATGTGCTCATGCGTCAGGTGGAAGATCTGACGGACGGTGCGATTACAGGAACCAGCCTGCAGCTGAGCATGTGCGTGGGTGTTGGCGTGTCTGTGGGACTGTCGATGCTGCGGGTGATCCTGGGCATCAATGTGCTCTGGTTCATTATTCCGGGCTATGCGCTGGCGCTGGCCATGAGCTTCCTGTGCCCGAAACTGTTTACAGCCATTGCCTTTGACTCGGGCGGAGTTGCATCCGGTCCGATGACGGCAGCATTCCTGCTGCCCATGACCATGGGATTCTGTACAGCGATGGGCGGCAATATTGCAACGGATGCATTCGGTGTCGTGGCGCTGGTTGCCATGACGCCGCTGATCACCATTCAGGCCCTGGGGCTGATCTACCGATTCAGGACACGCCATCATGTCAGTACGGTACCGATTGCCGATCCCTATGCGGAGCTGCCTGATGATGCCGTGATTGAGCTGTAAGGGGGATGAGCGATCGTGATGAACCATTCCGATCTGTATCTGATGATGACCGTGACCGGACGCAAGCGGATGCCGGATTTCATCCGGCTCTACAAGGACAAGGGGCTGGACCTGCACCTGATTTCCCTGGGTGTGGGCACGGCGGCGGAGTCCTATATGCGTCTGCTGGGCCTGGATGAGACAGAGAAAATGATCTGCATGACCATTGTGACCGGGCGGAAATGGCTCGAAGTCAAGAAGGCCATGTCTGTCCGCCTCCGCATTGAAGCGCCGGGCGTGGGCATTGCCTATGTGATCCCGCTTTCAGCCATCGGCGGCAAGCGGGAGCTGATGCTTATGACGGACGGTCTGGACTATGAGAGGGGAGCGGAAACAGCCTTGAAAGGAACTGAGCAGGAACTGCTGATTGTCATTGGCAATCAGGGATACAGTGAACAGATCATGGATGCGGCACGCAAGGCCGGCGCACGCGGCGGCACGGTGATTCATGCCAGAGGCACCGGTCATGAAAAGGCGGAGCAGTTTCTCGGCATCTCCCTGGCCAGTGAGAAGGATATCATTCTGATTGTCGCGCCATCGGAAATGAAGGCCGACATGATGAAGCAGATCATGCACGATGCCGGTGTGGGCACAAGAGCCGGGGCCATCGTGTTTTCCCTCCCGGTCACAGATACGGCCGGCATGATTCTCAGGCCGCAGAGCGAGGACCTGGAGGAAGAGGGAGAAAGCGCCGAGGCGCAGGAGACAGCGGACCAGCCGAAGGCAGAAAGCGGAGAGCAGGCCTGAGGAAAAAGGTTCACATAAACTTCAGATTTCAGTCAACTGTTATACAGGAATACTCTTTATGATAGAACCTGCCGGGAGGGAATTCCGACAGGTTCTATGAGATTTAGGAGGGGTTGACATGAAAAAACTGATTTCGATCCTGATTGCATGTATGCTTCTGATGAGTATCGGCCTGTCTGCGGCTGCAGAAGGCAGCACACCGCCGTCTCCGCCGGAGGGCGGCATGGGCGGTACGCCTCCGGACATGCCGGAAGGCGGCATGGGTGGAACACCTCCGGGAATGCCGGAAGGCGGCATGGGTGGAACACCTCCGGACATGCCGGAAGGCGGCATGGGCGGAACACCTCCGGGAATGCCGGAAGGCGGCATGGGCGGAACACCTCCGGGAATGCCCGGCGGATCCTCCAGCGCAGACCTGACCTATACAGCAGCCGTCGAGATTACGGCATCTGAAACCCAGGCGGATCAGACCTATACATCCGATACGGTCGACGAGAGCGCCCTGATCATCAATACCGACGGCAGTGTGACGATTGAAAATCCGACTGTGACCAAGACGGGCAGTTCCACAGGCGGGGACAACTGTAATTTCTACGGCCTCAACGCGGCTGTCCTGGCCATGGGCGGCACGACGGTAACCATTACAGGGGGTACCATTGAGAGCTCGGCTGACGGGGCCAACGGTGTATTCAGTTACGGCGGCAACGGCGGACAGAACGGCGCAGAGGGTGACGGAACAACGGTTGTGATTTCCGATACCGTGATTACCACCACGGGTTCCGGCTCCGGCGGCATTATGACGACCGGCGGCGGCATCACCTATGCCAGCAATCTGACGGTGACCACATCCGGCGGGTCTTCTGCCCCGATCCGCACAGACCGCGGCGGCGGAACGGTCGTAGTGGATGGCGGCACCTATACGTCCAACGGACTCGGGTCTCCGGCCATCTATTCCACGGCGGATATTACGGTTTCCAATGCGGAACTCGTGTCCAATCTGTCCGAGGGTGTCTGCATTGAAGGTCTCAACTCCATCACCCTGAACAACTGCAGCCTGACGGCCAACAACACAAAGTGCAACGGAAACGCCACCTTCCTCGACAGCATCATGATTTATCAGTCCATGAGCGGTGACGCGGACAGCGGCACATCTTCCTTCACCATGACAGACGGCACCCTGCGGAGCATGAACGGACACATCTTCCACGTGACCAACACGCATGCGGTTATCCGTCTGAGCAATGTCACGCTCATCAATGAAGACGAGGACAATGTCCTGATTTCTGTATGCGACGACGGCTGGAGCGGCGAGGACAATACGGCTGAATTCTATGCGGATGCACAGGCGCTGTCCGGCGCAGTGCTCGTCGGCAGTGATTCCTCCCTGACGCTGAATCTGACAAACGGCTCCACACTCGAAGGCTATGTCAGCGGAAATATCACAAACAGTAAGGGCACCGTGGTTTCCACAGAGGCGGGCACCGTGTCGGTGACCCTGGATGAAACCAGCACCTGGACGCTGACAGCCGACAGCTATATTACTGAATTCAACGGCAGTGCGGCCAATGTCATCAGCAACGGATATACGCTGTATGTCAACGGCACGGCGCTCGAAGGCGTCACTGAATAATCTTCACGGAAAGAACGGCTTCCCTGCGGGAGCCGTTTTTCTGTGGAAGCCTGCGGAACAAAGAGGTGATTCCTTGCTTTTGAACAGAGGAAACAGTATAATTTTCCTGAAAATAAAAGGCAGTACCGCATGCTGCCTGCATGCAGCGGCCCGGTCAGAAAGCAGGAGAACAAAAGATGGACCAGTTTTATCCCAATGGCATGATCCATGAGGATCATTTTTCAGAAACCATGGAAACCGTCGTACGTCCAGCACTCAGGAAGATCCGGAAGGACCGCATGGTGGCCGGCGCGGACGGAAAGAAACTGTTTGTATCGGTGTTCCCGTCTGAGGGAAAGAAAGGCACTGTGATCATCCATCACGGCTTTACAGAATCCGTGGAGAAGTTTTCAGAGGTCATTTATGCTCTGAACCAGGCGGGCTATACGGTCGGCATGCATGAGGCCAGGGGCCACGGGAGATCCTATACAGACCCCGGCGTGGATAAGGCTTCCGGCGATACCTATGTTGCGCATTTTGATGATTATGTGGAGGACCTGCATGCCCTGATGGGGACCGTCTACAGGGATCTTCCCAGGCCGTATTTCCTTCTGTGCCATTCCATGGGCGGCGCGGTCGGTGCTCTGTATCTTGAGAAGTATCCGGGCGTTTTTGAAAAAGCCGTGCTGTCTTCTCCCATGATTGCGCCTTCCACCTACGGGATTCCGAAGCCGGTCGTGATGGCGATCTGCACCACGATGACGGCGGTTGGAAAAGGGAAGAACCGGATCATGATGAGCAAAGGATATACGGGGCATGAGGATTTTGCCACCAGTGCCACGACGTCCAAAGCACGCTTTGACTGGTACGACGACATGAAGTATGCGGTCAAAGAATTCCAGAACAGCAGCCCGACCTTCTGCTGGACGAAGGAATCTGTCCGGGTGACGAATCGGATCCTGAAACCCGGTGAAGTCGAAAAAATCAGCATTCCGGTTCTGGTTCTTCAGGCACCGGAAGACCAGAGCGTTCTCGTCGAGCCGATGGACCGCTTTGCCCAGCGCCTGCGGCATGGAAAGCTCGAGCGGTTTGAAGGGGCAAAACATGAAATCTACCGCTGCGTGGATGCAACGGCCTGCCGGTGGATGGATACCGTGCTTGCGTTCCTGGCATCCTGATGCCGCGCCGAGGAGGGCTGTGACGTTTTCCCGGAGACAGAGGAGGGAAAAGGACCATGAAACATTTTGATAACAGTGGAAACTGTACCGGGGAATCGTTTGAAACAGGGTTTGGCGAAACGCTGCACTTTGACAACGGCGGCCACTGCCTGGGGTCCTCCATGGATACCGGGCTGGGTCAGACCGTCCATTTCGACAACGGCGGACAGTGCCTGGGAACCTCGCTCAGTACGGGCTTTGGGGAGACAGTGCACTATGATAACGGCGGACATTGCGTCGGGACAACGCTGAACACCGGGTTTGGCTATGCCCATTTTGACAACGGCGGGCAGAACCTGGGTTCCTCCTGGGGCGGCCTGGGGAGCTGGAACAGCAGCGCGGAATCGGACCGTTCCATTGCCGGAGATCCGTTTCACTTCTTTGGAGAAAACAATGACGATCCTTTGTCCGGAAATTCGTTCCCGGATGAGCAGGATTTCTGACAGAACCAGACGGACAGACACGGCCGGATCAGCAGAACTGATCCGGCTGTTTTTGCGTCTGCAGAAAGAATGGGAAATGTATACATTTGGTGACAATCTACACAAAAAGTTATATATTTTTATTAAAAATATTCAAATAATACTGACAAAAGAATCTTATTGTGATTATAATGTCCACGTAGAAAGAAAACAATACCGACACAGCCGTGTGATGCATCTGTAAACAGCTGCAGATACGGCCTCTTCAGCGACGGATCGGAAGACGAGCGACTGGCTTCCGGGAGTGCAGAGCATGGCGGTGGATGGTAAAAATGGATAAGGAGTTCAAGGTCGTTATGGAAAACAATGTATTTGCCCGTATCCGCCAGAGCACAGGTCTGACGCAGAAGGAATTTGCGCATGTCATTGGTGTATCATCGGTTGGCTGCTGGGAACAGGGAAGACATTTTCCAAATCATTCTTCCATGAAAAAACTGGTTGAATTCTGTGCAAGAAGAAATATCGGTGACATTGATGAGGTCAAATCGGAATGGAGCACGTGGCGGACAAAGAAGCGGCGGAAAAGCGTGAGGAGAAAGCGATCGGAATCACTGGACAATCCCTTTACCCGCATCCGCCAGGCCACCGGACTGACCCAGAAAGAATTTGCACAAATCATTGGGGTGCGGTCCGTGGCCAACTGGGAACGCGGGCGATGCTATCCCAATTATGGCGCGATGAAAAAAATCGTTCAGTTCTGTGAGGAAAATCATATCGATTACAGTGAGGCCCAGGAGGCGTGGAAGAGACGAAACAGGACAACCAGCAGGAACAAGTGCGCTGCACAGCAGATCCGATGGGAGAAATTCAAAGCGCGGAACGGAGAACAGCAAAACATGGCTGCGCAGATCCGGAATTTCATCAGGCAGTGCGATGGGAACAGTGAGTCGCAGCTGAACATGCGCCGCACCGCTCAGCAGATGCTGGAAATGCTCCGGCAGAAAACGATATCATAAGCCCGAAAGACCGCCCTGTGCAGTTTCTGCACAGGGTTTTGCTCTGCCTTTGTTTACAGAAGGAGAGACTGTGTATACAATAGCAGTCACAGGAACGAAACGAAAAGGAAAAGAGATGAAACAGCATGCGGTATCTTGAAACAGGGCGGCTGATTCTCCGGGCGTGGCAGGAAGCTGACGCGGAAGGGCTCTATGAGTACGCGCGGTGCCCGGATGTGGGCCCGATTGCCGGGTGGCCGCCGCATCAGTCCGTGGAAGAAAGCCTGGATGTGATCCGCCATGTATTGTGTCATGAGGCCTGCTTTGCGATCTGTCTGAAGCCGGAAAACCGGCCGATTGGCACAGTCGAGCTGAAGCTGAACGGGCATACGGACATGACGGAGCGGGATGATGAATGCGAACTGGGATACTGGCTGGCAAAACCCTTCTGGGGACAGGGCATCATGCCGGAAGCTGCAGCGGAGCTGATCCGGTATGGTTTTGAAGACCTCGGCATGCGCAGAATCTGGTGCGGGTACTATGAAGGAAATACCAAGTCCAGACGCGTTCAGGAGAAACTCGGTTTCCGCTATCAGTGGACAACGAAGGATGTGGATGTCCCGCTGATGCATGAGAAGCGGACCGGGCATGTCAGCAGCCTGACAAGGGATGAATGGGTGTGGAAGAGGCTGTACGATGCCGCTGCAGCGGTTCGGCAGGGCCGCAGGATTTCCGACTATGTCGATGCAGGCGGTGTGGCGGCAGCCATCCTTTCGTCTTCCGGGAATATTTACACGGGCGTGTGCGTGGATACCTGCTCGACGCTTGGCATCTGCGCGGAGCGCAGTGCGATCTTCAGCATGCTGACTGCAGGCGAGAGCCGGATCGAGCGCGTTGTGACCATTATGTCGTCCGGAGCATGCGGCACACCGTGCGGCGCATGCCGGGAACTGATGGTGCAGCTCATGCCGGAGGACTATCGGGAAATTGAGATCATGCTGGACATGGAAAGCGGGCGTACGGTGAAACTTGGGGAACTGACACCGCAGTGGTGGATCTGAAGCCGGAATCCCGTTGGATCCATCTTCCTTTGAGCAGGCGCTGCTGCCTGCTCTTTTTGCATGGGAGATGCATTTTCCAGGAGAGAAAAAGAATGGAGAAGAAAAGGGCATGCAGGAGCATATGAGATTCTTGAGATATAAGTCAGGAAATGTTACAATGCGTTTTGGCATATCATGCCGGATTTCCAATGGATGACGGGATGGGGACACTGTTATGAAGAAAACAACAACGATGAGGGACATTGGTGCCAGACTGGGTGTGAGTACAGTCACGATTTCCAAAGCCCTGAGCGGCAAGGACGGCGTCAGTGACTCAGTGCGCGAGAAGATCATTGAGACGGCCCGTGAAATGGGATACCATTACGCCCCGTCCACACAGGAGAACAGGGAAGGCGCACTCATCGGCATTCTCATTGCAGACCGTTTTTTCAGCGCACCATCCTTCTATTTTGATATCTATAAGGCCCTGCTCAGGGAACTGACGGATGCCGGCATGCTGGGTGTGCTGGATATTATTTCAGAGCAGGATGAAAAGAATCTGACCATGCCCACAGCCATGACCATTCAGCGGGCAACCGGGTTTGTGCTGCTCGGACAGTTTGACGAGGACTATGTGGCCTCCATGCTCGATTCCGGCCTTCCCACGGTGCTCATGGATTTCAGCTTTGACGGTCCGGACGTGGACGCTGTGGTCAGCGACGGCGAGAGCGGCTGCTACCAACTGACGCGCTATCTGATTGAACGCGGGCATACAAAGATTGGTTTTGTCGGGAGCATTTACCGGACGACGAGCATTATGGACCGTTACAATGGGTACCGGCGTGCCATGATGCTCGCGGGACTGCCGGTGGATGAATCCTGGATCATCCCGGACTCTGAGGACAATATCAGTTATATTCCGGAACTGGCTTTCCCGGATCCCATGCCGACAGCGCTGGTGTGCAACAATGATATGCTGGCCTGCCGGGTGGCGAGGGATCTTGAAAAGCGCGGGTACCGCATTCCGGAAGATGTCTCCGTCACCGGGTTTGACAATTATGTCTACGGTCCGAAGACAAGGCCGATCACAACCTATGCCGTGGACCGGCAGCGCATGGCCCAGGTCACGGTGCGAAGACTGCAGACGCGCATCCGGGAGGGCATAGAGGGTCCGCTGCGCACGGTGGTGGGCGGCTGGCTTGTGGAACGGGACTCCGTCTGGGACCTGCGCACCGGCAGACGCTGCGGGAATCCGGAAAACGGAAAATAACACATCAGGAAAAAACAGTCAGGGGACAGCTGAAGTGAAATTCAGCTGTCCCTTTTCCTGATGCCGTTCGTTACTTAAATATTACTTAACAAAACACTTAAATCATCCGGCTGAGGATTGTGTCGTTCAGGAGAAAATTCGGTTTCAGAAAAAAGATATATCCTGTGAAAGGGCGGAGAAGGTGAGTCCATGCAGAATGGGAACACCTGTTTTTTGTTGAAATACAGGGAAAATCAGGGCATGCACAGAAAAAATCATAAAAGAAAAATAAACTTAAAATTTTGTGTTGACAAAAGTAAATATTAGCTTTATTATTTAGCTAACAAATGGGTAACAAGCCCGCACAATCAAATAGGAGGTCAACGTTATGAAAAAAGTTCTTTCCCTGATTCTTGCTTTGAGCATGATGCTCGGCGTTGTCTCTTTCGCATCGGCGGAAGAAGCACTGCCCACCTTCGACAAAATCGTCCTTGGTGAGAACACCGATCTGACAGCCAAGATTCATTTTGCCTATCACCGCACAGACCTGGGCGGCGAAGACGGAAAACTGGCCGGCTATGTCAAGAAGTTCAACGAAACCTATCCGAACATCGAGATCGAGTATGAGCTGATCACTGACTACGCTGAGAATGCTCTCCTCCGTGTCGGCAACACCGACTGGACCATCATGGGCATCCCCGCTGTGGACCAGGATGAACTGTCCAAGTACTTTATCCCGCTGGGCGACCTGGAAACCATGTCCGGTCTGTACAACTTCGTCAGCGCCAAGGCTTATGACGGCGTGTGCTACGGCATTCCTTCCACCGGCGGTGCAAACGGCCTGGTGTACAACAAGCGCATCTTTGCCGAAGCCGGCATCACCGAACTGCCCAAGACCCCCGATGAATTCATCGCAGCCCTGAAGGCTGTCAAGGAAAAGACCGATGCCATCCCGCTGTACACCAACTATGCAGCAGGCTGGACCATGGGCGCATGGGATGATTATATCAGCGGCTGCGCAACCGGCAGCGCCACCTTCCAGAACCAGGATATGCTCCATATGAAGGATCCCTTCGCCAACCGCGGCGACGGCACCGGCCCCTATGCGGTGTACAAGATCCTGTATGATGCAGTCAAGGAAGGCCTCATTGAAGAAGACTACACCACCACCGACTGGGAAGGCTGCAAGCCGATGATGAACAACGGCCAGATCGCTACCATGGTGCTGGGCTCCTGGGCTTACACCCAGATGCGTGATGCCATCGGCGGCAACCATCCGGAAGACGTCGGTTACATGGCATTCCCGATCACGGTCAACGGCAAGCAGTATGCTCCTGCCGGCGGCGACTACAACTTCGGCATCAACGTCAAGGCTTCTTATGAAGAAAAGCTCGCTTCCCTGTACTACCTCAAGTGGCTCACCCACGAGAGCGGATTCGCCTACAGCGAAGGCGGCGTCCCGATCAACAAGGGCGGCGAAATGCCTGATTTGTACGCAGCATTCGACGGCATCGAAATGGTCGAGCAGGCTCCTGCCGTGGCCGGCGAAGAAACCCTGCTGAACGAACTGAACTCCGAGTCCGAACTGAACATCAACAACGGCGGCAACATCAAGGTCCAGCAGATTGTTGAGCATGCATTCAACGGCGATATGGAATTCGACGAGATCATGGCCAGCTGGAACGAAGCCTGGAGCGATGCACAGGAAACCCTGGGCGTTGAAGTCAACAAGTAAAAAGAACAAAAGCGGGAAGACAGAGCGTCAGGCGTGAGCCTCCCACTTCCCCCTGCGGGGCCTGGGATATTCCCAGGCCCCTTTTCCAGTCGACCGGTAGCGATGTCGAGGAGGACATGGATATGAGCATCACCCGTGCAGTACAGCCGGATCTGCGGAAAAAAAGAGTGAACTGGCAGAAAGTTGCCGTCATACTCCTGTTTGCCATTGTTCCCATGTTTCTGCTGATCCTGTTCACCTATATTCCGTTCATCAAGATGATTCAGTTCAGTTTCTACAATATGAGCTACACCAAGAACAGGGGCTTTGTGGGACTGGACAACTACCTCAAGGTTTTCTCCAAGTCAGAATATGTCGGCGCCATGCTGCTGAGCCTTTATTACATGGCCGGCGCTGTGGTGCAGCTGTCTCTGGCTCTGCTGTTTGCCTCAATCCTGAGCCTGGAAAGAATTCGCGGTGCAGGCATCTATAAGGCCATTCTGTTCTTCCCCTTCCTGGTCAACGGCATTGCCATCGGCTATATCTTCAAATACTTCTACACCCGCGGATTTGTTCTGGACAGTGTACTGCAGGCCATCGGCATTCCGCTGGAAAAACTGCCGTACTGGCTCAGAGACCAGAGTGTGAACAACTGGAGCCTTGTGTTTACCTCCGTGTGGAAGTACTGCGGACAGAACATGGTGCTCTTTATCGGTGCCATTGCCTCGATTGATCCCACGCTCTATGAAGCGGCAACGATTGACGGCGCGAACCGCTGGGAGCAGTTCAAGGCCATTATTCTGCCCGGCATCAAAACCGTGTTCATGCTCAACCTGATCCTGTCCATTACCGGTTCTCTTTCAGCCTTTGAACCCGCCTACGTCGTGGGCAGCATGGGTGCGAACGGAACAGCCACCTTCTTTATCAAGATCCATCAGATGGCGCATGTGAGCGGCAAGGTCGGCATGGCCTGCGCAATGGCCATGGTGCTGATGGTGCTGATCCTGATCTTTACTGTGCTGCAGAGACTGTTCTTCCGGTATGTCATGAGGGATTCGGATAACACGTTCAACGCCAAGGCAAACCAGGCAAAGGCGCTGTGGTGAGAGGGGGAGAGATCGATATGTCGAACACTACGATGGCGGTTACATCCACCAATACGGGCGCGCGCGTCAAAAGAGGCATCTTCAAAACGCTCGAGTATCTTGCTCTGCTTCTGGCATGCTTTATCGCGCTCCTTCCCATCATCTCCTCCTTTATGACCTCCTTTAAAACCGGCGAGGAATACGGCACGACCAACGCGATGACGCCGCCTGCCAACTGGTTCAACTTTGACAACTATGTCCAGGTATGGACGGAGGGCAACATGCTCGAGGCCTTCCTGACCTCTGCCTCTGTGGTCATCGTGGTCGTTGCGGTTTCGGTCATGATGGGATCCATGCTGGCCTATGTGCTCAACCGTTTCCGTTTCCCCGGCAACGGACTGATCCGCAACCTGTTCATGATTGCGACCCTGATCCCCGGCATTGCCATGCAGGTCACAAACTATCAGATCATGCGCGACCTGGGCTTCCTGAATTCCATTGTCGGCTACATGATCCTCATGAGCGGCACGGATGTCATCTCCATTTATATCTTCCTGCAGTATTTTGAAAACCTTGACGGTGCGCTGGATGAATCCGCTGTGCTCGAGGGCTGCACCTATTTCGGCGTGTTCTTCAAGATCCTGCTTCCCCTGACCAAGCCGGCCATCATCACAGTGGCGGTGCTCAAGGGCGTAGGCGTCTACAACGAATACTACAATGCCAACCTCTATCTGCAGTCGAACACCTGGAAGACCATTTCCACCGCACTGTATTCCTTCTCCGGTCCTTTCAAGAGCTCCTACAACATCATCTGTGCCGGCGTGCTGCTGACACTGATTCCCTCCCTGCTGGTTTTCCTGATTTTCCAGAAACATGTCTACGCCGGCCTGGCCAGCGGATCTGTCAAGGGTTAAAGGAGATGGAGACAGCGTATGCTTCGGGATGAATGCAGAGAACATCTGACACAGAAAATCCTCCCGTTCTGGGAGAAACTGAAAGACGGCACACACGGTGGATTCTACGGCTATGTCGACAAGTACCTCACGGTGGACCGCAAGGCGGACAAGGGCTGCATCCTCAACAGCCGCATCCTCTGGACCTTTTCCACCGCGGCGCGCACGCTGAAGGATGACGCGTACAGAAGCTATGCCGACTGGGCGTATGACGAAATGAAACGGTTTGAAGACCCGGTGCACGGCGGTGTCTTCTGGCGCATTACCTTTGACGGAAAGCCGTCTGACACCACCAAGCATACCTACTGTCAGGCGTTCGCGATTTACGGTCTGGCGGCGTATTACCGCCTGACCGGAAACCGTGAAGCGCTGGAAAAAGCCGTCAGCCTGTACCGGCTCATAGAGGAAAAATTCTGGGACAGAAATGGCTACGGCGAAGCCTTCAAGGCGGATTTCTCCCCGGAGAGCAATGAGAAACTGAGCGAAAACGGCGTCATGGCCGGCCGCACCATGAATACCCTTCTGCATGTGCTGGAAGGCTATACGGAACTGTACCGGGCCTGGCCGGACGAAGGACTGCGAAGGAAAGGCGAGGAGATCCTCCAGTGCTTCCTTCAGACAGTGTATAACCGTGAGGCGCACCGGCTGGATGTGTTTTTCGACACGTCCCTCCATTCACTGCTGAACATGCAGTCCTACGGTCACGATATTGAAGCCAGCTGGCTCATGTGGGATTCTGTGACAGCGCTCATTGAGGAGAAGGACCGCGCGCCGTACCGGGAGATGTGCCTGGACCTGGCGCGCTCGGTGCGCCGCAGGGCGTTTACCGACCACGGACTGAAGAATGAATGGGTGGACGGGGAAACCAATGAGCTTCGCATCTGGTGGGTGCAGGCGGAGACCATGCTGGGCTTTGAAAATGCAGCGCGCCTGACCGGGGAAAAAACCTGGCTCGAGGATCTCCGGACCCAGTGGGATACCATCCGCCGCATGATTGTCGATCCGCGGCCGAATGGCGAATGGTACTGGTCCGTTGAAGAAAACGGTGAGATGACCGAAAGACCCATGGTGGAGGAATGGAAGTGCCCCTACCACAACGGCAGAATGTGTCTTCGCCTGATGGAAACAGATCTTCCGGTATAAAAAACCTTCCGGAAAGGAAGGGAAAGGAAAGCGGGGGGCCTGTATGAAGAAAGTCACAATGCGGGAAATCGGGAAACAGGCAGGCGTCAGCACCGTGACCGTGTCCAATGCCCTCGGGGGGAAGCCGGGCATGAGTGATGAGGTGCGCACCCGCATTCTGAAAATTGCGAAGGATCTCGGGTATCAGTATCCGGAAGTGAATCCGCAGAAGCTGAGAAATAATCTGGATATCGGGATCCTGATTCCTGAAGCGTATTTCCAGCCGAATTCCTTTTATTCAGTCCTCTACAAAAAACTGATCACCCGCCTGGGCGTGGAGGGACATTTCGGACTGCTGGAACTGCTGACGGAAAAGGATGAGAAAGCGCTGAAAGTGCCGCACCTGATCGATACGCGGCATGTGGACGGGCTGATTCTCCTCGGCCAGCCCAGCAAGGAGTATTACCGCATGCTCTCCGGGAAAGGAACACCGCTGGTCTTTCTGGATTTCTATGATGAACAGGGCAGTGCGGATGCGGTGGTCAGTGACAATACCTACGGGTGCTACCGGCTGACAAGCCATCTGATCAAGAACGGCCACCGGACGATCGGCTTTGTGGGCTCTGTACAGGCAACCAGCAGCATTATGGACCGGTATCTTGGATACTACCGGGCCATGCTCCTGCATGATCTTCCGATCTGCAGGGAGTGGCAGATCCGGGACCGCGACAGCCGGAACACCCTGATTCCCCTGGAACTGCCGGAAAACCTGCCCACGGCCTTTGTCTGCAACTGTGATGTGGTGGCCAGCCGCCTGATCACGGCGCTGAGAGCGCGCGGACTGCGGGTGCCCGAGGATGTTTCCGTGACCGGGTTTGACGATTTTACAGAAGCCGCGCCGACGGATGTGCCGCTGAGTACATTCCGGGCAGACACGGACGGCATGGTGGAACTGGCAGTCAAAGCCATTACTGAACGCTGCTCGGGCTCACACAAGCCGTTTGGACGGATGGTGGTGGGCGGACAGCCGGTCTACCGCGCCTCTGAAATACCGCTGGAACAGCAGGAAAGGAAATGAACATGATCAGCCGCAGTTTTGATTCCCTGATGGAAGCCTATGAACGGGTTATCAGCCGTCCGAACCCCGTGGATG
Organism: Christensenella sp. UBA2853; assembly: GCA_002350845.1. Lineage (GTDB taxonomy): Bacteria > Bacillota > Clostridia > Christensenellales > Aristaeellaceae > UBA2943. The sequence goes on from DEFL01000076.1 coordinate 26,833, forward strand.
AACATTTTTACAACGGCATCTTCAACCGTTACCGTCACCCCGTTCTGACACGGGAGCACATCCCGCCCTTCTGGATGTATGACGCAAACCCGGAAAGCAATCCCTTCATGATGCAGCGCCTCGGCGTCAATGCCACGCTCAACAGCGGCGCGATCAAGCTGGACGGGAAGTATTGTCTGGTGGTGCGTGTGGAAGGCATGGACCGCAAGAGCTTTTTCGCCGTGGCGGAGAGCAGCCGGCCCACGGAGGGATTCCGCTTCCGGGATTACCCGGTGATCCTTCCGGACACAGAAGCGCAGGAAACCAACGTGTATGATATGCGCCTGACGCAGCATGAGGACGGCTGGATCTACGGCGTGTTCTGTTCGGAGAGCAAGGATACCACGGTCAGCGATCTCTCAGCAGCGACCGCAGCGGCCGGCATTGTGCGGACAAAGGATCTCACGCACTGGGAGCGTCTCCCCAATCTCAGAACCCTGCATTCGCCCCAGCAGCGCAATGTGGTGCTGCATCCCGAGTTTGTGGATGGAAAGTATGCCTTCTATACCCGTCCCATGGATGACTTTATTGAGACCGGGTCAGGCGGTGGCATCGGGTTCGGACTGTGCGATGACATCATGCACGCGGTCATCGATGAGGAGAAGATGGTGTCTCTGCGACGCTATCATACGATCACCGAGAGCAAGAACGGCGCTGGCGCTGTGCCCATCCGGACGGACCGGGGCTGGATCCATATTGCGCATGGCGTGCGCAACACGGCGGCCGGCCTGAGATATGTGCTCTATGCTTTCGCCACGGCCCTGGACGATCCGTCGCGCGTAATTGCCGAGCCCTCGGGCATGCTGCTCGGACCGCTCGGGCATGAGCGGGTGGGCGATGTGAGCAATGTGGTGTTTACCAACGGTGCCATCGCCGACGATGACGGGCAGATCTATATCTACTATGCCTCCTCCGATACGCGCATGCATGTGGCGCAGACCGATGTGGAAAGACTGTGCGACTATGTCTTCCATACACCGGAAGATCCCCTGCGCAGTGCGGATTGTGTGCGGCAGAGGGCGGAACTCATTGAGAAAAACCTGGCCTATCTCAGAAACCGCTGAGCTTCTGACGATGGCTATAAAAAAGGTTCCCGGCTGCGCATTTTGCGTGCCGGGATTTTTGAGTGTGCGGGCATATCTTAACTCTTGCCGGTGAAAGACCGGTCGCGGGTATTCGTCGCCAAGCGTAGCGCAAGGGAACGCCTGAAAGGATGCGACTGAAGGAAGCGCATAGCAAACTTACGAGCATACAGAAAACATTTCACAGGGCCATTTGTGCAGTGGTGTCATAGTCATTTCAAATCAATCTTGCTGGTATTTCCATCCGAAAGACGATATACATATACTTCATCTGGTGATTTCAATAACAAAAACCCCCTATGAACAAGAAATTGTAGATGAGTTGGCAGTATGGAAGCTGTATTGTATTCCGCAACATATGCATGCTGTGATATATTATACTGTTTCAACAGATGATGGGTACTACTGTACAGAAAAATACATCCATCTGAGAAACATAGATCAGGACTTTCTCCATTTTGCCAAATTACTGTTCCCGCCGGTTGTTTCGTATCCAGACAATACTCCGTAACTTTCTTATTTGTTGAAATATACAAATAGCCATCCCGTATGATGATGTCCGGATAATCTGAATCATCGGATTCCCGCGCAATCTGAAAGAAGCGTTCATTTGCCAAATCATAGATATCATAAAAATCATTGTTTGGCCTGTGTGCAAGAATGGCAGATTCATACCAGAAATTCACACATTCTTTCAGCTCGTATAACTCCCTGAGGGTTGAATCATCCTCAACAGCGAACAAGACAGTGGTATCCAATCGCCTGTCTTCATTGTTCTTGATCCTTCTTTCCAGATACAATCTGTCACCGGCATAAAAGCACCGATCTACATAATCATTCCGAAATGACTGAAAAGCTGTCCTCGGCGTCCAATGAAATACTCCTGTTCGGGATATCGGGGTTGTGAATCCCTGGAATAATACGACGCTCCATGGATTCGTCCAATAGGCTTTTTGAAAGGCAAACTCTGACTTACCGATTGTTATATCAGATTCTATCGTATTCAGCTGAAACACTTTTGTCGCGTTCATATTCTCCAGATCGATACGGTACACAATCTGACTTAAGGGAAATGTCTTGTTGATGATGCAATAGAGTTGTGAGTTCCAGTCACTTCTGAATTCACTGTCTGTATTTATAGATGACCCTGAAAATGGCTTCTCATGCTCCATTTTTGCCTCCGTAGTGAGAAATATTAGAAAACAAAGTATTACTGTTGATATTAGTCTGTTTTTCACGCTCATCTTGTCCTCACATATTCGTCAATAAATCTATGCATATGATTTGGTATCGCATATCCCATAGGAATTAATGCCAATGGGTATTTACTCGAAAAAGCCATCCTGTATCTTTCTACGTTTTTGCTAAACTCTGTTTCAGAAGCATCTACAAGTTGCAAAGTGTTCTGAAGACAATTATGTCGGTACAGATTATACTTGTTTTTCTGTCCTTTTTGAGTTAAGGCGGATTCATGAGAATTGGTATAGTCTCCGTTAAGGTAGATTGCACGATCATATGTCTGTCTTTCGACTCTTGCTGAAATATGGAGGTTATTAATTGGTTCTTGTACTTTAGATAGAATTCCTCTTCTCAAATCCTCTGTTATCCCATCGTAGGTTTCAATTTTATCATATATGACGATTGCGTCTACGGTTTTATTGAAAACCAAGCTAAAATTCTGTTCTGGCGGTACCGGACCATAATAGCTATACCACCAATCGCCATTCTCGTCTTGAATTAGCGCAGATGTCTTAAATTTGTTACAATTGTTTAATAGTGTTATATTAATATTGCACTAGTGAATTGTGCTGTGCGGCCGGATTTTTGAATGCGTGCGGGTGTGCTATAATCGGATCAGAACAGAAGCCGTTCCACAGAGAGGAGCATCTCCTGAATGAAAAATCAGGCTTTCAATCCGTACCTTCCAAGCTGGGAATATATTCCCGACGGTGAGCCGCATGTATTCGGCGACCGGGTCTATGTCTACGGCAGTCATGACGCATTCGGCGCGCCGATCTTCTGTGTCAATGACTATGTCTGCTGGTCGGCCCCGGTTTCCGATCTCTCGGACTGGCGCTGTGAAGGCGTCATTTACCGGAAACGGCAGGACCCGGGCAATCCCTTCGGCATCCGGTCCCTGTATGCGCCGGATGTCACGCAGGGACCCGACGGCCGGTATTATCTCTACTATGCGTTTGATTTCCTCGGCGAGATTGGCGTCGCTGTGTGCGACACACCGGCCGGGCAGTATACGTTCTACGGAAAAGTGCACCACAAAAACGGAAAGGTCTGGGGTAAAAAAAGCGGGGAACAGTTCCCGTTCGATCCCGGCGTGCTGACCGATGATGACGGCCGGGTCTGGCTGTATTCCGGCTTTGCGGTGAAGGTGCCGTTCCCGGCCTCGAGATGGCATGACCTGCGCAATGACGGCGGCGTGGTGATGGAACTGGAGAGTGACATGGTGACCATCCGCACTGAGCCGCGCGTCCTTTTCCCGACAAAAGGGAAGGACGGCGCGTTCCCGCATGCATTCTTTGAGGCGAGCTCAATTCGGAAAGTGGACGGGAAATACTGCTTTGTCTATTCCTCTGAGCACAACCATGATCTGTGCTGGGCCATGAGCGACCGTCCGGACGGCGCTTTCCGATACGGCGGCGTGCTGGTGGACCTGGGCGATCTCTACCTGGACGGGAAGACCGATGAGGGTCATGCGAACAACTATCTGGGCAACACGCACGGCGGACTGCTGCAGATCGGCAGTGACTGGTATATTTTCTATCACCGCCAGACCAACCGTTCCTCGTATGCGCGCCAGGCCTGCGCGGAAAAGCTGGAGCGCACGGCGGACGGCGGTTTCCGCCAGGCGGAGGTCACCAGCTGCGGCCTCAACGGGGGCCCGCTGCGGGGCGAAGGCCGGTATGAAGCACGCATTGCCTGCAATCTCTGGGCGAAGGGGCATGCGACCGGGCGCGTGGATGGTTCTGCTCCGCACAAGCGCTTGGCGGAACACCCGTATTTTACCCAGTCCGGGAAGGACCGGGAAGGGAACGGCGACCAGTATATCGCCAATCTCCGTGACGGTGCCTGCGCCGGGTTCAAGTATTTCGACTTCAGGGGCTGCCGCGGGATCTCAGCGGACGTCCGCGGCGAGGCGGACGGCGTCCTGGCCGTGTCCCTGGACCCGGAGGGCAGGGAGGAAGTCTGCCCGATCCGGGTCAGCGTGCGGGGAGAAACACAGACGGCGGAAGCACCCTGCCGGATACCGGACGGCGTGCATGCGCTGTACTTTACTTTCCGGGGAAAGGGTGCCCTGGATTTTCTCAGCTTTGAACTGAAAACATGAAAACGCGATGCGCGCAGAAAGGAGCGGCGGGATGGCATACAGTGAACTGATCAAGAATTTCAGCAGAATCCGGGATTACATGCGGGAATTCTATCTTTACGGCTTCAAGAGCCGGGGGGAGTACACACAGAAAAGCGCACGCTCCTATGACAATGAGCGCAGACGAATCGAGAGCATTCTGGACGGGTACATGCGCTTTCGGCAGACACCGGAAGGCCGGAATGTGTTTTTGTCCATTGACAGCAGAAAGGTGCCGCACAATCCGCTCTACAAGGCCTGGAAGGCCGGGAGCTTTACAGACGGGGATATCACGCTGCACTTCCTTCTCTTTGACATTCTGTATGCGCCGGAGGTCGCGCTGACCCTCCAGGAAATTACGGAGGCGGTGGACCGGAAGCTGGCAGTGTTTGAAGAGCCCCGCGTCTTTGATGAATCCACGGTGCGCAAGAAACTGAAGGAGTATGCTGCCGAGGGCCTTCTGATCATGGAAAAGAAGGGAAAAAGTGTCCGGTACAGACGGTCGGAGGCTGCTCAGCTCCCGGGAAGGGATGTGCTGGACTTCTTCTCTGAGACCGCCCCGTGCGGGGTGATCGGGTCCTTCCTTCTCGACAAGATGGAGGCGCATCCCGGCCACTTTGCCTTCAAGCATCACTATATTACCTCCTCCATGGACAGTGAAATCCTCTGCGCGCTCTTTCTCGGCATCCGGGAAAAGCGGGAAGTGACGCTGGAAACCATTCACCGTCCGGACGGGCAGACGCATGTGCTGAAGGCTGTTCCCCTGCAGATCATGGTCAGCGTCCAGAGCGGCAGACAGTACCTGATGGCTGCGGCGGATCACAGACAGAGAATCCGGTCGTTCCGTCTGGACAATATCCTTTCAGTCTCCCCGGGGGAGGTCTGCGGGGAGTACGACACGCTGCGCGGGAACCTGGAAAGGATGCGGCAGCATATCTGGGGCGTCAGCACGCACAGTTTTTCCGGTGCGCGCATGGAGCATGTGGACTTTACCGTGCACTTCGGGCCGGATGAGGAACACATCTTCCGGCGTCTTGAAAGGGAAAAGCGCTGCGGGACGGTGGAGCGCATCAGTGAGGACACCGCCCGGTTTTCAGCCGACGTCTATGACGCAAGCGAGATGATCCCCTGGATCCGGACCTTTATCTGCCGTCTGACTGAGCTGCATTTTTCAGACCCGCAGCTGCAGGAACACTTTCTGCACGATCTGCAGGAAATGGCAGAGATGTACGGCGTGGAAGGCGGTGAGGACGCGTGACAGTTTTCAGTGAGCTCTACAGCGCCTACTACAACGCCGTGGCGGACATCCTGAAAAAGGCTTCGGACCACCCGGTGACGCAGAAGGAGATCCGGGAGACAGCGCAGAAGGCAGCGTTCAGTGAGAGCATGCTGAGCATTGTGCCTGCCCTCACGGAGGAGAGATGGCAGGTGCTCCGGAAGGACGGGAGGACCGTGCTGGATCACGACCCGACCATGCCCCTGACCTTGCTTCAGAAACGCTGGCTGAAAGCCATCTTTCTGGACCCGCGCATCCGCCTGTTTGAGGATCAGCTGCCGGAGGCTCCGGACGTGGAACCGCTGTTTACCCCGGAGGATGTCGCCGTGGTCGACCGGTATGCAGACGGCGATCCGTATGAGGATGCGCAGTACAGAGCACATTTCCGCCTGATCCTCAACGCACTGAACATGAACTATCCTCTGCAGATCGACTATACGTCCGGAAAGGGAAAGCACGCCCGCCTGATCCTGATGCCGCGGCGTCTGGAGTATTCCGAGAAGGACGACAAATTCCGCCTGATCGGGGAGGACAGTCGGCGCACATGCGTCATCAATGTCGGGAGAATCGTCAGCGTCCGCCCGTATGCCGGGCAGCTGGAGTGGTATGCCGCAGGAAAAGAGCAGGACCGGGCGGAGGTTGTCCTGGAGGTCGTCGATCAGCGCAATGCCCTGGAAAGGGTGCTGATGCATTTTGCGCATTTTGAGAAGGAAGCCGAAAAACTCGATGACCTGCATTACCGCGTGACGATCCGCTATGACCGGGACGATGAAACCGAGATGGTGATCCGCATTCTTTCCTTTGGACCGCTTGTGCATGTCACGGGACCGGACAGCTTTGTCCATCTCATCCGGGAGCGCCTGATGCTTCAGAAACACTGCGGCCTGATCTGATTCGCAACATTTTTTCCGGGAATGGGAAGCCGGGCGGATGTACAATGAGCCCGTCATCCGGAGCAGAAAGCATTCGGATGAAAAAACGGCTGCCACAGAAGGGACAGCCCGGAATACCATTCGCGCATCCTGCATGAGGGCGGGAGGGCGCAGAAAGGAAAACAGTATGCTGAAGATTCAGGGAAAAGTGAACACGGCACTGTGCTATGCATCCGTGATCGAAGAACAGGCCATTGAGCAGATTTCCCGCATGTGCGACTATGAACTGACTGAGGGAAGCCGCATCCGCATAATGCCCGACGTGCATGCCGGAGCCGGCTGCACTATCGGAACCACGATGACAGTGACGGACAAAGTGTGTCCGAATATTGTCGGTGTGGACATCGGGTGCGGAATGTATACGGTGCATCTCCGGGACAGGGCGATTGACTTTGAAGCGATGGACCGGGCAGCACATCGGATTCCGTCCGGAATGGATGTCTGGGAAGGGCGGCAGGCACACTTTGACCTGACGCAGCTGAGATGCTATCGTGCCTTGAAGGATGCAAGACGGCTGGAACGGTCCCTCGGTACACTGGGCGGGGGAAACCATTTCATCGAGGTGGACAGGGCTTCGGACGGAAGCTTCTATCTTGTCATCCATTCAGGGAGCCGAAACCTGGGAAAGCAGGTCGCGGAATGGTATCAGAACCTGGCGGTGGACCTGCACATGGGAAAGGATGCATTCTTCCGCGAGCGGGACGAAATCATCCGGACCTACAAGGAACAGGGACGGCGCAAGGAAATCCAGGGAAAGCTGAAGGAAATGGAGCGCGGGTTTGCAGCGCGCACCCTGACGGTGCCGCCGGATCTGTGCTGGCTGACGGGAACCTATCTCGCGGATTACCTGCATGATGTGGAAATCTGCCAGCGGTTTGCACGGATCAACCGCGAACTGATGGCGGAGATTCTGCTCAGGGAAACGGGAATGACGGCAGGAGAAGCGTTCCATACCGTTCACAACTATATTGACACAGAGGAAATGATTCTCCGCAAGGGCGCCATTGCTGCGCATGCAGGAGAAAAGGTCCTGATCCCGATCAATATGCGTGACGGATCAGTGCTCGCCGTGGGAAAGGGGAACCCGGAGTGGAACTTCTCAGCCCCGCACGGCGCAGGCCGGCTGATGTCCCGGAGCGAAGCGAGGGAAAAGCTGCGCATGGAGGACTTTACAGCCTCCATGGAGGGCGTCTACACGACCTCGGTAAGGCCTGAAACGATTGACGAGTCCCCGATGGCGTACAAGTCGCTGAAGGACATCGTCGATGTGATCCGTGACAGTGTGGACATTCTGGAAATCATCCGGCCGGTGTACAACTTTAAGGCCGGCTGAGAAAAAAAGAGCGCCGCAGACGTGACGCTCAGAAAAAAACACCCCGCAGACAGCGTGATGATCACTGTCTGCGGGGTGTCTGCGTTTGCTTACTTCTGCAGTTTCGCGCGGACCCAGGTGAAGGCGGGGATGACCAGCACGAGAATGCCGAGATACCCGATATAGGTGGTTCCCTGCTGGAGCAGAGCCTTCATGCCGAAGGAGGCGCCGAGGGCGGCAATGCCAAGAAGCAGGACCGTGATGACGGCTCTGCGCAGCTGCAGGTTCCTGATGCCGCTGAACAGCTTGTCAAAGCGGCGGCAGCCTGCGTTGGCCAGACCGGCGGCACTCGTCAGGACAGCGAGGGTCATGAGGATTACGAACAGCCAGGTCAGCCAGGGCATGTTCAGGCGTCCAAGCACGGCCATGATCGGGACGGCCACCACACCGGGATTGCACAGGTCCGGGATGATGGTCACATAGCAGAACAGCGTGAAGGCAATCGCGATCATGAGGATGACCGTGATGATATAGCCGGCGATGATCGCTTTTTTCGTCTCTTTTCTGGATTCCAGAAGGTCGGCGACGGACATCACGTTGAAGGCAATGGTGGACTGGAAGCAGCCGTAGAGGATTGCGCTCAGGATGGCGTGGAGCAGGTTGGGCTTTGCGGTGCTCACGGGTTCGGCTGCGATGGCGGCGCCGAGGTCATACTGGCCGAAAGCCAGGGACAGCACGGCGATGAGCAGAACGACGGCGACAATGGCGTACATCATATACTTGGAGGCCAGGGACAGGAGTTTGGAGCCATAGAGGCACAGCAGAGCGGAAATGATGATGGTCGGGATGGCGGCGCCCCAGTAGCTGAAGCCGAAGTTCATGAGCACATTGGCTTCACCCGAGAACGCAAGGCCGCCGGCGCACATGACAGTGCCCAGGAAGAGAACGTCATAGATGACGCTCATGACCGGCCCGATCTTTTCACCGTAGCAGGAGAGGACAAAGGGACGATAATTGGTGGTTCCGTTGCTTCTGGCGTATTCCGTCATATAGAACATGACGCCGCCGGTGACGAGCATGGCCAGCAGGGGCATCAGGAGTCCGACCCAGCCATACTTGACATAATAGGTGACCGAGAAGGCACCGGTGGCGAACCCGGGACCGAAATGACCGCCGAGCCAGACAGCGGCAACGCCGAGATAGGAAGCGGAGAAGATACCTGCTTTTTTCATGATACCGTCCTCCTTATTCATGGTCGAAGGATGTTCTGCCGCACAGGACATCCTTCATGTCTGCAGCCATCTGCATGTGCAGAGGGTGTGTCAGATAGGCGTGGAGCTCTTCCTCACTGCCGAGTTCGATGGAAGCCATGATGTCAAAATTGGAGTCCCGCTCCACACAGTTGCGATACACCTGAGGATTGTGCAGAAAGGGCAGGGTCTCATCGAGCTTCTGATAGGTGTCAGAGACCTTCCGGTAAGCTGCCTCGAGGTCTGTACCGGGTTTGAGCTTTAAAAGGACATAGTGCTTCAAAAGAAAACCCCCATTCTTTTGTGCAGGAAAACAGGCCCTCCTCATGGATGACCTGTTCTGCTTGCTGATCTTTAAGAATGACTATACTCTGACAGGCCCCAAAAAGCCATAGCCCATCGGAGGATGAAAACAAAAAAACGTGATAAATACAATTCTGCAGCTGTGGTGCAGGAAAACGGGCCTGGAAAAAAGACGCTGGGACTCTTGCATGCGCATGAAAAACGGGATATAGTGACGGGCAGTCATTTTCCATTGTCAGGAGGTTGACCCATGCATACTGCACCTGCACCGCTCTTCCGCGATCCGATTTTTGACGGCCCGGCCGATCCCACGGTGATTTATAACCGGGAGGAGAAGACCTGGTGGATCATTTATACCCAGAGGCGCGCCAATGTTCCCAGCCATCATGTGAGCTGGGTGCATGGAACGGATCTGGGTGTTGCTTCCAGTGATGATCACGGAGCGACATGGCTCTACCGCGGCACGCTGAACCTGGAGCCCGTGGAGAAAGGCAGAAACACCTTCTGGGCACCTGAGATCTTCTGGGAAAACGGTGTCTACCACATGTATGTGAGCTACATCACCGGTGTCCCTGACAGCTGGCGGGGAAACCGTGACATCCTCCACTATACCTCGTCCAATCTCTGGGACTGGACGTATGCAGACACACCTGTGCTCTCCTCCCACCGCGTGATTGATGCCTGTGTCTTCCATGCGGATGACGGATACCGGATGTGGTATAAGGATGAGGCCGATGAAAGCTTCACCCATGTGGCTTTTTCAGAGGATCTCCGCACATGGAAGAATCTGGGGCGTGCGACGCAGGACCAGGCGCAGGAAGGACCGAATGTCTTTTCGCTGGGCGGAAAGTACTGGCTGATCGCTGATGTATGGGACGGCCAGGCCGTGTATGAGAGCACCGATCTGACCAGCTGGAACCGACAGGCGGGCAACATTATGCAGGGGGCCGGCAAACGGATGGAGGACACGAACCGTGCCCACCATGCCGATGTCCTGACCCTTGGAGACCGCGCATATATCTTCTACTTTGTCCATCCCACCCAGAAAAAGGAGGATGATCCGCTCGGCAGTCATCTGAGCCGGAGATCCAGTGTGCAGGCGGCAGAGATGAAAGTGATCGACGGGCGGCTGTGCGCAGTGCGGGATGAAGCGTTCGATTTCTATCTTCCGGACCTGTAAAAAGGGAAGCACATTCTTTTTGCAGAGGGCATCTGCCGGAAACGTGCCGCACGGCATCATTGACTGACAAAGGAGAGCAGCGCACTGTTTGTGTGCGCACTTTGGAAAATATTTATGGCGTTGATTGTATTCTTGGCCGGGATCATTCTGTTTGTTCCGGATTATGCGTGGCATCGGGTCACTGTCAGTGCCTCCGGCCGACCGGGAAAGGTGCTGACCTGGACGGCAGCCGTTGTTGTGACGCTGGTCTTAATCCTTCCGATGCAGCTGTCACCGATATGGAATGGAGCGATCCGGGAACACCGCAACCAGTATGAGCTGATGGCCGAATCACTCCTGGAAGGTCATCTGTATATCGATTATCAGGATATCGACCCGAAACTCCTGGAGATGGAAAACCCCTATGACCCTGAGGCACGCAAACAGGCAAAGGTTGACTTTCACTGGGATCACGCATGGTACAACGGCCATTACTATATGTATTTTGGCATTGTGCCGGTCCTGTCTGTCTTTCTGCCTTTTCGGGTCATTGCAGGGCGTGAGCTGAATACCATGCGGGCTACACAACTGTTTACAGGGCTTGGCGTCATCGGACTGTTTGCTCTGTTCCGCATGCTGTCGCGCCGCTTTTTCCCGAAAATGACCCTGGGAACCTGTCTGGTCCTGTCCATCAGCGTTTCCTTCATCAGTTTCTGGTACGCTTCCGGCTTTCCGGCTCTGTATTGCACTGCGATCTCATCCGGTGTCTGTCTGGAAATCTGGAGTCTGTATTTTTTCTTCAAAGGGGTCTTCATTGAGCCCAGGGAGCGGCTCCAGCTTGTGTATGCCGCGCTCGGAGGGTTCTGCGGAGCGCTGGTCCTCGGCTGCCGTCCGACGATTGCGCTGGCGAACCTGCTGATCCTTCCGCTGCTGGCCGCCTATCTTGCAAAGAAAAAGAGAGAAGGAACACTGAGCCTGAAACTGATCTTCAGGATCTTTCTGGCAGCACTGCCGGGCCTGATCGTGGTTGCCGGGCTTCTGGTCTATAACGCTGTGCGTTTTGACAGTCCCTTTGAGTTCGGACAGTCCTACCAGCTGACGGTTGCAGATCAGCATCACTATGGGGGTATCCCGGATCTGACAGCCGTATTGAATGGGATGATCGAGATGTTCTTTCAGCCGATGGAATTCCAGACAACCTATCCATGGCTGAGTTACGGGGGCATTTACTCGAGTTTCCCGCTGCTCCTGTTTGGGATCGCGCTGCTGCTGCCCGGGACTCTCCGCTCGGCCGGAAGAGAGAAGGCTGCGGCTGTCCTGATTGGATGTTTCTTGCTCCCGCTGCTGATTACACTCTTTGAGGTGCTGTGGAGTCCATACCTGCTGGAGAGGTACCAGATGGATATCTATTACCTGATGGGGATCGGCGCGTTCTTCTCCATCGGATTCATCGGAGAGCGGATAGCAGGGAAAAAGCATGCAGCAGCTTTTCGCAGCGTCGTTTCTTTTCTTGCGATGGCCGCTGTCATCAGTGCGGTCCTCCTGTGGGTTGTGCCGCATGATAAGAATTACACGGCATATGTGGAAGGCGCATTGGAGAAAACGGGCCAGCTGCTTTTCTTCTTAAAACCATGACGGCATCCACTGGCACAGGCAGAGTATGCTGAGGAATGAATCACCGGACAGAATCGGACATGCTTCATCCAAAATGAGCCCCGGCGTTTGCCGGGGCTCATTTGCTTCTGCAGGCAGATCATGCCTCTTGTTTCCAAACGAATGGCCGTCTTGGACAGCTCAGCGGTCAGGCGGCTTTCGACCAGCGGATCCAGCGCGTCTGCGTATCCCGGGAAGGATCGTAGACCTGCAGGCGGTAGCCGTCGAGCAGGCAGTAAGGGGAAGTGTCGTTGTCCGGGTTGATCTCCTCGTCGGTGGCCATGGAGAGCGGGGCAACGACGGAAACGATCACGCCGCCGTCGGGCGGATAAACGATGGTGTCAAACGCGTCTTCGAGATAGCTTTCATAGCGGATATAATAATCGCTGCTGACCGTGCAGTGGATGATGAGGGGATAGTCGAGCAGCGCACGGATGGACTCGGAAGTGCCTTCTTCCGTATAGCCGTACTGCCGCAGCGTCCCGATATACATGGCGATGTGATAGGAACTGCCATGGTGGTGAATGGCGAGAATATCGCCGATCTGCAGGCGCTGACTGAGATCAGCCCCCTGTGCAGAGCTGCTGCCTGGAATATCTGTTTCGGCGGAGGCGGGCATATACAGTGCACCGCTGATGGAGCCCAGCGGCTGGAAGCCGTGACTGCGCAGCAGCCACCCGATAAACCCGTTGCAGTCATACCCGTAGATATAGGGATATCCTTTGATATAGTATCCCGGGGAGGACTGCCAGGCATTCATGACCGTGCCCAGGCGGCTCTCTGCCCTGCCGCCCCAGAAATAGGGACATCCGAGTTCAAAGCGCGCCTCAACGCTGCGGCCGGTCACCTGATTGTAATGTTCCAGGAGCGGATTTCCCTTTTCGAGATGGGAAAGAGCAGCCTCGAGCAGATCATTCTGTGTCAGCTCCTCTGCCCTGACGGGGGCGAGGAGGCACAGCAGGCTCAGGGCCAGGATCAGAAGTGTACAACGGCGCATGTTCCATCTCCTGTTCATCTTTGATTCCGCTGTGCATTATACACGCTTTTGGCCCCGGTGAAAATACGCGAAGCGGCTGAACAAAAACAGCGGACGGGTTGCGCGGATGCCATCTTTTGGTTACACTCATCCTATGCTCTGGTTTTTCGCCAGAGAAAGAAAGCGGGATTCTATGCGAAAAACAGTGTGTGTTCTCCTTTTGCTTGCAGTTGTCTCTTTGCTTTTCGTGACGTCTGCTGCGGAGGAGGCAGATGAAACCTCGGTCTATCTAGAGAAAACCTCTGTCGAAATGACAGTGGGCGGATACGGATGGCTGCGGTCGGGCCTTCAGAACCGGAAGCCCGGGGTCAAAATGACGTCCCTGACCTGGGAGTCGACGGACGAGCAGGTTGTGACGATTGATGATGAGTCAAAATATGTCGCGGTCGGCCGCGGACAGGCCCAGCTTATCCGCCGGATCAAAACCAATGACGGCAAAGAGTATGTCGGTGTGTGTGATGTCCGGGTCGTCATCCCTGTGGAGGAAGTGGTCTGTGATGTGCAGTCTCTCGTCCTTATCGCAGGCAAGGATGCACCGCTGCCGGATGTCCGCGTGCTCCCTGAGGAAGCGGATGTGCGTGCCTGCACATGGACCAGCAGTCATCCGGAGATCGTCTCTGTGGAGAACGGAAGAATTGCAGCGCATGCAGCGGGCAAAGCAGTTCTGACAGCGACAAGCGACGAGCGGATTGAGAAGAGAAGGCTGCGGACGGCGTCTGTCCAGGTCACGGTGATTCCGGCTGTGGAAAGCCTGAAGGTGAACGGGGCTGACCAGGTGTTTCGCCTCGAAGCAGGCGTGCGCAACGCGCTTTCCCTTGAGGTTCTGCCGCAGGGAACGACCATGGAAGCGCTGCACTTTGAATCATCCGACGAGCAGATCGTGACGGTGGGCACGGACGGTGTGATGCTGGGGCATGCGGCCGGAAAAGCGGTCATCACCGTCTGGACGGACCAGACCGCTTCGGGTGAAAAACTGCAGGCGTCACTGGAAGTGGAAGTGTACCGGAAGATTGAGAGAATTTCACTCTCGCCCAATCCATATGTCGCCTTCCGGGGACAGACAGTCACGCTGACACCTGTGATTACGCCCGCGGATGCGGACATCTCCGGACTGTCCGTCTCCTGGACCAGTGATAATCCCTATGTCGCAGGGGTATACGGCATCAGTCTTTCTGCTGAAGTCGAGTGCCGCCAGGTCGGGCAGAGCAAAATTACGGTGCGCGCCGAGGACGGAAGCCGAAAGCGCGGGTCTGTGCACTTTCGGGTAGAGCCGACGGTGCCGGTCACCATCCGGAATGCAAAGGCGGAAAAACAGGGCGACAGCATGAGTCTGGCCCTGGAGCTGAAAAACCGGATGCGTGAAACCGCGGTTCGGGAAGTGAGCTTCCATCTGGACATAAAAGACGGGGAGGGAGCCCTTCTCTCCTCCCGCACCGCTTCGCTCGCGGTGCATATTCCGCCGCCCCGAAGGGGATTTTACACACTTCCGCTGAATGCCGAGGAGATCCCGGAGGCAGCAGTGACTGTGGAAATCCGCATTGTGGAGATTGCGTATCCGAGAGGGGAATACGCGATTCCCGAAGAGCTGCAGAGCGTACTGGAAATACCACTGAAACAGGAAGCATCAGATCAGTAAACCTGAAAACCGGGCTGTGCAGCAAAAATGCACCCCGGTTTTCTGCGTGTGCAGTGCATTGAACAGAAGAGGACTGCGTGATATCATGACAGACAGATCAGAACGGACAGGAAGGCAGGAAAACACAATGGCAGCGAAAACCATTCTTGTGACGGGCCCCAACGGGTTTGTCGGAGCGAGAATCATGGATGCCCTCAGCGGGGCAGTCGCGTCTCCTTCCCTGCGCGAAGCGGACGGGGAGAGCGTGAAGCGGCTGATGGATACCGTCCAGCCGGATCTCATCATTCATACCGCAGCGATGTCGGACATCGGATGCTGCGCAAAGGATCCGGAGGGTTCTTACCGGGCCAACGTGACGCTCCCGGTTCTTCTGGCAGGATGCGGCGTGAAAACGGTCATTTTCAGCACAGACCAGGTGTACAGCGGATGCCGGGAGGAAGGACCGTACCGCGAGGATACGGTGTGTCCTGCCAACCTGTATGCGGAACATAAGATTGAGATGGAAAAGAGAACCCTGGATATCAATCCGGATACCGTGCTTCTCAGGGCCACCTGGATGTATGATATGCCAAGATACGGAAGCCCGAACCGGGGGAATTTCCTGGTCAGCATGCTCAGGGAAAAAGAGATCACCCTGTCGTTTGCCCAGCGGCGGGCCGTGACCTATGTGCGGGAAGTGGCAGCGCTCATTTCCCGGGCGGCAGAGCTTCCGGGCGGAATCTACAACTACGGAAGTGAAAATGACCTGACCATGGAGGAGACTGCGCTGTGGCTGAAGGAGACCCTTGCACTGCCCATCGAAATTCGGGATGCGGGCCCCAGACACAACCTGTGGATGGACTGCTCAAAGCTCAGGGAACACGGCATCTGCTTTCACAGTACCATCGAAGGTCTCAAAACATGCATTGAGGACTACAGTCTGTAAAACTTCGTCTCCTTCGGGAGACGTTTTTTTAATATTATTCTAACAGTCTGTAAGCAGTATCTTAACAATCTTTCTGCTAGAATACAGTTGCCGGCAGGAACCGGCAGAAGAAAAGAGGATGAGTCAAAATGAAAAGAATTACAGCGGCCGTATTGGCCATGATCATGAGTGTAACCCTAGCGTTTGGAGCTTTTGCAGAAACGGCGGAAACCGGTTCGGAAGTGCCTTCTGAGCAGGTGAACGAAACCCTGGAGATAGAAGAGGAAGACGAGAACGCCTTCCTGACATGGCTCAGAGAGGGTGCGAACCTGATTTCAGAACATGCAGCAGAAGGATGGGACATGGCTTCCGAAGCCGTGAAAGCCGGATGGGAGGAGGCTTCCCAGGCTGTGACAAGCGGCATGGAATGGCTCCAGGAAAAAAGCACGGAATGGCTCGCTGAGGCGGAAGCCTATATGAAGGAACATGAGTGGGACCGGAAAGTGCAGGACGCGTGGGAAACACTCAAAAAAGGTGCAGCCAAAACCGGAGAGATTGCGGCCGACAAGCTGGCTGAAGCATATCAGACAGTGCATGACTGGGTCTGGGAAAACAGCGAAGAGGTCAATGAAGACATCGCTGAGGCTGTCGACAGTCTTGGCGAAGCCGCAGGTGTTGCCCAGGCCAGTGCTTCGTCCTGGTGCAGAACCATGGAAGAATTCATGGAGGAAAAGCAGGATCTTGTCACCGAAGAGGTGAAAGAGGCCATGGACGTGATCCGGGAGTACGCCCGGGACGCGGAATCAGTCACTGCGGAAAAGCTGGAGGAAGCCAGCCAGACGGTCCAGACATGGCTGGAGAGCGTCGGTGAAGAGTCGGACGCTGAGAACGTGCCGATGGAGGAATCCAAAACGGAGTAATCCGTATGTCCGCTTGCCGCTCCTTTCGTTCCATGATATGATGCATGTCATGAAACGAAGGGAAGGTGCCGTATGATCATTCTTGTGGACATGGATGATACCATTGAACAGCTGCTCAGGGCCTGGGTAAACAGGGTCAATAAAAAGTATGGGCGGCAGGTCACGGTGGATGAAGTGACCGACTGGAATGTCGCAGCACCCTATCCGGGACTGACCCGGAAGCAGGTGTATGACGTGATTTCAGAGAAGGGCTTCTGGAAAACCGTTGAGCCGATGCCCGGCGCAGCAGAGGCACTGAAACACTTTATGGATGCCGGGCATGAAGTCTATATCGTGACGGCGACCAACCGCGAGCATCTGCAGGAAAAAATGGATGAAGTCCTGTTTCGGTATTTCCCTTTTCTGACGTGGGATCAGGTGATTGTGACAACCCGGAAACAGCTCATCCGCGGTGATGTGCTCATCGATGACGGAATCCACAACCTGGAGGGCGGGAATTACAGAAAAATCCTGTTTACAGCGCCGCACAATCGCTATTATGATGCCGCGGCGCACGATATGATCCGGGTGAACAGCTGGGAGGAAATTGTGCCTGTCATTGATGCCATGGGCATCTGAATCATCTGTACAGAAGGGACAGCAGAAACACAGTGTTCTGCCTGTCCCTTCTGTCGTTGACAGCGGCAGGCAGGTGGATTAACCGTTGACCGATGAACAGAGGTGTGATATAGTCACGTTGCCGAAGATCAGGCAAGCGCCCGGAAACGGACACGATGGGAAGCAGAGTGAAGTCATTCAGCCGGATGACTTATTTTTTCAGGGATGGATTAGCCATACCTAACCAAATAAGGGTACGAAACTGCAGTCTGAGGAAGATGAGGGAGCAAGACTTTCTCCGGTAAAGGGGGATCGGTTCGTGAAAACCATTCTGATGATCGAAGGGGAAAAAAAGACCGCGGAACTGACCAGGGATTACCTGGAAGCGGCCGGATATGATGTGACGATCTGCGAAAACGGAACAGACGGGCTCAGGATGGCAGAAGAGCAGAACTATGACCTTCTGATGCTGAATGCCGTGCTGCCGGATACAGACGGGTTCTGTCTCTGCCGGACCCTTCGGAAAACACAGGACCAGCCGATTCTGATGCTCTCTGAAAACGGCAGCGAAGCCGATGCCGTCCGCGGACTGGGTGTCGGTGCAGATGACTATATCACCCTGCCGTTTCGTCCCTCTGAAATGACAGCCCGTGTGCAGGCGCATCTGAGAATGGTGGAAAGACTCGCCGGGAAGGCGGGCAAGAAAAAGAAACCCGTTGAAAAGATTGAGTCCGGCACGCTGGCGATTCTTCTTCCGTACCATGAAGTCCAGGTGAAAGGCGAGACGGTCAGTCTGACGAGCAAGGAATATGATCTCCTGCTGTTTCTTGCCTCAAACCCGGGCGTGGTGTTTTCAAGGGAAACACTCTTTGAGCAGGTCTGGGGTATGGAGAATGTCGGAGATCCGGCCACGGTGACGGTTCACATCAACCGCCTGAGGGAAAAAATAGAGGAGAATCCCTCTCAGCCGCAGTTGATTCAGACGGTCTGGGGCTCAGGGTATCGGTTCAGGAAACAACAGCTTTAGAAAATATTTAGATATTGTTCATATGATTGTTAGGAAACCATGGTAGGATAGGGACCGAGTTAGTTTACCATAACTAATCCAGAAATGGAACAGGCTGACAATGAAACTCAGATCATCCCTTTCCTCTCCGTGGCTCCTTTTTTTCTGCCCGCTTTCCTGTCCGCATGCCGGAAGAAGCAGGAAACAGCAGTGTCATGCGCCGCAGACAGGATGCAGAGGTTCTGCAGTGCAGAACCGGGGACGGGAAGCAAAAGACAGGGAGGAGGGGTCCAGTGATTCCACTGATTTATGCGACGGTTGGCGAAGAGGTGATTATCCGGAAAATCGGGGGAAGCCCTGAAGTCAAAAAACACCTGGAGAACCTCGGGTTTGTCGCCGGGGGCACCGTTACGCTGATTACCGCTCTGAACGGTAATCTGATTGTCAAGGTCAAGGAATCCCGGGTGGCGCTCAATGAAGAGCTTGCACGGAAGATCATGATTTAAGGGAGGCATGGAATATGCGCACACTGAAAGATGTTCAGATCGGGGAGTCGGCCAGAGTGGTCAAAATTCATGGAGAAGGCGCCATCAAGCGCAGGATCATGGATATGGGAATCACAAAGGGCATCGAGATTTATGTCAGAAAAGTGGCTCCGCTCGGCGACCCGGTTGAGATCACCGTCCGCGGATACGAGCTTTCACTCCGCAAGGCAGACGCTGAAAGCATTGAAGTTGAGTAAAGAAAGAAGGAGCCTGGAATGAGTATCAGAATTGCGCTTGCGGGGAATCCCAACTGCGGCAAAACAACCCTGTTCAATGCACTGACAGGATCCAATCAGTTTGTCGGCAACTGGCCGGGCGTCACGGTGGAAAAAAAGGAAGGCAGACTGAAGAAGCATGATGACATCGTCATCACGGACCTGCCGGGTATTTACAGCCTGTCTCCCTATACGCTCGAAGAAGTGGTGGCAAGAAACTACCTGGTGGGAGAGCGTCCGGATGCGATATTGAATATCGTGGACGGCACCAATCTTGAACGCAACCTCTATCTGACCACACAGCTCGTGGAACTGGGTATTCCGGTGGTTGTGGCGATCAACATGATGGATGTGGTGCGCAAGAACGGGGACAAGATCAACACCCAGGACCTCGCGCAGCAGCTGGGCTGCAGGATTGTGGAAATCTCCGCACTCAAGGGCACCGGCGTGATGGAGGCAGCTGAGGTAGCCATTCAGGCGGCGAAAGAAACCAGAACGGTTCCGATGCACACCTTCTCCGGTCCTGTGGAACACGCCCTGGCGCATATTGAGGAAGCCGTGGTTCACGGCATGCCCGATGAGCAGCAGAGATGGTACGCCATCAAGGTGTTTGAGCGGGATGAAAAAGTCCTCGAGCAGTTGCATATTGAGCCTTCTCTCATGGAACACATTGAGAAGGACATCGCCGCGGCGGAAAAAGAACTGGATGATGACGCGGAAAGCATCATCACCAATGAACGCTATGTCTACATCGCGAAAGTCATCAAGTCCTGCTACAGGAAGCATCACACCGGTTCCCTGAGCACTTCGGATAAAATCGACAAGGTGGTCACCAACCGCTGGCTGGGTCTGCCGATCTTCGCGCTGATCATGTTTGCTGTGTACTGGATTGCCATGGTCGGTGTCGGCACGCCTGCTACGGACTGGGCCAATGACGGTCTGTTCGGGGATGGCTGGCATCTGTTCGGAAACGGCACAGCGCAGTATGAAGAGGCCGCAGAGCGCTACGGAGACACCGAAGAAATCATCAGTGCCTTTGCAGAAACATACGGGGCGGAAATCGAAGAGGAAGACCCTGAGGCATACCTGCAGGCCTTGCTGGAGGCGGTGCCGGATGATGCCAAAGTAACCTATCTCACACAGGATGAGGAGACGCTGGCGGTCGAGGAGCATCCGGATACGGACAAGGAAACCCTGCGCACAGCGGTCGGTGAATATCTGAGCGTGGAGGAAGGGTACAAATCCGAGATCGGCGCACCGGATCCTGCGGCATACGGAACCTGGGTGCCCGGCATTCCGACACTTCTGGAAGGTCTGCTGGACAGGATGCATACTGCTGAGTGGCTCAAGGGCCTGATTCTGGACGGTATTGTGGCCGGTGTCGGCGCGGTGCTGGGATTTGTTCCCCAGATGCTGGTGCTCTTCCTGCTTCTGGCGTTCCTGGAAGCCTGCGGTTATATGGCGCGTATTGCTTTCGTGCTGGACCGCATCTTCCGCAAGTTCGGTCTTTCGGGCAAGTCCTTCATCCCCATGCTGATCGGTACAGGCTGCGGCGTGCCCGGCATCATGGCATCGCGTACCATTGAAAATGAACGCGATCGGCGCATGACGATCATGACCACGACCTTTATCCCCTGCAGCGCAAAGATTCCGTTCATCTCCATGATCGCAGGCGCCATTTTCGGCGGCTCTGCATGGGTTGCCACGAGTGCATACTTTATCGGCATGGCCGCCATTATCATCAGCGGCATCATGCTCAAAAAGACCCGCCGGTTTGCCGGCAATCCTGCCCCGTTTGTCATGGAACTTCCCGCCTATCACTGGCCCACGGTCGGCAATGTGCTTCGTTCCATGTGGGAGCGCGGATGGAGCTTTATCAAGAAGGCCGGAACCATCATTCTTCTGTCCACGATTCTGGTCTGGTTCCTGAGCCGCTTCGGCTTTGCAGACGGCGGATTCCGCATGCTTTCCGAGGATGAGCTTGAGTGGTCGATCCTGGCAAAGGTCGGCAGCGCGATCGCATGGATCTTTGCTCCGCTGGGATTCGGAAGCTGGCAGGCCACAGTGGCATCCATCACCGGGCTGATTGCCAAGGAGAACATCGTCGGCACGATGGGCATCCTGTATGGCGGCACGGCGGCTTATGCCAATCTGGCTCAGGCCTTTACAGGGCTTGCTGCCTATTCCTTCCTGGTGTTCAACCTCCTGTGCGCACCGTGCTTTGCGGCCATTGGCGCGATCAGGCGTGAGATGAACAATGCCGGCTGGACATGGTTTGCCATCGCCTGGCAGTGCGGTTTTGCCTATGCCGTATCCCTGATGATCTATCAGTTCGGCGGCCTGTTTACCGGGCATGTCCAGGTGATTGGGCTGATTGCTGCCGCGGCAGTGCTCTGCGCCATGGTTTACATGCTGTTCTTTAAAAAATATCAGGAAGCTGAGAAACTGACGACGAGATAAACGCTTTTCTCAGACAGGTAATGCATATGATACAGTGGCTGGAACAAAATATGGGCACGATTCTTGTCAGCCTCCTCCTTCTTCTCGTGGTCTGTCTGATCATTCGCAGACTGTGGAAAGACAGAAAACAGGGGAAGTCGAGCTGCGGCGGACAGTGCGGAAGCTGCCCTATGCATCAGGCCTGTCACAAACAGGGCTGATTGGACCGGGAGATGCAGGCAGTGTGTCTCCCGGTTTTCTATCAGCGTTTCTGGAAAACAGGCGGCCGCTGGAGCACGGAAGACCCAGGAACAAAAGCCCGGATATCATTCCTTCATTGTGGATGTTCGGCTTTTTTATATGGTGTGAAGGAAATGAACGCAGGAGAATGCGCGCAGGATCAGAGTGACTGTGCAATTCCGGAACGAACCAGGAAAAAAGATGACCTGGCGCCAGGATGGGCATGAGACTTCGGCGCAAAGCAGGTTCATGATATCCTGTGTAAACTCTGTGGAAAAGAAGGATCATCTGCTCTTTTCTTTCACGCAACGGTTGAAAGAGTTGTTTTTTTGCTTTCAGCTTCCAGCAGTTTTCTGCGAATACACTGCCACAGATACATTGACGAACGTATCAACAGATGAAGGCAGAGAACAGAACTGCCTGAAATGTGAGAATTGAGCAGTAAAGCAGATGGAGGATCCTGAAGATGAAAAAGGCACTTGGACTGGCTTGCATGAACCTGGCAGGAATCGGTATTCTGTGGTTTCTGACAGAACTTGTTCTGACGGAAATGACAGGCGGAAACTTTGTGCAGAACCTCTCGCAGCCGCTCTTCATGATTCTCGGCGGTGCAGCCGGAATTCTGACTGCGGTGTATACCTTTGTGAAGGGAAAGAAAGCATTTCTGCCAAAGGCCGTATCGTCTGCTGCCTGACCGTCATGCAGACAGCGAAACAAGAGAAACTTCCCGATGCGGGAAGTTTTTTGCTTCGCGGGAAAGCAGATCCTGACAGACAGATCTTCGTCTCCTGACCTGATCATCATTCGATGGAGGTTCATAACAAAACAGCAGATGGGCCGCACCTGTTCCGTTTCAGGAAAGAGTGAAGACCCATCTGCTGTTCGTTTTTATATCTGAGAAAGATCAGGTCATGGTGGCTCTCACGACCAGGATGTTGGGGTAGGAAGAAAGGTGGTTGATCACGTCGGTATAATTCAGTGTACCCGGGAGATGCAGCGTATAGATATTGGTATAGACATTCTTTTTCCCTTTGTTTTCTCCGTTCTCAATGTGGAAATCCAGGTTCAGCACCTTGATGCCGTTTTTGTCAAAGAACTCATTGATATAGATCATCGTCTCCTGACGGTTAATGAACTTCACTTCCACGCGCTTGAGGGAATTGACGGGGATGATTTTCTGCAGCACCATCAGCACGCCGAGCACCAGCACGCATCCGATGAGACTCATCCAGTAATAGCCGTACCCGGTTGCAATGCCGAGACAGGCGGTATTCCAGACGGAGGCAGCCGTAGTCAGACCGCCGATCTTGCGGTCATTCATGAAGATCGTGCCGGCGCCGAGGAAGCCGATGCCGCTGATCACCTGCGCGGTCATACGGCCGAAGTTGTAGGTGATATGGACACTGGTGTAATCATCCACATCGTGCATGAAGATGCATTCGATCAGGGCGATCATGCAGGATCCGAGACAGACAAGCACATGTGTGCGCAGACCGGCGGGCCGGTTCTTGTATTCGCGCTCAATACCGACAATGCTGCCGATGAGAATGGCAACAAAGATGCGGATCAGAAGCTCTGACGTGGAAAAAGGATTTGCACTGATCAGATGAGCAAGCATAGTCTGTTCCTCCCGGGAATATTCCGCCTGACTTGTAGGACTATTATACTCAATTGGGATAAAAATGACCATATCGAACAAAAATATTTTTTACAGACATGACCAGGCGCAGAGGGCCGGCTTCTTTTTTCCCGGATCCGGTGCAGGGCATGAGAATGCGCCTGTTTGAAGTGGTGGAAAAATGCAGAGAAAAGTGCAGGAAGCTTTGACATTTGCCCTGCGGCGTATTACAATAAGGATGCGAAAGAAGGGCTCGGGAGAGACCTGCGGCTGGAAAGCGCGCGGGAACCGAAGGGGCAACGTTACAAATCGATAAACTCTCAGGTAAAAGTACCGGGCACGGACGCATCCCTGGAAAGTGGAAACACACCGAAGAAGCAAGGCAGTTTTCGTATGCAGACTGCCGAATCTTTCAGGTAGAATGACAGGGCGTACAGAGGTCAGTTTCGGCTGCCGCTGCGCGCCTTTTTCGTTTGCAGCGGAAAGAACGGAGAGAGTGCGGCCGAAAAAGAAAACGTGGGGGTGAAGCCATGGGAAGTTATGTCCCGAACACGGGGAAAGAACAGCAGGAGATGCTCAGGGTCTGCGGATTTCAAAGCATGGATGAACTGTACGGCGATATCCCGGATGACCTGAAGCGGAAGGAACCGCTTGACATCCCGGAAGGAAAACCGGAAGCGGATGTCGTGCGTGGGATGGAGCGCATGGTGCGGAAAAACCATGTGTATGCGACCGTCCTGCGCGGGGCCGGGGCGTACCGTCACTATATCCCTGCCATTGTCGGTGAAGTGACCGGCAAGGAAGAATTCAGGACCGCCTATACCCCATACCAGGCGGAGATCAGTCAGGGCCTGCTCCAGTCGATCTTCGAATACCAGACAGACATCTGTGAACTGACCGGGATGGCGGCATCCAATGCGGGCGTCTATGACGGCGCGACAGCGGCGGCCGAGGCCTGCGAAATGTGCAGGGACAGAAAACGCAGCCGGGTGCTTGTTGCCGCCACGGTGGACCCGAAAATCCTGTCGGTTGTGCGCACGTATGCCTTCGGTCGCGATACGGACGTTGTGTGCGTGCCCGAAAAGGACGGCACGGTGGACATGGAAGCCCTCCGGGGCATGCTGGACGCGGAAACGGCCTGTCTGCTTCTTCAGCAGCCGAACTTCTACGGCCTGGCAGAGGATGCGGAGACGGCAGCGGAAATCGTTCACGGACAGGGTGCCAGACTGATCATGAGCTGCAACCCGATTGCCCTTGCCGTGATGAAGACACCGGGCGAGTGCGGGGCAGACATTGCGGTCGGCGAGGGACAGCCCCTCGGCCTTCCGCTGAACTTCGGCGGGCCGTATCTGGGATTCATGGCGGCGGACGAAAAGATGGTGAGAAAGCTGCCCGGCAGGATTGTGGGCGAGACGACCGACCTGAACGGCGAACGCTGCTTTGTTCTGACCATGCAGGCCCGTGAGCAGCACATCCGCAGGGAGAAAGCTTCCTCCAATATCTGTTCGAATGAAGCGCTCTGTGCCCTGACGGCGACCGTCTATCTCGCGGCGATGGGACCGGAGGGTCTGAAAAAGACGGCGCGGATGTGCCATGACAAAGCGGCCTATCTGCGCAGTGTCCTGGAAAATGCAGGACTGAAACCTGTGCACGATCAGCCCTTCTTCCATGAGTTTGTCACGCAGGCAGAGGATGAGGCACAGGCAGAGGCTGTGCTCAAAGCACTGGATGCAGCGGACATTCTCGGCGGGCTTCCGCTGGGCGGAGGAAAGATGCTGTGGTGCGCAACGGAGATGAATACACGGGAAGAAATGGACCGGACAGCCGGGATCGTGAAGGAGGTGCTGGGAAAGTGAAGCTGATCTTTGAGAGAAGCGTGAGCGGGAGGCATACCGATTTCCTGCCATCGTCCGATGTGCCCGTCTCAGACCTGCAGTTCGCCGAAAGGGAACGCCCGCTCCGTCTGCCGGAGCTGCCGGAGGTCGAAGTGGACCGGCACTACACCGAGCTCTCACATGAGACGCGCGGTGTCAACGGCGGTTTTTATCCTCTGGGATCCTGTACCATGAAATACAATCCGGCGGTGCTTGAAAAGACCGCCGCTCTGCCTGGGTTTACCGGCGTGCATCCCCTGCAGGCGGATGAAAGCGTCCAGGGATGCCTGGAAGTCATGCGTCTGACTGAACAGATGCTGGCCGAGATCACCGGCATGGATGCCATGACCCTGCAGCCGGCGGCCGGTGCGCACGGCGAGTTCACGGGCCTGCTGCTGATCAAGGCCTGGCACCGCTCCCGGGGCGACACGGCGAGGAACAAAATCCTCGTGCCGGACTCGGCGCACGGCACCAATCCTGCCAGTGCAGCCATGGCCGGCTTTGAAGTGGTCAATATTCCCTCCGATCCAAACGGATATGTGGATCTTGCAGAACTCAGGCAGCATGTCGGGGCGGATACGGCCGGTCTGATGCTGACCAATCCCAATACGGTGGGCCTGTTTGACCCGAATATCTCAGAGATTACCCGCATTGTGCACGAGGCCGGCGGCCTGAACTACTATGACGGCGCGAACCTCAATGCCATTATGGGCATTGTCCGCCCGGGCGATATGGGATTTGACGTGGTGCATCTGAACCTGCACAAGACGTTTGCCACACCGCACGGCGGCGGCGGCCCGGGCAGCGGCCCGGTCGGCTGCAAGGCATTCCTCCGTGACTTCCTGCCCGGATTCCGCGCAGAGGAGAAGGACGGAAGTCTGCACAGAACGCAGGCGCAGGCAAGGGTCGGCGATGTGCGTTCCTTCGGCGGAAACTTCGGGGTTGTCGTGAAGGCGCTGACGTATCTCCTGTCCATCGGGCGCGAGGGCGTCCCGCAGACAGCGGCCAATGCGGTGCTCAATGCAAACTATCTGATGCACCGGCTGAAGGATGTCTATCCGATGGCGTTTGATGTCACCTGCATGCATGAATTTGTCATCACACTCGAAAAGATGAAGGAGGAAACCGGGGTTTCCGCGCTGGATATCGCCAAGGGCCTGATCGATTACGGCATGCATCCGCCGACGATGTACTTCCCGCTGATTGTGCACGAGGCACTGATGGTTGAGCCGACGGAAACAGAGACAAAAGAGACGCTTGATGCCGCGGCCGATGCCTTCCGGAAAGTGCTTGAAGAGGCGCGCGCGAACCCGGAGGAAGCGCATCACCGCCCGCTGAATACGCGGATCCGCAGGCCGGATGAGGTCAAAGCGGCGCGCAAACCGGTGATTCGGTATGATTTCGGCGATTAAGACGATCCGGACGGACAACGTCATACCCTATGAGAATCTGGCGCTGGAGCATGTCCTGACCCGGCATGTCAGGGAGGGCGAATGCATCCTGTTCCTCTGGCAGAACCGGGATACCGTGGTGATCGGGAAGAACCAGAACGCCTGGGAGGAATGCCGGGTGGACTGGCTGGATGCGCACGGCGGATATCTGGCGCGCCGGCTCTCCGGGGGCGGCGCGGTATACCATGACCTGGGCAACCTGAACTTCAGCCTGATCACGCGCAGCGAGGACTACGACACGGCCCGGCAGAGTGAAGTGATCCTGCGGGCCGTCCGGCGCCTGGGCGTCCCGGCCGAGCGGACGGGAAGAAACGATCTTGAGGCAGAGGGACGCAAGTTTTCCGGCCATGCCTTTTATGAACACAGGGGGTGCTGGTGTCATCACGGCACCCTGATGATGGACGTGAACCTGGAGCGGATGCAGGAGGCGCTGTCCGTGCCTCAGGCCAAGCTCCGCTCCCGGGGCGTGTCCTCTGTGCGCTCGCGCGTGGTGAACCTGAAAACCTGGTGTCCGTCTCTGGACAGGGAACAGATGGAAACAGCCCTGACGGAGGCCTTTGAGGAAGTGTACGGACGGCAGCGGGAAGTGCTGGGACCGGAACGGGTCAGTGCCGCGGAGGTCAAAGAGACCGCGGAGCGGCTGGGTTCCAAAGAATGGATTCTCGGGCGGCGGATCCCGTTTACCGCTGTCCTGGAAGAGCGCTTCCGCTGGGGCGGCATCCGGCTGGAAATGTCGGTTGAGCGCGGGAGGATTGCCGAGTGTGCGTGCTGGTCGGATGCCATGGATGAACAGATGATCCCCCTTATCGGAAAGGCGCTGGAAGGCTGCCTGTACAGGGGTGAAGAGATGGCACGGCGCGTCATGAACCTCACATGCGAAAGCACGGCACAGGACGCTGTGCAGCGCACACTGATGCTGGAGGACGTGGTCCGGATGATCCGTGTGCAGACCGGAAGCAATGACAGGAAAGGAGATAACAGATATGGAACTGAAACGGACACCGCTCTATGAGACGCATGTGCGCCTCGGAGGCAGGATCGTGGAATTCGGCGGATTTGAGATGCCGGTCCAGTATCCCACCGGTGTGATCAAGGAGCATATGGCTGTCCGGGAGGCCTGTGGACTGTTTGATGTGTCCCATATGGGAGAAGTCCTGATGGAAGGCCCGGATGCCGTGAAGAATCTGAACCATCTTCTGACCAATGACTATACAGAGATGGAGGACGGACAGGCCCGGTACAGCCCCATGTGCAATGAACAGGGCGGAACGGTCGATGACCTGATCGTCTACAGGGTTTCAGATAACCACTACTTTATCGTGGTGAATGCGTCCAACCGGGAAAAGGATGTTGCCTGGATCCAGGCGCATGTTTCGGGTGACGTGAAAGTGACGGATGTCTCGGACAGCTGGGGACAGATCGCGCTGCAGGGCCCGAAGGCAGAAGCCATCCTGAGCAGGCTGACCGCGCCGGAGAATATTCCGGAAAAGAGCTATCATGCCCTGTGGAACCGGGACGTGGGCGGCATCTGCTGCATTGTGTCCAGAACCGGATACACCGGCTCGGACGGGTTTGAACTGTATGTCCCGGCCGATCAAACAGCGGCGCTCTGGGATCTGCTCATGGAAACCGGGAAGGATGACGGCCTGATCCCGTGCGGACTCGGTGCGCGCGACACGCTGCGCCTGGAGGCCTCCATGCCGCTCTACGGGCATGAACTGAGCGACACCATTTCGCCCCTGACAGCAGGGCTCGGGTATTTCGTAAAGATGGACAAGCCGGACTTTATCGGCAAAGCGGCCCTGGAGGCGGCAGGCAAGCCGCTGCAGCGCCGCGTGGGGCTCAAAGCCGTCGGCAGGGGCATTCCCAGGGAACATCAGGCGGTGTATGCCGGGGACAAATGCATCGGACAGACCACATCCGGAACGCACTGCCCGTATATCGGGTATCCCGCCGCGATGGCGATTCTTGACCGCGAGTATGCGCAGGTCGGCACAAGGGTGGAAGTGGATGTGCGCGGCAGGCGCGTGGAAGCAGAAGTTGTAAAAATGCCGTTCTATAAAAAATAACGGACGCGCGGGATGCGTGCCGTGACAGAATTGAAGGAGGAGACGTTATGCATTTTCCTGAGGAACTGAAGTACACAAAGACACATGAATGGGTCCGTTTTACCGATGAGGGGACAGCGTATATCGGCATCACCGATTATGCGCAGGACCAGCTCGGCGACCTGGTGTTCGTCAACCTGCCTGCTGCGGGCGATGACCTGACAGCCGGCGAGCCGTTTGCGGATGTGGAATCCGTCAAGGCGGTCTCTGACGTCAATTCCCCGGTGACGGGCACGGTCAGGGAAGTGAACGAGGACCTGGCGGATGCACCGGAAAAGATGAATGAGGCACCGTATGAAGCATGGTTTGTGCTGGCTGAGGGTATCACGGACCAGGCGGAACTGATGGATGCGCAGGCCTATGAGGCCTTTGTCGAGAGCGAAGGCTGACAGGCACTGCCGTGAGGAGGCTGGATGATGAAAGCGTATGATCTGATCGTGATCGGGGCAGGCCCGGGCGGTTATGAGGCCGCGTTTGAGGCGGCAGACCTGGGCATGAAAACGGCCCTGGTCGAGAAGGAAGCGCTGGGCGGCACCTGTCTCAATCACGGATGCATTCCGACCAAATCCCTTCTGCATGCCGCCGGTCTGTACCGGAGTATCCGCGAGGCGGATCTTTTCGGGATTTCGGCAGAGCATGTTGCCCTGGACTTTGCGCGCATGCAGGCGAGAAAAAACGAGGTTGTGCTGCAGCTGCGCAAGGGGATTGAAATGACCGCGGGAAAGAAAAAAATCGACCTGTTCCGCGGAAAAGGCACGCTTCAGGGCGGGCGCTGCGTGCTGGTCAAATCGGAAGACGGCGAAGAGATGCTCGAGGCGCGGCACATTCTGCTCGCTCCGGGCTCCAGGCCGGCGCTTCCCCCGATTCCCGGGATCGACCTGGAAGGGGTTGTGACCAGCGATGAACTGCTGGAAGCGGAAAAGTTGCCGCAGCGCCTGGTGATCATCGGAGGCGGCGTGATCGGCGTGGAGTTTGCCTCCGTGTTTGCTGCGCTTGGCACTTCCGTCACGGTCATTGAGGCGATGGGCCAGCTGCTGCCAAGCCTGGACCGGGAAATCGCGCAGAGCCTGAAGATGCTGATGAAAAAGCGCGGCGTGAAGGTGCTGACCGACACGCGCGTACAGGAAATCCGGAAACAGGAAGACGGAAGCCTGAGCGTGGATTTTGGCAGCGCGCAGGAGACGGCCGACCTGGTGCTGGTGAGTGTTGGCAGGCGGCCTTACACGGAAGGCCTGTTTGCACCCGGCGCGGAGCCGGAAATGGACCGGGGCCGGATCGTCACGGATGCGTTTGGACGGACCAGCCTGGAAGGTGTGTACGCGGTGGGCGACGCCGCGGGCATTATCATGCTGGCGCATGCGGCGACGGCAGCAGGGAAAAATGCCGTGCGGCATATGGCCGGGCTGGAGGGGTGCGCAGATACCCGATTCATCCCGTCGTGTGTGTATACAGAACCGGAAATTGCCTGCGTCGGCATGACGCTGGACGAAGCCAAAGCGGCAGGCCTTGAAGCGGACAGCCGGAAAGTCCTGATGAGCGCGAACGGAAAGACGGTGCTCAGCGGCGCGGAGCGCGGATACATCCGCGTGGTGTTTGAAAAGGAAAGCGGAAAACTGCTCGGTGCCCAGATGATGTGTGAGCGCGCTTCGGATATCATCAGTGAATTCACACAGGCGCTGTCTGCCGGTATGACGGCAAAGGACATGGCGCGCGCTGTCCGCCCGCATCCGACATTTTCGGAGGCCGTGACGGAAGCACTCAGGATCTGAGGATCAGGCAGACAAACAGAACCGGCAGCCCAAAGCTGCCGGTTCTTATATGTCTGCAGGGATCAGTGCTGCGACAGATCCGGGAAATGTTCGTCTGTTTCCAGTTCATAGATGCGGACGCCGTCAAACTTCCGGATCAGTTTCAGCATACAGTTGAACGGCTTCCAGTCCTTCATCTTTTCCTCTTCAGGCAGCTGTTCATAGTGTGCCCAGATCTCTTCGCTCTTCAGATCGCCGTCCATGGCCAGGACATGGGTGCGCATATGCTCACGGAGCATTTTGTGATATTCCTTTTCGCTGTACCCGCGCGGGACCTTTGCCTTTTCGTAGGCGTCACCATACTGCCAGCCCATGGACTGACGGTCCCGGACCCAACGCTCATGCTCGAGCGGGGCGAACTGGCAGATCTGTTCCCAGGTGAATATTTTAAGCATGCTGAATCCGACGGGGCGGTCGGTATAAAAGCAGTTGATGACATGAAGATACCGGCTGAAGCTCTTGACCTGATTGATATTGAGAAGCTTGTACTCCAGGGACAGTGTTTCGAACTCTTTTTCCAGCTGCTCCGGCGCGACGCTGTCTTCGCGGCCGTCATAGGTATAGCGGGCATTGAGCGCGACGGCAAAATCGTGGATATGCAGGAAGTTGCTGGAAGAGAGATAGATATGCTTGTTCTCATAACTGGCTGCGGCCGTGGTGCACCGGATATTCAGAGGGATTCCATCCGTATTGACAATCCGCTCGATATCTCTCTGGAACCGTTTCTTCTCCCCGGCCATATCACTGTAGGCCTTGAGCCGGGGCTCGTCCCCGGTGCACCCATTCTTCTTCCATTGCCTGCAGGCTTCTTTGTATGCCTGGATTTTGTCGTGCTCATCCTCATCAAATATATAATTTGCGCGGATCTGACTGCCTCTGAAATCAAACTCAACGGACATGGGCTGCAGTTCTGTGCGCGAATTGCGGCCATAGGCCGTGCGGTCCCAGCACTGGAGTTCATCGCACAGCATCAGCAGATAGGCCAGGGGATGCTGATCCATGGCCAGGGTGGGTTTGTCCATGGACGGATCTTTATAAAAGGCAATGGAGAATTTATAGAGTGAGTTGTGCAGGAGGATGGCGGAGAGCGCATCCACGTGCGCTGCGTTGAGGTCGTCACCGAAAGTGTCTGCCAGTTCCGCATACAGCCTTGCCGCGCTGAAGAAGGCATGATCCATAAAGCATCCGAAGCGTTCGGGATGAGTTGGCTTGTTTTCCAGAACGTTCATCAGATAGCCCTCGGTGAAACCGTAGGTTTTTCCAAGCTTCTGCGTGATGTCAAAGGCGAGAAGTTCCGTCACGGAATGGAAGGAACGGCCGTAAATCTTCTGAAACTGTTCTGCGGCGGCATCCCCGAGCCGGGTCAGCACATCGACATTCCGGTAGGCCACCAGGAGGCTGCTGTCCCCGCGCTTTTTGTGGTTCACTTCAAAGTAGGACATCACCTGCTCAAAGGGCAGTTCAAAGGGATAGCCGATATCATGGAACAGGGAAGTCAGGCCCCAGTACTCCAGGAAAAAGGCAGCCGCTTTGCGGTCTTCCGCTTTGTTGGTGTCACGGGGATCAAAATGGTAAAACGTCTTGAACGCTGTCCGGAAGGGTTTGTTCGTTTCATAAATGGCAAGACCCAGCGCGAACACATAGACCGAATGAGAATAATGATCCCGGTGCTTGAGCAGCAGGGAACTTCCGTTGGATTCAAACTCGCTGAGCAGTTCGACCATTTTTTTGGACTTGCCGTATCGTCCGAAAAACATTTCCAGGTAACAGTAATAGACGGTGTATGCGTCCTCAGCGATTCCCGAATCGATGAAGCGCTCCAGCTCTCTTTCAAGGCAGAGGCGGTCAATGTCCATCTGCATATTGTAGGGAATCTGGCATGGCGCGATGCTGGTGCCTCTCCATTTGCCGTCCTTCTTTTCTGCCTTTTCCATGTCGGGCCTGAACCTGAGTTCCTCGCAGCGATTGTGAAGGAAGCGGAGAGAAGCGGTTTTCAGATCCAGCTTTTTGCTCTGATAGAGATACGGCTCTCTGGGGCCGATACCCGGTCCGAAATCCCGCTGGTTCATTTCACGCATTTGTTTCAGTGCAGTATACATATGTTTTCCTCCCAGAATGGACGTTCATGGAATGCAGGGAGACCGCAGGAAAGGCTGGACTGTCGGTCCGCCGGGCACGGCCTGCAGGGATGATGTTTTTTCCATGTGATGACAGACCCATTGTAAGAAAAAACAGGGATGAGATCAAGTCTGGAGAGCGGAAAAAAACGGGGAAGCGGGGACGATCCGGGAAGAATGCAGGCATGAAAAAATCCCCGGACGTCTGTCCGGGGATGGTCATGTCATTATCTGCGGGGGAGTCCGACGATGGACGCTGCGACCCAGCCGGTCTGCTGCTGTCCTTTTTTATTGGTGAAGGTGATCATGACATAGTTCCGGTTGCTGACTGCGTCATAGACCGGATGGGTTTCATCGATGGTGTCGACAATCGTTCCGTTGGGCAGGGATGCAATCTGGTTCCTTTCGCCCGAGGTGGGTGCACGACGTACTGCGGCATTGAGTCCTTCGGAGCCGGTATTGATTGTGCGCTGCACACCGCCGGTCACCTGTTCCATAGCGTTCAGATCGAGTTCTTTCATGAATGTATCCTCCTTCATCTTTCGATTGTTTTTCTGTTTTTCAGGCGGGTTTTTGTGCCTTCACCTGTTGATACGAAGAAAAGGGAGACCTGGCAGCAGGATTTCAGATTTTTGTCCCGATTTTTTTCCTGCGCCGGGATCAGGCAGACGGTTCATCGGCTTTGGGCAGGCGGCGCATAAAGCGCAGCATGAAGAACAGCGCGAGCGGGAAAGCCAGCAGGTAGGCCAAGGGCTGCGCTTCCTGAATGCCCGCGAGGCCGCGCAGGCGCGAGAGGAGAATCAGCGAGGGGATAAAGAAGAGACCGCTCCGCGCCGAACTCAGAAAGGACGCTCCCAGACGATGGCCGGTACTCTGGTAGAGCATTTCAGTGGACATGCTGAAGGGAAGGAAAAGAATCGTGATCATCTGCAGCTGCAGTGCGCGGGTGCCGATGGAGATGACGTCCGGGTCATTGCGGAAGACGGCGATCAGGTTCCCGGAGAAGAGCAGCGTGAGGACGGCGGAAACAATCAGGATGGCTTCACTGAGCATCACGGTCACCCGGTAGGCTGAGCGCAGGCGCAGATATTTTTTTGCCCCGAAATTATAGGCACAGACTGGCTGGAAGCCCTGACCGATGCCCAGGGCGAGCGCAAACACGAAGAAAGAGATTCTTCCCACAATGCTCATGGCGGCCACGGCTGCGTCGCCGTAAACGGCGGCAGAACTGTTCAGGAGAATGCTGGCTACACTGTTGAGCACCTGGCGGAGCATGCTCGGAAGCCCTGTGGTCATGATATCTCCGATCACCCGCGGACGGGGATCGAACTGCTTCAGAGAGAGGCGTGTGACGGTTCTGCCTCTGAGAAACATGCTCAGGAGGATCAGAAAACTGATGACCTGGCTGGCGGCGGTAGCGAGCGCAGCGCCGGCAACCCCCATATGCAGGACAAACATGAGAATGGGGTCCAGCGCAATATTCAGGATGGCGCCGGACATGAGTCCGATCATGCCCAGGGAGGCTTTTCCTTCATAGCGCAGGAGATTGTTGAGTGTATAGCCGCCGGTCATAAACGGCGCGGCGAAGAGAATGGTCAGGAGATAGCTTCTGGCGTGCGGATAGATGGTCTCAGTGCTGCCGAGCGTCAGGATGATCCAGTGATGCAGGGGAAAGGCGGCCAGAGAGATGATCCCACCGAGCAGGACGGAACAGACAATGCCGGTCGAAGCGACGCGGGACGCATTGCGGTCATCCCTTGCGCCAAGAAGGCGGGCGGTGATGCTGCCGGCTCCCTGGCCGAACATGAAGCCGACCGCCTGAAGAATGCTCATGAAGCCGAAAACGATGCCCACGGCTGCGCTTTCACTGGTTCCGAGCTGTCCGACGAACGCGGTGTCGACGAGGTTATAGATGTTCGTGACCAGCATGCTCAGAATGGTGGGGATGCTCAGACGAACAATAAGGCGGGGAATGGATTCCTCCGTCATGCGGTTGTACTGGGACGATGCACGGCTGCCGGACTGCTGGTTCATGCTCTGCAGGACCTCCTTGGGCTGATAGGATGATGATAGAAGAAAAAGAAGCAAAGCGCAAGACCGCCGGGCAGTTTCAAAAAATCCGCAAAAAAACAGGCTTCCGGAGAGCGAAAGCACTGCCAGACGTCCGCAGAGAACGTATCAAAAGGTACAGGCAGACAGAAACGCCTGAACGAATGAAGAAAACGCAAACCGCAAAGCGGATGGAGGATATGAGTATGAAACGGACGATTTTGGTGACAGCAGTTAATTTCCTGGGCGTGATTGCCGTATGGGTCTTTCTTGAACTGCTTTACACACAGTTTACAGGCGGCATTTTTATCAGGAATCTTCTCAACCCTGTGTACATGATTCCCTGCGGCATTGCAGCGCTCATCACCGCCATTTTTGCCTTCATGGATGAAAAGAAAAGGGCGCAGGAGATCACAACCTACGGCACGTATCGCTGGTAAACGAAACGGACACAAGAACATGCTGCACAGCGGCCTGAGGAGGACCAGAAGATGATGAAAGCAATCGGAACGGCAGTCCTGAGTTTTGCAGGTGTCGCTGCAGTCTGGACAGCGCTTGAACTGATCTATACAAGCATAACCGCGGGTGACTTTGTGAGCAATCTCACGCATCCCCTGTTTCTGATCCCCTGCGTAACAGCAGCCGGGATTGTGGCAGGTTTTTCCTTCCTCTCAGCAAAGAGCAGGACGGCGCACCCTGTAAACGTGCGCTGAGGTCTGCGACCCTGATGAGCGCTTCGCATCCGTTGCGGCGCTTTTTTGCGTTTGGAAAAGATGTTTTGCAGCGGGAAAACGGAAAGATTTCCCCTGCAGAGAGCACAGACAGAACACAGCACGGGCCCCTGGAAGCATGATCTTCCGGAGGCCCGTGCTGTTCTTTCGATTCTGTAAACAGATCCATCCAATGGATGACCTGCAGGAAGCCCTGTACAGTCCGCTGTCTGTACAGCTCAGAATACCTTTTCCAGCGGCACTTCGCCGCGCAGGCGCAGGCACAGCTCGTCATCCGTCAGCTGAACGGTGCGGTGTGTCTGCAGCACGACGACATGCTCCTCGGGGGAGTCCACAAGCTGTTTTTCCCAGTCATAGAGCATGGTGCCGTCGCCGCGAAGACGCAGGAAGGCACGCACGCCTTCCAGCACCTGTACGGTCAGCGCAACGCCTGCAAAACAGTCATTGTCATAGAGATGCGCGAAGCGTCCGCGCACGCTGCGCATGGCGCGGAGGGCCCTGCGGTGAGCTTCAAGGGCCCGGTCAGTCCAGAGATAGGCTTGGAGATCGTTTCCCTCCAGTGCATGGGCGCAGGCCTGACAGAAGGCAAAGAGGCCTTCACAGCCGGTCCGGTGAATCAGACCCTGCAGGACCATGGTGTCCTCCAGGCGCGCCGCGGCGTCTTCCTCCATCCCGTCCCCGATGCGCCGGCACAGTCCCAGATAAGCTTTCCAGGAGGAGAGCCCGGTCTCGGCAATAGCGGAAAGATGGCGGAGCTGTTCCCGGAAGGACGGGCAGTCAGCGGCCCAGAGAAGGGAAGAGACGGGGGCTTCGGTTTCCCCGCGGATCAGGGCATGGGCGAGGGTGCGCAGGGGGAAGTGATAATACTGGTCACCGGCGCGGTCATCCGGATGCGGGCCGTAGCGGACGGCGCTGGACGCATATTCCGTGAGGGCATCCGCAGCAGACTGCGTGCCGTAGTAATCCCGGGCAAACGCCTCCGCGGCCCTGCGCGCATCACAGTGTCCGTCGGTCCACATGCGGCGTACCAGATCAAGCATAAAGAGGTGCGGTTTAATGGAGCCGACATTGATGTTCCAGAGCGTGCAGGCGTTCCGGTCCAGAATGCGGCGGAGCTCATCGCAGATCGCCTGGGGTGGGTTCTGGAGCATGGTGATATGGTTGGCCGCCTGGAGATCATAGAAACTCACATGGTAGTAAATGCCGCTGGCGCCCTGCTCATTTTCACCGGGCATGGCGTCAACGCGCGGATTGTGGTTGTTCTGACGGCGGGAAACCATGCGGCCGTAGCCGTTGTCTCCCCACAGGCGGATGACGTCATCGGGCACCTGAAGATATCCGTCCCGGTACAGACTCATCATTTCACCGTAGAGATTGGTGGAAAATACGGCGTGGGGATCCTTCGCCCGCACCATCTCCATCTGACGGCGCATGACCCTGGAAATAAAGGCGCCCTGCTTTTCCGCCGTGCTGAAACCGGGATCGCTCTCCCAGAAAGCGCAGTCGCCCTGACCGCGGAAGCCGACCGTCCACACAACGCGCTGTCCCGCATACCGGTCGATCGCTTCCTGCCACAGGGATTCAAATTTCTCCGGGTACAGGGAATAGGAGGCCTGCAGTCCGGGATAGGCGCGGGCAAACATCCTCGCGCCGAGGAGTTCCGTGTGGTGCTGGGTGATCCACAGGCCCATTTCCAGCGCCATATCATTGAGCAGGTGTCCGTCAAAGGCGCGGTCTGTGCCGGGAATCACCATATTGCCCCCGCAGCGGAGCACGGTTTCAAACACGCGCCTCCAGAGAATGGCGCGTTTTCCCTCCTCAATATGCCAGCCGGTGAGCAGGACTTCATCATTGATAAACCAGCAGCGGTAGCGCACCGCATAGGCCGGGGACTGCCAGGCAGTGCCTGCGGGCACGGAAGCGGTGTCCATGCGGCGGGGAGAAAGCCCCATCCACCAGGCCAGCGGGAGGATCTGCAGCCATTTTTCGGATATGGACAGGAGAGCATAGACAGCGCCGAGATCATTCCCGCACCGGAGACGGAGTTCGTGCTCCTCCACATGCGCGGCATACTGCTCTTCGCCCAGCGCCGGGTCGAGCACCACACGGATGGTATTGGCAGGACCGTGTCCCGTCAGCGTATCGCGCAGGTCCCGCCTGAGGATATCCGCAGCGCTGTGGATGGCGGGGACGGATTCATCTGCTTCGATCACGGTCGAAAGGGAAAGGATGAAATCTTGCATGGGACAGACTCCTTTCAGGACTGTTCAGGCGGCAGCGTTCCTTCCTCGCTCTGTCTGCGGAACTGCTGGGGCGTAAAACCGGTATAGGACTTAAAGCGCCGGTTGAAGGCGGAAATATCGTAATAGCCGCACTCGGTGGCGATATCCCTGACGGGCATTTCTGTCGTGCTCAGGAGGCGCTGCGCGCGGTGCATGCGGGAGAAGGTGATGCATTCCAGCGGCGTTTCCTGATACACCCGCTTAAACTCCAGGGAGAGCTTGGAGTCGCTCATGCCCACCGCCTCCGCGATGCCGGACACGGTCAGTTCCGGCTCGGAAAAACGGTGCTGGATGATCTCCCGGGCCTTCCGGACCGCCTCCGGGATATCCGCGGGCTGCGGGGATGCCTGGCTTGCGATAATTTTCCGGCAGACCTGACTGAGAATGCCGTTGAGTTCATCAATGGAAAGGCAGCGGCTCAGGCGGAAGAGATCGACGAGTTCCGCTTCATTGACGCCGCTTGAGCGGCCCTCGAGGCTGATGGCGGTAATGATTTCGCTGTACATGCAGCGGAAACCGAACAGGGAGGACTGGGTGCTGTGCATGGCCTGGGCAACCTCTTTGAGGGCTGTCTCCATCCGCGCTTCATCGCCCTTGCGCAGGGCCTGACGCAGGTGATCCACCGCCTGATGGCTGAAGCCGGTATCCGAGGACGGCTGGACATCCAGCGCATCAAAGAAGATCGGGCAGTCACTGCCGCGGACAAAGCGCATTTCAAAGGCATTTTCAGCCTCCAGATAGGCTCTCTGACCTTCGGCATAGCCGGTGTGGAAGTGGCTCACACCCATGGTAATGGACGTGCTGCAGGCTTTGAGTCCGGCAAACTTCGATTCAAGGAAGGTACGCAGATGCTCCGGATCATTGCAGAAAGCGATGAGGATGAGGTGATTGTCCGCGGAAACCGGTGTCAGGGAGGCGCCGCTGACCGTCTCATCAAAGAGCCGGTCGATTTTTTCCGTGGTCAGCTCATAGGAGGATTCCGCGGCCTTGGCGATGATCGCGACAGCAAAGTAGCGCGTATCGACATTGACAGAGACGCTTTCCGCGGTCTGCAGAAAATCATCGGCATCGGAAAAGCTGCCCAGCAGGAAGCGGCGCACAAACTCACTCTTCTGCGCGTCCTGCATGGTCTCGAGGCGATTCGACATGGAGGCGTTTTCATCGATCAGGCGCTGAATGCCGTCGCGGATCTCAATGAGCTCATCGCCGGTCGGGGCGTGCTGATCGAGCATGGACTGGAGAAGCTTGATGCCTTTCATTCTGGACTGGACAAAACGGGTGGAGAGAAGAACCGCCGCAGCGGCCGCGAGTGCCGAGATGAAAATGAGGGCCTTGACTGAACCGGACAGGGCGACGGAAAACTCCGCATTGGACACAAGCGCGACACAGGAAAAATGACCGCTGCCCTCTTCGTGAAGGATATGATAGGTTTTTCCGCCCTCGCGCAGGGTGCTCTCTCCATGCTGGACTGCTGTGAGGATCCGGGCTGGATCCACACCGGAGCGGTTCTGGGTCATGACCGGGACGCCTTTGAAGAGACTGATGACGTCCGCATCCCCGAGACCGTACTGGTCGAAGGCGTCAAACAGCGTCTCCTCATCGATGAGATAGACGACGGTGCCCACCCTTGCGCCGCCGGGATAGCTGAGAGGAACGAATATCAGGGACATATAGTTGTCCGTAGTGTCATGGCGCACGGCATACCCTTCGACTTTCTGGGAAGGCCAGACGGTCAGAAAGGACGTGTTTTCCAGGGCGTCACGGAAGTCCGCGGGGGAGGTGTTTTCCAGGAGAAGAGCCCCGGAAACAAAGCGGTCGACCAGGAAAAAACTGGTCGAGGAGTAGACATAGTCGTCCCCGGTAAAATGAAGGAAAATGTCTGAGACTGTATCCGTGACGGCGCGGTAGGCGTTGAGCTTGCCGGAAATGCGGGAGGCTTTGACCGGATCCTGGGCATACTTTACGGGGGTAATGTCATTGTTGGTCATCTGTCCGGCAATGGAAATCAGGGAGGTGACCATTTCCTCCTGGGCGTTTTCGACCAGGTGCAGGCTGGCCTGATAGCCGTTGAGGAGAATGCGGGAGTGAAAATCGGAGAAAGAACGGTACGAAAAACCCACCAGTGCAATCATGACAATGAGCATGATGGCAAGGTAGGATGCAAAATATCTCAGCTCCAGGCGGCTGAATCTGTGCGGGTTTTTCTTCATCCGGAATCCCCCCTGAATAAAACCGTCAAACAACAGGAAGGCGCATCCCGCCGCGCAGGACGAGATGCGCACAGTGCTGTGAAATTATACCATCAACTGATTTATGTCTTCAACCGTTTACTTGTTGGCTTCCACATAGCGGTCATAGACGGTCTGATACAGGTTGATGTAGTCATCCATGCGGAGGTTCTTCAGGGTGTTGAGGTAGTTGTTCCAGCTCTCGTCGGTCACGCCCTTGACAATGAAGCTGGAGATGGATTCATTGGCAAACTTGTGAATTTCGGCATAGAGCAGGTCCTTCTGGGTGGACTCTTCCACATTCATGGTGACCAGGCGGGAGAGGATGTTCCAGCTGTTCTTTTCGATGACGCCAGCTGCTTCATACTGTTCGCAGTAGGTGGTCTTTTCAATGCGGTGGCTGGGCATGTTGACCTTGGAGAAGTACTCAGCGCCGGAGCAGTACATCATGGCGGACTGACCGGGAACGGTGCGGGTGCCGTCGGTCATGGGATAGATTTCAACCTTGCCGGCATCGTCATAGCCCCAGAATTCACCCTTGGCGCCGTTGTATCCGCTGATCATATTGTCCCAGGCAAACTGGGTATCGAGCCACTTGGCGGCAGCTTCCACATCCTTGCAGCTGGCGGTGATGGCAGCGCCGAAGGAGGGGATTTCGAGATAGCGCTGGAGGCGGGCCTGATAGCCGTCAGCGGAGAAGGGGATCACAGCAACATACTGCTGCCAGATTTCATCGGCGGTACCCATGGCACTCATGCGCCAGCGCCAGGTGACGCCCACATTGCCGGCATTGAGCTTGGCTTCGGAAGCGTTGGAGTCCTGGGAAATGGCTTCGATGTCGATGAGGCCGTCATTGTACCAGCGGCTGATGGTTTCCAGAGCGGGACGCATGCCGTCGGCGGTCAGAGGAGAATACACCTTGCCCTCGTCATCCAGGGCGATGTCGATATCGTTGAGCGGCACGCCCCAGAAGTTGGCCAGGTGCATGATGCCGTCCACGAGGTTGCGCAGGGTGCCGCCCATGGGGATTTCATTGGAGGGATCACCGTTGCCGTCGGCATCCTGATCGCGGAAGGCGACGAGCATCTTTTCAAACTCATCCAGATTGGTCGGAACTTCCATGCCGAGGTTGTCCAGCCAGGCCTTGTTGATGAAGAGGTGGGAATCGGTGTTGATGTTCTGGGGGATCAGCCAGCCGATCTGATAGGTTTTGCCGTTGGAGGAGGTCAGGGAACGGGCGGTATCGGGATCCGCATCCAGATAGGCCTTGTAATTGGGCATGTACT
The DNA here is from genome assembly GCA_002350845.1 of Christensenella sp. UBA2853. Lineage (GTDB taxonomy): Bacteria > Bacillota > Clostridia > Christensenellales > Aristaeellaceae > UBA2943. Next base: position 68,290 of record DEFL01000076.1, read on the forward strand.
GCTCGATGACGTCATCGAGGGGGATCAGGATTTCCTGGTCCACGCCGTACATTTCAAGGTTGAGGCCGCCGCGGACAATGATGTCCGGATACTTGCCGCTGGCGAGCATCAGGTTGACCTTGGTGCTCCAGTCAGAACCTTTGACCTGGTTGAAGTTGGCGTGAACGCCGGAGAGGGCGGTGATGCCGGTCTCGGGATTGTTGAAGTAGTCCATATCAGCGAAGGTCAGATCGTCGATATCACGGTACCAGATCATGACGTCGATTTCCTTGGGAGCATCCGCGACGGCAGCGGAGAAGCAGGCAAGGACCATCATCAGGGAGAGAATGAGAGCAACTGTCTTTTTCATGAGGAGGGCCTCCTTTTATATATTTTCGGGATGCGTACCCGAGGGGAAACAATGAGAATGCGGGATCAGCCTTTGATGGAACCGATCATGACGCCCTTGACGAAGAACTTCTGCATGCACAGATAGAGCACAACGGCCGGGGCGGTGGAGACAACGATGATGCAGTACTTGGCGATCTGGGCTCTGTTGAGAAGCTCGGCATCCTGCTGAGCGGTGTCGCTGACCATGCTCATGAGCAGCTCCCGGCTCGCCTCAAGCGAGGCCAGGATTTCCTTGAGGATGGTCTGCAGGGGCAGGAAGGAACGGGTCTGGATATAGATCAGGCCGGTCCAGTAATCATTCCACTTGGCCACGCCGTAGTACACCGAGAGCACGGCGATGATTGTGCCGCTGAGCGGAACCACAATGCGGAAAAAGTACTGAATCTGGGAGGCGCCGTCAAGGTCTGCCGCCTCATAGAGCGCTTCCGGAATGGTGCTGGTGATATAGGTGCGGGCGAGCATGACATTCCAGACGGACACGCAGCCCATCAGGATGCAGACCCAGGGCTTATCGTAGAGGCCGACATCGCGGATGGTCAGGAAGGTCGGGATCAGGCCGCCGTTGAAGAACATGGTGAAAGCAAAGACAAAGGAGATCAGTTTCTTTCCGGGAAACTTTCTGGAGAGCGTGAACGCGGCGCCCATGGTGACCACAAGGCTCAGCACCGTGCCGACGACCGTGTACACGACGGAGTTAAAGAAGGAATGGATCAGCTCACGGTTCTGAAAGACGGCGTTGTAGCCGACCAGCGTGAGGCCTCGGGGATAGAGGGTGACCTGTCCGGAAGTGACCAGGGCAGGCTCAGAGAATGAGCAGATAATGACCAGATAGATCGGATACAGGGTGATGAGGAGCACCACTGCCACCATGATCCCGATGAACACGTTGAACAGACGGTCAGCGCGGATGTCTTTCTGCTTCATGGGTTTCATTTCATTATGGGGTATGGCTGTCATATCGCTTCCTCCTCTCCTCAGAACAGGGTTTCGCCGTTCATTTTTGCGGATATCTTATTGGTGGAAAGCACCAGGATGAAGTTGACCACATTGACGAACAGGCCGATGGCGGCGGTGTAGGAGAACTGTCCGGAACCAAGGCCCATGGTGTAGACATAGGTGCCGATGATATCGGAGGTGGCCAGGTTGCCGCCGGTCTGCAGAAGCAGGGCCTTCTGTGTGGAGGAGGAGAGCAGGGAGCCGCTGTTGAGGATGAGCATCATGGTGGCGGTGGGGATGATGTGGGGAAGATCGATGTAGCGGACCTTCTGCCATTTGTTCGCGCCGTCAATGGTGGCTGCCTCATAAAGTTCCGGGTCCACACCGGCGAGTGCGGCAATATAGAGGATGGAATCCCAGCCCGCGTTCTGCCAGATGCCGGAGATGATGTAGACCGGGCGGAACCAGGCGGCTTCATTCATAAAGTAGATGGACTTTCCGCCCAGCGCGACGATCAGGTGATTGATGATGCCGTTGGTGGGGGAGAGCAGGATGTACAGGATGCCGGCCAGAACCACCGTGGAGATGAAGTGCGGGACATAGATGGCGGTCTGGGTGAACTTCTTCAGGCGCTGCCCGCGGATGTTGTTGACCACAATGGCCAGGAAGATCGGAAGCGGGAAGGAGAAGAGAAGGCCCAGCACATTGAGCAGGAGGGTATTTCCGATCAGGCGTCCGAAGTAGTAGGCCTGGAAGAATGTAATGAAGTGCTTGAAGCCGTTCATCGAGGTCCAGGGACTGCCGACAATGCCGCGGACAGCCTTGTAATCCTTGAAGGCGATCTGGACACCGTACATCGGAAGATAGTTGAAGATGATCAGGTAGACCAGAGCCGGAAGAATCAGAAGATAGAGCCAGCGGTTCTGGAAAATGCCGTGTCCCAGTTTTCTGAATCTTGAAGAAACGGTCATCGGTTTTTTATGAACTTGCTGCACAGCCATCCCTCTTTCCTGGATACTGTTGGTTTGAGTTGCTGAGGCTATTGTGAAACAAAACGAAGAACGGTGCAATCGGCAGAAATTTCGGCAGGCGGAAAAAATCGGCCAAAGCCTTGGGAGACAACGAGTTGACGGCGTGATGCAGAAATTTCGGCACAGCCGGAACAGGGGAAAAAACAGGAAATTGAGGCGTCTGCACGCGCCGGCGGATGCCTTTCCGGGGAGTGGAAAACCGATGCGCGGCAAAGCGAAAATAAATCAGAAATGATATACAGCGGCGCATTTCTGTGCTATGATGGGAACAGAAAAAAACTGAAGAAGGGGAGCTGTATGGAAACCACGTACAGTGCATTCATCAGCTATCGGCATCTGCCTCTGGATTCGGCTGCGGCCAAAGCCGTCCAGAAAGCACTGGAAACGTACCGCATTCCGAAGGAGATCCGGAAGAAAACCGGGGTGCAGAAACTGAAACGCTGTTTTCGGGACCAGGATGAGCTGCCTCTGGCGGATGACCTGGGGTCGAGCATTCAGAAGGCCCTGACCGCGAGTGACTGGCTGATCGTCATCTGTTCTCCGGACCTGCCGCATTCCAGATGGTGCCTGCGCGAAGTCGACTATTTCATCCGTCTGGGAAGACGGGACCGGATTATCCCGGTCCTGATCAGGGGTGAACCCGGAGAGAGCTATCCGCCGCAGATCCTGCAGGCGGACACGGAGCAGGGAATGGAAGAGACGGAACCCCTGGCGGCCGATATCCGGGGAAGCATGCGGCGAAAGCTGAAAACGGAAAAACTGCGCATTGCGGCGCGCATGCTGAATCTGAATTTCAATGATCTGAAACGCCGGGAGCGCGAGCGGGCCATGCACAGAGGACTCGCGCTGGTTTCCGGCGCACTGGTTCTGGCGGCCGGCTTTTCGGTGTACGCCGTCTATAAGAACCGGCTTCTGACCGAGGAGAGAAATGCCACGGCGCGGAATGCCACAGAACTGCTGCTGGAAAAGTCACTCCGCTCGACCGGGGAGAATGAAATCGGCAACGGACTGACCTATGCCCTCGAGGCGTATGAAGGCAGCCGAATTTTTTCAGATGCGTATGATGCGCAGGTCTCAGCTGCGCTGGAGGCGGCCCTGTACCCGGAAATGTACGCACAGCTCGGCACTCTGAAGGATCACGGCGTGCTGCACCGGAAGGCGTGTCTGAGCAATGACGGATCGCTGATCGCCTGCCGTCAGGCGGACAACAGTCTCCAGATGTACAGCTCTGTGACAGGAGAGAGGCTGTATACCCTGCCGGACTTCGGCTGGTACCTGGCCCCAACGCCGCTGACGCCGGACAGCCGGTATGTCTTTCGGTGTGGACAGGACGGCACACTGACGCTTTGCAGCGCAGCGGACGGGAAAGAAGTCCTGACAGCGGCAATGCCGGACGGCTGGACGTTTTCGGTATACGGGATGACGTCGGACAACCGGGTTCCGGTCCAGTCGACAGAGGGGAAGGCCGCGCTGTTTGATCCCTTTGAGAAACAGCTGACCGTCCTGGACGGGATTCAGCTCCCGGAATACGGAGGGCTCAGCCCGGTGCTTCACCGTTCCGGACGCCGCGGTGTATGGGCGGGAGAAGGAAAGATCTGGGTCGCGGATACGGAAAAGGGAGAAGTGCTGCTGACTGTGGAAGGAACCGGCGGGGATTACACGGCAGACGGCCTGTATTTCCGCTATCAGGCCGGGGAGGAGACTGTCTATCTCCGGTGGGATACACTGGAAGAAGTCTGCAGAAGCACGCTCAGCGGTCAGCTGTCACCGGACGGAAAGACCATTGTCACTGAAAAATGGACAGAGGGGTTTGCCCTGTGGGACGCGCAGAGTGGGGAAGCGCTGTGGACGGAAGGGCATAACAGCGGGAACACCCTCTACAATGTGATGTTCGCGGGCCCGGATACGCTCATTGCCAGTCATGAGGAAGTCCAGGTGTACAGGATCAGCGACCGGAAAGTGGTCTATGATTCAGGAAAGGAACGAACCACCTATGGTCTGGATGCCTGGGCGGGACGGCTGGTGATGCCGCTGCGTTCCGGCGGCTGCCTGGTCAACCGGATCCCCGGGGAGGAAGAAACGGTGCCCTGCATGACCGTGGAAACCAGGGAAGGTTTCCGGGAGGAAGAACTGGGAGGAATGACATCGCGCTTCCCGCTGGCGGGCAGATGGAACGGAATGAGTGTGGGATTCTTTACAGAGCAGGGCTGGATGACTGTCGAAAGTGAAGAGGACGGTCTGATGTACCTGTTCGACGGAAAAGAGTATGTCCTGCACCCTGTCAACGGAATGCAGAATCCCTTTGTCTATGTGTCCCCGGACGGCGAATGGCAGGCCGTGATCCGGGGCGGGGATGTGGATATCTTCCGGGCCGGGGAAGGCCCTGAACCGGTCATGGTCATCCCGGGGAACGGATACGACCGGCTGTGCGCGGCCATATCCGGCCATCTGCTGGCGCTGGGATCCTATGTGGAGAATCTTGCGCTCTATGATCTTTCCACAGGGGACTGTGTTGGGACGATTGTCAGCGGGGCCATGTGCACCGAAATCCAGTTTTCACCGGATGGATCGCATATCATTGCCCTGTCGCAGATGGCAGAGCAGGCTGTGGTCGCCAATACGGAAAACCTTGCGGTGGTGATGAAGATCCCCGTGAGCGATGTGTATGCGCAGCCTTCCGTAGGGTTCACATCCGGCGGGACGGAAGCCGTGGTGCTGTATCCTGACGGGCATGCCGATGTGGGCAGGCTGTATCAGGAACTGCAGACCCTTGTGGAGAAAGCAAGGCGGTATACTGTTTCCGGTCCGTGATGACAGACTGTGTCAGGTCTGCTCCTCACGATGAGAACATCCGTCCTTCCCTGTAAAAGAAGAGTCGCATCGCTGCGCGTCAAAAACCCCCTGCCGGGTTTCAGTGAAATGCTGAAAACCGGCAGGGGGTTGCCAGTGCAGGGGCAGAGAGAACCGAAAAATTAATGAAGATATTGGAGTGAAGCTTCATAGGCCGGGAGAAAATAGCTGTTCGATTGTAATGCGCTGCAGAGGATTCGAAGCAGCTGAACGTCCTGCTGATCTGCTTTCTCCATATACTGTTTCAGCATGGCTTCAGAGTAGCGGCCGCCCGGATTGGCAAGATAAGCCTGGTTGTTGTCGAAATTCGGAGCTATGCGAAGCACCTGACCGGTCTGAGAGGAACGGATGACACCGAAATTGCGCATGTGTCTGTCCGTGTTCAGGAATACAGCATCCGCAAGCCGGATTTTCCTCCAGTCGGATGCAAAACCGGGCCCCAGTGAAGCAAGATTGCGATCAATGATTTCGTCCTCATCACTGGGATCACTGAAGCAGAAACGAAAAGAATCATATGGTTCAAAAAACTCATGGGCACGTAGAAAATTACGGGATTTTACGCGCTTGCGAAAGCTCCTGTCATAGGCGTACTCTGCAGTATCCCAGCCGATGGCCTGCAGGATGCGGCTGATTCCGACTTCGGCTCTGGAGGCGGCGCTGGACTGAATTTTGTAAAGCCACCACTGCCCCTGTTCAAATCTCCATGTTTTTGTAAAGCTTCCGTCCGTGGAAGCGTTCGGTGTGGCAGTCTGCAGATGGCGGAGACTTGTGTCACTTGAAACAAGGATATACTGACTCACCGTATTCTGGTCTTCCGGCCTGCAGAGCTGAAGCCTTGGAATGAATTCATGCTCCTCAAAACAGGTAAATGTGTCTGAAATGCTGAACATGTGTGACCGAATGGCGAGCACCGTTTTGTCCCTGCTTCCCAGCAGTTCGTGCATCAGATTTCTGTGCTGGACACTGTTCAGGTCCACTGCCCGCTCCCTTAGCCAGGAGGAAAAGCCTTCAGCCCCGGCATGACAGATCTGCATGGGCAGCAATTCGATTTTTTCGGGAATAAATTCGGTGATGACGGACTGAGCAACAGAAAACTGTGCCACTCTGACATCGTCACAATACAGAATATATCTGTGCACTTGCATCACCTCCTGCAAACAGAGGTCAGTATATCATTGAAAAAGCAATTGATGAAGAGTCAGTTGATCCAGGTGGATCAGATGATCCATAGGGAATCGTTCTCATTCATGATAAATTCAGGATGGATTCTTATCAGGCAGCAGGAGGAGTTCCGGGGATTTGAGCACGCCCTGCGGCCAGAAGGCATATTCGTCGCTCCACATCACGCCGCGGGTGCGCCAGGAATCCGGCCCCCACCAGGTGATGGTCTTGACGGCCTGGTGCACCTGGCCGAAGGTATTGATGCGGCAGCCGAAGGCTTTGATCTCAATGGTGTGTGTTCCGCTCTCCCTGATTTCAAAGGACACTTTGTACGGCGCATAGGCGATCACACCGAGGTCCGTCCCGTCCACGCTTACGCGCAGGAGCGCCGCGCGGTAATTGCTGACTTGCAGCTGATACCTGCCCGGCTCAATCTCGGCGTGGATCTGATAGGTCAGGTTGCCGCCGTAGAACGGCAGGCCTTCCCGGGTGATATCACCGAAGGTGAGGCGGCGCGGGCGCTTGATGATGGTGCGGTAGATACCCTTCACCTTGACGCCGAAATTGCCAAGGATGTACATGGCTTCCGGGTTCACCCGGCGGCCGTAGGGAATGCTGACTTCAAGCACGTTGTCTCCGGGCACGACATCCGACAGGGCCATCTTCCCGATGCACTTGTCCACATACCATCCACCGATATGCATGGCCCGGATGCCGTTGAAGTACACAATGGCGGAATCGGCGTTCTCAAGTGCCAGCTGTACATTTTTGACCGGAATTTTGCTGCGGAACAGGCAGCGCAGGTGGAGGGTGTGCGGCGTGGTGAGGTCGGATTCCACCCAGGGCTGGGCCACACTGGCTCCGCGGAGCGGCCAGCCGAGCCGCTCACGGACGATATTGTCCAGACGCAGGATATCCTCGGATGGATGCCACGGTCCGCAGTCGAGCGCGTATTCGGCTCGGTCGAGCAGGAGCACATTGGGCTCATCGAGCTCATAATCCATCTTTTTGAGGAACCGGCACACCGGAACCGGGGTCTCCTCATCTTCAGGGGCGCAGGCGCAGAAAGCTTCCGAAGCAGGCGTCATGCGCAGAAGCAGGGAGTCCTGATCATAGAAGCGCTTTTCATATATGGTCCAACCGTCAGAGCGCTTAGAAGCGACAGGCGTGATCTGTCCGGTCAGCGTGTCATAGAGCGTGAGGTCCCAGGAGCCCCGCAGGCGGATACGCAGCAGGTGGCTTTCCGGGACATCCGGGTCGCCGGTCGGGTCGGCATGGCAGAGGAACAGCCAGCGGTCATCCCCATCCTGGCGCATCTGGTAGAGCAGGTAATTGGACTGGACGCCGCGTTCGTCGCGGACTTCCACATCCCGCAGCCCGGAGAGGCGCCGGAGGATCTCAAAGCGGTCGAACTCGCAGTGTTCGCATGCCTCGTAGAGCGCTTTGGGTGCATCGCTTGCCACCGCGTCCATGAGGGACGGGGCTTCACCGAGGAAAATGACCCGTCCGCCCTGGGCGGCAAACTGCTTCAGGCGGGTGACCGTGGTGGCGCGGAGGGTTTCCACGGGCGGGACCAGAATGGTCTCGTAGCGCATCTCTCCGACCGGGAGAGCCGTGCCTGTGAAGGACTCGGGGCACTGCAGCGGGAGCAGGGATTCGGAGATAAAGTCAAAATCAATGAGGCCTCTGAGCAGCCAGGCGGTCAGGTTCTGGAAGCGCTCGTCCATCTGTTCGCGGATGGCCTCGGTGTTTTCCTTCGCGCCCCAGTGCAGCCAGTAGCTCTCCACCGGATGCACCACGCCCACGCGGCACAGCGCCTTGCCGCGGGTGAGCGCCGTGTTGACGCGCGCGAAATGATTTTCCACATAACTGTACTCCCCATACCATGGGGTCTGATAATTGAAGGTGGCCGGGTAATCGCGCTTAGCCTCCCCGTTCATGGACACCCAGGACAGGTGCGGGACGCGCACGGTCACGCCCAGCGCGGCCTGCCAGTCGCCGCCGAGCTTGTGGCCGCGGAAATCAAAGTTCCAGTTGGTCACGCCGTAGAGCTCGGAGAGCACGCCTTCGCGCCCGAACTGGCGGGAGGCGGACTGCGCCTGCTTGGCGGTGGTAAACTCACGGCTGTCATTGAGCATGTCAATGCCCGGCAGCTGGAAGCCGCGGTAGGAGCGCATGGCTTCCCCGAGCGCCCCGGTCTGCGTAAAGAGGGTGGGCTCTTCCATCATGTGGCCGGTCAGCATCAGGCCGTGGTCATGGCACCATGCGCCGACCTGGTCGGCAAAGGCCTGGGTAAAACGCTCCGCGATATGGTCGTGGAAATGATAGCGGAGGGTGGACGGCCTGTCGTCGGGCAGATCCCAGAGGAGCTCGGGCAGCCCGTCGAGGAGATCATTCCCATAGGCCTTCTGAAAGGTCTCAGGCAGGTCATCGGTCCAGGGCAGGGAGACATCCCGGGTATCGGTGGCGTAATTCAGGGTCTGCTTTCTGGAAAACTGCGGTTCATCGGTAAAAATGGCGGGGATCAGGCCGCCAAAATCCTTCCCGACATGCGCCGCGTAGGCGTCATGGGTGATATGGAGAAACTGCTGCATGCTGCGCGGGTCAAGGGTGTTGACATAGGACTGGTTGTTGTACCAGGGATCATTCCCTGCGATTTCCCGGTAAACATACAGCGCAAAGCCTTCTGCATGACCGTCTTCTTCCATGCGCCGATAGGATTTCAGCGTGCCGTCCGGATTCAGGGAGACATCAAAGGCGGCGAGAAACGCGGCGTTTGCTCTCTTCTGTCTTGTAAACACGGCATAGCGCTGACGGAAGGCCGGATCCTTTGTGACCAGTCCGCCGGCCGCGCCGGAGGGCCAGCGGTCCTCATCATAGAGCCAGATCAGCATGTGTTCCTGACGCGCCTTTTCCACACAGGCCTGGATCAGCTCAAAAAACTCTTCGCCCAGGTATTCCGTTTCCAGACCGGTCCGCACATGGATATGGACACCGCCGTAGCCCATCTTCTTGAGCTGTTCCATCTGCCAGAGCAGGTCTTCTTTATTCAGCTTGCTGTTCCAGGCCCAGAACGGGGTGCCGCGGTACTCACTGCCAGGATTGGCGAACAGGCTTTCCGTCATGGGTTCATGGCTTTTGGAATAGAGCATCGTTTTTCCTCCTTTGTGTCAGGAACGCTGTGCGATGAAGAGCGGCAGATGGAGGCGGCCGGAAAAGAACAAAAGGGCCGGATAAGGTCCGCGGCTTATGCTGCTCCTGGGTGGTATCCTCTGCTTTCTCATCAGCAGGTTTGTTTGTCTGTTGTCACCATTATAATGATCATGGAGGAATTGGCAAGCACGAATTCTCATAGAAAAAATCATAAAAACACAGGAACCGGTCAGGCCGCTGGGCTCCGGTTCCTGTGTCTGTTTTTCTGGCCCTCACTGGCTGTCCGGGGAGACTGTATCCCGGATGGCGCAGAGCATGGCATTCGCGTAGGCCCGGGCTGTTTCCGGGTCATAGACGACGTCCCCTTCCCCTGCGTATTCGCTCAGGGCTGCATGGATCAGGGGATGAAAGGTCTCGGGGAGATGCAGGATCGCCCACTGCCCGCCTTCCTTTTTGGAGAGCACACTGCCCTCACGCAGGAAAGCCAGGACCCGGGCCAGGTTCAGCGTCAGGTACATGGTGTTTTCGGTGATTTCCTCATCGGCATGGCAGATATCCTTCCATATGGAATCAAGATAATCCGCCCGGGGCACCTCGCCGAAGGCCTCTTCGATCGGAAGCCCGAAGAGACATTGTCCGCGTTTCCGGATGACCGTAAAGTGGGCAGCCAGGTCCGGATCGGTTCCCTTCATCTTTTGAATGTAGTCATCCGGATGTTCCCTGTACCAGGCCAGGTGCGTTTCGGAAAAGTGCAGTTCAAAGGGTGTCGGGTAGACAAAGGGACGGCAGAAGGCGGAGCGCACGATGCTCATTTCAATGCCTTTGGCGGGGGCGGAAGCGTTCAGCTCCACGGTCATATCCATGAAGGCGCGCTTGACGGCGTCCGGGAGCGTATGCCGGACGAGGACGATCAGATCAATGTCACTGACTGCGGGATGAAAGCACCCCATGACGGCCGAACCGTGCAGGTAGATGCCGAGAAGATGGTCTCCCAGGATGTCCCAGGAGCGGGAGACAAATGTCCCGAGGAGCGGTTCTATCGTGCGGAGATCACTCATCCTGTTTTCCTCCGGAAGTGTTCAGTGCCTGAAGAAAAACCGAAAGATCTATCTTTGTCCAGCCCAGTCAGGCTGCTGCGCTGCGTCAGCGGTCAAAGCGGAAGGTATTGAAGTCAGCATACCCGCTGCCTTCATAGGTGAAATAGAGCGCATGCTTTCCGTCTGAAATGGTGAGCGGGGCGGAAAAGCAATGCCAGGTATCGGAAGGCGCGATCCGGATGCGCGCTGCCACCGGCCCGTTCCGGCCGTCGCGCACGACAAACTCGCCGTCGCCTGTGCCGCGCGTTTCCACGGTGATCTGACGGGCGGTGCGGAAATCGAAATACCGGTATCCGGCCGTGGCACCGTCGACCATGTTGCTGATGTACTGGTTGGGATTGTCCTCGCGGTCCTCACCCTCCTGGGTGAAGGCAGGATGGTGTTCATCCTGCTGGTCCGGAAGGCTTTCGGTTGTGCCGTTTTTGCTGAACAGATGGCACGCAATGCGCGCTTCGTAGCAGCCCTCATCCTTCAGGGGACCGCCGTTGAGACCGCAGGAGGTGATCTCCGCCTGATGGAACCGTTCGCCGTCAAACACGATCTCCTCGGCACAGGCCTGGCGGGAGAAGAAGTGGCGGTTGGTTTGTCTGTGATAGAAGACATACCATTTCCCGCCCACAAAGGCGACGCTCCCGTGGGTGTTGCCGCGGTAGTTGAGGGCTTCAGTATTGCCGTTGACGCCGATATCGGCATTGGATACCAGCACGCCGCCGAAGTGATAATCGCCCAGCGGGGTATCCGACACGGCCCAGCACAGTTCGTGCATCCAGCAGGAAGAGTAGATGAAGTAGTATTTCCCGTTGATCTTGCGCACGGAGCTGGCCTCAAAGAACGGGTGCGCCTCATACTCGGTGCCGTCCGCGTCATTGATGATGGGGAGATTGTGGAAGGGGCCGGCCTTGACAGTGACCATGTCCTGCTCCAGTTCCATTTTCAGGCTGTCCTTGTCCACGGGGGTCTGCTTATAGCGCGGGCTGTTGCCGGAAAAGAGATAGATGCGTCCGTCGTCATCGATAAAGATGCCGGGATCGAACTGACGGATCTCATCGGGACGGGAGCCGAGGATATCGCCGTTCGGATAGCGCACAAAGTCGAGGAACTCATAGGGCCCGGCCGGTTTGTCCGCGACGGCCACGCCGATTTCCTTGAGGAAGTCCAGGCAGTAATAGAGGTAGTACTTTCCGTCGTTCCCGCGGCAGACATCCGGTGCCCACAGGGCGTGCGCGCCGTCCGGGTTGCGTGGATCCTGCGTCTTGCGGAAAATGACGCCTTCATAGCGCCAGTCCGAGAGATCGTTTTCCGGGGCGGACCAGCAGACATAGTCGTTGGCACAATAGACATCGCCGTTAAAGCGGTCGTGGCTGCCATAGATGTAGAGACGGCCGTTAAACACACGGGGTTCGCCGTCCGGGATGTACTCATAGCTGGGAAGATAGGGATTGAACACCTGCTTTTTCATGGCTGCTTCTCCTTATCATCATCGATTCTTTTACCCTCCGCCTTCTGACAGGCAGAGGCAGGATTCAGGATTCGACGGAGACTTTTCCGTACTGTTTTCCGCATCCGCTGCAGATGCCGGTATGGACGCATACCGGGCTTCCGCAGGTGCTGCAGCTCCACTCGGCGCGCTCTTTTTCCAGAAAGGCCGCCATTCCTATTTCACGGATGTCCCGGAGGTTCTGAAGCGGTGATTCCGTGAGCGGATACTGCGTGGTATAGCGGTCTTCTTTCTCCATGACGTCCGCGCAGGGGTAGTCAGGGCAGACATCGCAGAACCGCCAGCCGTTCTGTTTTCTTTTGGAGCACAGGATGATGCCGCAGCGCTTTGCGCAGAATTCCGGCTTGTGCTCATCCGGCCCGAGACATCCGGGACAGGGATTGACGGTGAGCTGCGTGCGGAGGAAAGCTCAGCGGATCAGGCGGTACACGTCCAGTCCGTCCCTTGTCTCTGTACGGACAAAACCGAATTTCCCTGCGATATGCGCCGTTGCCTTCTGGGCGGGAACGCATTCGATGACCGGCTGCTTTCCTTTTTCGCGGGCGATCCGGATGAGCATGCCGGTCAGTGCTGAGGCGTAGCCCCTGCCCCAGTATTCCGGGAAGAGGACCCATCCGATTTCGATGGATGCCGGGTCCCAGGGGTGAAAGATGACATAGCCAATGAAGGTCCCGTCTGCTTCCGCGGCCAGGACCGGCGGGTCTTCCGAGCATGCACGGCGAAGAAAGGCTGATGTCTGTTCCCGGGTATACGGCGCTTCAAGATACCGCATGACGTCGGGCCTTGAGAGGAGCGCGTGCAGGGGCTCAAAATCCCCGGGCGTCATGGGCCGGATGCGCAGCTCCCTGCCCGGCACGGCAGGCGGACACTCAGGCTTCGGAGACATACTTTTCAATCACGGTCTCCCGGACATACTGCGCCTTCAGTTCCCCGAGGCGGGCAAAGTGCGCCTGACGGGTGTGCGCGGTCAGGACATCCGCATCCCGCCATTTTTCAAGCAGCAGAAGCCGGTCACCGCCGAGTGCGGGCAGGAAATACTCATACTGCGCATTCCCGTCCTCCGCGCGGCTGGCGGCATCGATGCCCTCGGACTGGATGCTGTGAAGAAATGCATCCCGCATGCCGGGATGGCAGTGGTAGGTCACATTCAGGACAATCATGGATTTTTCCTCCGATCGGCAGATGCTGTCGTTTGTTTCAGACGTTGTCGGGACGGTAACAGATGACATGCTGCTGGCTGGAGTAGACTTTTCCGTCATCGCACCGGAACGGGTGCTGGAGGCCGGTGCCGCCGAACCAGGTATACGGCGTGTCCTCCTCTGTTCTGCCCTCGCAGATTTCCTGCATGCCTGCCCGCAGGCAGCGCATGAGGGAGATGTCATCCTCCGAGCCCGCGTGCCCGTGCAGGATGATGTCAGCCTCGTCCATCAGGAACAGGACGCGGTCAAGCTGCTCAGCGCATGCGTGCACCGGCAGGCAGCCGTCCAGCTGCAGCCACAGGTGATGGTTGATGCTGTCCCCGGTAAAGAGGATCCGGTCCTCTTTGAGCAGGAGCAGCGTGCTTCCGGGGGTATGCCCGGGGAGCGCATGCGCTTCCAGTGTCCTTCCGCCCAGATCGATCCGGCTGCCGGGAAGCAGCTCACGGAAAGGCGGCATGCTGCGTCCCTTCTCCCGGGCAAACGCCAGAAACTCCGGATCCTCTGCGAACGAGGCCGCGAGCGGGAGATCCGCAGGGGGCAGGAAGGCTTCCTCCTCAAAATAGAGATTGCCGAAGATATGGTCCGGGTGCCCGTGCGTGTTGACCACGACCAGCGGAAGGTCGGTGAGCTTCCGGACGGCGCGGTACAGATCGTTATACCCGTTCATGGTGTCTATGACACAGGCTTTTTCCTTTCCGATGACCAGATAGCCGGTGGCCTCATGGGCTTCATCCATGAGGAAAATGCCCGGCCGGACTTCGCGGATGAACAGTTCTTTTTCCATACTCTGCCTCCTTGGAATGGGTTTTCAGCGGTTCAGTTCGTCAACAATGGATGCCGGCTTGACCGTCATCTCGGCCCAGGCCGGGAGGAAGCCGCTGCGGAAGGCGTTCCTCGCCGAGCGGATATTGGACCAGGCCGAGCAGTAGAACGGCACTTTGCCGCGTGCAAGAATTTCTTTTGCCAAACGGCTGGTCAGCGCAGGGGCAATGCCCCGTCCCCGCGCCTGAGGGAGCACGTCAATCCCGATCTGCCACATGTCTTCACAGTCGGCCGAGCACGCGGCCAGGCCCACCAGCTTTCCCTGGTCATAGGCGCCGACGCCGAGCACATCCAGTTCCCGGCGCTCTTTGCACAGGGCATTGCTCCACTCGCTTACGTACAGCTCCCTGAAGTCCTCAGGCCCGAGCAGGCGTGTTTCCACAGGGCAGGACAGCTCGGGAATCCGGGTGATGTCCGGGAGGTAGTACTCGGCCATGAAGCAGACCTTGTGCCCTTTTTCGAGCAGGCGGGTGCTCAGCCAGTCCATGTTCGGGGTCTCAAAGCAGTGGTAGAAGGGAAACTTCCGGATGTATTCCTCCGCGAGGGCCGCGGTCTCCGGGACAGAGGCCGCCACCACGTTGGCGCGGTAGGAGACAAAATGGCAGGTGATGGGTTCCTTATAGTATTTCCGCGCGTGTGCGCCGAGGCGGAAGGGCACAAGGATCGGCGCGTCCGAGAGAAAGTCCTCCGCCCGGCAGCCGATATCCTCGGCGGACTGCCTCATGGCAATCTGCAGTATCTCCTGGTTTGTCATGGCATTGACCTCGTCTGTCTGCGCTCAGCCCGGGCCTTCTGCACGCTGGCATAGGCAAAGACCGGCAGCGCGATCAGATCAAGGATGCCGAGCAGACGTTCCAGGCCGTCAGGCAGATCGGCATCGAGCAGCGCGGTGAGGCCGAGAATGACGGAGCAGACGGCCAGAACGGCCAGGCTGATGTTCCAGAGAAGCTGAATGTTTTCCTTACTCATGTTGAAACAGTCTCCTTTGTGTGGATCGGATGGGAATATGTTGTGTTCAGTGGTTCAGGCCGAACACGTCCTCAACAAGGGAAAGCGTCTCCCCGGGTGTCCTGCTTTCATCCCGCAGGATCACAGGGAAGCCGCTGTGCAGGAAGCGGTCATATTTTTCCGGGGAATTGATCCGCGCGAGCCCGCGGCAGTAGTTGTCCATGGCTTTTTCCGGGTCCGGCTCCTCCATGATCAGCCGGTAGAGGAACTGCTTCTCTTCATCCTGCCGTTCAAAGAAGCGGCTGACGGAGATCTGCGGATCGGCGAGCATGACCAGGACATGCCCCGGGAGGGCGGTTTTCTTCAGGGTTTCAGCGGAAATATTTGTATCGACAAAGACCGGTTCCGGACGTGAGGCAAACTGAGAGAGAATCTCAAGCTCGAGCTGTTCGCACTCTTTTGCCACGCCGTCGATCCACGCTTCATATTCCTCGGGTGTCCGGCGGATGAAATCATGCCAGTCCTTCAGTTCGCGTGTGTAGGTCAGGCAGGGGAAGGCAGCGGCGTCGAGGGTCGGGTAGAACCGGCTGTGATAGTTTTCTTCCAGCAGGATGCCGTGGTGCTTTTCGGCGAGCAGCCGGACCATGGTCGATTTCCCGGCATAGGCTGTCCCGATAATGAAATAGGCGTTACGAAAGATCATGGACTTCTCCTTTCAGGGTGCGGCGCGCCGGCCTTCCTGACCATGCACGCGTTGGTGTGCAGCTCGCGAAAGCCGTGCCTGAGGTAAAAATCGTAGGCAGGCACGTGCCGGTCGGTGAGCAGGAAGATCCAGGGGATCCCGCGCTCGAGAAGCTGATCCTCCACACATTGAAGAAAGCGGCCGCCGTGGCCCTGCCGTTGCATGTCGCGGGCTATGCAGAATTCATCAATGCAGTATTCGGTTCCCTCATGCCAGTGCCGGATATGCCCCATGGCCAGCCCGATCAGGCGGTCACCGTCAAAGTATCCAAAGGTGAGGGAGTTCCGCTGACCGGCCAGTTCCGTGATATAGGCATCCAGCTGTCCGGGACAGCTCCAGTCATCATTCCAGGGCTCCCGGGTAAACACATCCATGTACAGGGCGGTGATGCGCTCCCTGTCCTGCAGCGAAAGCTCTTTCAGTTCCATTCCATCATCCCTCTTGTTCTGTCTGTGCGCCGGGATGTCCCGCTTTTTCGTCTGCGAGGGCGATCAGCGCGCGCTCGGACTCGATCTCCTGGGGAAAAGGATAGACGGCGGCTGCTTTTTCAAACTGCCTGCGGAACTCTGCCGCCTTTTCCGGATCCCTGTCCGAGAGCAGGGCACAGGCATACTGTGTGCGCAGGACGGAAGGATAGGATGCCATGGATTTTATCATTTTCTCCTGCTCTTTGGAGCGCAGGGCCTTCAGCTGCTCCGGCCGGTTTTCTCCGATGGCCTCCAGATACATGCGGTCACAGACCATGAGACCGCGGTGCAGGCCGGTGAGACCGGAGGCTTCGGAGAGCGTGCGCTCCATGAGGGCATCCGCTTCCTGAAACTTCTCCTCATCCATCAGCCGGCTGCAGGCCAGGGCTCCGAGGAAGGCCGTGAGCGGGCTGTTCATGGCATCCGGGGAGGGAACGGTGAACCATTCCGCGGGCATGTCCCGTGTCCGCATGCCCTTTGAAAGGGCTTCATTGACTTTCATTGAGATCCAGAAGGCGCGGACAGCCTCCGGATGCCGGGACATGTCCTGCACATTCTGCCCGTCATTGGTGACATCGCCGGAGGGCAGGGGCAGCCCGTTGAGCAGGGCGAAGGAGACGCCGATGATGGTGAGGAAGAGAAGGAAAACCCGGAGGAGGGAAGCCGGGGCACAGAGGAAGGAAAGCGCGAGAAATACGATCGCGGAGGCCAGGTTCAGGATAGCCCCGCCATAGTTGTACAGGCGGAAGGGGATGGTTCCGTTCTTCAGGTCCGGCGGCCCCATCAGGCACTGTCCGGCCGTGCCGGCCAGGTGCATGCGGCGAAAACGGAGCTTCCCTTTTTCCATCACCCACATGAACTGAAAGATGCGGAAGGAAATGAAGCGGTATCCGGTGAGCGCGCCGAAGAGGAGATGCCCGCCTTCGTGAAGAATGGTCTGGATCACCATGGATGCGAGCAGGAAGGGTATCATCAGAAGGAGGGGCAGGAGCGTGTCTGTCTGGCCACGGACCGTCATGGAGTGCATGAAGACAAGGGCACAGGCGGCTCCGCTCAGCATATAGACCAGGAAACCGGGCCACTGCCCGGAAGATGCTCTTTGCTTCGTGTTTTTCATCTTGGACTCTTTTCTTGGCTGTGAAATCATGGATGCCCGCAAAGGGCGATAACGGATGTTCTATGGGACAGAGTATATCATATGGCGAAGGATCCCGATACAGAAAAGCGGTGTGATACGACTTTCCGCGGTGGTTTTTCTCTGAATTTCGGTATCCGGCGGATGTCAGGGTTCGGTAGGGACGGTGTGATAGCCGCCCGCATCATCCAGAAACAGTTCCAGGTCGGCCGGCATCGTGAGTTCAAGACATGTCCTGACATTGGGCATATCGCTGAAGTCCACGAAGGCCGCGGCCGCTTCCGCCTCCACGCCGGTCCGGATGCGGCGGTCTATCAGCCGGCGCCGGAGCAGGGCCTCCGGTGCGCGGATGGAAACCGTGTAATCCGCGAAGGCGGACAGATCCCGCCATCCGTCCGCATCCAGCAGCAGGTAATTGCCCTCAAGCAGGACAATGCTTCCGTCGACGGTGACGGCATCCTCGACCGGGTTGTGCAGCAGACGGTCATAGACCGGCCAGGTGCAGACCGCGCCGGATGCGGCGATTTGGATGCGGCGCGTAAGGCTTTCCAGGTCAAAGGTGACCGGCGCGCCCTTGATCCGGACCATGGGGATATCCTGGCCGTCCCGGGACACGGTATGCGAGAGCAGGTATTCCTGGCGCCGGTGAAAGCCGTCCATGCCGATGACCTGCACGGGGCAGAGACCGGGATGCGTTTTAGACAGCGTTTCCAGAAAGCTCAGCAGGGTCGTTTTCCCCGCGCCGGGCGGGGCCGCGAGCAGGACGAGCACGCGTCCGCCCTTTTGCGTCTGCAGATCCGTCAGATGCCGGAGGAGAGGGAGGAAAAGTTCCTGCACCGCGCGCTCTTCATAGTGCGCTGTGGTGTCGATTCCGTTGATTCGAACGCTGTATTCCATGCACTTCACCTTCTGCTTTCTGCACCGCGGCATGACAAAAGGGGACATTTCCTGTGGTATTCTTCTGTCCCGCCTGATGCATGGGAAGAATATCAGATTGCAGGACGGATGTAAATGATCCCGAACGGCAAAGCACACGCGGAAAAAAGGCCTGTTTTCGAAGGAAAACAAAACTTCCTCTTGAGGAATCGCGGTGAATACGCTATATTCAGTACAGCGGCTCTGCCGGATGAATAAAAACAGAGAGGGATCGAATATGTCGGAAAATCATGCTGGAAACCATCCTGTCCGTGTTGCCTTTGTCGGCTCTGAATGCTATCCCTTCATCAAGACAGGCGGCCTGGGTGACGTCATGTATGCCCTGCCCAGAGCGCTGCTCCGGGAAAACTGCGAGGTCAGGGTTCTTATGCCCTACTATGCCTGCATTCCCGAAAAATTCAAAAACAATATGTCTTTCCGCGGCTCCTTCATGATGGATCTGACGCAGGACGGACGCTCGTTCTTTGTGGGCATCATGGAGACCGAGATGGACGGCGTGATCTATGACTTCATTGAAAACCGCGATTTCTTCGACTGGGGCAATCCCTACACGGGTCTGTGGGAAGACATTCCCAAGTACTGCTTCTTCTCCAAGGCATCCCTGGCGGTGCTCAACTACCTTGACTGGACGCCGGACGTCATCCACTGCCATGACTGGCAGGCGGGCCTGGTGCCGGTGTATCTGCGCACCGAGTTTGCGACAACCCCGGTGGGAAAAGCCAAAAGCATCCTGACCATTCACAATCTCCGCTTCCAGGGCATCTGCAGCGTGGACCATCTCAAATACTGGACCGGTCTTCCGGACTATCTGTTTGATTATTCCGTGTTCCTCATTGCCAACAATGAAGCGAATATGTTCAAGGGCGGTCTTGCGTACTGCGACCGCATCACGACCGTGAGCGCGACCTATGCGCAGGAAATCCAGACGGATTTCTACGGGGAAAAGCTCAACGGGCATCTGTGGTATCACCGGGCCAAGCTCAGCGGCATTGTCAACGGCATTGACGTGGATCTCTGGAACAGCCGGACCGACAAACTGCTGCCGGCAGTCTACAGTGAGGAAGACGTACTTGAGAAAAAGCCGCAGAACAAGGAAGCCCTGCAGGCAAGACTCGGACTGTTCAAAGACAGCAGCAAGTTTGTCCTGGGCCTGATCTCCCGCCTGACGGACCAGAAGGGTCTGGACCTGATCAACACCGTCTTCTCAAAGATGATGAACGCGAACACGCAGGTCGTGATCCTCGGCACCGGCGATGCGCGCTACGAGAACGCTTTCCGCTATTATGAGAGCGTGTATCCGGGCCAGGTCTGCGCGTATATCAAGTACGATGAGAGCCTCGCACATCAGATCTATGCCGGTGCGGATGCACTCCTCGTGCCCAGCCTCTTTGAGCCCTGCGGTCTGACCCAGCTCATCGCCATGCGCTACGGCACAGTGCCGGTCGTGCGTGAAACCGGCGGCCTGAAGGATACCGTGGAACCCTACAATGAGTACACGGGAGAAGGCAACGGGTTTACCTTTGACTATTACAATGCGGACCTTCTGCTCGACGCAGTGGAACGCTGCCGGAAAGTGTACCGTGAAAAGAAGGACAACTGGAATGCGATCGTGAAGCGCGATATGGAAAAGGATGTATCCTGGGAGCATTCCGCACGCCAGTATATGGACCTGTACAGGGAACTGGCGCAGTGACAGCCACCGTTTCGCAAGGTGATTCTGATTTCCGGGAATGCCGGCCTGACCGTCGTGGCCGGTGATGACAACGGATATACCCAGATCACCGACGAACAGCTCGACAAGGTTGTGGATTTTGTCAGCGAACTGTGGATGAACACCAAGGCTGCTGAATAAGCTTCGGACAGCGATACGGGGGAACGGCAGACAGCCGTTCCCCCTGCGCGTTTCTCGGCGGTTTTGGACGGAGAACGGGAAAAGGAAAGGGAGGAACACAATATGAGGGAACGGATCAGAAAAATCAGCGTATTTTCCCTATCTCAACCTTCTTCTCACCGTAGAATACCATCCTTCGATATTTCGGTGCAAACACTATGTGATATTTGCAATTCCACCGTGTGTGTGCTAAGCTTTGTAAGTCGTTAGCCACCTAATGACCTCCTTTTGCTATCTTCTTCGCAGTTGGCAGACCGCGCTTGTATTATAGCAAAAGGAGTTTTTCTGTCCTCTGCATAGCTATAAGCTCTACCGGACCCCACGCCTAGCGTGGGGTTTTATAGTAACAAAAAGCCGTCTTCCCGGGCGTAGAAGCCGGGGAGACGGACAGCGAAAGCAGGGATGAAAAACGGAAACAGACGGATCAGGCGGGCAGACACCCGCAGCTTCCGTTGCAGATCATATGCACAGGAGCGTGGATGGTGCGGAATGGGGAAGTATCTCCGTGAATCCTGTTTAAAAGAATTTCAACCCCGGTTCTGGCGATTGTCTCCATTCCGCAGTCGGCACTGCACAGGGGAATAGGATAGAGAAGATTACCCGCAATATTATCAATGGATGAGATCTGGAAGGAATGGAGTGAAAACCCGGGAAGCCGCAGCACCTCCATAATTGACCAGGCTTCAGCATCACAGAAGACGAACAGACTGTCGATGTTCTTCTTTATGAGCATCTGCAGAGCCTGCGCAATGGCAGCCTGGGACGCTTCTCGATTCTCCATCAAATTCAGAAGTTCCGGCAGGATATGAATGTTGTCTGCAGCAGCAGACAGACCGTACTGTGTGCAGGCGCGCACAAAACCGGTTTTTCTTTCGGGAAAGCAGGGGGAGGTGCCTGACGCGCTGATAAAGGCGGGGAACTTTCCCCCCGACAGGATAAGATGTTCGGTGGAAAGAAAGGCGGCCCGTTCATCATCGATGGCGACACAGTCCGCTTCGTAGGGTAAGAAATCGTGTGCAAGAAGAACAAACGGTGTATGTGTTTCCTGAAGAAGCTCTATGCTTTCGGCACTTTCGTCTGTGGGAAACAGCAGAAAACCGTCTGTATGATGTGATAAGCCTCTTCTGACCATCTGCAGATCGAGGCCGGGAGTCCCATGGGAACAGAGAAAGTTGACCAGATAGCCTTTCTCCTGTGCGGCAAGCTGGATTTTTGTTGCCATGATGGAGAAAAAAGGATTGGTCAGATTGGGCAGAACCACTGCGATGATGTTGCTTCGCCCGTACCGGAGAGAGACGGCCGACTGATTGGCAACATAGCCCATTTCTTTCGCGGTTTTCCTGATTCGTTCCGCGGTCTCCGCGCTGATATCCGGCATACCCCGGAGGGCACGGGATACGGCCGTTGCAGACAGTCCTGTGGCACGTGCAAGGTCGCGGAGTGTTACATGGCCTTTACTGTTTTTCAAATTCATCTGACCTTCCCCCTGCTGTCACTAGGAACAAACATGGATTATAGACATATTTTACCATAACATCATAAAAAAGGGACAATAGAAAAAGGTTCTTGACAATTATATCTGATTATGATATATACTTCAACGTTAAAGTAAACCAGAAAGCACATCCACGTGAAATGGAAGACAGAAATCGGAATCAATCATGCAGAACTCTTCAGACGAACTGCCGGATGGGGAGGCAATGAAAAGGGCGACATCGCTGCCTGTGGGGCGGCGCTGATCGATAGATTGCAAAGGAGGATTCTTTGTATGAAAAAGTTTTTGGCTGTGATGCTCGCGCTGACCATGCTGGTTGGCCTGACTGCTGTCGGTGCTTCCGCTGAAGGCGGAAAGACGACGGTTGTCTTCTGGAACAGCTGGACCGGCGGCGACGGTGAAGCCCTGCAGGCTCTGGTCACCAAGTTCAATGAAAGTCAGGATGAAGTGTTCGTCGACATGACCAGAACAACATCTTTCGGCGATATGCTGCAGACTGCCCTTCCCACGAAGGAAGCGGCTGACCTGATCCTTCTGAATATCAATGACTATAACCGGTACGACGGCTATCTGCGTCCTATCACTGATATCTTTGAGAACACCTCTCTGAAGGCTGAGGACTTCTCCAATGCCTATTTGAGCATGGCGTACAAGGGTGAGGAGCTGTACGGCATTCCGTTCCAGATTTCCACGTACATGATGTACTACAACAAGGATCTCTTTGCTGCTGCCGGCATTGAAGAGCTTCCGAAGACCTTCGCAGACTGGACCGCTGCTGCTGAAAAGATCAGCGCGCTGTCCACTGCTGACAAGCCCATCTACGGCTCCGGTCTGTTCTACTGCTACAACGGCCAGAATCAGTCCGTCATCCAGCGCTTCGGCACTGATTATCTGATTGTCGGCGACGAAGAAAACGGCTTCAAGGCCAATCTCCTGGACAACCAGGCTCTGGCGGATGCTCTGATTTGGATGAAGAACCTGTATGATGCAGGCTACAATCCCAAGGAACGTGACATCGACTCCATGATGGCTGCTGGCCAGATTGGCGTGATGACCAACGGCGGATGGCTCAAGGGTTCTCTGGATGCTTCCGGCGTCAATTACGGCATTGCCAAGCTGCCCACCGCCAAGGGCGACGATCTGGATAACTGGGCGCTGGGTGATCTGAACTGCTTCATGATGACCACCTCTGCCACCGACGAGACCGCAAAGGCTGCCTATAAGTTCATCGACTGGTGGTTCACCGGATCCGGCCTCGAGGCTCAGGAAGTCACCCAGAATGTGGACTACAGCGGCATGACCCCGAACGCCGAATGGTCCATCTCAATGTGCTATCTCAATGCCTATCTGCCCACGGTCAACAGTCCTGAATATCAGGCTGAGAAGGTGCTTGTGGACCTGACTCCGAGCGAGACCGCGCAGGTGCAGATGTTCACTGCTCCCGGAACGCTCTTCTTCTCGGACGCTGCCAGCGTACAGGCTGACATGGTCGAGAACTGGGTGTTCAACGGACCGGTCAACCCGACCTATGACGATGTACAGGACTTCCTGCAGAATTATCAGGCTGACCTGGAAGACTATATCGCTGAATATTACAACTGATTTCTCTGAACTGAATGCCCGGGGGATACCGGATGATCCGGTATCCCCCTATCGTTTTGAATCAACAGGAGGTGGACTCGGTGACCACTGTCAACAGAAAAAAAGTCCGTCCGAAATCCTTTGAAAGGAAGCTGGAGAGAACAGCCTATCTTTTCATCATGCCGGCAGCTATTCTGCTGATCATATTCTGCATTGTTCCCATGCTTGGGTCCTTCTTTGTCTCCACACAGAAGATGGGTGTGGACCTGAGCAAGGCGGAGTTTGTCGGACTGGACAATTATACCAAGGCACTTTCCGACCGCAGATTTCTGCAGAGCGTTGGGATCTCTCTGAAATATACGGCTGTTGAAGTGCCGCTGCAGATGATCATCGGCCTCGTCCTCTCCGCACTTTTGGCGAAGAATACTGTGCTGAACAAGCTGTTCCGGAGTATATATTTCCTGCCGGTCGTGGCCTCTGCCGTGACAGTTGGCGTGACCTGGCAGCTCGTGCTTCACTCCAATATTGGCATTTTCACCTACTGGCTGAAACTGCTCGGCATGAAGGACGCAAACCTTTTGAACAATACGTCGACAGCCCTGTATGTGGTAGTGTTTGTCGCCATCTGGAAGACCTTTGGCATCTCGGCGATCATTCTGGTGTCTGCGATCCAGAATATTTCAGACTCCCTTTTTGAGGCGGCAGCGATGGACGGTGCAGGAAAGATTCGCCAGTTCTTCTCGGTGACGCTTCCAAGCATTATGCCGTCGTTCTGGTTCCTCCTGATGACACGCATTATCGGATCGCTTCAGATGTTCGATATTGTCTATACCATGACCGGTGGAGGACCCAGCCGGTCGACGACCACCATGGTGGTATATATCTATGATCAGGCCTTCAATTCCATGAACAAGATGGGATACTCCACTGCCATGAGCGAGTTCCTGTTTGTCGGCATCATGGCCATCACCATCGTGATGTATATCATTATGGACAGGACAAGTGATTGAAAGGAGCAGTGCATATGCAGTATGATACAGCTGTTCAGCGCGGCAAAGCGCCGGAAAAGTACCGCAAGGCTCCTTTTACGGTGCGGTTGGTCCGTTTCCTGAAATACATTCCCGTTTTCCTTCTCCTGTTCAGCTTTGCCTTCCTTCTGCTGGCTCCGCTTCTGTGGATGTGCCTTGGCGCATTCAAGAGTGATCCGGAAGTCCTCAGCTATCCTCCGAAGTATTTCCCGGTCATGAACCATTTCCCGGAAAACTGGGCGAACGTCCTCAAACAGATTGACTTTATGGGCATGACGGTCAATACGGCGATCTATGCAATCGGAACCACCATCCCCGCCATGTTTGTCAATGCACTTGCAGGCTATGCTTTTGCCCGCTTCCGCTTCAGAGGCAAGAACGTTCTGTTCCTTCTGTTCCTGGCCACCATGATGATTCCCTTCCAGGTGGTCATGGTGCCTCTGTATCTGGAAGTCTATTACATGGGTTGGCTCAACAATTTCTGGGGATTGATTGTTCCCAAGATTGCCTCTGCCTACTGGGTCTTCCTGTGCCGCTCTGCATTTGAGGGGCTGCCCAAGGATCTTGAGGACGCGGCAAGAATTGACGGCATGAATGAGTTCGGCATCTTTGCCAAAA
The DNA here is from genome assembly GCA_002350845.1 of Christensenella sp. UBA2853. Lineage (GTDB taxonomy): Bacteria > Bacillota > Clostridia > Christensenellales > Aristaeellaceae > UBA2943. The sequence continues at coordinate 93,268 of DEFL01000076.1, forward strand.
TCATGCTGCCGCTGATCAAGCCGACAATGATTACGGTTCTTCTACTGAGCATCAATAACTGCTGGAATGACCTGCTCTGGCCGATGATTGTGGCGAGCAAATCTTCCATGAGAACGCTTTCCAATGGTCTGGCGATCTTTATCGGCAATCGGACCGACAACTATTCCCTGGCGTTCTCATCGGCAGCTGTTTCCATGCTGCCGATGCTGATCCTGTATATCTTCGGACAGAAGTATTTTGTGGCCGGTCAGGTGACATCGGGAATCAAGGGATAACTATTGTCTGAGGAGAAAAAACAATGGCAACTATTTTCTGCTATACTAAACCCGGAATTGGTGTTTATCCGGATGACAATTATCCGGGGCATGTCGGATATCTGTGCGACTGGGAACAGGCGATGCACCTTGCCTGGTCGCAGGATGGAAAAGAATATCATCCGCTGCGCAACAATACCGGCATCCTGTTTGCAAAAGCTGCCTTTGACGAGGGTGACCCGAAAGGGGTCACCAAGACGCTGATAGATCCATGGGTGTTTCGAAAAAAAGACGGGTCGTTTGGTGTGTGCTGTATCCGATGCAGCCAGAATGCGCCGGATCCGGGCCGGCAGGGGTCCATGCTGCTTTTCTCCTCACCGGATCTTGTGCATTATACTGAAGATGGCTTCCTTTCGGTGGCTGAAGGCGAAATCCGCCGTCCGCGTTGCTTCTGGGATATATCCGAAGGGTGTTACCGGTTGATGTGGGAGGAGGACGGCAGGACGATCGGCGCAAGGAGCGAAGATATCAGAGAAGTATCGGATGTTTGCGCATGTGAACATGCACCTGCCTACAGTGAGGAAACCTTTGGAATTCCGGACTGCGTTCCCGGAAACGTGCTGGAGGTTACAGACGAAGAACTCTGCGTGATCCGAGGCTTTCTCGACGAGATCCGGAATGTCTCCGTACATGTGCCTCCTGTGAAGATCCGGAGGGGAAGCGTCGTTTCCGGGAAGGACCTGCCAAAAGCCATATGCGTATACAGTGACGGCTCCGAGCATGAAAAAGCCGTGGACTGGGATGGGGAAGCGATTCAAAAACTGGACACAGCGGTTCCGGGAACTTTCCGGATTCCCGGGAAAGTCCGCCGCAGTCCGTGGCACTTTCCGATGCGGCTTGAATACGGCGGAATGGATCCGCGGGACCTGAACGATGCGAACCTGTACAGGGGGATGTCCGACCCCTGCATAACGTATTACAGAGGAAAGTATTATCTCAGTTCGTCCGGCACGGATACGATTGTTCTTCGGTGTGCAGACCGGCCTGAGGAGACGTTTGGATCGGCCCCGGTCATTATCTCTCATGTGGCCCTGGACCCGGGCGAACCCTTCTGCGGGACATGGGCAGCTGAACTCCATGAGATCGGCGGAAAACTCTGCATGCTCACAGCACGCTGCCCGGGAGGCGACTGGACGAAGGTGTATGCAGTGGTCCTCATCTGTCATGGGGATCCGCTGGAATCTGCGGCGTGGAGTCAGCCGCATGAAATGCTGGCCATGAACGGCCGGCGATTAAAGGAAGACGGGATTACGCTGGATATGACGTATTTCAGGGACGGTGGTCGGGACTATGTGATGTGGTCAGACCGCAGGATTACGATGCAGGACGGAAAGCAGGTCATTGAACCGGCAGACATCCGGATTGCAGTGATCGACCCTGAAAAGCCATGGCAGCTTATCAGCCCCATCACCTGCGTCATTCGTCCCGATTATGGATGGGACCGCATGGAAACCGAGGTGGATGAAGGTCCGTATATTCTCAGGCACGGGGATGACCTGATGATTACTTTCTCCGGATCATCCACCGGCATGGCGGATCTGTATGATGTGGGTCTCCTGAAAGCAAAGAGTGGAAGCGATCTGCTGGATCCCGCCGCATGGGAGGAGATCGGATATCCGCTCCTGACTAAAGAAAGTGTACCAGGTGAGTATGGTCCCGGACATAACAACTTTGTTGTGGATCATGAGAGCGGGGATACGGTGATGGTGTATCATGCGGTTCCGCATGATCAAAACGGGAAAACACTCTATCGGCAGCCTGGACTGCGGCGTCTGCACTGGACAAAGAATGGACTTCCATATCTGGAGATGACCCAGGAAAGGGATCTGGATCCGAAATTGGAGCAGGTTGAGGTGCAGGTGACAATCGACTAACAGAAAGAGGCGTGAAGATGCCGGGCGCACCGGCGATGCTTCACGCCTCTTTTGTGAGCGGCAGGCTTTCTGTCCCGCCAGACCCGGGGAGTACAGGATGCAGAAAAGATGGTTGTGAATTGTCACGAAAGTCCCGGGATGCCTGCCGCATTCCGGGGAAATTTTGGTTCGCACCTTTTTTTCCGGGTTTGAAGAACGAAAACGCAGTATAGTGTCGGCGCAGGGAAGAAAACCTGCATGAAAGATGCCTGCAGCAATTCATGCACTTCACTGTTAATGAAGAAAACGGCATCTTGGTTCTATTTTGAGAGGAGAGGAGGAAAAAAAGTGTTTTCCACTATGCTGAAAGCCCTGAAGGAGCTGACCTGGCGCACCCGGACTGAAAACGGTGCCGCTGCACTCACTTCCACCCTATCGCATTGTCTGGATCTCTTCGGCACCATCGGTGCCCTGCGTGAAGCATCCGAGGAGAGGATCATCCGAAGCTTTGTATGCGCGTACGCCGAGAATCCGGACCTTGCCATGCGCACCCTGTTCTATGCCCGCGACATCCGCGGCGGACTGGGCGAGCGCCGTGTTTTCCGTGTCCTGATCCGCTATCTCGCGGACCATGAACCGCAGTCTGTGCGGAAGAACCTGGCCTGGATCGCTGAGATGGGCCGGTATGATGACCTGCTCGTCCTTCTTGGCACGGCCTGTGAAGCAGATGCCGTGGCCCTGATCGCGCGTCAGCTGGAGGAAGACACAGGCCGTATGGAGCGCGGTGAGCCGATCTCGCTCCTGGCCAAGTGGCTCCCCTCTGTGAACACATCCTCCGCAGAATCGGTCCGGAAGGGCCGGTACCTGGCGCGGAAGCTCGGCATGCGTGAAGCGGACTACCGCCGCACGCTCTCCCGTCTGCGCGCACACATGAAGCTGCTGGAGAACAGGCTTCGGGAGCAGGATTATACCTTTTCCTACGAGGAACAGCCCTCCGCAGCCATGCTGAAGTACCGCAAGGCCTTTCTGCGCCATGACGCCGAGCGGTATGAAGCCTTTCTTGAAAAAGCTGAACGCGGCGAGGCCGTCCTCCACACATCTTCCCTCAACCCGTGCGACCTGGTGCAGCGCGCGATGGCGCGTTCTGCCATGAGCAACCCCGTGGAGCGGAAGGCGCTGGATGTTTCCTGGAATGCGCTTGAGGATTTCACGGATCAGCGCAATGCGCTGTGCGTGATCGATACGTCGGGCTCCATGTTCGGCTACGGGAACCCGTGTCCCTTTGCAGTGGCCCTGTCCCTCGGACTGTACTTCGCAGAGCGCAACCGCGGTCCTTTCCAGGGCCGGTTCATCACTTTTTCGCACCGTCCGAGGCTCATTGAGATCCAGGGGCGGGATCTGGCGGAAAAGGTGGCGTACTGCGAGGCTTTGTCGGAAGTGGCGGATACCAACATCCAGGCTGTGTTCGAGCTGATTCTGGACGCGGCCATCGGCTGGCATGTCCCGCAGTCCCAGATGCCGGAGACCATCTATATCATTTCGGATATGGAGTTCAACTCCTGTACACAGGATGCATCCCTCACCAACTTTGAATATGCAAAGCGGTTGTATGCTTCTCACGGCTACCGTCTGCCGAAAGTGGTGTTCTGGAATGTGCAGTCGCGCAGCACCCATCAGCCGGTTGAACGGAACGAACAGGGGGTCATGCTGGTGAGCGGGTATACGCCGCGCATGTTCCGCCTGGTCGCCTCCGACAAGATGAGTCCCTACGGGATCATGCTGGAAGTGCTGAGGTCCGAACGGTATCGGCAGATTTGCGCGTAAGGCGCTATTCAGAGAAAAGAGCAGTGAAGGCAAGGAGGGTTTCCATTCATAAGGAACTAATCCTTGGGGATACCGCGTAGTCGATGTGGCTACGCGTTTTTCCTTGTGCGCGAGGCGAGCGCACG
>DEFL01000076.1:97756-101712 GCA_002350845.1 Christensenella sp. UBA2853
TATAGCTGTTCAAAGCGTAGTCATAAGCGGGCCCAGAAAAACCAAGATGCAATCAAAATGGCTCCCTGCGACAATGCCTGGAGACGTATACAAAGGGAATGCAGGAGTGGGATTAGGTACCGATCTGTGTGGAACAATGGATAGACGCTCACGGCGCCAATGCCGTCAAAAGACCGAACCGCCGTGTACGCGATCCGTACGCACGAACGGTGTGGGAGGGCAACCCCGACTCATTACGAGTCGGGGCCACTTACCCGATTGCTTTGGGGATGCTTCCAGGGAGACCGGCACAGTCAGAATGGGGATTTCGATCTGGCCGACAAAGTTGAAGATGATCTCAACTGTCTGCCTGCGGTGGCCGCTGGATTTATCTGCTTCGTGGACAATGATCTTCTTGATGAATTCGTTCACGATGGCAGTGATCAGCTCGGGGATGTCCACGTACTTTTCCACCAATGCGGCGAAGCGGTCGTAGTTGTCGCTGTCTTCACGCTGCTAGTCGATCAGTTCTTCCATGACGGTGATCTCGGTCATAAGTCGCTCCTGTTGTTCTTCAAAATCCGCTATCATATTCTGATAGCGATCATCGGAGAGCATGCCAAGAACGTGATCGTAATACATGCGGGTGATCAGCTTGTGATGTCTTCCAGTCGTTTCTTGACCTGTGCCAGTCGCTTCTGATTCTTCTGGATGCTGCTGTTCTGCGCTTTGAGGGTGGATTGCATTCACTCCTGTTGGAAACCTCCCTTATCTTTCCTGACGTAGACGGTCACAGCATGAATGCGCTCCAGCACGACATCCCGCAGCACATCCTCCAGGATGTTATGCCAGGAGCATTTGCAATGTCAATTTTTGTATGTAGAGCATACGTAGTGATCCTGTTTTCTCTCGAAGCTATTGCAGGTGGCAAAGTGCATCCTCTTTCCGCATTTTGCGCAGAAGGTAATACTGGCGATGTGCGTGGTAAGGTTATTTTGCAGAGAACATGCCCCGTCCTGCCTGCAGGATGCTTCTATGACGCTCCTTCCGCAACTCCTGCACCCTGTCCCACAGTTTCTTCGGTGTGATGGTATCCTGTGTGTTCTATGTGATCACCTAACACAGTCATGTAAAATAGTCGTTAGCGACCGATGTAAAAATCTTCTTACCGAATGATGGTTACATTTCCTTACCACGCATAATCTGTCATGAAAACCTTACAACAAGGGTACGCTGCCTTGCTCAGGATGTTTCCGCCCTAATTGTAGCTGAAAACCCACGTCGTACCCTTCAAACCTTCGGTCGTGTCAAATGGGTCATTATCCTTAAGAGTCAGTACATATTCTTCAATTCAGGCATCTTCTTCTCGCAGGGCTGCATAATGATCGTACCGTTTACATCGCCTATCCCATACAATCCAGACGAATCATCCATGACAATGCAGTATCCCGCTTGATTGGGAACAGAGAAAGGGGTCACACCCTTTGGAAATCTCACTTCACAGCCTGACGCATCAATGAGAAGTAGTGTCTCTTCATTTGCATCCTCCTCCCAATCGGTCTCCATGATCACAAGTGCATAGCCATTTGTGAAATCATCGAAAACACCATCGTACTGACAAGGAATCACAATTTCACCCGTGCTCCGGTCACAGAAGCCCCAATAATCATCCAGAGAAACAGCCACTAAGCGCTCCTCATTCCGTGTACTGAACGAAACATCCTCAAAGCGAGGTTTACAGAAAAAGCTGCTTTGGGTGTCAAAAAAGCCGTAGAGTTCATCTTCTGGATCTATCACAAGAATGATATCCTCGCAACCTTCTATATTGCCTAGATACTCGAGTAACCATTCTTGTTCTAATGCTGGCTTGTTTTCCGCGTCTAATATGTTGCCCCAAACCCGATTATTCCGAGTATAGTATTGATCCGGAGTACCTGCCACTTTATACCCATGAATAGAAGGGCTGATTACAAAGCCCATATGATCAGACTCCGCAAAGACAACGTTCTTTAAAAGAATAAGTATTAAAACTAATAACAACCATAGCTTCTTCAACTTGACACATCCTTTCATAGAATTCTGTATCATTCAACTTGGCCTTTCTAATTCTCCCATAAATAGAACTTGTTCCTTGGATTAAAGAAAAACGCTGTTTCAGGATCTATACTTGGTGTTCGGACATATTTCCACTTTTTGTTGAAATTGTCAGGAGTCAATGGCGTAATATTCGGTCCAGCATTCTTATCGTTCTCAAAACATGTGGTAGAATATGATTTAAACTTGCCAGTCGAAGTGGATTGAAGAACGCCAAGTCGATATCCTTCCCCGTCCCCAAAGTCAAACAATACTACAATGCCAATGTGACTATTTCCTTGGAAAATTTCCATTCCTGGTTCCAACTGATCGTAAGAGGTTAGTTTAACTGCATCTTTTCTTCGAGATGATATCTTCTTGCTACCGCCATATAAACCGACTACAAGATAAACGCAGCAAACTCTGATGACTCCTTTATCTTTATAGATACCGTATTTGTAGATCTTTTTGCCTTTTTCATTTCTCCCAATACATTTCGAATAGGCATAACTTTTTTCATCAGCTAGAATAATATCGATTGCACTAGCCAAATCTTCAGATAACCCATAGTACTCTCCATAAAATGTCTTTCCATTTATGATGACTTCTGTTAGTGTGCCGTCGTTATCATGGCAAATCGTAATGGCATTATTGCAATAACAATAAATGTTTTCATCTATCATCGTATCCGAATTAATAAACCTACCCAACTGCGACCTATAATATCTACTCCTTAAGTAATACAGCCCCACTTCCTCATCCCATACGTATCCCCGATATCTAAACGGCTGCAGTACCCCTAGTGTTTCTGCCATCGATCCAGTCACGTTGGTCGGCTTTCCCCATGCATCATACCAGTACTCAACAACCTTGTTTCCAATCTCATCAACGAGCGCAATTACATCTCCCTGCAGATTATGCATGTATCTGTAGGACTCTCCGTTATAATCCACTACGGCAACTCGGCCTTGTGCATCATAGAAGAAGTGCAGTTCATCATTCCCATTCGTCAGATGCACAATGTTCTTCCCATGCAGTGTATACTTCGTCGTTCCGGTATTGGTGGATGTCTTCTGCACCCGCAGCTCGTCTTCGTTGTACACAAAGCTGACAGTTTCACCGTCTTTACTCATGGATGCAAGCTGCCTTCCATGCTGCCAGGTGTATGTCCATTCTCCATCATTCAATGGATTCCCAATCGCATCATAGGTGATCGGAACATCATTATATGCTGTCAACTGATCTTTCCAGCCGGCGTTTTCGTATGTGTAAGTATCTGTATGGACAGCTGCTTCTGAGATTGTTTCTTCTTCCGTAAAAGGATATGCAGCTTTACTCAGGATATTCCCGCCCTGATCATAGCTGTACACCCAGGTTGTTCCTTTAACTCCTGCTGTCGGATCAAAAGGATCATTGGCCCGGATCAGCTGTCCCAGAGGATCATACCTGTAGCTGATCCTGTTGCTCTGACGGCCGTCTTCATAACCCGTCAGTACGGTTGGGCTCACTGTATCCTGTTCCACAGTCAGTCCATATTCAACCGGCTTTCCGTCTTCATCTTCGACTGGTTTCGCGGTATCAGTACTTCCGTCGTATACCGAAGCGCAGCCGACAATGACCTCGGCAGTTTCGCTTGAATAGATCGGTTCATTGTCTTCCGTGCGCAAAGTCAGAGTTGTGGGAATTGTCTCGGGCTGCCGGTCCGGATACTCCACGGACAGAATATTACCCACTTCATCATAGGTATACTGTATCCGTTCTCCCAGCTGCGTGATTCGGCGGATCAGCGGCGTCGTGTTCTCGCCTGCACCATGCACATATGTATAGGCGGTTTCCTGGCTGTCTGTACCATCGATTACGGTTCGTTTCGTGACCCGCCCGAGTCCGTCATACAGATACTGAAC
>DEFL01000045.1:0-27403 GCA_002350845.1 Christensenella sp. UBA2853
TTTTTAGACTGTGAATAGTAACTATCTTTCCAGCATCAGATAATACCATGTCGCCATGATATCCCTGAGGTAGCTTAGCGCAGCGCTTTCAGACAAATCATCGATACGCACAGGATCATCCACAACCGTATGAATGGGGTTATGTTTCTCGTGATTGGTATCATCTCTGATATAGTGAACAACAGGAACGACCAACGATCCTGTCTCACAGGCAATTCTGTATATGCCCGGCCAAAGATCAAGAAGCAGGCGATTCGGTGATTTATTCCAGACGCCTTCTGGAAACATGGTAATATCTGCCCCCAAACTCAGACACCGGACGGCTTTAGGTATGACCGTCTTTCTGCTGGCTTGTATCTTTCGATTGGCAAGGATCACACCAATTGCCCATGAACTGATACCATCCAGGGTATTGAAGAAAATCGGCAGGCTTGCCAGCACCAGGTAAGTGTGCCTTTGTGCTGCAAGAATCGTTGCCGCCACATCATCTTTGAAGCCATGATTTGCGGCCCAGATTACAGGAGCTTTGGGCAACTGGATTCCAGTATCCGGTAAAGGGCTTTCTGCATTCGGATTGCGCAGCTGATTCCGGTTTTCAATGATTTGCCGTTCGTGTAAGAATGCGGGTCCCAATGCCCGGATCAGAAAATGGATATTTCTTCTCCATTGTATGCTGCGGGGAGTAATGGTTTGCGGGTCTTCATCCAGCAGGTACCGCATTCGGTTGCAGAGAAGACCGTACAAAATCGAAGGTGCACTGTCTCCGGTCAGGTCTTTTTCACTGGTAATCAGTCCAGCATACTTTTCTAGCAGCTTTTTATTCGTTTCCATCGCCATAAGAATCAGGGGTCATTTCCTTTCTGTGATTCCAGTTCCAGCGCCTTGAAATCGACTTTCCCGATCAGTGCGCGCGGCAGTTTCTTTTGAAGATATTCTTCAATTATCTTTTTCGCTTTAAGCTTCGTTTGTTTTGTGCCGCCCCTATCTTTTTTTCTACATCATACATTGGGGGCATGACTCAACTCAATCGATGTTACATATACAATGAAGCACACACCAACATCATTCGCTTTGATTTCTGTTGAATAGAAGGGTGTAGCTTTTATTGGAATTCGGATACATATCCAATATATAGAAAATACTAGCATTTGGTTTTTCAAAAATCAATCATAAATATGTTATTTTGGATTTTTAAAGAATCGTTTCAGATAAACACATTGTTATGGCTGCTTCCAATCCTGGCAGTTTGGAAAATAAAAAAGCGGAAGAGTATCACTCTTCCGCCAAACACTTTATTGCCTGTTTTTTCCAGAAACACCGCTTCGGCAGCCTTTCAAATCCTTACGGTATCAGACATGATATGCTTTTTCATATCCACACTGATCGCAATGATACGTCAGGACGCCGGTCCTGTTGTTCTGGATCCGCATGTCTGTGAATTGATTGCTGGAAAACCCGCCGGGACGAAGTGTCTCTCTGAAGCGGTCACCGAAATCGACCGCCGAGCCTTCATTGTCGACGATATGCCAACCATCAGCTTTCCCACATTTTGGACATGCCTTGGGAGGATCCTTCCTGAAAAGTGCCATGATTATGCGCGCTCCTTATTTGCCGAAATACCGCTTCAGCAGGCCTTCAAAGCCCTTGCCGTGGCGGGCTTCATCAATCACCAGTTCTGATTTTCCGCTGTTTCATTGCAAACCAGACCAGCGATACAATCAACAGGACTGTTGTCAAGCCCACACCAATGACGCACTCCAACCAGGCAATGGCACGGCCTTCCACATCATCCACAATATAGCGAAAATACAGCCAGGATGATTGCTGAAGAACGCAGAAGGTGACTGCGATGTGCAAAACTCCCAGTACGATCACGTGCCACCATCGTTTGCTTGCTCTCATATTCAGCAGGAATAGCAGAATGTGCAATGGAGGCATGAGCGCCATCTCGAGCGGAGCACCGCCACGATACAACAGGCATATGGAAAGCAGAGCCAGATTAGCAGCGCACGCCAAAGGAAACAGCCACTTCTGTTTCATGCACATCCACTCTCCAATGGAAATAGGGGCAGTGCGCCATAGTACACTGCCCGATTATTTTACTTCCCGAAATACCTCTTCAGCAGGCCTTCAAAGCCCTTGCCGTGACGGGCTTCGTCAATAAGCTTTTTCGTATCCACAACTGTCGCAGTGATAGCGGAGCTTGCTGCTCTTTTTGCCCATCGCACCCGTCAGGTTCTGACTAAAAGTGTTGCGGATGGGAGCTGATGAGAATGAATTCACCGCTGAGCCCTGGTTAACATAATCCTGGGATGCTTCAGCCGTCAGTACGCGCCAGCCATCCGCTTTCCCACATTTTGGACATGCCTTGGGAGGATCTTTCCTGAAAAGTGCCATGATAGTGCGCGCTCCTTATTTGCCGAAATACCGCTTCAGCAGGCCTTCAAAGCCCTTGCCATGACGGGCCTCATCGCGTCCGATTTCATGGACGATGTCGTGGATAGCGTCAAGATTGAGAGCCTTGGCCTTCTTTGCGAGATCTGCACGGCCCTGGGTTGCACCATACTCTGCATCAGCGCGCATTTCCAGATTCTTCTTGGTGGAATCGGTGAGCACTTCGCCAAGCAGTTCAGCAAAATGTGCAGCATGCTCTGCTTCTTCCATAGCTGCCTTCTCATAGAAAGCACCGATCTCAGGATATCCTTCACGGATGGCCTGACGGCTCATGGCAAGATACATGCCGACTTCAGAGCATTCACCGTTGAACATTTCACGCAGGCCGTTCTTGATTTCTTCGGGAGCGTCGGAAGCAACACCGACCACATGCTCGCAAGCCCAAACTTTTTCGGATTCCTGCTTGATGAACTTGGAGGCAGGAGCCTTGCAGACGGGGCAGCGTTCAGGAGCCTGTTCTCCTTCGTAAACATAACCGCAGACTGAGCAAACCCATTTCATATAATAATTCCTCCGAATATTGTATTTTGAACATATACGTTCAATCTGATTGTAACATAGTTGAGTGGGGAATGGAAGCTTGAGGAGGAAAAAACACCGGAAAAATATGCTGTAATGCATATTCGTGCGAATGAAAAAAGCAGGCAGAGCCTGCTGAATGATTAAGAGGGAAGGTCCCCCAGGGCTTTGAGTGCATCGAGGGCAGCCGCTTTTTCTGCTTCCTTCTTTGTGCGGCCGAATCCATGTCCGAGGACGGAACCGTTATGGGATACGGAGGCCTCAAACTTCGGATCATGCTGCGGTCCGGAGACACCGATAATTTCATACACCGGGAACGTGGAACCGTCCTGCTGGAGGAATTCCTGCAGACGGCTTTTTGCATCCTGCATGGGCCGGTGCACATCCTCGGGCTTTGGCCAGAAGCGGACAATGATTTTTCTTGCCTCTTCCAGACCGCCGTCAAGGTATACAGCTGCAAGAACCGCTTCCATGACATCACACAGAACGCTCGGCTTCTCTCTGCCGCCGGTCAGTTCCTCGCCGTGGTCCATGAGCAGTGCCTGGCCGAGACCCAGCGACTGCGCCACAGGGCTCAGCGCATCTTCACAGACCAGAAGAGCGCGCAGATGCGTCAGGTTGCCTTCCTGATCCTTCGGATGGTTTGTGTAAAGAATGTCGCTCATGATGAACTGAAGGACTGCATCACCGAGAAACTCGAGACGCTGGTTATTGTTTTCCTTCATGGACGGATGGGTCAGTGCCTGCCTGAGCAGAGCAGGATTATGAAAATGATAGCCCAGTGCATTCATGACCCGCTGCAAATCCTGCATGTTGGTTCCTCTCCCGAAATAACGTTCGCTTTGAAATGACGCTCCGGCAGACCGGAGCGTCATCAGTGGTTCCTTATTTATGGCTTTCGATATAATCAACGACGTCGCCGACGGTCTTCATCTTCATGATCTGATCATCCTCGACGGTGATGCCGAACTGGTCTTCCAGGTCCATGATCATAACCATGATGTTGGCGCTGTCTGCTTTGAGATCGTCAATCAGGCGGGAATCGCGCGTGATGGTGGAAGGGTCAACTTTCAGCTGCTTGCTGATCATTTCAACAACATTATCAAACATAATAAGGTACCTCCTCAGGCCGGTGGCCAGACATTCAATATATGCAGCCCGTGAAAACGGGATTCTGCCGTGATTTATGCTTCTTCTTCGGGAAGCATGGACTGAAGACCCTGTTCAATGAGTTCGGGAACCCGGCCTTCAATGATTTTTCTGCACTGCTTGATGGCACAGCAGATCGCGTGACCATTGCTGGAACCGTGTCCCTTGACGACAGCACCCTGCACACCCAGAAGGGGAGCGCCGCCGACCTCGGAGTAGTCCATATCTTTCTTGACACGGTTGAAAGCAGGCTTAGCCAGAGCAGCACCGATCTTGCTGCGGGTATCGGCAAGCAGTTCTTTCTTGATGATCTTCAGCAGCGACTTGGCGACACCTTCCATGAACTTCAGAACAAGGTTGCCGCAGAAGCCGTCGCAGACCAGAACATCGGCTGCATTGTTGGTGATTTCACGTGCTTCCACATTGCCGACAAAATTGTACGGTGCTTTTTCCATCATGGGATACGTGGTCTTCACCAGTTCATTGCCCTTGTCGGTTTCCACACCGATATTGATCAGGCCGACGCGGGGATTATTCACGCCCATGACTTTCTCCATATAGATGGAGCCCATCATGCCGAACTGCAGCAGGTACTGCGGACGGCAGTCCACATTGGCACCGCAGTCAATCAGGAGTGCGCCGGGATTGGTTCCGGTCGGAAGAACAGGGGCCAGGGCAGGACGCTCAATCCCCGGAATGCGGCCAAGACGGAACATGCCGCCAGCGAGCACTGCGCCGGTCGAGCCGCAGGACACGAAGCCGTCGACTTCTTTTGCCTTGAGCTGCAGCATACCGATGACCGTTGCGGACTTTTTCTTGGTCCTGACACCCATGACCGGACTTTCATCATTGGTAATGACTTCAGGCGCATCAACCAGAGTGATGCGGTTTCTGACATCGTCACAGTCTTTGAGCAGCGGTTCAACCACCGCCAGATCACCCGCCAGGCTGATCTCCAAATCAGGAAAGAGACGGAGCGCTTCCAGTGCACCCTCTACAGGTGCCTGCGGCGCATTGTCACCGCCCATAGCATCCAGAAAAATACGCATAGTACCTCCAGGGGTTCCTACCCATATGCAATTTCTTGTGTATTCTAGCAGATGACACGAAGGAATGCAAGCTGTTTACGGCTCTTTGGCCTGTGGCGGAGGGATTGGAATACCTATAAAAGGAGAAAGAAAAAGGACTGCGCTGCATGCGCAGTCCTCAGGAAATACCTGACTCAGTCGCCGATGTCTGCCGCTTCATCCGGGGATTCGGAAGCTGCAGGACGATAGGCTTCGCCGGCCTCGGTGTATTCGATACCGGCTGCGTCCTTCCATGCTTCGAATGCAGCATCCAGGGCTTCAGCCTGCTGGGTGGACAGCAGTTCATTCTCGATGGAAGCGCGCAGTTCCTCGGTCAGCTCCACAGGACCGGAGGGAACGTCGCGGGTGTAATGCACAATGTAAATGCCGTACATACCGACATACGGAGCGGATACATCACCGACATTATCGATGGAGAAAGCAGCCTGCACGAAGGCGGGATCATAGACAGAGCTGTCGGCATACACTTCATAGCCGTTGGTCTTGTAGGGCTCCTGGGACATGCCGGGATCGGTGCTGTATTCGGCAACGAGATCGGCCCAGGGAGTGCCGGCTTCCAGCTTGGCCATGATTTCATCAATCGTATCCTGGACGGAAGCGATGACAGCCTGGCGTGCAGCTTCGACCTGTTCTTCGGTCACAGGCTCTTCGGTGACAGCAGGTTCTTCGCTTGCAGCGGCTTCGGCTTCAGGCGCGGCCTGTGCAGCGTCAACGGGCTCTGCATATTCCTCATAGCGGCTCTGCAGATCCTGATAGGTGCTGAGCAGTTCACTGTCCACTTCGAGGAGAATGTGGGTAATGCCGCGGAAGCCTTCCGGCACGAAGAAGGGCTCATCACCATAGTAGGATTTGGTCTGCTCATAGAGGCCGGGATCGTCCGCATAGGCAGCCTTGTCCTCTTCCACATGGGCATTGTAGGTGGCGAGAAGATCTTCCTCGGAAACGGAAAGGTCAGCGGTCAGAGCCCTGGTGACTTTGTCGTAGTTGTAGCTTTCGGTTTCGTTCAGGACGATGTAATCATAGGTGTAGCCCATGGAATCGAGCGTGGCGATGGCGTTGGCACGGGCCGTCGCTTTTTCTTCTTCGGTTGCATCCTCGGCGGGCTCAAGACCATAGTAGGTATAGACCTGGTCAATCAGACCTTCATAGACTTCGTCGACATTCTTCTCAATGGCAGCCATGTCTTCTTCGGTCAGCTGATCCAGACCCAGCGTCACGAGGCTGTCTTTGTAGAAATTCTCCTGGAGATAGGTTTCCATAGCCATCTGACGGACAATGGGAAGCGTGTCTTCGGAAGACATGTCATAGCCATAGTTGGCATAGTAGCTGATGACCTGATTCGCAATGGCGTCCACTTCGGACTGCATGATCTGGGTTCCGTTAGCGAGCGTGGCAAGAACCTGATCTTCGGCTGCAGGTGCTTCAGTAGCTTCAGTTGCTGCGGTTTCCGCTGTGACGGTTTCTTCAGCGAGGGATACAGGAAGAACACAGAGGAGAGCCATCAGCAGGGCAAGAATAAGAGCGGTGTATCGATTCATAAGAGTTTCCTTTCTCACGTTTATCGAAGATCCAGTCGATCTATTTGATATATACCACGAACCCTGCGCGCGTGCAAGCAGGACTTGAAAAAGTTACAGTTCATTCATTTTCTGTACGCAAGGAGCGTTCCAGAAGATGGAGACGGTGATAATAACCAATCATCAGAAGGACTGCCGCTCCGATCCAGGCGGCGATCTCGGCAAAATAGACGCCCCATTCACCGATCAGCGCCGGAAGCAGCAGTGCGCAGAGGATTCGCATGAGGAGCTCAACCACACCGGAGATCATGGGAATAAAGGTATCGCCAAGCCCCTGGAGGGTGGAGCGGTAGACAAAGAGCAGATACAGGCAGGGAAGCCCGGATGCCATGACACGCAGGAAGCGGAAGGCATAGACCAGCACCTGTTCCACCACCGCGGGATCATCCTCGACAAACAGGGCGAGCAGCTGGCGGCCGAAGAGGAACATCAGCAGAGTGATCACCAGCGCCATGCCAAAGGCGATTTTGGCGGACTGCCTCAGTCCGATGCGCACACGGTCCAGGCGCTTTGCACCGAAGTTCTGTCCGGCAAAGGTGCCCATGGCATTGCCGACGGCCGTGCCGAAGAGCTCAAGCATACCCTGCAGGCGGGAGGCCGCGTTGTAGCCGGCCATAAAGAGAAAACCAAAGCCGTTGACGACTCTCTGGAGGACCAGTCCGCCGATGGTGATGATTGCGTTCTGGAACGCAATCGGGGTGCCGAGGCGCAGCAGACGAATCACCGCCTGTTTTTCCGGCTTCAGATGATGCCGGCGGATATGGAACACCGGAAGCCTGCACACCGCGATGAGGCAGATCAGGAAGGAAATACACTGACTGGAGACGGTGGCGACGGCGGCACCAATGACGCCGAGGCGCAGGGTGATGACGAGGAACATATCTAGGACTATATTGATGACCGTGGCCACACTCAGGGCCAGCAGCGGCGTCCGGCTGTTTCCGACGGCATACAAAAATCCGCTCAGGAGGTTATACCCCATGACCACAGGAATGCCGGCAAAGACAATGCGCAGATAGGTGTGGGTCAGGTGGATGGTATCTTCAGGGAACCGAAGCAGGCGCAGGGCAGGGAACAGAAAGACCTGGGAGAGCGTCTCAAGGATCAGGACGATGAGCACCGAGAGAAAAATGCTCTGGCCCTCATACCGCTTGACCTCTTCGGGATGGCCTGCACCGAAGGACTGGGCGATCTGGATGCCGAAGCCCTGGGCGAGCCCCATGGCGATGGAGAGGATGCCCCAGTCCAGCCAGCCGGAACCGGAGACGGCGGCCAGGGCGGCAACGCCTTCACCGCGGCCGATGACGAGCGTATCGACAATATTGTAAAACTGCTGGAGCAGGTTGCCGGCTGCAATGGGCAGGCAGAAGGACAGAATTAACCGTGCGGGGCTTCCCACGGTCATATCACGGGTCTTTGCCATAAAGATCCTCCGGGCGGCAAGAATGGAAAAGGGGATGCGGCGAACCGCATCCCCTGGTTTGATTCAGTTTCAAGCTTTGGGACCGGTAATGGTCGCCTTGATACGGCGCACGCCGGCAGAAGAGGATTCTTCCTTCTGAATCTTGAAGCTGCCGAGCTCACCGGTGTGGGTGGCATGAGGGCCGCCGCAGATTTCGAAGGAGAAATCGCCCATCTTGTAGGTACGCACGCGCTCACCGTACTTGTTTTCGAACAGGCCGATGGCGCCCTTTTCCTTGGCTTCCGGCACGGTCATTTCTTCGCATACGACCGGGACATCCGCTGCAATGGCTTCATTGACGAGCTTTTCGACTTCGGCCAGCTCTTCCTTGGTGACCTTACGGCCGAAGGAGAAGTCAAAGCGCAGGCGCTCAGCGGTAATGTTGGAACCCTTCTGGGCAACCTCGGGTCCGAGGACCTTGCGCAGAGCGGCATGGAGCAGGTGAGTAGCGGTGTGCAGGCGGGCCGTTTCTTCGGTCTGGTCAGCCAGGCCGCCCTTGAACTTCTGATCAGCGCCCTGATGGCTCAGTTCCTGATGCTTCTTGAAGTTCTCTTCGAAGGCGGCAACGTCCACCTTCAGGCCGCGCTCGGCGGCCAGCTCGCAGGTCATTTCGATCGGGAAGCCGAAGGTGTCATAGAGATGGAATGCATTCAGACCATCGATGACGCCGTTTTCCACGCGGGAGGCAACCTTTTCGAATTCCTTGTTGCCCTGCTTGAGGGTGCGGGCAAAGCGTGCTTCCTCGAGCTTGAGCTGTTCAAGGACGAAGGCGCTGTTGCGTTCGAGCTCAGGATAGGCTTCCTTGTACTGGTTGATGATCACCTGGGCGATGGTGGCGGTGAAGCCTTCGGGCATGCCGATCTGCATGCCGTAGCGCACGGTGCGGCGGATCAGGCGGCGGAGGATATAGCCCTGGTCTGTATTGGACGGGGACACACCGCGGTCGTCACCGAGGATAAAGGTGGATGTGCGCATATGGTCGGCGATGATGCGGAAGGCCTTGGTGGTCTCGGCGTCATCCTTGTAGTTCCTGCCGCTGAGCTCAGCGATGCAGGCAAGAATGCCGGTGAAGGCATCCGTGTCATACACGGTTTCCTTGCCGTTGAGCACGCAGATGGTGCGTTCGAGGCCCATGCCGGTGTCGACGTTCTTCTTGGCCAGGGGCAGGAAGGAACCGTCCTTCTGCTTGTTGTACTGCATGAACACGTCGTTCCANNTACACGGTGTTCGCGCCCATCAGCACGCAGTAGGTGCGCTCCAGGCCCATGCCGGTGTCCACGTTCTTCTGCTTGAGCGGTATGAACGTGCCGTCGGCCTGCTTCTCATACTGCATGAACACGTCGTTCCAGATTTCCAGATAGTGTCCGCAGGAGCAGGCAGGTGAGCAGTTCGGGCCGCAGGCAGGCTTATCGGTGATAATGAACATTTCGGTGTCAGGACCGCAGGGGCCGGTGATGCCGGCAGGTCCCCACCAGTTGTGCTCTTTGGGCAGGTAGAAGAGGTGATCCTCAGCAACGCCCATGGAGCGCCAGATCGCATGGCTCTCTTCGTCACGCGGGCAGTCCTCGTTGCCCTCAAAGACAGTGAAGGCCAGACGGTCTTTGTCAATGCCGAGATATTCAGGGCTGGTCAGGAATTCCCAGGACCAGGAAATGGCTTCCTTTTTGAAGTAATCGCCCAGGGACCAGTTGCCGAGCATTTCGAAGAAGGTCAGGTGGCTGGAGTCACCGACATCGTCGATGTCACCGGTACGGATGCACTTCTGAACGTCGGTCAGACGGGTTCCGGCGGGATGCGGGGTACCCATCAGATAGGGAACCAGAGGATGCATGCCTGCGGTTGTAAAGAGAACCGTAGGGTCGTTTTCCGGAATGACGGAGGCAGACTGGATGCGATGGTGGCCCTTGCTTTCCATAAAGGCCTGGAACATTTCACGCAGCTGGGCGGATGCAATCTGTTTCATGATACGTAAGGCTCCTTCCATTTCAATCCTCGCCGGTATCTTCAGGGAGTTCGACATTTTCATCCGCATAACAGATGATCCGTTGTCTTTTCTCAGGCGCGGATTGCTTTCATGCCAGCGGGGGATACCGTCTCACTCCGCCCACCGCTGCCGCATACACAGCCGGAGGATCCGCAGGGGCGGAGTGTCCGGTCTTGCACGCGGGATGCCGGGACATTATAGCAAAGGGCCATGGAAGTTTCAAGAAGAAATAGCGCATAAAACAGAGCGGACATGATTGTGCCGCAACAGGTTCACTGCTTCGGCCCCGTCTTTTTCAGATAAAACGGAGCATAATAATGAGAGCGCCTATTATGACAATGGTTTGGGAGTTAAGCATGTCTGGACTTTTGTAGGGGTATGGCAACTATAGAACAGCCCAGCTATCACCTTCGGCATGTGCCAAGGGATGCAGCTGGGCTTTTTTCCATATACCTCTATTAGAGGCTGTTCCACTCACTGCGCAATGCCTAATCTGACTGAGGAAACCATCAAAACGCTCTTCATCAAGTCGGCGGATATCCTTTATTGATCCAAAACAGTAATCAATAAGGAAACGCAGGAACTGGCTGATATGCTGGCCGATACCAGCACCATTGATGAAAAACACGCGCGGCTCGGAAAGAACGGCGCGTGCAGCATGCTGTTATGTGGTGGCGTAGGAATGCAGGCCGGGCAGCAGGAGGTTCACCCCGGCGAAGGTGAAGATGACAAGGATGAAGGCGATGATGGCCAGCCAGGCCATGCGCTTGCCCTGCCATTTGAGGCGAAGGCGCTGGTGCAGGTAAATAGCATAGAAAATCCAGGTAATGAGTGCCCAGGTCTCCTTGGGGTCCCAACTCCACCAGCTGCTCCATGCCTGCTCCGCCCAGATGGCCCCGGAGAAAATGACCACGGTGAGCAGCAGAAAGCCCAGGCAGATGACCCGGTAGCCCAGGTAATCCATTTGCTTCATTCGCGGGTCATCGGCGGATTTCCCCTTTTTCAGCTGAACCAGATATCCCACACCCAGGCCTGCCGAGATGGCGAAGGAGGCGTAGGAGAAGGCCGCCGAGCCGATGTGCAGCGCGAACCAGGTGGAGCGTAGGGCGGGCATGATGTCTTTGATCTGCATGGGCTGGAACGCGGCGTAGCTGAGGATCAGGAAGGTCATGGGCATGGCGGCGGTCATGACCCACTCCTGCTTCAAGCGGCTGTACATGATAAAGCCCAGCACCACGATAGCCCAAGCGAAGCCTGAGGCAAACTCAAATTGATTAGCCAGCGGCAGCCGCCCCGCCACGATGCCGCGCCAGACGGTGTAGGCCGTATGCAGGACGAAGCCCGCCAGAAATACCACGCGGGCGATTTTGTGCAGCCCGTCCTTTTTCATGGCCGAGGCCACAAACTGTATAACCGACGCGAGAAAATAAATGATCAGCGCTGCGAAAAAGCAAATATCCATCGTTTGATTCATCCCTTTCTTTTGTGCGCCACGCGTGGGACGCTTCACGCTCCGCGCTGGCCACCATGCTCAGCGCACAGCGCTGCCAATGCGATTTCCAAGCCCTCCTGGTCTTTGGAAGAGCAGATGGTATATCCTTCCTCCGTTACCTTGACCGCCACAGGCACGGTAAAGAAGCAAAGATACAAGGCGGCCACCATCAGGCCGAAGCTGAAATACAATCCGCCGTAAAGCCAGGCGGCAACATGCTTGATGCGAAGTCCCGGGTATTCAGCGGGGTCAAGGAAAGTAAAGGTGATCTCCTCCATGTGTATTTCCTCCCCCGGGAAGGCCAGCACTGCGGCGGACATGCCGTCGGTGATGGACTGGATACGGTAGACCGGGTCTGGATAGCTGCGGTCGGTACTGGTAATGAGGGTGAAGCTGCCGTCCTCCTCCCGGTAGTAAGCGGGGTAGAGCGCTTCAAAGTAGATACCGTTGCGTTGGTCGATGGACAGGAAGCAAGGGTCGGTCAGGTACTGAACATCCACAGCGCCGTTCTCTGTGTTGGTGATCTGGATGCGCCCGGCGGTGCCGTAGGTCTGCTGGTAGATTTTATAGCTGCCAAAACGCATCGGCTCGTTTACCCGAATCTCCTGGGTTTTGCTCTGTTTGCCATCCGGAGACGCGGCAGTCAGCACGCTGGCATAATCCAGTTTCCCGGTTTCGTCTTGGATGTGGAAGGAATCACAGGTGATGGTGGTGCCGTCGGAGAGGGTCAGGGCTTCCCCCGGCATCACCGTCTGGTCGGTCACCTTGGGCGTCATCAGCACCAGGGAACCGAACAAAAGCACCAGCAGGATGGACAGATGAACGAAAAAAGAGCCGTAAAAGCCCATTAGGTGCTTGGTATAAACGAGGGCTCCATTTGATGTTTCCGCTTTGGTAAAATGAACGGCGGATAGGTATGATGTGATTTTTTGGTATTCTTCTATATAATGGAAAGGTTTATCAAGGGCTGCTTCCTGCGCCCGACGCTTTAAGCGCTCTCCTGCTTTCCTGGTTTTAGGGAAGCGCAGGATGGAGCAGAGCAGCAGGTTCAGGCACAGAAGAATTTCCAGGGTATAGAAATACCATGTATGGAAAATATCGGTAAACCCCAGGCCCAGCAGCAGCATAGCAGTCTGCGACCCGTAAGCGTTCACATACGTCATGGCCGCTTCCTGCTGGGGAATCAGCGACCCTGCCAGCGACAGCGCCATCACGATCACAAGCAGGATCATCCCAAAGGTCATGGAGCGGAAATAGGACAGTACTTTTTTCAAGGCACAGGTCTCCTTTGGCGGAACGGGAATGGTGAAAACGCCAATATGTCTACAGAATAAATCTCCTCTTCCCAAACGCCGCTCGTATCACTTTTTTCCAGTGATTTCACGCATTTGCCATGGTATGAACAGATGGCATCCTGTTTGCGTTTCTTTCAAAAGAAAAATGCCCCCCTCCCCGTCGGAGCCTTGCGGTTGCCCGCCCGGCAGGGAAGGACGGCGGCGGGTCAGGGTCAGAACTCCAGCAGGCTCAGCGCTTCCTCGATCAGGGCGTCGGCCTTGTCCAGGCAGCTGTTGTCCAGCTTGGAGTTATGAGCGCCCTCGCTGTTCTCCACGAACACGAAGTCCCAGTACCACTGGCCCTTACGGTTCAGGGCGCGGATGGCGTCCAGCTGCTCGTCTGTGTATTTGCCAGAGGCAACAGCGTCAGCCAGCTTGTCGGTGAGCTGGGCAAGTTTGTTGCCGATAGCAATCGTACGCTCCTCCATCTTTTCCTGAATGCCGTGGACGAAAGCGTCCAGGTCGGCATGGCAGGCGGCGCAGGTGGCCTTGATGGAATCGCTCTGCAGCGGGCTGATCAGGGCATGGCTCAGGTAGGTGGTGCCGTCTTCCTTGGTCACCTTTTCCATGTGGCAGTCCGCGCAGGTAAACATGCTGGCGTGCACGCTGCCAGCGCCCATGTAGGTTTCAAACTCGGGATGCTGGGTTTTCAGCTGCTTGACGCCGGTGCGGGGGTTGGTGTAGTCGGTAAAGCCGATGGACTCGTAGAACGCGTACATATCGTCCGGGTTCATGACGGAAAGGCCAGTGTAGGGCAGGGTGGTGGCTTTTCCGTCCGGGGCGAAGTAGTATTCCACGTGGCACTGGGCGCACACGGCGGTCTGAGCGGGTACCTTGCCCATGTCATCGCCCATGGCGTTGGCCAGGTACAGGTGGGTCACGGTGTTGCCTTCGCCGGGGGTGTTAGCATGACAATTGTAGCAGCCCATGGATTCGTTGATGTTCTGCAGCGCGTCCTCAAAGGGAATGCTGTAGGCTTCGTCGCCCATTTCATTCACCATATGGGTGTAGTCCGCGGTTTTGCAGGTCCAGCAGTTGGCCAGCTTATGGGGCCGGCCGGTGGCCTGCACGTCTTCCACGCAGTAGAAGTGACCGCGGGCGCTGCCGTAGTAGGTGTTGAAGGCCGTCCCCTCGTAGATTGTGGCGATCATGGGGTATTCCGCCACATGGTCGATCACGTCCTTGTTCTCCTCAGTGGCCATGTAGCTGGCGTACACGTCGGGGAACTTTTCCGCCCAGTCGGCGGAGTTGATCTTGGTCACGCCGGTCTTGACTTCCACCACTTTCGCGGTGTCAGCCAGGGCGCAGCTTGCAACGCACAGCAGCAGCACAGTCACGATCGTGGCCAGGATGATCTTTCTCATGGCTGATTCTCCTCCCTCGTATTGCCAAACGGCGTACCCGCGAAGGCCGCACGGATGCGCCGGATGAGCCGAATGATGACATACGGTAAAAACGCTGAAAAACGGTTTTCCAGCTGGGTTCCAACGCGATTCGTGCATTCCTTTCCTTCTGATAGTATCATCATAACAAAAACTATCCTATTCCGTCAATATTGGCCCCGTCTTTTTCAGAATTGGCCCCGTCTTTTTCAGATAAAACGGAGCATAATAATGAGAACGCCTATTATGACAATGGTCTGGGAGTTAAGCATGCCTGGACTTTTGTAGGGGTATGGCAACTTTCTGTATCCTGCGCACAAACTCTTCCTTTCGTATGTATGCTTTCTCTAGGGAGAGATTTATTGCTTTCCCAACAAGCTTAAAATCCTGGTATACTTCGTCTTCTCCGGTCTCTTGTGTTGAATAAGCAAGAACTCCTTTATCATTACAAATCGATTCAAATTCCAGTTTTCCCGAAATCTCGTGGATATGCACAATGCCTGAAGATGGAACATCCAGAATACAAGACTGAAGTACTCTCTGAATTCGTTCCGGTGAAATTTCGAGCTTCCCTATAGAGAATTGAATCAGTCTGGTAATCAGTGTTGCCAGGTGGCCGATCATGAAATGTGCACGTATATGGTCGTCAGTACTCACATATACAGGACGCATTTCCAGGTCGGTTTTTTCAGTACGGAAAGTGTTTTCAATCATCCATAGCGTATGATAAACCGCTCTCATCTTCTTTTCGTCATAGTCCAGTTCTGATGTAATGAGGCAGAAGTAACCATCAAATTTTGCATCTTCATCAATTTTCTCCTGGTCAATGGAAAGCAGATCAACAGTCTCATGCAAAATCTCACCGGTTTTGGTATCTGCGACTTCAGCCTTAATGTATTTTTGCTTCGAATGATCCAGGGTGTAAGCTTTGTTATTCAGTGATTTTTCTGCCCGTTTGATCTTTTCCTCTCTTTTTTTTCGAGCAACTTTTGCATCAGCCGCATCCCAGTAGATCAGTACTTTTCTTTTTCGTGTGGTTTTCTTACCGTCTTTGTCACGGCCGCTGAATTCTTCCTCGAATAATTGCCATTTATATGTTCCATCCTTATTGACGGTATATAAAGATTCGTCAAACAGTCTATGGTGATATCGAACACCTTTTTTGCCTCTCAGCACCTGAGAAAACAGGTACCCGTCTCCCTGATTGCAAAGGTAATTGATATTGGGGACGGAGTTTAATCCTTTATCAGCTACTACGATCGTTTTCCCTTTGGCCATTTTGTGCGATTTCACTTTTTCCACCATCGGCTGCAGCATAAGGCTGTTCGAGGTGTTTCCGGGGAAACACTCATGAAATAATGGAATTCCGTTGCTGTCAAGCAGGAGTCCCTGCTGAACAATCGGTTCTGTTTTATGGCCTTTGGAAACGCCCTTTTGCGGAAGCCTTCCTTCGGTTGCAAAATCCTTTTCAAAGTAGGTATTGGTGATGTCCAGATACATGAAGCTGGTATCAGCCGTAAAGAGTTTGTTTACTTCGATCTATAAATGCTTCTGCAGCGCAACCCTCAGATCACAGATTTCTCCGAGCGCATGATAAACATCCTGCAAATCAAAGGTTTTTTCAGTGCCAAAGATATGTTGAATATCCATGTAAGTTGATCTTTTTGAATCCGGAAATACCAGTTTCATGCAAGTCAGAAAGCAGAGAATTTCGTTCAGATCGTACCTGGCTTTGGATTTGCGATTTTGCTGAATAAACTCTGGAATACGCAATTGATCATATATCTGCTTAACAATATAAGGGCCAAATCTCAGATCTCTGTTCGTTGGATCGTTGATGGGTTTGTCAACATCAATGGTCAAAGAGATCTTTTCATTTGCTTTCCGATGGTCTGCCACCATTTTCTGCAAGGTGTCAAGAAAAGCTTCAGGATCAGTCTGATCTTTCAAATAGCCATAATCCTGTATTGTTCTTGTGACGGGATTCATGCCCTTTCCTGGACGATATGACTCAACAAGAGTGATCTGCGTTTTTTTTGCTCCCATCCGCGAACGTGTGCTTTGTCTTCTTTATATGCATATTGTGTACCTCCATCTCACCATTGGACTATTGGACACAATATATTGTGCCATTACTTACCCCCCCTACAGTCAACAGGAGTCAAAAAATAAACATGAATCTGTAACGATCCATGTTTATCAAGGCTTTCAATTATTCGGGGTGGCTTGTCCTTTCAGACAACTGAAAAAGACAGGTTATAGCAAAGGGCCATGGAAGTTTCAAGAAGAAATAGCGCATAAAACAGAGCGGACATGATTGTGCCGCAACAGGTTCACTGCTTCGGCTATCCTGAATGACGACGGGAGGCAGGAGCATCCGGAAGCGTATCGAAAGAAAACAGGGGGAAGAAAACAGCAGGGAGAATCGTCTTTTTTGCTGAGGGTTTGCCAAAAGATGGAAGGAGTGTCCGCGATGATCAGAAAGGGACTGGCTGCGCTTCTGGCGCTCATGCTGCTGTGCAGCACCGCCTGTGCGGAGGGACTGAGCAGTGAACTGTATCAGAACCTCGGAAATCTGCTTGAGGAGACAGACAATGTCACATTGAAGGGTGAAGCGGAATTCACCTATGATGACCTGTGCTTTAAAAAGCTGTCTGTCGAGTACCTGCGGAAAAACAGCATGGATCATTATATGAATGTTGATTTCTGGACCAGAGGTCACAGGAGCAACGGGGAAGACATGGAGTACACTTCAGGGTATGCCATTCTTGCCAGGAACGGAACAGCGAATGCGTTTGAGAAACTGTACCATACCCTCTGGCACGATATCAGCTACGAGGATCGGAAAACCCTGTTCAGTCTCGAAGCCGTGAACGATTATGACCGGCTCGGAGAAATCCTTCCGGAGCTGGCGGAAGGATTCCCAAACTACAATATCACGGTCGAGCTTGACGGATTTGATACGGTCTTTCATGTGAAGGCTGACGTCAGACAACTTCCGGAAAAGGTCCAAAAGACGGGAGAGGGCGCCGTGCGGCATCTTCTGAACCGTTACCTTGAGGTCGGGCTTCCGGAAGAGGAGGATATCGATCCGTACCCGTATCATTCCCTCGATTATGATACGTTTGAACTCTTCAGCGCACTCTATGAGAAAAACTACGGGGAGATCCCGTCCCGCGAATACATCACCCGGATGATGAATATGGGCAGCGGAACCGATGAAGAATGGGATCGGTACGGCGTGGTCTACGGTCAGTGCGTGGCGATGGCGGGAAAAGCGCACCAGCAGTACACGGATGGATACAGTATCCTGAGGGCTGACGGCACACTGGACCATTATGATGTGTATTATCAGTACCTGCAGGGGAAAGGTTCCTGCAGTGTGTATTATGATGACTATCTGACGGCAGCCGAAGCATTCATTGAGAAAGCCCTGCAGGAAGGGAAGATCACGGAGGAAGAAAAAACGGAAAAATCCCCGTATCAGCTGGCCGAAGAACTGGGCATGCAGGAGTACTATGAGACGCTCGGAAAGAACGAGAAAGCCGTTATTGCGTATGTCGGCAGCGATGGCAGCTGCAGGTTTTTCGCAGATGAACAGTCTTACAACATTGCCACGGCAGAGTCTGTGACACAGTGCATTGCAAACAGCATGCAGAGCATGGCTCTGGGAGAGACTGAGGTCAGCATCCGCATCAGCGGAGGCCGCATCAGTTCAGCCGAGGGCATGGTGGAACTCAGGATGACGGCGATGGATGGTACAGAGCATTCCATCCGGATGCATTTCTCCGGCACGGTTTCCGACTATGGCACAACGGAGCTTGACGAAGCGGAAAAACAGTTTGAAGAGATGATCAGCTGGACCCCGTAAACAAACAGACACCAAAAGGGCATCCCGATTTCGCGGGATGCCCTTTTGACATGCACAGAAAAACGGCCCGTGCATGCACGGGCCGATCGATGATCAGAAGCGGAGGCGTTCTTCAATCCAGCCGCGGAGTTCACTGAGCGGTACACGGACCTGCTCCATGGTGTCGCGGTCACGGATGGTGACGGACTGGGTTTCCTCAGTCTCAAAGTCAACACAGATGGTGTAGGGCGTGCCGATTTCGTCCTGACGGCGATACCGCTTGCCGATGGAGCCGGTCTCATCATAATCCACAGGGAAGTACTTGCACAGATTATCGTGGATTTCAGAGGCCAGGGCACCCAGCTTGTTCTTCTGCAGGGGCAGCACAGCAGCCTTGAAGGGAGCCAGGGCAGGATGCAGA
This sequence comes from Christensenella sp. UBA2853, assembly GCA_002350845.1. Taxonomy (GTDB): domain Bacteria; phylum Bacillota; class Clostridia; order Christensenellales; family Aristaeellaceae; genus UBA2943. The sequence continues at coordinate 18,713 of DEFL01000045.1, forward strand.
TGGAGCACCGTGCGCACGTCGCCGCCTTCGAGTTCCTGCTCTTCATAGGCGTTGCACAGGAAGGCCAGGACGGCACGGTCAACACCCAGGGAGGGCTCGATGCAGTAGGGGATAAAGCGTTCATTGGTGACCGGATCCAGATATTCCATGGACTTGCCGGAATGATTCTGGTGCTGGGTGAGGTCGTAATCGGTACGGTCAGCGACACCCCAGAGTTCGCCCCAGCCAAACGGGAAGAGGAACTCGAAGTCCGTGGTTGCCTTGGAGTAGAAAGCGAGCTTTTCAGGCTCATGGTCACGCAGACGCAGGCTCTCCTCTTTCATGCCCAGACTGAGCAGCCAGTCGCGGCAGAAGGAACGCCAGTAGTTGAACCATTCCAGGTCCTCACCGGGCTTGCAGAAGAATTCCAGTTCCATCTGCTCGAATTCACGCACGCGGAAGATGAAGTTGCCGGGGGTGATTTCGTTGCGGAAGGACTTGCCGATCTGCGCAATACCGGCGGGAAGCTTCTTGCGGGTGGTGCGCATCACGTTCTGGAAGTTGACAAAGATGCCCTGCGCGGTCTCGGGACGCAGATAGATCTCGTTGGCAGCGTCCTCGGTCACGCCGGAATAGGTCTTGAACATGAGGTTGAACTGGCGGATGCCGGTGAAGTTCTTTTTGCCGCACACAGGGCAGACGATGTCATGCTCGGCAATGTACTGTTCCAGTTCCTGATTGGTCCAGCCGTCGCCGGTCTCTTCACCGTGCGTGAAATCCTCAATCAGCTTGTCCGCGCGGAAACGGGCCTTGCAGTCCTTGCAGTCCATGAGCGGATCATTGAAGCCGCCGACGTGGCCGGAAGCAACCCATACTTCGCGGTTCATCAGGATCGCGCAGTCCAGGCCGGTGTTGTATTTGTTCTCCTGGACAAATTTCTGCCACCAGGCGTTTTTCACATTGTTCTTGAAAGCCACACCCAGAGGGCCGTAGTCCCATGTGTTGGCAAGTCCTCCGTAGATTTCACTACCGGGGAAAATAAAGCCGCGGTTCTTGCAAAGAGCCACCAGCTTGTCCATAGTCAGTTCAGCCATGCCGACATCCTCCCGTTACAATTTCGTGGGTATGATAGGGCAGAGCCCTCCCTTTGTCAAGCGCAATCACAAGATCAGCGCATTTCAGGGTGGAAAGATGGGGGTAAAAAAGTATAAAAAAACTCTGAAAAAGAATCTTGAAAAAAGCTTCCTTTGTTCAGCCGTCAGATGTATAATGAAATGAATAATGCTTTCGGGCACCACGGTGACACGGCCTGTAGCAGCGAGGAGTGACCGCGTTGGAGATCATGTACGGTAAGGCAGGAAGACATATCCCCAAAGCAAGACGGGAAGAAAAAGTATGGCCCTATCTGTATGGATTTGAGGTGCTCAGGGAGGAAAACTGGCCTGAGATTGAAACACTCTGCCATGACGGGCTGACGTTTGATGCGGTTGAAACGGATGACGAATTGAAAAACCGGATGCCGGAAGGGTTCATCCGGTGGTGCTGCTTTAATTTTAAGGAAGAACTCAGGGCCCTGTGCGATGTGCTGGAAGAGAAAGAAAACTGGTGGCACATCACGCAATCGCGCGCCGAGGGCAAAAAACTGGTTGAAATCGGGGAACAGAACCATCTCACCAGCGAGCGGGTCCGCCAGATCTGCAATCTGCTTGTGTCCAGAACAGAGCAGAAAGGCGGGATGGAAATCCTGGCCCAGATGGCTGCCATCAATGGATATACGGACTGCCTGACAGAAGAGGAAATGGAAAAATATCTCGGCCGCAGGTCGCGGATCATGATCTATCTTCTGACCAGCATTCTTGAGAAAAATGAGGTCTGGTATTATTGGCCGCGGGCTCATGTCATTGTGCTGGAAGGCGCACGGGAAACAGCGGAGAAGACGGAAGCCTATGTGCAGACGATTCCGGATGTCGTGCCCGTCACTTCACTCCCGGAGGTGGGTCAGCGCGCGGAAGCGGCAGGGTATTCAGGCCGATTGGTGGAACAGCTGATCCGGCACACCTATCAGTATGACGGACACAACTATCACCGCGGGGCTATTCAGACACAGCATGTATGCGAAGACATCATGCATACCTATTTCAGTCACGGCATCTATATCTATGATGCGGAGTCACTCCGGCTGTTCCGGGAGAAGGCACGTGAAAAGTATGGACCGAATTGTCCTGTGCCGGAGAATGACCATGCCATGACCGTGCTTCTGAACCGGATCTCCATGCTCCGCAACCGGGGCATCTACATTCCCGCGAAGAAGGGCGTGCTGCCCAAAGAGCTTCTGGACCGAATCCGCCGCTACATGAAGGAAAACGGCCAGGTTTCCTATATGTACAATACGCTTTACGGGGCATTCCACCAGGAACTGCTGGAGTACGGTGTGGACAACCGGTATTATCTGCAGGGCATCCTGAAACAGGAGTTCGGGGATGAATATACGATCACCCGTGACTATATCACCACAGGGCAGGAGGACAAGCAGCTCAAGGATCCGGTCATCCGGTATATCCGGGACGCAGGCCGAATGGTGACCAAGGAGGAACTCGCGGGCGTGTTCCACACCTCGCCCTATCTCGCGTACAACTGCGCGCTGATGGACCGGTCGATCATCAATTATTTCGGGCAGTACATGCATGTGGATAATCTGGGGCTGACGGATGAGGAAAAAGACGCGCTGCACGATGCGGTGGACGCGCTGCTCAGTGACGGAAAACTGCATGAGACGAAAGAGCTTCTGAAGATTCTCCGGCGGTCTCAGCCGCAGCTGGTCCGGAAGGCACATCTGGATGCTCCGTACCCGGTCTTTTCGCTCGTGAATTCCCTGATGGGGGACGAGTATGTGCTGAACCGGCCCTATATGGCGCTTCGCGGTTCAGAGGGCGAAAAGCAGATTACTGACATCAAAGGGATTCCCGGAACGCGCACCAAGATGCATACAAGCATGCCCAAGCACCGCACGACGGCAGGCCCTGAAAAGATTCTCGAAGCCATTGAAAACAGCGGAAGTCAGGGCATCACGCTCCAGGAACTGCATCGCATGTATCATGTGACGAAAAACTACATCGCGAATGTCTGTGAAGACCCGAAAGTGATCGGCATCAGCGACCGGTACCTGTCGGCTGACAGCATTCAGGGACTCGACGCGGCCAGGGAGACGTTCTATCAGATCATTGATAAAGAACTCAGAGAAAACGGGGTCGCCAGGCGGGAGAGAGTCTGCGAACTGATCCGGGGTGCCATCCCTGAATTTTTCGAGCAGAACCGTCTCACCGAAGCGATTGCTCCGTTCTTCATGACCAAGTATCTTTTCCAGAAGCTCAGATACCGGGATGTGATCTGGTATTTCCATCCCCACAACCGTTCGATCAGCCTCAAGAAAGAAGAGAGCGATGTCACGCTGATGGGACAGGTGATGGCATACTGCAGGCGTGTACAGCGCCCGGTCACGATGGGCGAACTGACGGACCGCCTGAGCATTCTCGGATACAATACAGACAACCTGAAGTACAATCTGCACCTGTGCGAAGATCCGTTCCTGTTTGTTTACGGGGAGGATACCTATGTGCTGGTGGAGTCCATCGGGATTACGGACCGGTGGATTGATGAGTCAGCCCGGAAACTGAAGCAGCTCTTCCAGGGCGGAAGATCGCTGATCCCGTATCATGCGGTGAGGGATGAATGGCTCTGTGAACAGATGCCGCCTATCCCGATGGGGCTCGCCTGGAACCGCTATTTCCTCCAGCAGCTCTGCTGCTTCTATGGTGAACGGATGGGTGCGCGGACCATATGGCCGATCGGTGTCCATGATTTTAATCAGCTGCACTCGTTTATCGTTTCCGCAGGCTCTCCGATCCGCACGCCGTCGGATGCGGTCTGGGCATGGATGGTGCACACGGGGTGGAGCGGAAAAACGCTCAGAACAGAGGAGTTTATGAGTCTGCTCCAGAAAGAGCGGATCATTGCGGACGAGAGTCTGAAAAAAGCGCACAGGTTCAGCAGAACACTGGACAATCCGGCGCAGTTCAAATGGAATGCGTCCGAGACGCGGGTCGTCATTGTCCCGCCGCCGGAGGAATAAAGCCGGAATACGAAAAAAACTGCCGCAGGGCAGTTTTTTTCGTGGCCTTACAGCTCCGGATCGGGTTCTTCCCACTGCGCGTAGAGCGCCTGCATCCAGGCGTGCACATCCATCCCGTAGATCTCCTGCAGCCGGTCTCTGGTGAAGACCGATGCGGGCGTGCCGAGAGCTGCACACTGTCCATGGTGGAGCAGAAGAACCCGGTCGGCATACTTTCTGGCAAGCGCGAGATCGTGCACGACACACAGAACTGCTTTGGAAGGCTCCCTGCGCCAGCGGTCGATCAGCGCGAAAATGTCTTTCTGATAGAGGAAATCCAGATGATTGGCGGGCTCGTCCAGCAGAAGGATATCCGGGTCCTGAGCGAACACCTGGGCCAGGAAAGCGCGCTGGAGTTCGCCTCCGGAGAGTGTCCGCATGGAATGGCTGCGGAGGCTGTCCACACCGGTAATTTCCATGGCCTGCAGAACCTTTTCATCGGATGAACCGGAACGTGAAAACGGATGGGTGCGGCTGGCGTACCGGCCAAGACGCACAATGTCTTCAACGGTGTAATCGAAAGAGCCGCTGTTGCGCTGCATCAGAAGGCCCATGGAACGGGCAATCTGCTGCCGTGAAAGAGAACGGATATTCTTGCCTTTGATTTCCACTGAGCCTTCAAAGGGCAGACTGCCGGAAATGGCCGAGAGCAGGGTGCTTTTCCCGGCTCCGTTTGGCCCGACGAGCATGAGAATGCTGCCGGGGTCAAGAGAAAAGGAGATGTCGTGCAGAATCTCCTTTTTCTGTAGGGAGACCGAGACATTGACAACGTTCAGGAGATGATCCATGTCATGCCCTCCCTTTCCTGGAACGGTAGAATATCACCACAAAGACGATGGCGCCGACCAGGGACGTTACAACGCCGATGGGCAGCTCAACCGGGCTCAGCACGGTTCTTCCTGCGAGGTCGGCGAGCATGAGAAAGACAGCCCCGCCGTACAGAGAGCAGGGAAGGAGCCGGTCATGGTTGGGACCGAAGATCATGCGCAGCATATGCGGGACGACAAGCCCCACGAAGGAAATGCTTCCTCCGATGGAGACACAGACACCGATGAGCACAGAGACGGTGATGAGCACAATCAGCTTGACAAGGCGGACGTTGACGCCGATATGCAGCGCGTTTTCCTCAGAGATCGCAAAAGCATTGAGTTCCTCCGCGTGCAGGCGCAATATAGCGTAGCAGAGGATCAGGGCAGCGCACAGGACGATCGCCTGCACATAGGTGCTGCCTGAAAGGGAGCCCATGGTCCAGAAGGTGATCGAGCGGATTCTCTCGCCGGCAAAGGTGATGATCAGACTCATGACACTCGAGGCGAACATGGAAAAGATGACACCGATGAGAATGATGCTGGTGGTTTCCAGTGTTTTGTCCAGGAGATAGGCAAGAGACAGAATCAGCAGCAGGGAGAGAAAGGCAAAGAACATGGCGGAGAGCATGGTTGCTCCGTAGCGGAGTCCGGGAATCTGAAAGCCAAGCGCCAGGGCGAGCACCGCCCCGAGGGACGCGCCTGCGGACACGCCGAGCGTGGATCCGTCAGCGAGGGGATTGCGGAGCAGGCCCTGCATGGCGCAGCCGCACACAGACAGGGAAGCTCCGACCAGCGCCACGCACAGAACGCGGGGCAGACGGATGGAAAGAATGATGGATCCGAACGTCGAGGAAGACGGCACCCCGGAAAGCAGTCCGCGGAATACCTGCAGCGTTTCCGTCAGCGGGATGGCAACAGAGCCGACACAGACGCACAGGAGCATGGTGCCGCAGACCGCGGCGATCCAGAAGAGGCGGAGCGGCATGGAAAAACAGGAACGCCTGTTCATGGTAACCTCACAAAAAAGAGAGGGGAGCAGATGCTCCCCTCAGTCTGATTAAGCAGCCGGTTCGAGGGCAGCTTCATGTTCCTGAATGAATTCATACAGGGCCTGGACAGCGTCCATGAGACGCGGACCGGGTCTGGTGATTTCGTTGGAATCCGCATTGAAAACCTGGCCGCTGGTGATGGCCTTCAGGTTTTCCCAGCCGGGACGGGTCATGATCTCTTCCACGGGTGTGGGGCCCTCGCCGAAATACATGGTGGTGGTGACAATGTAATCGGGATCCCGGGCGAGCACCTGCTCCTCAGAAATGGGGGCCCAGCCCTCCACATCGGCGAACGCATTGGTCAGACCGCACATGCCGGCCAGTTCATCCATAAAGGTGCCCTTGCCTGCAACCCACAGACCCCACTGCAGGGGGCTGACTTCAAAGTAGACGGTCTTGCCCGTGTCCTTGGAGGACTCGGACACTGCGCTGAACGCCTGCTGCATGGAAGCAGTCAGTGCGCTGGCTTCTTCGGTCTTGCCGGTCAGAGCGCCGATCATGCGGATGGCTTCATAGACGCCTTCCACATTCTGAGCATCGGAAACGACGACATGGATGCCGGCGTTTTCAAGAGCTTCAACCTGTTCGGTGGTCTGAGCCATGGTGGCCATCAGGACAACCTGCGGCTCGAGTGCCTTGATCTGTTCAATGTTGGTTTCAGCACCAGACTGAACAGAGGGCAGGGACAGGACTGCCTCGGGGTAGTCGCAGTATTCACCGCGGCCCACGAGCAGGTCGCCTGCACCCAGGGCATACAGGATTTCACAGTCAGAGGCTGTGAGGGCCACGATGCGGGTGGCCGGTTCGGTCAGCGTGATCTCGCGGCCTGTCATGTCGGTGACAGTCACAGCGGTTTCTGCACAGGCACCCGTCAGCGACAGGGCCATGAGCAGAACAAGAAACAGGGACGTGCATTTGCGGAACATCTTGTTCCCTCCTATAAAAATAGTTGTGAACAAATGAATCAGCGAAGCAGTGCCTGCTTCGGAGGAACACCATACAGACAGGACGTCTGAACGGCAAGACCCACCCCCAGGGGTTGTTCAATCGACACAAACAGGTCTCCCGGCTTGGCTTCATTCTACTTGCACACCTTCCCACATCATGGATGCAGTGGCTTCATCGTGCGTTCGTCAGCTTCACGGTTACTGGGATAGCCCGGAAATCTCATCCGTATTCCCGTGGCACAGCAGAGCTGTGCCGCACATCGCTGTGCAGATGCGTCGGCCATTCACTTGTCAAAGAAGAATTATACTGTGATGAACAGTCAGCGTCAATGTAACGCCGGAGAATTACGGACGCGTTTTATAGAAGGTAAAACTGAAAAGGAGATGAACCCCGCGTGAGGTCCATCTCCTTTTCTATTCAGAAACCACCTGTGAAATCAGTTTCCGGAAGTGTAATCCATGAGTGCATTGACAGCCTTGACAATGGCTGTGCTGGTCACCGTTGCACCGGCAACCGCGTCAATGTTTTCACCGATGGCGAACGGAGCAGTCTTGCCGACGAACTGGCCGGTGAAGGCTTCGTCAGAGCAGCGGTCACCGATACCGGCTGTCTGTGCAGATGCATCGACGGTGAGAGCGGCAATGGTGCCATCCTCTGCCTTCTTCAGGCTGACCACAAGGGGCAGTCCGCCAAAGCCGGGGACGGTAGCCGTCAGCGTTCCGTCCTCACCAACCTCGGGCACGATGGGTGCCTCGGTGGGAGCGGGGGTGGCTGTCGGAGCTTCCGTGGGATCGGGAGCAGCGGTGGGTTCCTGTGTGGGTTCTGCGGTCGGTGCAGCAGTCGGAACGGGTGTGGGTTCTGCAGTGGGTTCGGGCGTGGGCGCCTCGGTTGCTTCAGGGAGCAGGCCGAGCAGCTCATTGACGGCTTCGACCACAGCGGAACTGGTCAGGGTTGCACCGGCGAGAGCATCAATGTTTTCACCGATGGCGAAGGGACCGGTCTTGCCGACAAACTGGCTGGTAAAGGCGGTGTCAGCGACGCGGTCGCCGATGCCGGCTGTCTGAACGGAAGCATCCACGGTCAGGCTGGTTACGGTGCCGTCGTCCGACTTGGTCAGGGAGACGGTCACAGGCAGCTCGCCGAAACCGGGCTTGGTGATGGTGTAAACTTCTCCGAGATCTTCAGGAACCGGCGTTTCCTGAACGGCGGCTTCTCCGGCAGGAGCAGCAAGCAGTTCGTTGACTGCATCGACGACTGCGGCACTGGAGATGGTTGCGCCGGCCATGGCGTCCACATTTTCACCGAGGACAAAGGGACCGGTCTTGCCGATGAACTGGCTGGTAAAGGCAGTGTCAGCGACACGGTCGCCGATTCCGGCGGTCTGGATGGAAGCATCCACAGTCAGGCTGGTCACGGTGCCGTCGTCCGACTTGGTGATGGAAACGGTCAGAGGCAGTTCGCCGAAACCGGGCTTGGTGATGGAATAGACTTCTCCAAGATCCGCAGGGACTGCGGTGACTTCAGGTGCCGGTTCTTCCACAGCGGGCTCTTCAGCGGCAGGCTCAGCAGCAGGTTCTTCAGCGGCGGGAGCACCGGTCATGAGTTCGTTCACAGCATCAACAACAGCGGTGCTGGTGAGGGTGGCGGAAGCAACGGCATCCACATTTTCGCCGAGAACGAAGGGAGCGGTCTTGCCGACAAACTGGCTGGTGAACGCTTCCTCAGCGCAGCGCTGGCC
>DEFL01000045.1:27470-27651 GCA_002350845.1 Christensenella sp. UBA2853
AGGGAACCAACGGTTCCGTCAGCAGCCTTGGTGAGGGAAACAGTGACGTCGAGATTGTCGTAACCGGGCTTGGTAGCAGTCAGGGTTTCAGCAGCTTCTGCAGCGGGCTCTTCAGCGGCAGGCTCAGCAGCAGGTTCTTCAGCGGCGGGAGCACCGGCCATGAGTTCGTTCACAGCATCAA
>DEFL01000043.1 GCA_002350845.1 Christensenella sp. UBA2853
TCCAAAAGTTTGGATTTCTTTTAGGTTTGGATTTTTGGTCAAATCAGGAAGTTGTGATTTGCTGCACCCACAGCATTTGATTCTGTGCCTTAAGCTGTTCGGTGCTATCCTCACAGGCTGCCATCTGCTTTACCAGCTCAAGAATCATATTTTCCGCCTGATTGTTCAGATCAGCAAGATAATCGTTCAATTTGCCGGTGATCTGTAGCTCTGTGTACAGCACCTTGCGGTGCTGCCGGAGATACCGCAGATGCCGCTGACCCCAAATGCCGATGGGACGCTGTTCTTCATCGGGCAGCTTCAAGCAAGGAATGTAGTAATCGCCTTGCAGCTCGTACCAAAGCCCAATCTTCTCGTCGTAAATGTACTTTTCCATGATGTAATCCTCCAAATAAGATTGATTCCTGCAATTCAATCATTCTGGCTGATTACAAAAGCCCAAAGGGAGGCAACTTCCTTACGAAGTGCCTCCCTTGTGCTTCTCGCGTTTTTTGATGCAGTCAGGGGAGGGGTCAGAGCGCAGGGGAAAAGCTGAACCCGCTGGGGCGCTCAATGCAGGCGGAATCATCCGGTGTGCCTTCCCAGAACCAGCTCTCGCCGGGCATCAGGTCCGGTATGGGGAAGGTCTGCCCGCCGCAGCAGAATACATAACCGCTGACGGTATAGGCGGGGAGATCGTTTCTGCAGGTGAAGGAAAGGCCGCCCGGGACGCGGGAGACCACCAGCGGCGCGTATTCCCGGCTGACGGTCTCATAGGAAGGTTTGGGAGTGCCGTACAGGTCGGTGGAACCGTGCACACGGCATTTCATCCGGCCCTTTCCCTCCTCGCCCATATGTGTCCGATAATCGTTCAGACAGAAATAGATCGTGCCGGCAATACAGGGGAGTGTCCGGTAGAAAGCGAGTTTTTCCAGAAAGATGGATGCACGTCTCGGGTCGCCGCCCTCAAAGGCAGGTTCACACAGGCCGAACTCGGAGGGAATGAAAACACGGCCCGGATGCGCATCGACCAGCGCCTGCCAGGCGGAAGACTGTTCAAACCCCTGATGCCAGGTGCCGATATAATCGTTGATCATCAGGATATCTCCGTCCCCGGCGCCGTCCTGCTCCGGGCAGGCGAAGGCAGTGTTGGAGACATAATTGGCCAGGCGATCGGGATCCTTCTCATGGATGAAGGCCACGGCTCTGCGGATGTAGCGCTGAACAGACCAGGTCTGGGCGGACAGTTCATTGCCCACACCCCAGGCGATGATTGACGGATGATGCCGATGGGCAGAGATCATTTCCTCCATCTGCCGGCAGGCAACCGGCCACAGCTTCTCCGGGTCGCCCTCGGGCTGCTTGCCCCAGAAAGGAATTTCCTCCTGAACCAGCAGACCGTAGCGGTCGCACCAGTCATACACCCAGTCATCCTGCTGCCAGTGAAAGCGGGTCAGCACGGTATTGCAGTCCTTCAGGCAGAGCAGCATATCCTGCAGTTTGGAGCGGGATTCCGCCATGCCCAGGGTTGGTGTGGAACCCGGCATCCATTCGACACCGGGAAGACGGACCGGTTCCCCATTGAGAAACCAGTGCTCTCCCATGACTTTCAGCTCTCTGAAACCGATCTCCAGGAAAGAGGTGTCCGAGAGAAAACCGTCCGGGAGCTCAAGGTGCAGGGCCAGGGTATACAGTTCCGGACGGTCGAAATGCCAGTAGACTGCGTTCGAAAGCAGTACAGGATCCAGATGCACGTGCTCGGTGCAGGGCAGAATCCCGGAGAGAAGCGGCTCAGACTCCCTGGGCGTGATGCTGTCTGTGGCCCCGCGGAACAGGACCCAGTGCAGCGTGCAGCCGGGGATGGAGGAATCCGTTTTTGTCCGGAAGGAAAAGAGCGCTGCACCTGCATGCTGGCGCTTCCCGTACGACGAAATGACAGGCATTGCCGTGATCTCTGTGTCCCGAAGGGAGGCAGGTCCTGTCGCCACAAAATCGACCGGACGGATGAGGCCACCGTCATTGGCCCAGTCAAAGCTTCGGTCATAGGGCAGTGCATCCGTGGAAAAACGGTTATCCACGCTGACGAGGATTTCATTCTCCTCATGGAGACGCAGAGCAGGGGTGATGTCCACCGTGAAAGGTGTATAGCCGGAACCGAAATGCTGTCCGCACAGGACCCCGTTGACATACACTTCGGTGTCGCGGTATGCACCGTGAAAAACCAGACAGGATTTCGCGCCTTCAGGCAGAAAGCCGGGCGTGAGGGTTGTCTGATACCAGCCCTTCCCGACATAGTTTTCGCTGTATTTTCTGGAATTCCATGTGTGCGGAATATGAATTTTGTTCGCGTGGGACAGGCAGTCGGGCGAATCCCCGAGCGCAAAGTTCCAGATGCTGAGATGTTTCTGACAGAGTGCCATGGATATGCTCCCTTCGGGTGTCGAGATCAAAAGAGAACGCAATGGGGCGTTCTCTTTTTTGGGTGTTATTGTCTGATTTCCTCGAGCCCTCTGCGGCCCAGCTCCATCAGCCGGCGGCAGTAATCGTCGCTGCGCTTCTGGATATCATCCTGATAGACTTCCAGCTCCGGCATGGAAACGGCGAAGAAATCGTAGCCGACCTTGTCAAAGAGATGCTGCTCACCGAAGATGATCAGCTGATGGAAGGATTTTTTGGCTTTCTCCATGTCGCCCAGTGCGGCAAAGGCGAGGCCCTGGTAATAAATGTAGTCGGAAGGCTGGTCATTGTAGTAACGGACAGGTTCCGGAATCTGAGAACCGGCTGCGGCGAGATGGAAGCATTCAGCTGCCTTCTCCTCCTCATTGAGCGCTCTGAGCGCACAGCCCATCAGGTAGTAGGCATGATTGTCCGGGACATTGTCCAGCTTGCCTTCCCCAAGATTGACGGGATAGGACAGTGTGCGCTGGGCGTAGGCATAGGCAGCCTCGGGGCGGCCTTCCGAGAGCGACTGTTCCGACAGGGCAAAGAGCGCCGTCTTGTATTCGTCGGCCACTTTGCCTTCTCCGCCCTCCCAGACATGGAAGGTATAGTTCATCAGAAGATCAAGGGCCTTCTCATGCTTTCCGGCCTGATTGAGCAGGGAGACATAGGCAAGCATGAGCGCATAGCGGTCGGGCAGCAGATCCTCCTGCTCTTCAAGCAGGGCGAGCCGTTCCTTCACGGGCCGTCCGAGGCGCGCCAGGAGCTGTTCCTGCTCGAGGAGGAAGCGGCTGTTCCCGCTCTCAAGGCTGCAGGCAGCGGCAATTTCACCCTCTGCAAGGCTTCGGTCGCCGTGATTGTAGTAGGCAATGGACAGGTTCCTGTGGGCCGGAGCCAGCGAGGGCAGCAGTGCAACCGCGGTCTCCCAGTGGCCGATGGCAGCGGCGTACTGCTTTTTGTCGTAGAGCAGTTCACCGAGGTAATAATGCGCTTTTGCCGCTTCGGGCAGGATGGAAACAGCGTAATCCAGGATCAGCTTCTCCATGACGCGGCTTGGGAAGCACAGATCCGTGGTGAGGGTTTCGGCTTCCCGGACACAGGAGAGGGCGGGTGCGGCATGCCCCTGCTTTCCCTCGGCGTAGGCCAGCGCATAGGAGATCATGGGATGCGAAACCGGACAGGCGGTGAGCACACGGCAGGCATCCTCCCAGAACCCGAAGCCAAGGAGCTCATAGGCGGCGGTCAGGTAATCCTCCACGCGGCCACCGGCGGCCCGTGCAAAATCATCTCCGCTGTTTTTCCGGAAGAGGAGCGAGAGATACAGCGGATCAATCTTCAGGCTCTCCTCAAGGAACTGCTGATATTCCGCGCTGTCTGTATGCAGTGCGCAGAGGATGCCTGCCTTGAGTGAGCGGGCCTTCATGTCATGCCATCCGCGCAGGAGACTTTCCTCGGCAAAGGTCAGCGCCTGGCGGAGCTGGCCCTGTTTGACACAGATGCAGGCCAGATGCAGGTAGGCAGGGCCGGCTGTCTCGGCACTCCAGGTGGCCTTGAAGAACGCGTCATAGGACTCGGGCAGCTTTTCCAGCATCTCCAGCGCAAGTCCCAGATTGAAGTAGGCTTCACCGGAGTAGGGATTGGGATTGCGCCAGGTCTGCTTGCGGATCGCGGCGCGGAAATACGGCACGCTCTCTTCGATCTGCGCATGGCGCAGGAGATAGAGACCGCAGGCATTGTTGAGGCGAAGATCGGTGGGATCCCGCCGCAGGCCTTCCAGGTAGTAATCCATGGGCAGGAAGGTGGCGTGGCGGTACTGTTCGAGATGCTGACCGGCCAGGTAGAGCTCCTCGAGCGACTGAATCTCGGAAGGAGCCTTCAGGGCCTCGGCCGGCTCAGGAATCGGCTGGTTTTCCCGGACATACTCGGTGTAGGCGCAGAGAAGATTCCCGTGTTCATCGCGCACTTCCATCTCATAGTCGTGCAGGCCCTTGACAGTATCCACAAAGGCGGCTTCCGGGGAGAGATCCGCTGTGGTGCGGTAGATTTCACGGCCCTCTGCGCGCAGCACAATGGACGCATGAGGATAGGTGCCGGTCGCATAGACCTTGATTCTGGCCAGAGCGGCCTGCTGCTCGATCTTTTCGTTGGCAGCCTTACCGGTTTCGAAGGGATCCGGCTCAAGGACATGGCCTGCGTCATCGAGGAAATCGACGCCGAGAATGACATCCTTTGTGGCATTGCTGACCCGGCCCACGGTCTTGTAGGGCATGAAGTACTGAACAAAGTTCTTCTCCTCCTGGGGCTTGAGCCAGGTGAAGTCCGGCTGGTTGTCGCAGTACACGCCGGTCATGAGCTCGATGTAGGGCCCGTCTTCGTCGGTCAGGTTTTTATCCCAGACTCTGCCGAAATGCCCGCAGCCCCAGGTCCACTGCTTCTTGCCGGGGCTGACATGATGGTCCGCCACATGCAGAAGACCCGCATCCCGGCCCTCGTCAAAGTTGCCGACAAAATCGAAATCGGAATGCGCGGCCATATAGGAAGTGGGGACCCGGATATTCTTATACCGGGAAATGTCCACGCCGGCGGAATAGTCTGCCTTGTAGTATTCGCCGGTGGCAATGGGGAAGGTGGAAACCGCGCGTTTTCCGTGGTCCATGACCGCGTTCACATCCGGCGGGAAAACCGAGAAAGTGTTTTCATTGACGCTGACTGCCGGATTGGCCCACCAGAGAAAGGTCTGCGGATAGTCGGTTGGGTTAAAGAGCCGGCCGCGGATTTCGATGTAGGCCCGGTCCGGATAGAGAGAAATGGACGCATTGCCCTTGGTTCCATTGATGCGGTCGGTCTCCCCGAGCGTTACCGTTGCAGAACCGTCCGGGTTTTCGGAAAAGGTATAATCCACGGGCATAAAGGTGGATGGGCGGTGATGCTGCGGCCAGTTGAACTCGATGCCGCCGCTGATCCAGGGACCGGCCAGGCCGACAAGCGCCGGCTTGATGACGCGGTTGTAGTAGACAAAATCATAGTGGTTGGTTTTGTCCAGCGCGCGCTGGATGCGGCCGCCGAGCTCGGGCAGGATCATCACATAGAGGTAGTCATTCTCAAGAATGACCGCTTTGTACTCAACATCCTCGCGCTCTTCGCTGATCTTTTCGCAGATCGGCACAGGGTACACTTTTCCGGTGGATCCCTGATACGCGCGCTTTTCAATGAACAGCGGGTTCTTTTCCAGCGCGCCTGTCCGATAGGTGGGAATGGTGACTGTCTGTTCGTAGACCTGTACTTTGTTCATCCTGTTTTCCTCCTTACAGTCCGATCTCGTAGACCGGCTGAGCCTGAATGCTGATCAGATCCGAAATCAGCGCATCGGACTGTTCACTGCGGCCTGCCATGCCGGATTCCACGTTGACGTGCGAGCCCTTTCGAAGCGGGGCAATGTACAGAACAAAGGGATTGTCCAGCTGCTCCTGATATTCCATCAGGCCGAACTCCCAGGTATCTCCGTTGCAGAAATGGTCGCTGACCATCTCACTGCCCAGAAACAGCATGCCGATATCGCCGCGGTAATCGATCCGCAGCCGGACATCCTTGACCCACTCCAGCGCCTGAGCGGGCAGCTGAACCGTCCAGCGCTGAGGCGAGGTCTGAGCGACCCGGACAGGGATCGTCCGCTCCCTGACGCAGACCTGATAAACGCCGAACACATCCCGGTCAGGGAGACGGGCGGCGGCAGGCGAGCGGCTGAGCAGGTCAGCGGGATAGGTGCACAGGATGGTTTCGGAAGAGGTGGACTCAAGGCGCAGCGTGCCGTCCGTCCCTTCAAGCAGCGCGCCGTCTGTGAAGACGAGGCCGCCGTTTTGCAGAAGGAACATCTGATTGGCCATGGTCCGCGAAATGACAAGGACCTGCACACGGCGATTCCCTTTTTCCACACTCAGCAGCGGGGCCGTTCCGGTGACGCGGGCCGCTTCTTCAAAGGAGAGGCCGCCGTCCATGCCGTCAGGCACCATAAAGACATACAGCGGCTGTCCGTCTACCACGGTCCGCAGGACCGGCTGAGCATTGGCCTGCAGCAGCATAATGCCGTCCATGTCAAAATGGAAGGGCAGGATCGCGTTTTCGTCGGAGTCGATGCTGAAGCGGAAACGGTAGCTGTCACCGGCCGTTTTCAGGATCACTTCCTCCTGCTCCTTCCGGGGCATGATGCGGTGGTCCTGGAAATTATTGATGAACAGGAACCCGCTGACGCCGTCTGTGCGCACGGCAAAGCGGAGCGTGTCCAGGTCTTCCGGGGAAAGTGCGGTGGGCGGTGCATCCAGCCGGGTTTCCATGGGAGCAAGCCGGTCGCCAAAGCATTTCAGGAACGAATGAATGGACTTCAGACGGCTGTAGGATTCACGGACCTGACCAAACTCGCCCAGCGCCGCCTGGTAGTCGTAGGAGCGCTTGGGCACCTGGCCTTCATTGAGGAAAGTGCCGTGGTGGCCGAGGGGATTGGTGCCGCCGTGGAACATGTAATAGCCGATAAAATTGCAGCCCGAGCCCAGCTTGATGTTGGCCAGGGCATCCACGCTTTTATAGGGATAGATGAAGCGGTAATAATAGCAGCACATCATGCCTGCGCCCATCTCGCAGCAGGCATAGGGGCGGTCCTCCGGCGGATAGGCCGGGAGAAAATCGTCCGCACAGGGGCTGCCGTTGTGGTGATAATCCTCGTACAGGTATTCCTCGGTCGCGGGATGTTCTCCCTGATGCGAATAAAAGATCCAGGGCCTGTAGGCATACCCGCCCCAGAGAGGCATCACCCGGTCGGAATAGGCGGCGCCGCCCCAGGCCGTGCCGGTAAAGAAAGCCGGCGTCAGGCCGCATTCCAGGGCTATGGTTCTCAGCGCGAGAATATAGGCCTCGCCGTCTCTGCCGGGATTGACCCATTCGCCGGAAATGCCGGTTGTGATTTCCCAGGGCGCCGAGGAATGCATGTATTCATTGTCGAGCTGTATGCCAATGATGGGTCCGCCATCCCTGAAAAACAATCCGCGCACCTGCTGCGCGATCTGTGCATAGAGTTTCCGCACACATGCAAGGAACCCCTCTGACAGGGAACGGACTTCAAAGGGTTTTCCATAGAGCCAGTCGGGCAGCCCGCCGTTTCGCACTTCGCCGTGCGCAAAGGGTCCTATGCGGAGAATGACGTCCATGCCGTGCTTTCCGCACAGCTCGACAAACCTGCGGACGTTGCGTCTCCCCGAAAAATCGAAGACGCCTTCCTCCTCCTCAATGTGATTCCAGAACAGATACGTCGAGATGATGTTGACTCCGCCCATGCGCATCTTGATGATTTCGTCTTCCCAGCGGCGCTCGTCCATGCGGCTGTAATGGAATTCACCGGACACGGCAAAATAGGGTTTCCCGTTTTTTTCCATGTAGTAGTTATTGAACGAGAGGACATCGCCGCCGGGGGCTGTGTCGGAAAAATCCGGTCCAAGCTGGCGAACGGGGGATATATGAATATTGCTGACATCCATTTCGCGGATCATACCGGTTGCCTCCTGCGGAAAATCAGATCGGAATGGTGCTTTGATGGTGATATTGTACAGAAAGCCAGGGAGGGTTTCAATTCTGATTTTTTGCCATTCCATATAGAAAAATTGCTGATTCTGAAGATGTTTTTTGCAAATCTGCTCATCCGGTGCGGCAAGAATTGCGAAAGTGAATGGAATCTGCTAGCATATACCCAGGAATGAATCCGGAACCTGAATAGCACAGGCAGTAAAGGAGACTGTCGGATGAAATCGGCGGAACGAAAAGTAGCCCCGGTATCTGAATACTATATCTGCTCACCGAGCAAAACCGCCCAGGAGGCCTTCTTTTATCCGCTCCAGTGCGGCGATTTTACGTATGAGCCGGGATACCGGCTTCAGAGGCGTTCTTTTGACAGCTTTCTGCTGATGTATATTCAAAAAGGCACACTGCTTCTGGACTATGCCGGAGAGCAGCAGGAAGTGCGGGAAAACACGTTCGTGCTGCTGGACTGCTACGAGCCGCACGGCTATGCGACGCAGACGGGCTGCGCGTGTCTGTGGCTTCACTTTGACGGCGTGATGGCCAGAGCGCATTACCAGATGATCCGGGAGAGGCTCGGGAATGTCTTCAGGCTTGCGGACGGGCTCTTTGTGACAGGAAGGCTCAGCGCGATCCTCCGGGTCTTTCGCGAGCATCAGACCGTCCAGGAGCCGCTCATGTCCAGGTACATCACGGACATGCTCACGGAATTCATTCTGGCGTCCCCGGAGGGGGACGGTGCACGAAACAGTGAGAATCTGACGGAGCGGGCTGTGCGTTATATCAATGAACACTTCCGTGAGGATCTCTCAGTGGATCAGCTGGCGGCGCTTTCGGGCCTGAGCAGATACTACTTCATCCGTGTTTTCCGGCAGGAAACCGGGTATACGCCCCATGAATATCTGGTGAACCGAAGGATGGCAACGGCACGGTATCTGCTGAAATATTCTTCCATGAGTTCAAAGGAAATCTGCTATGAATCCGGGTTTTCCGGCGAGAGCGTCTTCTGCAGCGCATTTCGAAAAATCCACGGCATGACGCCCGGGGAATACAGGGTGCACATGAATGCGCATCCTGAACCCGGGACGGCTGGAGGAACAGAACACAGGGAACATCCGATCCGGCCAGACCGGGCTGAATGATGATTTGAAAGGAGCAGGGAACATGAACAAGAGGGAACGAGTGATTGCGGCATTCCGGGGGGAAGAAACGGATCATGTGCCGGTGTGCATGTGGAAGCATGTGCCGAAGCAGTACTGGGCTGATGATGATCAGTTTGCGCAGTACCAGGTGGATGCATTCAAAAACACGGACGTCGATTTTATGAAGCTGTCGGGAGACAAGTATTTCCCGTGGCCTTCTCCGGTGCTTGAAAACATTGAAAAGGCGGAAGACCTGTTCAAGATGGAACCGCTCGGTGCACTGCATCCCCAGATCCGGGGTCAGATTTCGCGCACCGCGAAAGTGGTCCGGGGACTGGGCGGCGAGTGCGTGTCACTGTACCTGGTGTTTGCTCCGCTTTCCTGCATCCGCCTGAAGATCGGCTATCCCAAGATGATGCAGTTTATCCGGGAAAACCCGGAAGCCATGAAGTATGCCTGCAGCGTGGTGGCGGAAGACCAGAAGCTGCTGGTGCGGGGTATCATTGAGGATGCCGGCGCGGACGGCATTTTCTACAGCGTGCAGAACGGTGAAGTGGACCGCTTCACCGCAGAGGAATACAGGGACTGGGTCACGCCCAGCGACAAGGCAGTGCTCGACTATGCCAACAGCCTGAGCAACATGAATGCGATTCATTTCTGCGCCTGGGAAGAAGTGCCCAACCGGCTGTCAGTCTGGGAAGACTATAAGGCGGCGGTCATCAGCTGGTCCCGGTATTATGACATCATGGATATTCAGGAGGCCAAAAAGCATTTCGGATGCACGGTGTGGGGCGGCTTTGACAACCGCGTGGGCTCCTTCCTGTATACCGCGTCCCGTGAGGAGATTGAGAAGGAAGTGGCGTCCATCATTGAGCAGAGCGGACGGCGCGGATTCATTCTCGGCGCGGACTGCAGCATTCATGATGAACTTCCGGATGAAAAGATCAGATGGGTTGCGGAAGCAGCACACAGGATCTGATAAGAAAGGCGGCAGGGCAGGCCCAGGCCTGCATTCTGCCGGGAAGGAACGGGACAGCTGATGCAACTTATTGAGAAATATGTGAAGCGGTTCTTCTGGGTGCCGTTTGTTCTGGGCATGGTCGGATACTGGATGGTGGGCGACCTGCCGTTTGTCGAGAGTATCTATGCCTCGGGAACGCTGTACTTTGTCAACCCGGTGGAAGACCTGTCCAATCCCTGGATTCTGTTATCCAAGCTCCTGGCCATGCTGGTGACAACCGGGTTCCTGCTCTCTGCACTGGGACATGTGCTGTCGCGCTTCAGGGGAGTCTGGATCAATCAGTTCACGGACTCCGTCTGCGTATACAGTGACCAGCCCTCCGGCGAAGCACTGGCAGCGTCTGTGAAGCATGGATATCTGGCCGGGGATCTTTCCCCTCAGACCACGGCCGGCGCGCATGATCATATTTTCTTTTACAGCGATGAAAAAGAGACCCTTCAGCGCTATCTGGAACAGGCAGGGGCACTCGAGGGCAGGCGTGTGTATATTGGCCTGAAAGCGATGGACCCTGCGCTGCTCAGAGATACGCGGAAACTGGATGTGCATTATTTCCACACGCTGGAGATCACCGCGCGCACGTACTGGAAGCAGTACAGTTTTTACCAGGAGATCGCGGATGAGGGAAGAGAAATCAGCGTTGCGTTCCTGAACTGGAATGAAGTGGGCGAGGCCGTATTCAAATATGGCTTTATGAACAACGTGTATGCTCTTTCACAGAAGGTCACCTGTCATATCTGGGGCTGTACGCCGACAGCAGCGGCCTTTCTTTCCGGCCTGAAAACCTGGAACCGCGACCGGATCGTGATTCATGACGGCGACTGGCGGGAAAGCACAGAGGAACTGCGGGACATGGACCGCGTGATTCTGACCGAGGAAGCGCCGCTTTCGTCCATTCAGACACTTCTGTATCTGGATAAGAATCTTCCGATTCATTTCTACTCAGCATCCCGGACAGGCTATGCGGAATTGATGGATGCGCCGAACCTGAAGGAATTCGGTAACCTGGAAGAGGTGCTGACTGACGACAATGTCCGCAGGGAAGTGCTGTACAGACAGGCCAAACTGTTCCATTATGATTATGTGCTTCACTCGGAAAACCGGTCCTGCCCCAGTGATTTTGAACAGGAAATGGAAACCGCCTGGCGCGCGCTGGACGGCATGAAGAGGAGCTCGAACACAGCGCGGGCGGACCATTACTGGATCGAGGAAAAACTCAGGGAAAAGGGCATCCCGGAGGAAGAACTCTGGGAAATGGAACATATCCGCTGGTGCCGTTTCCACAGCGTCAATCACTGGTCCTATGCGCCTGAGCGTGACAACAGCAGGCGCCGGCATCCTCTGCTGGTTCCGTACTCTCAGCTGGACAAAAAAGAGAAAGGAAAAGACGGAATTTATGATGAGACGATCCGGAATGAGATCGCGAAACTGCTGTAAGCGCCGCCGGGTCGGACCGCAGACAGAAAGAAGCCCTGACAGTTCGTTGTGCTGTCAGGGCTTTTCTGCTGAAGAAAAACGGTATGCCGGGAGATTTTACGGGGCGGAGGATGGCGGCTGCCAGAAAAAGAGGCCTTCGGAAGCGGCAAGGGGAGACAGAAGACGGAGCAGAAACTCGGACGGATGATAGACACTCATATAGAGATCTCCGCGGCTCAGCGTGATGAGCGTGTCCTGCGAGGGGATCAGGATGACCCATTCGCTATGCGCATCGGTTATTTTTCGGGCGAGGTCCTCCGGTGCAGGATTCCGGACGGGCACCGGCTCATCCGGATGCGCGACCTCCAGATCACAGTAACAGTTCAGCTTTTGCAGCAAGCGGACGAACCGCTGCCGGAGCTCTGTGATCTGCGGCGGTTTCAGCCAGTGATCCTCCACGGCAAAAAACTGACCTTCACTGCCTGCGGGCACCTGAAAGGGAAGCGGGTCAATGACCCAACATGGGGCCTGAAAAAGCTGCTCCACACGATCTTCAAAGTTCAACGGAATTCCCCCTTACAGGCTGCGTGCATCGGGTTTCATGCAGAAGGCTCAGAAAAGAAGTCAAGCAGCAGGCGCCCCATGACTTCACTGCCCTGGATATAGCTCCCGTGATCGGCTCCGGGCACCGTGATCTGGCACGCGTGCGGAAGGTGCGACACGATGCGCTGTGTTTCCTCCGGAATGATCAGATCATGCTCACCGACAGTCACGAGCACAGGGATGCGGATCTGCCGGAGGGATTCCGGGTCAATATGCGGCTCGGTAAGCATCAGGGTGATCAGGGGATCAGGGGCGCGGCGGTTGATTTCCGTGTATTCAGCGACAAAATCCGGATCAATGCCCTCCGGCGACAGATTGACGCCGCTGACAGCCATTCGGCTGAGGGTATCGGGATGGCGGAGCTCGAGCAGCAGACCGATGATGCCGCCGTCACTGTGGCCGTAATAGAAAGGTTTTTCAAGGCCCAGGACACGGATGAACTGAAAGATGTCCTCTGCCATATCCGCGTAGTGATATTCATGCATCGGCGCATTGAGGCCGTGCCCCCGCGAATCCGGTGCGTAGACGCGGTAACCGGCTTCTGACAATTGCCGGATTTCCACATCGAACAGATGATGATCCTCGCCGTTCCCGTGAACAAGCACGACCGGGCGGCCGTTTCCGGTGACGGAATAGTGCAGGCGGACACCGTTGACATCCGCGGTATGCAGGGTTTCATCAGGGTGCATATTCAGGATTCCTTTCTCATGGAGAGCTCAGCCCCGGTATTCGAGGCAGAGCATGGTCATATCATCAAACTGCTCTTCGCGGGCAACGAACTGACGGATTCGCGTCTCCACATTCTCAAGGATCGTCCGGGGGGACGCGGACGGCTCCCTGTTCAGGGCGGCGAGCATGCGGTCCGTCCCGAAAAGCGTATGCTGGAAGTCGGAGGCTTCCGGAATGCCGTCTGTATACAGGAAGAGCCGGCTTCCGGGCTCAAGGTGCATTTCATATTCATGATACCGGACATCCTCCAGACCGCCGATGACAAAGCTGTGCCTGTCCTTGAACAGTTCAAAGGAACCGCCGGCATGCTGAACGGCCGGATACTCATGGCCGGCATTGGAGGCGGTCAGAAGACCGGTGCGCAGGTCCAGAATGCCGAGCCACACGGTGATAAACATATCTTCCTGATTGTTGTTGCAGATCTGATGATTGACCGCTTCCAGCACCTGGCCGGGACTCATGCCTGCCATGGCGTTGTTGCGGATGATGATTTTGGATTCCATCATGAACAGCGCAGCCGGAACGCCTTTCCCGCTGACATCGGCGATGACAAGCCCGAGATGGTCATGGTCGATCAGGAAAAAATCATAGAAATCGCCGCCGACCTCACGGGCAGGCGTCATGGTGGCGTAAATATCGATGTCCTCCCTGTCCGGGAAAGCGGGAAACTGGCTGGGGAGTGCTCCGGCCTGAATGCGCCTGGCCAGACTGAGCTCGGTCAGGGCATGCGCCTCTTTTTCGGCCATGCTCTTCTGCGTGAGCACCATTTCCCGGCCCCATTTGGCGATGATCGTGCTGATGACGGCGACCAGGGTAAACAGGAGCCACTTGGGCAGGTAGGAAAAGACGAGCGTGTTCTGGGTATAGAGCGCAGGATCATAGCCCACGGCTTCCACCGCGCTGTCGATGAATTTGCCGGTGGTGGTCATGGTGGTTCCGATGGGGAGGGTGAGGTCATTCAGGTTCAGCAGGCCGTACGTTGCACCGTAGGTGGCGGACAGTGCGAAGGTGGCCGAGGAGAGCGCGGCCATCCAGAGCGTCAGACGGTGGGAAAAGTACCGGCAGGAGCAGATCGTGGGGATGACCATGATCAGTGCCGCCTTGTGCGTGAAGATCATGTCAATCCGGGAATAGACGAATACGCTGCCGATGAGCAGCAGGTATTTCAGCCACCACGCGTCTTCCTTCACCGCGTGAGCAGCTGCCCACAGCAGGACAATCTCCACAAGACCCTGAATGACGGCGGAGTCCACAATATCGCGGGCGAACTGGAAGATGCCGGCTTCTGAGCCAAGCCAGACGGTGATGAGGAGAATGCCGCTGATGATCAGCACGACCACCATCATCTTGTTTGCCTGTTTTTCGTTGTTATGAAAAATGGGATCCGCCAGGTAATTATTCTTAAAACCGCTGATATATTCTTTGAATCGATTCAGCATGGATCAACTTCCTTTTGTATACTGCCTGGGCCTCAGAACTGGACGGGAAGCCCCGGATGGAAGATATCATACCACATTCATTGAATGTTTCAATTCCGCGCCGGGTAAGCAGCCTACTGAAGGCGCGGAAAATATGGTACAATGAGACAAACCACGAAAAACGAGCTTCGCAGGCGGAAGGAGACGGGACTGTGAACACATATACAGAGATTCCGGTGACGCAGATTGAACAGGTTCGGATCGGGCAGGTGGAGAATCCGCAGGCAGGGACTGGCTGCACCGTGTTTGTGTGCCCGGAAGGCATGCGCGCCGGGGTGGATGTGCGCGGGGGCGGACCGGCGTCGAGGGAAACGCAGCTGCTCAATCCACTCATGTCCGCCCAGGTCATTCATGCCATCACCCTCGGCGGCGGCAGTGCATTTGGTCTGGGTGCGGCGACGGGTGTGATGAATTATCTCGAAGCGCACAGAATCGGGCTGGAAGTCGGTGTGACCCGGGTCCCGCTGGTCGCGCAGTCCGATATCTTTGATCTGACCGTCGGCGACCCGCATGTCCGCCCGGATGAAGGGATGGGCTATCTTGCGGCCCGAATGGCCATGGAATCCCCGAACTACAGGGATGGCAATTACGGCGCGGGCTGCGGGGCGACAGTCGGAAAAATCTGCGGCATGGAAACGTGCATGAAGTCAGGCATTGGCAGCTTTGCCCTGCAGTCGGGTCAGCTGAAGATCGGTGCGGTGGTTGTGGTCAATGCGCTGGGGGATGTGTACGACTGGAAAAACGGCAGGCAGATTGCAGGCCTCCTGACGGAGGACAGAAAAGCGCTGCGCAGCACAGAGGAATATATGAAGGGCAGCCTGAAAGTGGTGGAGAACCGGTTTACGGGCAATACCACCCTCGCGGTGGTCATGACCAATGCATATTTCAGCAAGTCCCAGCTGTGCAAGATTGCCGGGCTTGCCCATGACGGGTATGCCCGCTCGATCCGCCCGGTCCATACGTCAGCGGACGGCGACAGCATTTATGCGGTTTCCGTGGGTGATGTGCAGGCGGATCAGGACGTGATCGGGATTCTGGCGGCCGAGGTCATCAGCGAAGCGATCACCCGGGCCGTATCCAGTGCGGAGGGAGCATACGGCTATCCCGCGCTCCGGGACCTGTAAGCATCTGCGGCCGGGCAGGAAAGAAGATTTCAGAAAAAATGTGATATACTTGTCAGCGTATGCCGGAGAAAATCCGGGCAGCGGACAGATGAGACAGTGGAGGCGTCGGCATGGAAAAGAACATCATCATCTTTACAGACATCGGGGATACCATCATTGATGAGGGGACGGAAGAGCGGGACCGGACCGGGGTTGTCCAGAGGGCACAGTGCATTCCCGGAGCCAGGGAAACCACCCTGAAACTGCATGATGCGGGGTATCCGATTGTCATGGTCGCAGACGGCCTGACAAAGTCATTTCATAATCTGATGGACCTGCATGGACTGAGCCCGGTGTTCGCCGCCTGGGTGATCTCCGAGGAGGTCGGCGAGGACAAGCCCAGCGCAAAGATGTTTGAGACCGCCATGCAGGCGATGCATCTGACCGATGCAGACAAAAAGCGCATTATCATGGTCGGCAACAACGTCAAGCGGGATATGCGCGGGGCCAACCGTTTCGGCATCCGCTCGGTGCTTCTCGACTGGTCCAAGCGCCGTCCCTTTGACGCGGAACTGCCGGAGGACAGGCCGGATTATGTGATTCATAACCCCTCGGAACTGTTCGACCTCGTGGAACGCCTGAATGCGGAACTGGAGGCGGAAAAGGCATGACAGACCGGGAGATCGCGCAGCGGTATATCCCGGCTGTGCACTTTGACCGCGCGGAAACCATCCCGGTGAGAGCTGTCGGTTATACGGTGTTCCGCACAGGCACGATGAGCCGGTCCTTCCCCAAAAGAATGGTGCCGGTGCCCCCGGAAGCGCAGTTTACCGTGGAATATGCGTATTATTTTGACTATGACATTGAGCACATGTATGACCTTGAGCACGTCTGGGTGGTCGTGGGCAGGGACGGAGAGGTTCTGGATGTCCAGGGAAGCTATCACGGAAAATACCTGAACCTGCTGATTCCGGACTTTCCCGGGGCACTGGGGGTCGAGGACGGGCATATGCATGTCTTCTGCCAGCCAGGAAAGCATGCCATGCTGGCGGGCGGCATCATGACCAAACTGTATCCCGGATGGGATGCATGCTGCCGGAAGGCCGGCGGCCCTGTGCTGATCGGAAACCCGTTCAGCGCGGCGTGGTCACCGACCGGAAAGGATCTGTTTGTTCCAACACCCGAAGATGACCGCAACAGCATTCGCTATCTGAGGGAAAACCTGTCGTTTGAACCGACCCTGGATTTTTCCTGTGTACAGACGCACGAAGATCTGCTCATGACATGGGATGCTCTGTATGAAAAAATCCCCGGCTGGATTGCCGGGGAATGTGCACGCCTGAAAAACGTATTTGGAGAGGGGTAAGCCGCCATGGATTTTGATCCGATTGCCTATGGTGCCAGAGCGGACGGCGTCACGAACGATGCTCCCGCGATTCAGAAAGCCATTGACGCATGCTGCCAGGAGGGCGGCGGCCGCGTGGTGCTGCGCTCCGGGAAAACATACCGCAGCGCTTCCCTTCACATGAAGAGCCGTGTGGAACTGCACCTGGAAAACGGCAGCACACTGCTCGCGTCCGACCGCCTGGAAGACTACTTCCGTCCGGACCAGCCCGCGCAGGACGGTCCTGTGTCGAGCGTCGGGACGCCGGTGACCGGGAAACCGTCCTATGTCTTCCTGTACGCGTACGGGGCAGACCATGCCCGCGTGACCGGCAGCGGAACGATTGACGGCAGCGGCAGTGCCTTTGTCCGGCGTGTTTCGCCCTGGTATGTGACCGGGGATTTCTATCCGAGACCCACCCTGATCTATTTTGAAAACTGCAGGCATATCACTTTCCGGGACACCGTCATGTGCAATGTCTCCTTCTGGACGCTGCATGTGGGCGGATGCGAGGATGTGCTCATCGATTCCATCCGGATTCTCAACCCGCTCGACGTGGCGAACTCTGACGGCATTGATGTGGATCACAGCCGGTATGTGCGCATCTGCGACTGTCATGTGGAATGCGCGGATGACTGCATCTGCATGAAGAACACCATGGGCAACCGCGAATATCCGCACACGAAGGGTGTGCTGGTCACCGGCTGCACGCTGGTCTCCACCAGTGCGGCATTGAAGATCGGCACCGAGGGTGTGGACGACTTTGAGGATATCCAGTTCTCCAACTGCATCATTGACCGCAGCAACCGCGGGCTTTCCATTCAGGTCCGGGATGCCGGCTGTGTCCGGAATGTGTCGTTTGATCATATCTCCGTGCGCACCCGCCGGTTTGCGGAGAGCTGGTGGGGCTGTGCAGAGCCCATTGCGATCACCGCCGTGGACCGGTCTTCGGATAACCCGGGCGGAACGATTGAAAATGTCCGTTTCTCCTATATTGACTGTGAAGGTGAAAACGGCGCCGTCATCTATGGACTGCCGGGCCGCGTCCGGGATATTTCCCTGGACCATGTGCGCATCGCACTCAACGAGACGAGCCGCTGGCCGAAAGGACAGTATGATCTCCGCCCGGGCGAGGGCATGCAGATCGTTGCACATCCGGCTGTTCCGCTCCTGACCCATGAGGTGGAGGACCTGCGGCTTGAACAGGTGCGGCTGGTGGGCACAGACGGAAAGGAAAAGCAGCCTGAAACTTTTTAAGGACATAAGAAAAGTCCGGATCGCGCAGGATCCGGACTTTTCTTATGTTTCCGCGATATTCAGTGTGATGCCCAGGCGTCCCATTTTGGTGATCCATTCACTGGGAATGCGCGTGTCGGTGATGACACGGTCAAAGTCGGTGGGACGGGCATAGGTCAGGAGACTGGTGACACCGAACTTGTTGCCGGTGACCATCAGAACTGCCCGGCCGGTATGGGAAATGGCGGCTTTCTTGATCTCATACTCCAGGGGAATGGAGTTGGTCACGCCGCTGTCGGTAATACCGGTGGCAGCCATGAAGGCAATGTTGGTGTTAAAGTTGCTGAGGAAGGCCGCGGAATCGGAGCCGGTCAGGGAATGCGTGGAGCGCTGCAGTTCACCGGGCAGCATGATCAGGCGGATGCTCGGATAATCGACGGCGGCCATCATGACTTCAATGTTATTGGTGATGATGGTGATGGACCGGTCTTTCAGGGCTTCCACCAGATGAATGGTGGTGGTGCCGGAATCGATAAAGATGATGTCGCCGTCATGGACGAGTTCAGCCGCTTTGGAGCAGATGGCGCGCTTCGCATGGGAGGGCTTGAGGGAGCGCTGGTCATAGGGCAGGAAGCCGGAAACGCTCTGTTTGGCCCGGACGCCGCCGTACACTTTTTCCACGCTGCCGTCGGCCACAAGCTCGGCCAGGTCTCTGCGCACCGTGTTCATGGATATATCAAAGGTGGTCTGGAGCTCCTCCATGGTTGCGGACTTGTGTTCTGCAATATACAGTGCCATTTGCTGCAGGCGTCTGGCTTTCATAGGGATTCCCCCTTCTGAATTGTATAAATGATGCAAAAATTCTACCAAACGTATCGGATAATGTCAATTATAGCCGCAAATAATGAGCATGTTTTGGGCAAAACAAAACGGAGATCCGAATAAAAATGGTTATATGATGATAATTTCATTATTGACAAATAAAGGGGGGACGGATACAATCGGAGCGAGAAGGGAAGAAAAAAAGACAGCCGGGTGGCTGTCAAAATGCGGAACAGTCAGTTCCAGGAAAATACGAAAGATTGAGAGGAACCGGTTGCCAGGGGATAACAGATTCGGATCGTATGGTTTTCGTCTGCCGTCATCTGCATGCCGGTCCTGTTTGTCTTTACGCGGAAGGTTTTTCCGGGCAGCTGCCATTCGTCTTCGGTGATCTGATCCGGCTTCAGTCCGGGGCAGCTGACTTCGAAGAACAATGTGACATCCCGGCGGACGCGGTTTTCAACGGTTACCTCCGCACTGTGTTCCGTGACATGTCCGTCAAAGAGCACGGTGTGCAGATGGGACATGGTCCCGTCGCTCAGAGAGCGGAGCAGGCGGATGGTGCCGATCCCCTCTGGCGCCTTCCAGAAGAAGACGAGCGGATGGAGCTGGTAACTCGGATTTTCGCTGCCGGAAAGCGCACCGGCCATGAAATCCGGTTCAATCCAGGCTGTGGCGGTGCACAGGGCATGATTGTGTCCGGGTTCTCCGCGCTCGGAGAGCTCACGGAACTGCCGGGTCACCCTGCGCGGTGCCTGGGGTTCGAGAAAGCGCGGCGCGACGGATTCCGGAATCGAAATGTCCCCGAGCACGGTCAGCGGATTGATCACGCTCTCAATGGAGAACGGGTGGAAGGGGAACCGATCGGCACCCAGTCCCAGATAGAGGATGTCGTAAAAGCAGGTGTGGATGGACATATCCAGTTCGTAGCACCTGGAGTAAGGGCCGGAAAAGGCGCGCATGGAGGGATTGTAGAAATCCGCCATATCCTGCCAGATGCCTTCCTCCAGTTCCCTGCCCAGAAGACGAAGCTCCTCTGTGGACCCGTAGCGCCGCCAGAAGCCGAGCGTGGAGAGGTCCACGCCGCAGTAGGTCGGGGAGTTGAACTCAGCGCAGGCATGGTGCTCACGGTATTCACTCAGCAGCCGCCGGGCCTGCCGGAGGCTTTCGTCCTTCCAGTAGGGGATGTCCAGTTTTCCGCTGAAGTAATCCAGCAGGAAGATGTACATGATCCGGATGTTCGTGTTGAGCGGCGTGAGATCCTTCTGCACGCGCTCCATGGCTCCTTCCATGAGGAGGCGGCAGGACTTGCGGATATCCGAAACCAGGGCGGGGGAGAGACGGTCCTCAAAATGCTCCAGCAGCATGGCAAACGTCATGCCGATGAATTCCCGGAGGTTGGGCTCATAGGTATCCCAGGCGACCGGGATGGTGCGGATGAGCGCACGGCCGAGCGTCTGCTCGATACGGCCGGCCTGGTCCTTCAGGGAAGGATCGGCGGCAAGCTCCCGGCTGAAGGCGCATACAATGTCTTCCCAGGCCACATCCGCCATATAGCGCATGGTGGGGGAAACGGCATGATAGGAAAAGATGCCCGCCGGAGGGACCGGATCGTCCGGATGGCGGAATGTGCCGTGAAAAATTTCTCCGGGTGCATCAAACTGCAGTGCGAGCACGGCGCGGCAGATGGTCTCCGCGGTTTGGGCAGCACCGGGATCATCCCGGAGCAGCAGGCCCAGCGCATAGTACATGGAATTGCGCACACTGCGGTACGGTTTCCCTTCAAGGGTCTCCGTCACAAGGCCGGTGGCCGGATCATACCCGCGGCGGAGATGGGCGACCGCTTCGTCGACCAGCAGCCGTGCTTCGGGAGAAAGTGCAGAATACAGTTGCATGAGAACAGCCTCCGTTTTCAGGCGTAAGAATGCAAGAATGCATCATAATCAGGATATTCCTGATTGTCAAATGGTGTTTTCAGACAGGGTCTCAGTGGACCGGAAAATAAAGAACAGGGACGGTGAAACTATGGGACTGGTGAATATGCGGACACTGCTGAAAAAAGCAGAGGAGGGATCCTGGGCAGTCGGATCATTCAGTGTGGCCAACATGGAATGCATTGAAGGCGTGATTGCGGCGGCCGAGGCCTGTCGGGCTCCGATTATCATGCAGATTGCGGAGGCGCGACTTCCGTATTCCCCGCTGCATCTGATCGGCCCAATGATGATCGCGGCAGCCGAGCATGCGGCGGTGCCGGTGGCTGTTCATCTTGACCACGGAAAGACACTCGAATGCATCCAGGAAGCCCTGGATCTTGGCTTTACCTCGGTGATGTGTGATGGCTCGGACCGCCCGATCGATGAGAACGTGGCGCTCACCTCCAAAGTGGTTGCCATGGCCGCCAAAACCGGCGCGGCCGTGGAGGCCGAGGTCGGACGGGTGGGCAAGAATGAGGACGGAAGCGCGGCGGAGGAACAGATTGCCACGCTCGATGACTGCCTGCGCATGGATGCGACCGGCATTGATGCGCTGGCTGTGGGCATCGGGAATGCGCACGGGCTCTATGCCCAGACCCCGCACCTGCGCTATGAAGTGGTGGAGGAAGCCCATGCAAAGCTGCACGCCGCACTGGTGCTGCACGGCGGAAGCGGACTGACCGATGAGCAGTTCAGGAAGCTGGTGCAGTTGGGCATGCGCAAGCTGAACATCGCCACCGACATTTTCCGCGCACAGGCCGGCGCCTGTGAGGGGAAAGACATCTTTCGCAATATCGGAGCCTCCTCAAAGGCCGTCTCTGAGGTGGTTTCCAGATATATCAGACTCTTTGGCAGTGAAGGGAGAGCAGACCTATGATATCCTTTGATCTCTCAAAACCGCTGCATATCACGCTGGTCGGACGCGTGGCAATCGATTTCAATCCAACCGATTACAACCGTCCGCTTGATGAGAGCAGCAACTTCAACAAGTACCTTGGCGGCTCGCCGGCCAACATTGCCGTGGGCATGGCGAGACTGGGGAACCGCGTCGGTTTCCTTGGCCGCGTGAGCGACGATCAGTTCGGCACGTATGTCACCAAGTACTTCCAGAATGAAGGCATTGATGTGAGCCACATCCGCCGGTGCGAGCATGGCGAAAAGCTCGGACTGACGTTCACAGAGATGCTTTCCCCGACCGAATCCTCCATTCTCATGTACCGTGAGGGCGTGGCCGATCTGCAGCTCTCCCCGGAGGATGTGGATGAGGAGTACATCCGCAACAGTGCCTGCCTGCTCATCTCCGGCACCGCCCTGTGCACTTCTCCGACCAGGGAAGCCTGCTTCAAGGCCCTGACCTTTGCCAAGCGCAACGGCGTTCCGGTGGTCTTTGACGCCGACTACAGAGCGTACACCTGGAAGAGCATGGATGAGATCGCGATTTACACATCCATGGTCGCCGAGAAAGCCGACATCATCATGGGCAGCCGCGAAGAGTTTGATCTGATGGAACGACTCCTCGGACTGGACGGCACGGATGAAAAGAGCGCGGAATACTGGCTGGGCCTTGGCGCCTCGATCTGCGTGATCAAGCATGGCAAGAGCGGAAGCCGCGCCTACAGCCGGGAAGGCTGCTTCAATGTCAAACCGTTCCCGGTCAAGGCTCTCAAGGGCTTTGGCGGAGGAGACGGCTATGCGTCCTCCTTCCTGCATGCCCTGATGGCGGGCAAGCCGCTGGATGACGCACTCGAAAGAGGCAGCGCATCGGCAGCCATGCTGGTGGCCAGCCACGCCTGTTCCAAGGATATGCCGACTGAGGAAGCCCTGGAAGCGTTCATCGCTTCTGAAAAGGCGCAGTACGGCAGCGTTATTACACCCATCTGACCCAATCCCCCCAGAAGCGACTAAATAAACGGAGGTAATGGAACCATGGAAATCATGAAACCCTTTATCGGCGGACAGTTTGTAGAGAGCAAGAGTGAAAAGTTCAACACCATTTACAATCCTTCCACGGGCGAAGCCATCGCTCAGGTCCCCTGCTGCACCAAGGAAGAAGTCGAACAGGCCATCGCCTGCGCCAAGGCTGCCTATCCGGCATGGAGAGACACCCCTGTCCGCAAGCGCGCCAGCATCATGATGAAGCTGCGCAACCTGATCGAGGAACACATGGATGAGCTGACCATGCTCGTGGCCAAGGAAAACGGCAAGTGCTGGAGCGAGGCTGCCGGCGACGTCGGCAAGGCGCTGGAAATGACCGAGCTGGCCTGCTCTGCTCCCTCCCTGCTCATGGGCGAAAGCCTCATGAACACCTCCTCCGGCTATGACACCACGCTCTACCGTGAGCCGATCGGCGTGTTTGCCGGCATCGCACCGTGGAACTTCCCGGCCATGATTCCGGTGGGCTGGATGGCACCGCTTTGCATTGTGTGCGGCAATGCATTCGTGCTCAAGCCCGCTTCCACCACCCCCATGACCAGCCTGCGCTTTGCAGAACTCTACAAGGAAGCCGGCATTCCGGACGGCATCTTCAATATCGTACCCTGCTCCAGGAATGAAGCGGAAATCTTCCTGACCCATGAGGATGTCAAGGGCATCACCTTTGTCGGTTCCACCGCAGTCGGCCAGCATGTCTATGCAACCGCTGCTGCCAACGGCAAGCGCGTGCAGTGCCTGTGCGAGGCCAAGAACCATGCGCTGGTCCTGGCCGATGCGCCGATTACCCGTACGGCTGCCGGCATCATGAACTCCTCCTTCGGCTGCGCAGGCGAACGCTGCATGGCGCTGCCGGTCGTGGTTGCAGAAGAGAGCATTGCCGACCAGCTGGTCGCAGAGCTCGTGCGTCTGTGCAAGCAGCAGAAGATCGGTCCTGCCTATGACAAGACCTCCAAGCTTGGACCTGTGGGTTCCAAGAGCCATCAGAAGTTCATCCTCGACTGGATCCAGAAGGGCATTGATGAGGGCGCCCAGCTCGTGCTCGACGGCCGTGATGTCAAGGTGGAAGGCTATGAGAACGGCTACTATATCGGCCACACCATCTTCGACCATGTGACCGAAGACATGACCATCGGCACCCGCGAAGTGTTCGGACCGGTCCTGTGCATCAAGCGCGTCAAGAACTTCGAGGAAGGCATTCAGCTGATGAACCGCAATCCCTTCGCCAACGGTTCCGTCATCTTCACCCAGAGCGGCTATTATGCCCGTGAGTTTGCCCGCCGCACCGATGGCGGCATGGTCGGCGTGAATGTCGGCATCCCGGTCCCGATCGGTGTCTTCCCGTTCTCCGGCCACAAGAAGTCCTTCTTCGGCGACCTGCACTGCCACGGCAAGGATGCGTTCCGTTTCTACACCGAGTCCAAGACCGTCACCATGCGCTGGTTTGATGAAGAGGAAATGAAGAAAGAGCATGTCTCCACCTGGGACGGCTCCCTCTAAGATGGTTTCCAGCCTGCACGATGCAGGCAGCAGATAAGCAATAAAAACTGAAAAAAAGAGAGGTTGAATTTCCCATGAATAAGCTGAAGATTGGTATCGTAGGCGCCGGCCGTATCGGCAATGTCCATGCAGAGTCCATTACCTATCACATTCCGGAAGCAGAAGTCGTCATGGTGACCGACGTCATGGAAGCCAGCGCCAAGAAGCTGGCCGAGCGTTTCGGCGTGCCGAAGTATTCTGCCGATTATATGGACATCATCAATGATCCTGAGATCGACGCCGTCCTCGTCTGCTCCCCGACGCCCACCCATGCGGACATCTCCATTGCTGCCATGAAGGCCGGCAAGCATGTGTTCTGCGAGAAGCCTGTGCACACCTCGATTGAAAGAATCAAGGAAGTCGCCAAGGTCGCCGAGGAAACCGGCCGCAAGCTGCAGATCGGCTTCAACCGCCGTTTTGACCACAACCACAAGGCTGTGCAGAAGATGGTTGCCAACGGCACGCTGGGCAATGTGGAAATCGTCAAGATCACATCCCGCGATCCCGAGCCCCCGTCCCCTGAGTATGCAGCCAGCTCCGGCGGTCTGTACATCGACATGATGATCCATGACTTTGATATGGCCATGTTCCTGGCCGGTTCTGATGTCACCGAAGTCTATGCCATGGGCACTTCCCTGGTTGACAAGCGCATCGGCGAGGCCGGCGACGTGGATACCGCCATCGTCACCCTGACCTTTGCCAACGGCGCCCTGGGCGTCATCGACAACAGCCGCCGTGCCGCCTACGGCTATGACCAGAGAGTGGAAGTCTTCGGATCCCTGGGCATGGCAGCGGACGAGAATGACGGCGATTCCACCGTCAAGGTTTCCACCGCCGCAGGCGTGGTTGGTGAAAAGCCGCAGTTCTTCTTCCTTGAGAGATACATGGCCAGCTTCACTGAGGAAATGAAGCAGTTCATCCAGGCCATCGTCAATGATACAGAAGTCCCGGTCGGCATCCATGCCGGTCTGATGAGCGTTGTGCTCGCCAAGGCAGCCAAGAAGTCTCTGGACGAACACCGCCCGGTGAAAATTTCTGAAATCTGAGATTGAGAACGGACGCCCGGCCAGGCCGGGCGTCCCTGTCAGGGAGGAAACGAACATGAATCCCAATATTATCAAGGCAAAGGGCGCGCATCCGTTTGGCCTCAAATGGCTGGCACGGCGTGACGGAGAGCATGCCGACATGCTCATGGATTTCGGTGTGTATCGCATGAAGAAGGGCGACGTCTATGAAGAGACGGCGGACCTTGAGAAAGCGGTGCTGCTGGTGTACGGCGAAGTGCAGTTTGACTGGGCGGAACAGACGCATGTCGAAAACCGCGAAAACTGCTTTGATGTGCCGCCGACCGCGCTGCATGCTGACCGGACCTGCGCCATCCGCGTGACCTGCCTTTCCGATGAAGCGGAAATCAATATTCTCAGAACCGACAATGAGAAGGCCTTCGGAAACAAACTGTACCTGCCTTCCGATACACCCGACGAATTCCGCGGCGCAGGCCTCATGCGGGAAACGTCCACCCGCATTGTCCGCACGATCTTTGATTACTCCAACGCAAAGGATGCCAACCTGGTTCTGGGCGAAGTCATCGGCTTCCCGGGCAAGTGGTCGAGCTATCCGCCGCATCATCATCCGCAGCCTGAAATCTATTACTACAAGACCAATCCTGAGAACGGTTTCGGCTATGGCGAACTCGGAGACGAGGTTGTCAAGGTGCAGAACAATGACACCGTCTTTATCGAGCCCGGTCTGACCCATCCGCACTGCACCGCGCCGGGGTATGCGCTCTGGTATCTCTGGGCCATCCGTCATCTCGACGGCAATCCCTACCGCAGCCCGGACTATCCCGTGTTCCTCAAGGAGCATCTGTGGGTGATGGATGAAGACAGCCATTACTGGGGCGACCCCAAATAAGCAGGAGGTAGAACGACATGGAGACCATTCGTCTGACCATGGCGCAGGCCCTCGTCCAGTTCCTGGATCACCAGTGGGTGGAGCTTGACGGTGTGGAATACAAGTTTGTCAATAACATGTTCGGCGTGTTCGGCCACGGCTGCGTGGTCGGCGTCGGACAGGCGCTCCAGCAGGGCGGGCACGGCATCCGCTTCCTGCAGGGCAAGAACGAGCAGAACATGGCGCTGGCCGCCACGGCGTTTGCCAAGCAGAAGAACCGCTTGGAAATCATTCCGTGCGTGTCCTCCATCGGCCCCGGCGCCATGAACATGGTGACCGCCTGCGGCTGTGCCACAGCCAACCGCATCCCGCTGCTGGTGCTGCCGGGCGATACCTTTGCCTGCCGCCAGCCGGACCCGGTTCTGCAGCAGGCGGAATTCTTCCAGTCCTTCGGCCAGACTGTGACGGATGCATTCCGAGGCGTATGCCATTATTTCGACCGCATGGAACGTCCGGAACAGCTGATGACGGCTGCGATCCATGCCATGCGCGTGCTCACCGATCCCGCCGATACCGGCGCGGTGTGCCTGGCCATGCCGCAGGATGTGGAAGGCGAAGCCTATGATTATCCGGTTTCCTTCCTCAGAAAGCGCGTCTGGCATATGGACCGGCGCACGCCCACAGCCTCCCAGCTCGAGCGCGTCGCGGAGATCCTGAAGAAGGCCGAGTATCCGCTCGTCATCTGCGGCGGCGGTGTCCGGTATTCCTATGCGCATGATGCGCTGGATGCATTCTGCACGAAGACCGGCATTCCGTTCTGCGAGACGCAGGCGGGCAAGAGTGTGCTTCCGTGGAACCATCCGCTGAACCTGGGCGGCATCGGCGTGACGGGCGGCGAGGCTGCCAATGTCATGGCCAAGAAGGCCGATGTGATTCTGGCGGTCGGCACACGCCTGAGCGACTTTACTACCAGTTCCAAGTGGCTCTTCCAGGAGAACGCCAAGGTGATCGGCCTGAACATCTGCCCGTTTGACGCGGTCAAGATGGACGCTGAGCCCATGATCTGCGACGCCCGGGAAGGCCTGAAGGGCTTGACCGAGGTGATGGCAGGCTATCAGTATGCGCATGCGGATGAGGCAAAAGCAGCCTCTGACAAGTGGAACAAAACCGTGGATGCATGGTATGCATGCCAGCATGAGCAGGGCCTTGCACAGACCCGCGCGCTGGGCATCATCAATGAATTCATGAAAGAAAACGATATCGCTGTGGGCAGCGCAGGCAGTCTGCCTGGCGATATGCAGCGCCTCTTCCGTCCGACAGGACGCGATGCCTATCACATGGAGTACGGCTTCTCCAACATGGGCTATGAGACCAACGGCGCGCTCGGCGTGAAGCTGGCCTGCCCGGACCGTGAAGTCTATACCTTCTTCGGTGACGGCACCTACCTGATGGCGCATTCTGAACTGGTGACCTGCGTGCAGGAAGGTCTGAGAGTGCATTTCTGCCTCTTTGACAACTCCGGATGGGGCTGCATTGAGAACCTGCAGAACAATCAGGGCACCCCGACCTTCGGCACCGTGTTCCGCTTCCGCAATCCTGAGACCGGCGAGCTCGACGGCGCACCCGTCCCGCTGGATTTCGCCAAGAACGCGGAAGGCTATGGTCTCAAGACCTATTCCATCCATACCGAGGAAGAGCTCAAGGCAGCCCTTGAGGATGCCCTGAAGCAGGACCGCCCGGTGCTCTATGACATCAAGGTGGTTCCCGGCACCATGACGCCCGGCTATGAGAGCTGGTGGCGTGTGGGCGTGGCTGAGGTTTCCACGCAGGCACCGGTCCAGGCGGCTTACGAGAGCCTCGTGGACCACGTGAAGGACACAAGAAAATTCTGATGATTCAAATCATGGGAGGAATCTGATATGCTCGATCCCAACAAAGTCAAACTGGCGATTGCCCCGATCGGCTGGACCAATGATGACATGCCCGACCTGGGCGGAGAGAACACCTTTGAACAGTGCGTGAGCGAAATGGCGCTCGCCGGCTTCAAGGGAAGCGAAATCGGCAACAAGTATCCCCAGGACGTGCAGGTGCTCAAGCACAAGCTGGACGTCCGCGGCCTGCAGATCTGCAATGCCTGGTTCTCCACGCTCTTCACCTCCGAGCCCTATGAAGTCACCATCCGCAACTTCATCGCTCACCGCGACCGTCTCTACGCACTCGGCGCAAGAGTGATCGGTGCCAGCGAACAGGGCGACTCCATCCAGGGCAAGGACATCAATATCTTCGGCAACCAGAAGCCTGTCTGGACCGATGCACAGTGGGATACTGTGATCAAGGGCTACAATGAGCTCGGCGCACTCGCCCAGGAAAAGGGCATGACGCTGACCATGCATCATCACATGGGAACCGGCGTGCAGACGGTTGAGGAAATTGACCGCTTCATGGCCTCCGTGGATCCGGAGAAGGTTTTCCTGCTCTTTGACTCCGGTCATCTGACCTTTGCCGGCGTGGATCCCGTCCCGGTGCTCGAGAAGTACATCCACCGCATCCGTCACATCCACCTCAAGGACTGCCGTCTGGCAATCCGCGATCAGGCCAAGAAGGAAGGCTGGAGCTTCCTGACTGCTGTGCGCAATGGTGTGTTCACCGTGCCCGGTGACGGCGATGTGGACTTCGCCCCGATCTTTGACATCATTGAGAAGAGCGGCTACGAGGGCTGGGTTGTCGTCGAGGCTGAACAGGATCCGGCCAAGGCCAATCCGTTCGAGTATGCCCAGATGGCACGCAAGTATATCCGCGAGAAGACCGGTCTGTAATGCACTGAAACAGGCGCCCCCTGCAGAGAAAAATCTGCGGGGGGCGCTTTTGCGCATGGGGGCAGGAACGGACAGGCGGCGGGGAGAATTCTTTCAGTCAGAAAAAACAGGCAGGGGGACAGGGGCATGACGCTTCAGGAAATCAGGGAGAGACTGCTGAGCATGCAGGATCAGAAATACAGGGATTTTCAGGTCAAACTGATCCCTTCCGTGCCCCCGGAGACGGTGACCGGCGTGCGGACGCCGGACCTTCGGAAGCTGGCGAAAGAACTGCAGGCGGATGGCAGTGCAGACCTGCTGATTCAGACACTGCCGCATGACTGCTTTGAGGAAAATCAGCTGCATGCGTTTATTCTTTCGGACATGAAGGATTATGGCACCTGCCTCGATGCCGTCACCCGTTTTCTGCCGTATGTGGATAACTGGGCGACCTGCGATCAGATGTCCCCGAAGGTTTTTAGAAAGCATGCACCGGAACTGCTCGGGTCAGTGAAGACATGGCTCGCGTCCGGGGAAACCTATACCGTCCGCTTTGCCATCCGCATGCTGATGGATCATTTTCTGGATGACCGGTTTGATCCCGCCTATCCGGAGATGGTGGCGTCGGTGCACTCGGAGGAGTATTACGTCCGCATGATGGCGGCCTGGTATTTTGCCACAGCGCTCGCCAAACAGTATGACGCAGTCCTTCCATACCTGGAAAACCATCGTCTGGACCAGTGGACGCATCAGAAGGCGATTCAGAAGGCCGTGGAGAGTTTCAGGATCCGTCCGGAGCAGAAGGAGTACCTGAAATCCCTGAGAATAACGGGAGAGGAATCATGAGGAACGAACCGATCACCATCACACGGGAGCAGGCAAGGCGTCTGATCCTTCTCCGGCAGGGACTGCTCGGGAAATACCGGTTTGCCGGAAAAGACGGGGCATACCGGTATGTTCGTCAGGCGGGCTGTATTCAGTATGATCCGGTCGATGTCTGCGGAAAAAACGCAGAGCTGACCTTGCTCTCCCGCGTGAAAGGGTTTACGAAAAAGACGCTGGCGGATCTTCTCTACAAAGACCGCCTGTTGGTGGACTATGCCGACAAGGAACTGGCGATCTGGGCGAGGGAGGACTGGCCGTATTTTGCCCCGTACCGGGAGAGAAGCCGGGTGCATGGAAAACAGTTTCAGGGCCTGTCTGAGCTCGAAGAGAAAGCGATCGCTTATATCCGGGAGCATGGGCCGGTCAGCAGCGATACACTGCCCCTGGAGGGCACCATCTTCTGGCATTCCTCCATGCACTGGAGCGGCCACTGGGAAAAGGAATCCCAGGCTGCGCGCTCCGTGCTCGAACAGCTGTATACGGACGGCGTGCTGCTGATCCATCACAAGAGCGGGACCCGGAAATACTATGACCTCGCGGAAAAGTACTTTGACGCGGAACTGCTGAACGCACCGAGCCCGTGTCCGGACGCAGAAGCCTTTCGGCAGTGGCGCGTCGCCCGGCGCATCGGGGCGGTCGGTCTGCTCTGGAACCGCCGGTCGGATGCCTGGCTGGGGATGGATATGAGCACGGAAGAGCGGAACCGTGCGTTTGCGGAGCTGAAAGAAAGCGGCCGCATCTGCGAAGTCCGGACAGAAGGCATCCGCTTTCCGCTGTACCTGCTCAAAGAGGACCTTCCGCTTCTGGAAAGCGTGCTGGACGATACCGCGGACAGGAAACCGCGCCTGGAATTCCTGGCCCCGCTCGACCCCATGCTGTGGGACCGGAAACTGATCGAGGCGCTCTGGGACTTTCAGTATTCGTGGGAGATCTATACGCCGCGGGAAAAGCGCAGGTACGGCTATTATGTGCTGCCTGTTTTGTACGGCGAGAAGCTGATTGGACGCATGGAGGCAGTGGCCGAGAGAAAGACGCAGTCGCTGGAAGTGCGGCATATCTGGTATGAGGAAGGTGTGCGGCAGACCGCAAAGCTGAGGACGGCCATGGAAGGAGCGGTGAAGCGCCTGGCGGCCTTCAATGACAGCACGGAGATCCGTTGGGACAGGGAATCAACGTGATCCTTCTGATCTCATAGAAACACAAAAGCCGGGGCCCTGTCGGGTCCCGGCTTTGCTTCAGCCATTTGTAACTTCTGAGTCTTCTGTTTCGAGCGTTTCCGTGCGCACATAGCCGCCGCTGCCCTCGTAGTTTGTCAGGCTGAAGCCCTCTTCGCTGATGCTCAGCCCTTTGACATTGGCCGTGCCGTCCTCGTGGACCAGCGTCAGTTCGTATACCGGATCATCCCAGTAGAATCCCCAGAAGGGATTGTATCTGCAGACAGACCAGGTGCCCCGACGGGGCTCGCCAAGGGTTTCACCGGTCTGGGTATAGACGGTATTGGCCCCTTCATACGTTCCGTCGGGATAGAAGATGAGAAGATCTTCCGCCATGCTGCCTCCGGCATAGAACGTCCAGCTGCCGGAGAGCTGCTCCACGATGTCCTGGGGGACGGGGTCATCCCTGAAGGAAGGATCCATTTCCAGATCCCGGACGGGGATGAAGCCCCAGACGATGGCCCCGCCATCTGTGAATTTCCCTTTGCTGGTGACCTCTGCGCTGACATAGGCCCAGTCGTTTCCAATAAGCCCCATGCAGTCAAACTGCATGCCGGAGGGGACTTCAAACTGCGGATACTGGGAGCAGAAGGGGTCATCGGTGAGGAATGTGGTGCGAATGGCCCGGACATCGCAGTGGACGAAGGCTTCCCCGAGGATATCTGAAGTGTCCTCGAGCGCACGGCTGCCCAGAAGCCTGTTTTCCACCCAGCCGATGCGGTGCGTCCGTTCGCTGACTTCATACTCGATGCAGGTATAGCTATCCCCGTCTGCATTCCGGTAACCCTTCAGGGG
The DNA here is from genome assembly GCA_002350845.1 of Christensenella sp. UBA2853. Taxonomy (GTDB): domain Bacteria; phylum Bacillota; class Clostridia; order Christensenellales; family Aristaeellaceae; genus UBA2943. Next base: position 31,935 of record DEFL01000043.1, read on the forward strand.
GATGATGTTCCCGGAAAGCCCGACAGCGGCCTTGCCTTTGCCGGCCCGCCAGGCAGACTTCCCGAACGGTGCGCTCCAGACCGGGGCCGTGCCTTTGCCGAGCGCGGGGATCAGATTCCTCTCACTGGTTCCCAGACAGTTTTCTCCGCTGTCCAGCTGCGCATGCAGGAGATTGAAGCGGCGGACGTCCTCCGCAGTCCGCGGGAACAGGGCCAGATTGAAATCTGCGACGGAAAGGGGGAGCATGGAAAGAAAAACCGTTTCTGTCCCTTCTGTGCAGGTATAGCCGTAAAAGGATCCGGTGTCCGTATTGGATGTGTCAGCCCTGAACTCGACATCCCCGAGACGGGCCTGCAGGAGCACGATCTCACCGGCACATGCTCCAAAGGTAAAGGATTCCTGTCCGCTGGTAAGAATAAATCCGTCCGCGGTTTCCGCAATGGACATCTTCTTCTTTTCGTCCGGCTGCCATACAGCGGTATGGAAGACGTGCAGGCCGTCCCCGGCGGCATGGAACAGTGCGTTGTGATACCGGGAGCCGAGAATAGCCCAGGACCCGGCCTGATTGCAGACCGTGGAATAATTGTCCCACCTTGCATCGTCCATGACGAGCGTCAGCAGCTTCCCCTTCAGTCCCCAGCTGTTGGCGGAGGCGGCAGGCAGGAGCGAGAGCACCAAAAGAAGAGTGAGCACAAGAGCGATCCCTTTGTTCATCGTTTCAGATCCCTTCAGGATGGTTTCATCCATAGAACGAAAAAAGGCAGCATATCGTTTCCGAAATGCTGCCCGGATGACAAAAATAGGAAATCAGGCGAGAAGCGCTTTGAGTGCGCTGCAGGCGGCGTCGAATGCCTCATCGTTGGAGGAGAAGACATAATTGCCTCCGCCGACAATGCTGCGGTCACCCTTGCGTTCGAGTCCCTTCAGGCCGTCAAACACGGCGAGATGGGGTTCCACGGTCATGTCGCATCCACCCTTGGCGAGGAAGGCATGGAGCACTTCGCCGACATGTCCGTCGCCTTTTCCGGCAGGAACAACGCTGCTGTCGCTGAAGAGGGCATCCTTGATATGCATGTAGTTGATGCGGTCCTTCAGCATCTCCCACGCTTCCAGGGTATCCTGACCGCACTGGACAAAGTTGGCGGGGTCAAACACCCCGTGCAGTTCGGGCACTTCGGTGAGAACATCGAGGCAGCGGGTGGCGACATCGCCGTAAATGCCTTTTTCATTTTCATGGCACAGCGCGATGCCGGAGCCTGCGCTCACTTCCACCATGCGGTGCAGACGGTCCATCACCTGATTGCGGAAGATGGCGGGATCCTTTCCTGCAGGAATAAAGAAGGAAAACATGCGGATGTTCTTGGCTCCGAGCACGGAGGCAACTTCCAGCGTATGGCGGAGGCTGTCGAGGTGCTCTTCAAAGGAGCCCTTTTCAATATCGATTTTTCCAAGAGGCGAACCGATAGACCAGGTGATCAGTCCGGCATCATCGAGCTTTTTCCGGACTTCGCGTGCCTTGTCCAGGGAAATGGCGGAAACATTTTCTCCGTCAACATTCCGGATTTCAAGACCCTGCAGACCATTGCGCACCATGGCTTTGATCTGTTCGTCAATCCGGGGACTGGCTTCATCTGCAAAAGCGTAAATGTGCAGATTGTTCAAGGAAAGGACCTCCTTTGAAAGCGTGAATCAGGAATGCGGAGCGTATCTCCGCGATTTACCAGTTGACCTGCCAGCGGTCGGAATACTGGCCGTCGGGGTGATGCGCGGATGAGGCGGCCTGGCCTGTATATTTTGATGTCTCCTGATGCTCTGCAAGCAGCCGGTCAAAGGCTTCCTCATCGAGCGGGAGGCTGACGGGCACAGATCCCTGCCATGCGGAAAGATAGGCGGCATTGGAGAGCGTCAGCTCGCAGAGTCCGTCCTCTGCAGGGGACAGGAGCTTTTCGCCCTTTAAAATGGCCGCGGCAAAATTGGTCAGAATACCGGCATGCGCGGTCTCCTTCTCTTCAGGCACCCATTCCTCATAGTCCAGAGGAATATGCGGAGAATTGAGATCAGAGGAAAAGCGGACTTTGTCCTCGTCCTCGCGCAGAAGCCAGGACTTCAGCCTGCCTTCCTCCAGCACGAGCTTTCCCCGTGTGCCTGAGATTTCGAGACGATTGGTGCCCGGGTATTCACCGGTGGAGGTGATAAAGATGCCGGTGGCACCGTTTGCATAGCGGACGGTCAGTGTGGCGTCATCCTCGACCTCGATATGGTGATAGCGGGCCATATCGCAGCGGGCGATGACTTCCACGGGCATGCCGCAGATCCACTGCCACAGGTCCAGGTTGTGCGGTGCCTGATTGAGCAGAACGCCGCCGCCTTCGCCCAGCCAGGTGGCGCGCCAGTCGCCGCTGTCATAGTAGTGCTGCGTGCGGTACCAGTTGGTGATAATCCAAACGCTGCGCTTCAGTTCGCCCAGCTTTCCGCTGCGCACAATCTCCCGGGCACGCTGAAAGATGGGACTGGTGCGCTGATTGAGCATGACGGCGAAGACCTGGCCGGTCTTTTTGCCGGTTTCAACCGCGCGGCGTGCGCTGGAAAGCCGGATGTCGAGCGGCTTTTCAGAGAGCGCGTGGAGACCGGCATGCATGGCCGCTTCCGCAATGATGCTGTGCAGCGGGTGCGGAACGGCGATGATCACGGCATCAATGGTTCCGGAAGAAATGAGGGACTCCCAGCTGTCATACAGGGCGGTACCGGGCAGTTCGTTCTTTGCCCAGTCCAGACGTTCCGGACGCAGATCGCATACAGCGGCAAGCTGCATGCCGGGAATGGCACCGGAATAGATGCAGCGCGCATGGGCACTGCCCATATTGCCGATTCCGATGACAGCAGTACGAATCACATCCATGATGATTTCAGGCCTCCGTAGCAGTCATTCATTAATAGGTTCCGGTGGTGTCGGAGAAGACGGATTTTCCGGCTTCCTTGCGGCGGGACGTGGCCACGCGCTTCATGAGCTCGGACTCATACAGATCTTCATCGAAGGGAAGCTCAACCGGCTTTCCGAGGAAAGCGGAGAGATGCATGGCGTTGGAGAGAGTCAGGCCGTTGATGCCTTCTTCGCCGCCGGCCACCAGGGGTTCACCGCGCAGGATGGCTCCGGCAAAGGCCTGGAACACACCCTGGTGCTGAGGATTGAGGCCGTCCATTTCCACTTCAACCTCGTGTGCGGGCACGCTGGCGAAGGGGATCTTGTTGGTCTTGGTCCAGTCCTGTTCGAGCTGGTCAAATTCAAGGAGGAAGAGCTTGTCGCCCTCGGCGATCAGCTGAGCGCCGTCCATTTCCACCTCAAAGCGGTTGGAGCCGTGCGGGTCGCCGGTGGAGGTGATGAACACGCCGGTGTGGCCGTCTTCATATTCCATCCAGGTGGTGACATCGTCTTCGACCTCAATGTCATGCCACTGGCCGTAACGCATGAAGGACTGCAGCTTCTTGGGCATGCCGAGAATCCACTGCCACAGGTCGAGCTGGTGCGGGCACTGGTTGAGCAGGACGCCGCCGCCCTCGCCGGCCCAGGTGGCACGCCAGTCGCCGCTGTCATAGTAGAACTGGCTGCGGTACCAGTTGGTGATCAGCCAGTTGGCGCGGCGGACGCGGCCATACTTGCCGCTCTGCACGAGTTCGCGCATCTTGCGGTAGAGGCAGTTGGTGCGCTGATTGAACATCATGCCGAACACAACATCGGGATGCTTTTTGGCTTCTTCGTTCATCTCACGGACCTGACGGGTATAGACGCCGGCCGGCTTTTCGCACATGACATGGATGCCCCTCTTCATGCATTCCATGGCATAGCGGGGATGATCGTAGTGGGGGATGGAGACGACGCAGGCATTGATCAGGCCGCTGTCGAGCATGGCGATCGCATCGTCAAAGTATGCCAGATCGGGAGAGAGGTTTTCCTTTGCCCATGCAATGCGGGCAGGGTTGATATCCGCAATGGCGACGAGTTCAATGTCAGGAACCCAGTTTTCCTTCACAAAGCGCTTTGCGTAGGAAGAACCCTGATTACCGATGCCGATAATACCGAGACGGACTTTTTCAGCCATAACACATGCCTCCTGATAATCATTGTACATTTGAAACCTGATTCCGGGTTGGAAACAGGTGCGTAACGAATCGAAAACGGCAGAACCGCTTCAGTCGGAATTTATTATAACGGATAAAAGGTGAAACACAAGAAGCGGATATTGCATATTGATCATTTTTCTGTGCGTGGATGACGACACTGTTCGTAATAGGTCTGGGGGGATATATTGTTCTGACTCACAAAAGCCCGGTAAAAACCAGCATAGTCATTAAAGCCGCTCTGTTTGGATGCGGAGCCGGGAGAAATGCCGCGCTGCATGAGGAGCTGGGCGTAAAGCACACGCTTGGACAGGATGTACTGGTAGACAGAAATATTGGCGTAGGACTTGAAGTCATGCAGAAGGGTATATTTGCTGATAAAAAACTGTTCGGACAGCGCGTCAAGGGACAGTGGTTCTGTGATATGCGTGTTGATGTACCGGATGACTTCGCTGATCCGGTCCGGCTGTTTTGCGCTGACAGCATCCTTTCCCTGAATGATGCGGCATACTTCCAGGGAGAGATAGTTCATACGCAGGCGCTGCATTTCCCGGGAATATGGATCATTGGAAGATTCATTTTTCAGGTAGGCATCAATCATCCGGAGAAATTCATTCCCGTTCTCTTCACCAATGTGATAACAATATTCCTTTTTCAGGACAGCGTTTTCAAGAATATCGAGCAGACGAATCTGTTCAGTGCAGAAATTGAGAAGTGCCTGCCGGGTAACATAAAAATAGGCGCGCTCATAATTTTTGTGTGTATTTACAAGATGAGCGCGGTGCTGTATGCCCGGAGGGAAAATAAACAGGTCCATTGGACGCGCGTCAAAAGAATCATCCTCAATCAGGATCTGGACATTCCCGGACAGGAAAAGGTAGAACTCGTAATGAGGATGCATGTGAAATTTCGGCATAAACCATTCATTGTTAAAACGGTGGGCGGCTCCGAAATCGTCTCCTTCGAGGATATCGTTGGTTTCAATCCAGTTTACATCTTTCATGACGAATTATCTCCGAAACATACAAAAATAGGGACAGTGGATATCCTACATGGTACAGCAACATTCACAATAAATCAAGCAAGATCATCAATTGCAAACCAGAGATGGGTCATATATTATTTATGCAATTAGAAACCAGATTTTCCATTTTCGAAACATCAGCAACTGATGTAAATCCAAGGTCTCTCGAAAAGGCGAAAGAATGACTGGAGGCGGAAAAATGCAGAAAAAAGAAGTCAAATACAAACGCATGGGCTTCTTCAAGACCATCAAGACGTACAGATGGCTGTACCTGATGCTGATTATTCCTCTGACGCAGTATTTCCTGTTCAGGTATGCACCATTGTCAGGATTGCAGGTTGCGTTTAAGGATTTCAGCGTGTTCAAGGGCATCGCCAAGAGCCCGTGGTCTACGCCGATTTTCAAGTATTTTTCTGAGGTTTTCAACAGCCCGCAGTTCTGGCATGCTGTGAAGAACACCGTCAAGCTGAATTTGCTCGATCTTCTGTTCGGCTTCCCGATGCCCATTATTCTGGCCATCATGCTCTATGAGATGAATTCTCTGAAGCTGAAAAAGGTCTATCAGACACTGATGTATCTTCCGCACTTCCTGTCCTGGGTTATCATTGGTTCTCTTGTTTCGAAGATTTTCGGCACCAACGGTCCGATCAACAACCTGATCACATCGGCAGGCGGACAATCGGTCAACTTCCTGATGGACGAAGGCAACTGGGTTGTCATGTATGTGGTGACCGGTATCTGGCAGAGTGCAGGCTGGGGAACCATCATTTACCTGGCTGCAATCTCCGGTGTGAATACAGAACTCTATGAGGCAGCGGAAGTGGACGGCTGCGGACGGCTGCGCAGAATCTGGTATGTCACATTGCCCTGCATCATGCCCACGATCGTCATCATGCTGATTCTTCAGCTGGGCCAGATGGTCGGTATCGGTTTCGAACGTCCGTATGTCATGATGAATGACATGGTCCGCAATTCCGCAGATGTGATTTCAACCTTTGTGTATAACCGTGGTATTCTGAACCGCCAGTATCCGTTTGCAACCGCTGTTGATATCTTTGGTTCCGTTGTGAACATGTGCTTCGTCATCGGGGCAAACCTGATCACGCGACGTCTTGGAGAGGGGGGCCTGTTTTGAGTAGTCCTGCTGCTGTGAAGCCCGGCAAAGCCAAGGGCCGCCGTTATCTCGGTTCGGAAATTGTTTTCAATGTCATTCTGACTATTTTCGTTCTTCTGTGTGTCCTCCCGGTGATCCACGTGATCGCCAAATCCATGTCAGGCCGTGCACCGGTTCTGGCAGGCAAGGTGTACCTGATTCCCAAGGAACTGGATTTCAATGCGTATGTTTCAGTTTTCAATGATCCGACCATGCAGACATCCATGTTCTTCTCCATCAAGTGGACATTGATTTATACCGCACTGGCCATGGTTTCAACCATTCTTCTGGCCTACCCGCTGAGCCGCCATTATCTGCCCGGCAGGAAAGTGCTGATGATCATCGTGCTGATCCCGATGTACTTCACCGGCGGCACGATCGCCAACTTCCTGTGGGTGAAGCAGATGGGTCTGATCGACAGCCCGTGGTCCCTGATTCTGCCCATCATGACCAGTACCTACAATACGATTATCCTGCGCAATTTCTTTGAATCGGTGCCTGCATCCCTCGAGGAAAGCGCAAAACTGGACGGCTGCAACGATATGCAGATTCTTCTGCGGATCATTCTCCCGCTGTCCACAGCTTCCCTGGCAACGATTGCGCTGTTCTATGCAGTGGCCCGCTGGAACAACTACGCCGACGTCCGCTACTACATCAACACTTCAAGCAAGTTCACCCTGCAGATGAAACTCTATCAGGTTGTGTTCGCCTCTTCTTCCTCTGACGTGAGCATGGTGGAAGGCGGCAAGAACTCTGTTCTGGCGGAAACCATTCAGTGTGCGGCTGTTGTGTTCTCCACCGTGCCGATTCTGATTGTCTATCCGTTCCTTCAGAAGTACTTTGTTCAGGGCGTTATGATCGGCGCCGTGAAGGAATAATACGGTTGATACCGGTTGATCCGGTGCAATATAGAACGTTTTTCAAAAAAAAGGAGGCTTTCCCATGAAGAAGATCCTGTCTCTGGTACTGGCACTTGCCATGCTGCTTTCCATCGCAGCTATTCCCGCATCTGCCGAAACGACCGAAGTGTTCCGCTATGATCAGCCGATCACGCTGAAAGTGTCCGTGTTTGACCGCGGCAACACCGGCGGCACAGCTCCTGACAACAACCACTGGACCCAGTGGATTCAGGAAAACTTTGGCGATCCCCGCAACATCAAGATTGAGTGGGTCGTCATCCCGCGTTCTGAGGAAGAGTCCAAGCTGGCTACTCTGATGATGGATGAAGCATCCTGCCCGGATATCTGCTTCACCTACAATGAGTCCATCGTCACCGACTATGTGAACCAGGGCGGCGTCTATGAACTGTCTGAACTGGTTGACAAGTATGGCTCCAACCTGAAGTCCTTCCTGGGCGATGAAGTCCTTGAGTTCGGCAAGTTTGCCGGCGGCCAGTATGCAATCCCCGCCCGCCGCGTTGTCGTTGCATGGATGGGCATGTTCATCCGTGAGGACTGGGTTGAGAAGCTGGGTATGGATATGCCCAAGACCAAGGCTGAATTCCTGGATGTGCTCCGCGCTTTCCGTGACAAGAACCCCGGCAACGTCGAAGGCGGATGCATCCCCTATGCAGAAGGCGCTGACCTGCGCTATGAGCTCCCGCTCATCTGGTCCTTCTACAAGGATCTGTCCCAGCGCACCCTGGCCTGCGAACCCTCCGTTGCACATGACGGCTATGAAGATTTCCTGCTCTATATGAACACCCTGTACAACGAAGGCCTGATCTCTCCCGACTTTGCCCTGGACACCACCGGTGAAGGCCAGTGGAATCCTGTGACAGCCGGCACCGCAGGCGGCTACACCGGAAACTATGACCATCCGATCCGTGTTTCCCCTGGCATCCTGTCTGCTCTGCGCGCCTATGAACCCGAAGCCAAGCTGACCCCCGTCAACTGCTTCGAATCTGTTACCGATCCGACCAAGTATTATCATCCTGTGTACGCCGCAGCCGGCCTGCTGAACTTCATTCCTGTGTATTCTCAGCATCCGGAAGCAGCCATCATGTACCTCGACTGGCTGTGCCAGTATGACACCATTTATTATCTCCAGAACGGTATTGACGGCATCACCTCCGATCTGAATGAAGACGGTATCCCGGTGGTCAAGGACGTCGATGCGGATCATCATGACATGGTGTACAACTCCATGCAGAACATCGACTACACTCTGCTGGTCAATGGTCAGTGGCTCGATACCGATGAGAAGACCATGAAGGCCCAGGCTCTGTCCTATCAGGGATTTTCTGATCTCTTCGAGGAAGAATATGTAGTCGGCAATTACGACTCTATCCTCGGCGGTTTCCACTTTGACGTTCCGCTGCCTGCCAACTCCAAGTATGCCACCACGCTGGCTGACTATGAGAAGCAGATCCTGGTCAAGTGCACCATGGCAGCCAATGCCGAAGAGTGCTCCAAGACCTACAAGGAAATGCTCGAGCAGTACATGGCCATGGGCGGCAAGGAAGTCATGGAGGAAAAGTATGCCGCTTGGGACGCTGCACACGCAGAGTAATCCAGTATTGTAATGAAATACCAGGCTGAACCGGCATGAAGTCTCTTCATTCTGAGTACAGCCACGGCGCCGTGTCCCGTACGGGGCCGGCGCCGTTCCTTATGCCGTCAGGCAGAACAAAAGACAGGAGGAATCATTCCACATGATTCAGGTAGCCATTATCGGAACCGGCAACATTTCTCATATGCATATCCATGCGTATCAGCAGTTCCCTGAGCGTGTACGGATTGCAGCTCTGGTCGACATCATTCCCGGAAAAGCGCAGAAGGTGAAGGAACAGTACGGTCTGGACTGTGACGTGTATCTTGATCATCATGATGTGCTCACCCGTGACGACATCAACCTGATCGATGTCTGCACACCGCCCTATGTTCATGCAGAGATTTCCATTAACGGCATGAAGGCCGGGAAGAATGTTATCTGTGAGAAGCCCATGGCACCTTCCCTGAAGGAATGCGATGAGATGATCCGGGTGCGTGATGAGACCGGCGTGAAGCTCTCCATCATTGCGCAGAACCGTTTCAGGAAGCCGATCCGTGACCTGAAGGCGCTGCTGGATTCCGGCATCGCAGGCCCGGTCCGTCATGCGACCATTGATTCCTTCTGGTGGCGTGGACACTGCTATTATGACCTCTGGTGGCGTGGCACATGGGAGAAGGAAGGCGGCGGATGCACGCTCAACCATGCGGTGCACCACATCGATATGCTGGGCTGGATGATGGGTCTTCCCAAGCGTGTGACCAGCGTCCTGGCCAACACGGCGCATGACAATGCGGAAGTGGAGGATCTCTCCATCTCCATTCTCGAGTATGACGGCGCACTGGCTGCGCTGACGGCATCCGTTGTGGACCACGGAGAGGAACAGACGCTGACCTTCCAGTGCGAAAAGGCAAAGATTGCCGCTCCCTTCTCCTGCTATGCCTCTGTTTCCAAGCCCAACGGCTTCCCCACGCGCAATGAGGAGCTGGAAAAGGAAATCAGCGATTATGCAGATCAGCTGCCGCCGATTCCGTATATCGGGCATGACGGACAGATCGAGAATGTTCTGACCGCGATTGAGCAGGACGGCACTGTGGCCATCGGCGCTGAGGACGGCAGACGCACGATCGAGCTGATCACAGCGATCTATAAGGCCGGTGCGACGAAGACAGCCGTTGAGCTCCCGATGAAGCCGGATGATCCCTTCTATACCGTCGAAGGCATCATGGCCTCCGTGCCGCACTTCTATGAGAAGACCAAGTCCGAGATCGACCTGGGCAGCTCGGAAATCACGGTGGGCAGTGACTACCAGAAGAAATAAGGACTGAACCGGAACTGATTTTGAGGAGGAATGACCCATGAATGCTGCTGACGGCATGAATTATGCACCCAAAGGCAAGGCGGAAGCGGTTGTAAAACCCGGCGAGTTTGTCTTCTCCGTGGCCCATCTTGACCACGGCCATATCTACGGCATGTGCAATGCGCTGACAGAAGCCGGCGCTACGCTCAAGTATGTCTGGGATCCCGACCCCAAGAAGGTTGAATTCTTCATCAAGACCTACCCGCAGGCCATTCCTGCCGAGAGCGAGGATCAGGTGCTCCAGGACAAGGAAACCATGATGGTGGCAGCCGCTGCCGTGACCTCCGAGCGCGGACCATTCGGCGTGAAGGTCATGGAGCACGGCAAGGATTATTTCACCGACAAGGCACCCTTCACCACCATGGCCCAGCTTGAAAAGGCCAAGGAAACCGTGAAGAAGACCGGAAAGAAATACATGGTGTATTATTCCGAGCGCCTGCACGTGGAAGGCGCTATTCTGGCCGGCTATATGGTGGATGCCGGTGAGATCGGCAAAGTCATCAGCGTGTCCGGTTTCGGACCGCACCGCCTCGGCGCCAAGAACCGTCCGGAATGGTTCTTCCAGAAGGAAAAGTACGGCGGCATTCTGTGCGATATCGGCAGCCATCAGATCGAGCAGTATCTGCATTTTGCCGGTGAAGAGGATGCCCAGGTCACGCTGGCCCGCATCGGCAATTACGGACATCCCGACTATCCGGAACTGGATGACTTCGGCGACTGCGCACTGACGGGCAAGAACGGCACAACCAACTATTTCCGCGTTGACTGGTTCACTCCCGACGGACTGAGGACCTGGGGCGACGGCCGCACCCTGATTCTGGGCACGGAAGGTTTCATTGAAATCCGCAAGTATATCAACCTCGCTACTCCGGGAGACGGCGGCAACCACGTCTTCCTGGTCAACGGCAAGGGCGAGCAGTATTTTGATGCCACCGGCAAGACGGGCTTCCCGTTCTTTGGCGGACTGATCCTGGACTGCCTCAACCGCACCGAAAAGGCCATGACACAGGCGCATGCATTCAAGGCGGCTGAACTGTGCCTGAAGGCACAGGAGCAGGCTGTCGTGATTGCTCCCTGAGAGAAAGGAGTCAACCGATGGCATTTCTGCAGATTGACCTGAAATCTAAGGCGCTCGGACGCAAGGCACATCTGAATGTGTTCCTCCCGGTGGATGTGGACAACAAACAGCCCGGCCCGTATAAGACGCTGTACCTGCTGCACGGCATTTTCGGCAACAGCTCCAGCTGGGTGACGAGCTCCTGCGTGCAGCGGTATGCGGATGCAAAGCATCTGTGCGTGGTCATGCCCGACGGAGAGAACGGTTTCTATACCGATCATCCGGATTATATGAACAACTTCTCCCGGTATGTCGGCGAGGAGCTCGTGCAGGCCACCCGTGAAATGCTGCCGCTCTCCGACAAACGCGAGGACACCATGCTCGGCGGCTTCTCCATGGGCGGGTACGGTGCGCTGTACAACGGTCTGAAGTATGCCGATACCTTCGGCACGGTGATTGCGTTTTCAGCCGCGCTGATTCTGGAAAGCGTGCAGAACCGGACTTCGGACGGCCCTGCGGCCAACGACGGCTATATGAAGGCCATGTTCGGCGACCTGCAGCACCTGGTCGGGTCAGACCTCGATCCGCTGCACCTGGCGGAAGTGCGCAAGGCATCCGGAAAGCCTATGCCGAAACTGTATCTGTCCTGCGGTGAACAGGACGGGCTCCTGGATGCGAACATCCGCTTCAAGGACGGCCTGACACGCCTGGGCGTGGACTACACGTTCCGGACGACGCCGGGCGGACATGACTGGGATTTCTGGGAACAGGAAATCCGCCATGTGATCCTGGACTGGATGGAGTAAACAACTGAACAATACAAAAGGCGTTGTTGCAGAAGCAAGAGATCTGCAGCAACGCCTTTTTTGATGCAAATATGAGAAAAACAACGAGAGAAAGCAAACACAAATAAGCCTGTCAACAAATGTCACTTTGACAAGCTGATTTGCTGAATGAACCGTGAAAAGATTCACGTTTGCTGTTGCAAAATATTCTCATTATATATATACTATGAACAATTGTTTTTTTCCCTGAACTGCATGCTTTTGGATGCCTGCGGTTGCTGCAGATGACCTGTCTGCAGAATACACCGTGTTGAATTTCTACCAATCCTGACCGGAAAAAACATGAAAAATGTATTTATACATTTTGGTTCCCTTTGATATCGAAGGAAGAACCGACTGGACATATCAAGCAATCGGTTCCCTCAGCTGTTCATCGCAGCCGGGCATACAGGCTGAAAAGGAACAATTCTGAATATGATGGATGGAGGAAGGCGAATGAAAGCAACCTGGCAGACTGAATTCGCGGATCGGTTCCGCAGACACGAAGACGAGCTGAAATGGCTGTTTTATGAACTGTATCATTCCGATGAGCAGGCGTACAACTATTTCACGGATATGCTCTACCGTTGCTGGGAGGAGCGGCCGGAGTCGCTCCGCATGATGGATCGCGCACGGGAAGTGTTTCCGGACTGGTATAAGGGGCATGACCTGACCGGTATGCTGATGTATGTCAATGCGTTTGCGGGAACACTGCAGGGTGTCCGCGGGAAGCTGGACTATATTGCGGACTGCGGTGTGAACTATCTGCATCTTATGCCGCTGCTGGAAAGCCCGAAGGACAGGAGCGACGGAGGATATGCTGTCAGCGATTTCCGGAAAGTGCAACCGGAGCTTGGAACGATGGAAGACCTGCGGGAACTGGCGGAGAGCTGCCATGCGCGGGGGATTGCTGTTTGTCTGGATTTCGTGATGAATCATACAAGTGAGGACCATGAGTGGGCCAGACGGGCAAAAGCAGGGGAAAAGGAGTATCAGGACCGCTACTTCTTCTATGACAACTGGGATATTCCGAATGCCTATGAGCAGACAGTCCCACAGGTGTTTCCCACGACTGCGCCGGGCAACTTCTCCTGGTGTCAGGAAGCGGGAAAAGTGGTCATGACGACGTTCTATCCGTATCAGTGGGATCTGAACTATGCGAACCCCACGGTATTCAACGATATGACCGACAATATGCTGAACCTGTGCAACCACGGGGTGGATGTGATCCGCTTGGATGCGGTTCCGTATATCTGGAAATCACTGGGGACACCCTGCAGAAATCTTCCGCAGGTGCATACCCTGGTCCGGATGATGCGGATGGTCTGTGAGATTGTCTGCCCTGGCACGCTGCTGCTGGGAGAGGTTGTGATGGAGCCAAGCAAGGTTGTACCGTATTTTGGAACGCTGGAGAAACCTGAATGCCATATGCTATATAACGTGACGACGATGGCTACCCTGTGGCACACGGTTGCAACGAGGGATGTCCGTCTGCTGGCACATCAGATGCAGCAGGTATTTGCCCTGCCGCACGTGTATACATTTCTGAACTACCTCCGCTGCCATGACGATATCGGATGGGGACTCGATTACGATTTCCTGCGGCAGTTTGGCCAGGAGGAGATCCCGCACAAGCGGTACCTGAATGATTTCCTGACCGGAAAATGGGAAGGGAGCCAGGCAAAAGGAGAACTGTACAACGATGACCCACGGCTGGGAGACGCCAGGCTCTGCGGGACCACTGCTTCTCTGTGCGGCGTGCAGGCTGCGCGGGAAGCCGGGGACAGGACGGCGTTGACCAAAGCACTCCGGCTGGACATTATGCTGCATGCATTCATGTTTACCCTCAGCGGGGTGCCTGTGCTCTACAGCGGGGATGAGATCGCACAGGAAAACGATCAAAGCTATCATGACGATCCGATCAAGAAGGAAGACAGCCGCTATCTGCACCGTGGAAACATGGACTGGGAAAAGGCTGCAAAGCGTACACGGAAGACAACCCCGGAAGGCAGGATGTTCACTGCTGTGCGGAATCTGGAAACTCTTCGGGGAAAGTACAACGTCTTTGATTCAGAGGGGGATATCTGGCTGCTGGATACGGGCAATGAGCACGTATTGGGTATTGGCAGGTATTACCGTGATGAGCAGCTGCTGGCGCTGTTCAATTTTTCAGACAAGCCGCAGAAAGTCCAGCTTCGGGATGAGAAAGAGTATACTGATCTGATCAGCGGAAAGACGGGTGGTGCCGCATATGTCAGGATCGACGGCGGAAGCTTCCGCTGGCTGCTGCACAAATTCTGAGAAAGGAACGATAAGCTGTGAACCGAAAGCTGATTTTTCTGGACATTGACGGAACCCTGACGATTCCCGGAAGCAATACACCGCCGGAAAGTGCCATGAAGGCAGTGCGCATGGCCAGAGAGAAAGGACATAAAGTATTTCTGTGCAGTGGACGCAATCCGGGTATGATGGCGCCGGTGCTTGCGCTTGGTTTTGACGGAGCGGTGGCCGGAGCCGGCGGTTATGTATTCGCGGGCGACAAGGTGCTTTTCGATTGTCCGATGAAAAAAGAAGAGTTTGAAACGGGTATGCGTCTGTTGAAGGAAACCGGTGTTTTCCGGACGATTGAAGCAAGAGACACAACCTGGGGAGATGAGGACCTGGGAGATTTCCTGGCGCAGGCAGGGGAAGGGAACAGTGAGCTTATCCGGTGGCGCAAAGCCCTTGCAGAGCAGCTGAATATCCGTCCGATGCATGAATATGACGGCAGTCCCATCTATAAGATCGTTTTCATGTGCAGGGAGGCAAAACAGCTGGAGCCGGCACGTCAGGCGCTGGAAAATGACTATAATTTCGTGGTGCAGGATGTGGCTGCCCACCATTGCCTGAACGGTGAACTGATTAACCGTAAATTTGACAAGGGACGGGGCGTCCGGATTCTTGCTAAGGAATTCGGCGCTGCAATCGAGGATACCATCGGATTCGGTGATAGCATGAATGACCTGGAAATGATCGAAACGGTCGGGGTTTCCGTCTGCATGGACAACGGCAGTCCGTTACTGAAAGAAAAAAGTAACATGATCTGTCCTTCTGTGGAAGAGGATGGCCTGTATAAAGCGTTTGAGCAGCTGCAACTGATATAGAATTTATGCGGGTGTAACTATTTTTGTGTGGT
>DEFL01000007.1:0-6950 GCA_002350845.1 Christensenella sp. UBA2853
GGTTTCAAACCGTGAATAGTAACTGTCTTTCTTGTTCACACGCTCTTCTTTTTCTGATATAATCCGCTAATGCCTGACGCGATGGGAGGTGAGGCTTGTGGAAACAGAAAGACTGGAAGGTTCCGTGGCCGGCACTGTCTTCCGGAACGAGGAAAACGGCTATTCCGTGATCATGGTCAAAGCAGGCAGGAAAGCCATCACCTGCACAGGCATTCTTCCGGAGCTGGCGATCGGTGAACAGGTGGTCCTGACCGGCACTTATGTCGATCATCCCCAGTACGGCAGTCAGCTGAAGGTTGCTTCCTTTGAAATTATCAAGCCCACCACACTCAGCGGCATCGAACGCTTTCTGGCCTCCGGCCTCATCAAGGGCGTGAAGACCTCCTCGGCCAAACAGATCGTGGAGCATTTCGGTGAGGAAACGCTGGAGGTGCTTTCAGAGCATCCCGAGCGCCTGCAGGAAATCCGCGGGTTTGGGAAAAAGCGCTGGAAAATGGTGGCGGAAAGCTATCATCAGTGCATGTATCTGCGCAATGCCATGGTCTTTCTGCAGACCTACAGCATTCCTTCCACACTCGCCCAGCGCATTGCCCGAAAATATGGTTCCGATACAGAAAAAACGATCCGTGAGAATCCCTACCGGCTCTGTATGGAAATCGACGGCATCGGCTTTCAGACCGTCGACCGCATCGCAGCCTCCATGGGGATCGCCCAGGAGAGCGAGTATCGTCTGAAGGCCGGCCTCATCTATGTTCTCCAGGAGCAGTCGTATTCCATGGGGCACTGCTATCTTCCCGCAGAAGAACTGCTCAGGCATGCCGGGGCACTGCTGCACGCCCCCGACGCTCTCCTTGAGCATGCGCTCGAAGAGCTCGCAGCAGACGGGAATATCAAGTGTGAGCGCACCGACCACGACCTTCGCGTCTATCTCCCTGTGTTCTTTCAAGCCGAGACTGATGTCGCCTCAAGACTTCTGGAACTCTATTCCTCCGTCCCCCGCGGCAGCCGGAAAAAAGGCGAGCAGCGGATCCGGGCCTTTGAGGCGAGACACCATGTAGCATTTTCCGCGCTGCAGCGGGAGGCCATTCTCTCCGCGCTTGAGTTTGGAGTTCTGATTATTACCGGCGGCCCCGGCACAGGAAAAACCACGATCATCCGCTGTATTATTTCCCTGCTCCAGGACGAGGGTGAAGTCACGCTCTGTGCACCGACCGGCCGCGCAGCCAAGCGCATGAGCGAGGCCACCGGGCAGGAAGCACGGACCATTCACCGTCTCCTGGAATCCACCGGGGAGGGCGTGTTCGGACACAATGAGGAAGAGCCGCTGGAAACCAGCTGCGTCATCGTCGATGAAATGTCCATGATGGATATTCTCCTCATGCGCTCCCTGCTGTGCGCACTCTCCCCCGGGACCCGCCTGATTCTCGTCGGCGACGCGGATCAGCTTCCCAGTGTCGGCGCAGGCAATGTTCTCGGTGACCTGCTGGCGTCCTCTGTGCTTCCGGCCGTGCGCCTGACGGATATCTACCGCCAGAGTGAGGAGAGCCGCATTGTGGTGAATGCCCACCGCATCAATCACGGCGAGATGCCTGTTCTCAATGAGAAGGGCACGGATTTCTTCTTTGAGCGTAAGGAAATGCCCCGGGATACGGCAGAAACCATTGTCAGTCTGGTCGCCACACGCCTGCCCGGGTTTATCCACTGTTCGGGTGATGAGCGCGCACAGTCCATTCAGGTGCTCGCTCCGCAGAAAAAAGGAGATACCGGCGTGATTGCCCTGAATGTCATGCTGCAGGAAGCGCTCAATCCGCCTGCACCGGACAAGCCGAGCATCACCTGGGGCGACCGCCTTTTCCGCAAAGGCGACAAAGTCATGCAGACCAAGAATGACTACAATCTGGCCTGGATCCGGCATACACCGCGCGGTGAACAGGAGGGAGAAGGCGTCTTCAACGGGGATATCGGCACCATCCTGGATGTCGATGAGGAGGCCAATGCACTGACTGTACGCTACGATGAAGACAGGGATGTCGAGTATTCGGCCTCAGCCGGCGACCTGGACAATCTGGATCTTGCCTACGCCATGACCGTGCACAAAAGCCAGGGCTGCGAATTTCCGGTCGTGGTCATCCCGGTCTGCGGCGGGCCCAGGCTTCTCCTGACCCGAAACCTTTTCTATACAGCCCTGACCCGCGCGCGCAGCCTGGTTGTGCTCGTCGGTCGGGAGCAGGTGATCCGGGACATGGTAGAAAACAATCATATCGCACACCGGTACACTGCTTTAAGTGACTGTCTGTATCAGATGTCCATGAGCAGATCAATGAAGATGCCGGAGGATAACGCATGAAACGAACGCTTCCTTTATGGATACTGCTCTTATCCCTTCTGTGTGTCCTCTCCGCTTCAGCGGAAGAGGCGCCAGAAATCACGGACCAGTGCACCTTTACCCAGTCCGGCAAGCAGATCCGGGATGTCAGTCATATTCTCGACAGGGATTACGGCACCTACTGCACCATTCTTTCAGGCCGTGCGCTGGAAGCTGAAAGCCAGGGGGAGGACATCGGCGGGATCTTCATCCAGTTTCACGACCGCACCGTGGCCTGCACGCTGGAAGCCCGGGTCCGCGGGGTCTGGAAAAAAGTCGCCGACTGCGGAGACTACCTGACCGAGTGGTTTTCCGTCCCCATGTACACCGATGCGGTCCGCCTGGTCAACACAGGCCGGTCCCGCATGTTCATCAATGAGTTCTACGTCTACGGGTACGGTGTCCAGCCGGCCCGTGCAGCCAAATGGCACACCGGTGAAAAGTGTGACCTCATGCTGATCTCCTGTCATCCCGATGACGAGGTGCTCTGGTTCGGCGGACTGCTCCCGACCTATGCCCGGGAGCGGGGGTATGAGGTGCAGGTGGTTGTCGTGGTTCCCTCGACACCGGAGCGGCGTCTGGAACTGCTCGACAGTCTGTGGCACTGCGGCGTCACCCGTTATCCGCGCCTGCTGGGCATCGGGGATTCCCATCACGGAAGCCTGCAGGAGCAGTACCGCGCATGGAGCAAGGACAGTGTCTGCTTCTCCATTGTCAAATCCATCCGCATGTTTCAGCCGGAAGTCATCGTATCCCATGACCTGTACGGCGAATACGGACACGGCGCTCACATGGCGACGGGCGACTGCACGCGTCTGGCCTACCATTACGCGGCCTCGCCCAAAAAGTATGCGAACACGGCCAAGGAATACGGCCTGTGGCAGGCCAAAAAGCTGTACCTCCATCTGTATGCCGAAAACCGCATTGAGATGGACTGGCATCAGCCGCTGGAATCCTTTGGCGGAAAGGACGGTTACACCGTTGCCGCAGAGGCTTTCCAGTTCCACAAAAGTCAGCTCGGTGCCTGGACCATTCATGACGGAGGAAAGCTGTCGAATGCCATCTTCGGTCTGGTCTATTCGGAGGTCGGCCCCGATGTAGAGAAAAACGATCTGATGGAGAACACCGGCTGCGTCCCGCATCCTGAAAACCGCTTTGAGCCTGAAAAGCCCATCGGTCTTGTAGAAGAAACCGCTGCGGATGAAGACGATGTCATTCATATCACACTCGATTCGGGAGGTGATTCGTGAGATGCTGCAGGGACAGCTCGTCCGCCTTCGCGCGTTTGAAAGCGGAGATCTTGAAACCAATCATCTGTTTGTCAATGATGAGGAAACTGCCCTGCTCATGTATAAGGGCATGCCCTTTCCGACATCCCTGAACGATGAGCAGCAGTGGCTCTCCCAGCAGTCCAGCTACACCCGCGGCGAATACCAGTTCGCTGTGGAAAACATGGACGGTGATCTGGTCGGACGCTGCGGCATTGTCCGCCTGGACTGGAAAAACCGTGTCGCCGAGCTCGGCATGATGATCGGCCGGCCCTACAGAGGACGCGGATACGGAAAAGAAGCGCTCTCGCTGGTCTGTGATTTCTGTTTCCAGCAGCTCGGATGTCACCGCCTGAAAGTCAGTGTGCTGGACTTCAACGAAGCAGCCATCGCCTGTTATACAGCCTGTGGCTTTGTCCGGGAAGGCGTTCTCCGTGAAGAAGTGTTCCGCAACGGAACCTTCCACGACGTCATTCTGATGGGCCGCATTTCCCCCTGTTCCTGAAACAACGACTGAATAAAATGGAGAGAATAAGCATGCATTCACAGAAAAAAAAGATTGTCACCAAGTTTGGCGGCTCTTCCCTTGCCAATGCAGAGCAGTTTCGTAAAGTCAAAGACATCATCGGGCGCAATCCTGCCCGCATCTACGTGGTTCCCTCGGCTCCCGGGCGCCGTTTTTCCGGAGACGACAAGGTGACGGACCTGCTGTACCGCTGCTACAATCTGTGCCGCGAGCATCAGGACTTCGAGGAAACGTTTGACAAAATCCGTGCGCGTTATCAGGAGATTGCCAGCGAACTCGAACTGACGGTCGACCTTGACCGGGAACTGAACCATATTCATGACAAGATCGCGGGCGGTGCTGACGCAGACTACTGCGCCAGCCGCGGCGAATACCTCAACGGCCTTCTCCTCGCCGATTTCCTGTCCTGGCGCTTCATGGATGCTGAAAAGGTCATCTTCTTCAAGGGAGACGGCACCTTTGACAGTGAGAAAACCAACGTGGTCATGATGGCGCTCCTCGCCGACGAGCAGCCCACGGTCGTGCCCGGATTCTACGGGGTCAAGCCGGACGGAAGGGTGCACACCTTTTCACGCGGCGGTTCGGATATCACAGGCGCCATTGTCGCACGCGCTGTGAGCGCGGATGCGTATGAGAACTGGACCGATGTCTCCGGTTTCCTCATGGCAGACCCCCGGATTGTCAGCAATCCGCGTGAAATCAGCCGCATCACCTATGCAGAGCTTCGCGAGCTCAGCTATATGGGCGCGACCGTTCTGCATGAGGACGCCATGTTCCCCGTGCACAAGGTCGGCATTCCCACCGTCATCCTCAACACTAATCATCCCGAGCACCCCGGCACGCTGATCTCCCTGACCCTGCCCACAGACCCCGTCGAACCGACCATCACCGGTGTTGCCGGCCATCAGGGATTTTCCGTTGTGGCCATTGAAAAAGCCATGATGAACTCGGAAATCGGTTTCGGCCGCAAGGTGCTGCAGATTTTTGAAGAGTGCAACATTTCCTTTGAGCATATGCCCAGCGGCATTGATTCCCTGTCCGTGGTCGTCTCCGGCGAAGCGCTGGCCCCGCACCGCGAGGAGATTGTCCGCCGCATTGCTGAGGAAGTTGCTCCGGATACACTCACCATCCATGACCATATGTCCATCATCGCCACGGTTGGACGTGGCATGGTCAACAACTGCGGCACTGCTGCCCGGCTTTTCTCTGCCATGAGCCGCAACGGCATCAACGTCCGCATGATTGACCAGGGGTCCAGCGAACTTTCCATTATTGTCGGTGTCGATGATGCCGACTTTGAAAAGACGATCCGCGCCATTTACGCCGAATTTGTCGGTTAATCCATACGAAAGCTGGACGGTTCCATTGCCAACGATTTCAATGCTGCTCATTGTCTGTCCTCTGGTCTTCCTGGCGGGTCTCATTGACTCCGCCGCCGGCGGCGGAGGACTAATTTCCATTCCGGCCTATTATGCTGCCGGACTGCCTCCCTATCTTGCCTCCGGCACCAACAAGCTTTCCTCTTCGCTGGGCACCACCTGGGCAACCATCCGCTACTTCCGTTCCGGTCACCTGAACTGGAAAGTCGGCCTGCTCGCGGCGCTTGGCGCTTTTCCGGGATCCTATCTCGGTGCCGCGCTTCAGCAGACATTTTCCGAGCGGCATGTGCATCTGATGATGCTCGTGATGATTCCGCTCGCAGCCGTCTTCGTGCTCACCGGGCGCGCTGACACAAAGAACAGACTTCAGGTGCCTCCCCGGTTTCTGGTTCCCGCATGCCTTCTGATCGGTCTGGTGATCGGTTTCTATGACGGCCTCGTCGGTCCCGGAACCGGCACTTTCCTCATTATTCTTTTCACGATGTTCCTCGGACTGCATCCGGTCGATGCGAGCGGCACGGCAAAAGTCGTCAATCTGGCAAGCAATATTGCCGCCCTCGTCAGTTATCTGCTCCAGGGGCATGTCATGATTCTGCTGGGTCTCCCTGCCGCCATTTTTACCATTCTCGGAGCCCAGGTCGGTTCGTCACTCGCCATCCACAGAGGTGCACGGTTTATCCGGCACATGCTGCTGGTCGTTCTCGCCCTTCTGCTTGCAAGAATGCTGATCGATGTGCTATCATGAAGCCGCCGCAAGTCCGGCATCACGCTTCACGGAGGTTCACGATGCGAAAATTTCATCTTCCCTGGCAGCGCGGAACCGAAGTGACCGAGCAGTCTTCCGCGCAGGAAACATCCATGTCTCCTACTCCTGCCGGTCCGTATTTCAAACAGAATATGCCTGCAGCCCAGACGGATCCGGGCGCTCAGAATGCTTACCCTTCCGGCGCGGCTTCTGGTGACTTTGGATATCGTCCGGCCGCATTTTCATCCGGCGCTCAGTCTCCCGCTTACTCCGGGCCTGTGCAGCCGGTTTCCTATCCCCCGCAGGGACAGCCGCAGGGCTTTTCTGCGCCGGTCCAGCCCGTCAATTATCCTGCCCAGGGTCAGGCCCAGGGCTTTTCCGGTCCCGTCCAGCCTGTCAATTATCCTGCCCAGGGTCAGGCCCAGGGCTTTTCAGGCCCCGTGCAGCCTGTCAATTATCCTGCCCAGGGTCAGCCTCAGGGTTTTTCTGCGCCTGTCCAGCCGGTCAATTATCCCCCGCAGGGTCAGGCCCAGGTTTTTTCAGGCCCCGTGCAGCCTGTCAATTATCCCCCGCAGGGACAGCCGCAGGGCTTTTCCGGTCCGGTTCAGCCTGTCAATTATCCCCCACAGGGGCAGCCTCAGAGTTTTTCCGGTCCGGTCCAGCCCGT
>DEFL01000007.1:7049-8707 GCA_002350845.1 Christensenella sp. UBA2853
TTCCGGTCCGGTCCAGCCCGTCAATTATCCCCCGCAGGGGACAGGGTTTTCAGCTCCCGTGACACAGCCTGGCATGCAGGGGCCCGCTCCTGATGAGACCGGCAGCGACACGGATGAGCCGGCAGCCGGCGCGGGGAAACAGCTCGACAGCCGTTTCAGTTTCCGGCCTTCTTTTATCATGCCGCAGAATGTCCGGGAAAAGCTGACCATTGCCCCGATTCACATTGCCATCGTGGTCGCCGTTGTCCTGCTCGCCGGATGGTATCTTTTCAATACCTATGCGCCGCAGGCGGCCACCTCTGCCACCATTCAGGCCGGCAAGTACGGAGCCTATTACACAGGTGAAGCGCTGATTGTGAGAAATGAAGTTCCCTATGATGCAGACGGTGTCACCAGCATCGACTACCGTGCCACCGAGGGCAGCTTCATCAACAACTCCACCGCCATCTGTGATGTTTTCTCCTCCGGCTTTTCCACAAGAGAAATTACAGCCCTTCAGGATTACAGAGACCAGATCCGCGACTACGAGCAGGAACTGCTCAGCGCAGAAACGACCTACGATGCCCGGCTTGAGCGCGTTGAATCCGAAGTGCTCACCCAGGCCAAGGAAGTCCGTTCCCTTCTCGCAGGCACGCGCGGCAACCTGATCAATCAGGAATCCACGCTGGAAGCGGCCATCACGGCGCGCCAGCAGTATCTTCGTCAGAAGTATTCCTCTGATCAGCGCCTCAGCCGCCTGCTGGACGACGAACAGGCCCAGCAGCAGCGCATTGACAGCTGGACCAAAACATTCTATGGAACAAGAACATCGCTCGTCTCTTTCTATACCGATGGATTCGAGTATGGACTGACTGTGCAGAACTGCCTTGATTTTACGCCGTCTCAGGTCCGTTCCATGATCAATGGACAGCTGCCGGTTTCCGATTCTCTTCCCAAATCCAAAACCACCATTTACAGGACCATCATGGATGAACCGTGGTATGTCCTGATGCTGGTGGACGATACCTCCTGGAATCCGGTGGAAGGCGCAAGCTATGCGCTGGAACTGAATCAGTTTGAAAACACACAGGTTGAGGCCACCGTCATCTCCTTCACCCGTTCCGGCGGAGAGCTGCTGGTGAGACTGCGCGTGGAAAACAATGTGGAGAGTGTACTCTACATGCGCACAGGCACCGCCAGGCTCGGCGACAACGTTTCCACCATGATGGTGCCCGCCCGGGCAATCTACCGTCAGAATGATATGGACGGCGTGGTTGTGATTGACGGTTCCAACCGTTTCTTTGTACCGGTACAGATTATCTTCAGGGAAGGCAATAACGTTTATGTCAACTCGCTGCAGCAGGGGCTGCTCTTTGAGGGACAGAACATTATGCTGTTCTGAGAAAGGAGCATCTGTTCATGGAAAGTGATCTGCTGCGTGAACGGCTTGACCATCTTCGCAGTGCATTGCTGACTGCCTCGGAAGGCCGTTATCCGCCGCCGCGCATTATTGCCGTCACCAAAACGCACCCCGCTGAGATGATTCTTCCTCTGGCCGGGCTCGGCATTCAGGAAATCGGCGAAAACCGCGTGCAGGAAATCCGTGAAAAAGTTCCCCTTCTCGATGGAAAATTTGCTGTCCATCTCATTGGCCGGTGTCAAGCAAAAGTGAAAATGTC
>DEFL01000019.1 GCA_002350845.1 Christensenella sp. UBA2853
GACAAAATCAAAAAACGACAACATGATTTCCTGAAAACAAAAAAACTGGTTACTGTGCCAACCGCTGCAGTAACCAGCAATTCATAGCCTTTCAGCCACATATCCCAATATCTGGGATATCCATGGCGCAAAACGCTCTGTTGGATATCAGTTCAAGATGCCCCGCATGACAGTCACATGGATTCCTTTTCCATCATTAAAACGGCATCATTGAAGTCAACCGACAGTTTTCCATCTTTGATCCGGGCTGGAGCAACAAATCCCACGCGGCTTTCGCCGGTTGCTGCCGTTCTGCCGTGATAGACGGCCTTTAAGCCCTGCTCCGTGCGCACCAGGCACCCATGGCCGGTTCCTGTAATGCTTTCAGTACACTCGACAATCGGGTTCTCCGCGGCCTTCACAAATGGCCCCATAGGTGAAGTACCCACGGCATATCCCATGGCATAGTGGCGCTCCATATAGTAATTGCCTGAGTACATGATGTAATAATAGCCATTTTCCCTGAGGATATAGCTGCCTTCATTCCAGCGGCGGCCGGTCGTCGGTGCGCTGCGTCCTTCCCACTCCTGTTCAGGTCTGAGAAGAAGCATGGGCTCACTGAGAATACCGGTTAAATCGCTTTTCAGCTCAACACCATAGATCCAACTCTCTTCCAGACCATTCACCTGATGTTCAAAGCAGCATCGGCTGTAGTACAGATAGATGTGGCCATCCTCCACCAGGATATTTCCATCAATAGCAGGATAATCCATCACAAAAATCGGGCGGCGGAGAAAATCTTCAAACTCGCCATCAGGCGTATCGCAGCGCACACAGGTAATGGCAAAGCTTTCCTCCGCATCGCTGTCCTTCTGATTGGCACTGAAAAACAGATAATACCGTCCGTTGATCACATGACATTCCGGTGCCCAAAAGCAGTCTCTGCCCCAGAAATCCTCATCCGCCTGAAAAATCACCTTCGGTGCAGACCAATGCAGCAGGTCATCTGACACACGCACCTGAAACACACCGTTTTCTTCAGCGGTGGCATAGAGGTAATAACGTCCATTCGCGCTCAGCACAAACGGATCAGCAGCAATCAGCGGTTTCATCATTGTTCCCTCGCTATCAGCAAAGTTCCTTTACACAACTGCAAAAGCATGCAAAGGCTATATTCATTATACGGTATATCGCTTTACCGATCAATCACACGTTTCCGTTCCTAAACATAATTATGCATGCAAAAACAAGATGCCCGAACTGTGTGTTCGCAGCATCCTGTTTTTTGTCTGGCAGTGCGTGATATCGTACTTTCTGCCTATCATATATGACCACTTATCATTGATCTTTTGTCAGATTCCTTACCCACTTGTATTTCCTGAACCGATACATCACCCACGGGATCTTGCCCACCTCATCCAGGCAGGTGCATGCATACACAATGAGGACATGCCAGTGGAATACAAACGCGCCAAGCAGAGCAAGAGGAATCGCAATGCCCCACATACACACCGCAAGGCTGTACATATCAAACAGCGTATCCCCGCCGCCATCCATGATGCCGTTGATCGTCACTGTATTCACAGCGCGTCCGATCATGTAGATCGCCATGATGATCATCATTCCGGTCAGATAGCTCTGAGCCGTCTCTGAAAGGATCACAAAACGGACAACCAGCGGTGTCAGCGCAAGCACGACAGCTGTGGACGCAAAACCAATCACATAGGAAATATTCTTGAGCTTAATTCCATATGCCTTGCCCATTTCCAGGTTGCCTGCACCGAGTTCATTTCCGACCATGATGCCTGCTGCACTGCCGATGCCGTTGCACGCGCAGCAGATCAGATCGCGCACGACGGCTGCCACCGAATTGGCCGCTGCCGCATCCACGCCCATATGTCCGATAATGGCCGTATAGGAAGTAAAACCGATTCCCCAGAAAAGACTGCCGCCCATCAAGGGGAGGCACTGCGCGCTGAAGTCTCTCGACAGTCCCCTGTCGGAACGGAAGATATGAGCCATTGCCGGATGGATATAGTTTTCCCCGGCCGAAAAGCCCAGGCAGAGCCCGAGCTCCACCAAACGGGAAATCGTCGTCGCCAGAGCAGCACCGCGCGCCGACATGGCCGGTGCACCCAGCAGGCCGAAAATGAAGATCGCGTTGAGAATAATATTCAGCACAACGGCACTCGAACTGATCCATGCGCAGGGACGAACATGGTCCGTCACCTTCATCATGGACAGATAGCTCTGGGAGATGCCGGTCAGCAGGTAAGACCATCCGGCAATTCTCAGGTATTCGCTTCCAATCTCAATCAGCTGGGGATCATGGGTGAAAATCCGCATCAGCATGCCCGGGATCAGTTCACAGAGGCCAAAAAAGAGAATGGAAATCAGGCCGTTGAACCGCAGCATCAGGCTGAACAGTTTCTTCAGTGTCGGCTTGTCCCCTTTTCCCCAGTACTGCGCACCCAGGATGGCTCCGGCTGCCGTGATCGCGCCAATAAACATGTTCTGAACAAACTGGATCTGTGTCGCAAGGGAAACAGCTGTCATTTCCTCCTGTGCCACGCGTCCAAGCATCAGAGCATCTCCCGCAGCCACAAGGGCAAGCATCAGGCTCTGAAACACAATGGGCAAAGAGAGCTGTCGAAGTCTGGTATAAAACAGCTTCTTGTCAATCTGGCTCATGATCCGATTCTCCATTCATCCGGTTTTCCATTCGCTGCTCTTCTGGATGACCGCAGCAGGGTGTAAGTATACACATTTCGCTCCATCTTCGCATCTCTTTTTTCAGAATCCTCTGTTCTCTGTCTTGATTTCCTCCGGCTTCTATAATATGGTTTCTTTCAGCTGAGGTTGACAGGATCTGCACATGACACATTGCAGCAGGTCATCTTCCGTTTATATCAACTGCATGTTAAAAAATCCAGAGACAGGGAGGCTGTACACATGGGAGAGCAGGTCAAAGTGCTGGTTGACGCTTCCGAATGGGCAGGCCAGCTGAAACACACCTGGAACTATATCGGATATGACGAATGCAACTATACGCATTCCCCCGGCGGCATGGAACTGATCCGCAAGTTCGGTTCTCTGGAGAAGCCCTATTACATGCGTGCCCATCACATGCTGTGCACCGGGATCCTGCACGCTTTTTACAAATGGGGTTCCACCAATGTCTATATTGAGGACGAGCAGGGCAATCCCGTCTACAATTATGACACCATCGATCAGATGATGGATATCTGGCTGGGCAGCAACTGCAAGCCGTTCTTTGAGCTGGGCTTCATGCCCCGCGACCTGGCCGATCCCCGGGATGCGGAAAACGGCCGGTTCTATCAGATCGCCTACGGCATCAGCGAATACCAGAGAATCGGATGGGCCATGCCGCCGAAAGACTATGACAAATGGTACGACCTGATTTTTCATCTTGTGTCCCATCTGAAGAACCGGTATGGTGAAAGCGAAGTCCGCACCTGGTATTTCGAAATGTGGAACGAACCGGATATTTTCTACTGGCGTGGAACGCATGAGGAGTACTGTAAACTGTATGACTATACCGAAGCCGCTGTGCATGCCGCCATGCCCTCTGCCCGTTTCGGCGGGCCTGCCACGACCGGCTGCATGGATCCGCAGGGAAATGCCAGCCACTTCCTGCGCGCCTTTCTTGAGCATATCCGCAGCGGCAGAAACCACTACAGCGGTCAGACCGGCACCCGCATCGATTTTACAAGCTTCCACACCAAAGGCGGAGGCTACCGGTTTGAACTTCTGGCCCAGAAGCAGATCCCATCTGTCAGGGAACTCCTGACCAATGTTCAGACGCAGAGCGCGATCATTCGTGAGTACGGATACGGAGACCTCGAATGTGTCCTTTCCGAGGCAGACCCGGATGGCTGGGCTGCAGGCGGCCGCTTTGACAATTTCAATCTGAATTTCCGCAATACGGAATACTATGCATCCTATGTCATGTCCGCCTACAAGAATCTCTACGATCTCGCAGAAAAAGTCTCCATGGACATCCGTCCCCTCGCCTGGGCCTTCATGTTTGAAGCAGAACGGTGCTTTGAGGGAACCCGAAGCTTTTCCACCCAGGGCATCAATAAGGCTGTCTTTAACCTCTTCAGGCTGCTCGCCCGCATGGGAACCCAGCGTGTCCGTCTGAGCACAACACGCGATCTGGATCCTCTCACTTTCAAAGACCTGAACGGCACCGAGGAAGGTCCTGAAATCGACGGCTGGGCGACCATGGATTCTGAGGAAAAAATGCAGGTGCTTCTCTACTGCCACCATGACGACTGGGATCTTCAGGAGACATTTGATGTCGAGCTGGAAATCAGGCATCTGCCGATGGAAGGAAATGTGCAGATCCGCCATTTCAGGATTGACGCTGACCACTCCAACGCCTATGCAGAATGGGTGCATCAGGGCAGGCCAAACTATCCCAATGACGGCCAGCGCGAAGCTATCGTTTCAAGGTCTGCTCTGGAATACTGCGAGGCGCCGGAAGTCATCCCTGTACACAACGGCACGCTCCTTCGCACATTCACCCTGCCAACCCATGCCATCTCCCTTATGGAAATCGTCAAAGTTCCCTGATTCGGGTTTTCCTTCATTCTGCGATGATTTAGGTTCTTTCCGATAATTTTATGTTTTTTCTCCCCATCATCCCCTGGCTCTTGACAGAGAACTCCGAACCGATCAAAATACCTCACCGCAGGCCGTATTCAGATGCGTGATTCGTCTGCCTGCACGTCTGTTTCTGCCGATCATTTTCATTGTCTCTGTGATGAAGGAGAAAACATCTATGTCCGGTTTCCTTTGGGCCACCAAGGAGGAGCGCGAGCACGATCCGACGAAAGTCGGCCTGGTACAGCTGGCCTTCCCGATTCTCCTTGAGAGTCTTCTTCGTTCCACGGTCAACATGATTGACGTGGTCTTCATGAGCAGAATCTCCGACCGTGTCGTCAGTGCCATATCCGTTGCCTCTCAGTATATTATGCTGAGCATGATCGTCTCCTCTGCTGTCGCCACCGGCACCATGGTCTGCATCAATCAGGCGATCGGGATGCATAATCAGAAAAAAGTGGACCGTCTCGCTTCCATCGCCGTTGTCGCCAACCTGGTTCTCGGTCTGTTCTTCGGTGCCCTCTTCTATTTCTTCTCAGATACCTTTCTGGTGATCATGAAACTGGAGCCGTCCTCCATCGCCAATGCCAGCCGATACATGAAAATCTGCGGCGGCCTCATGTTCATTTCCTCCGTGGAGATCATCCTGAACAGCATCTGCCGATCCATGGGGCATACCCGCGCTCCGCTCGCAATCAATCTGGTGATCAATGTTATCAACCTGATCGGCGATTACCTGGTTGTGTTCCATCCTGAAATCATCCCGGTTGACCCGGTGGTCGGCGTCGCCTATGCCACCGTATTCGGACGTCTGGGCGGTCTTCTCCTCTCGATCTGGATTGTATCCCGGACCGGCGTGCGTATTTCTCCCAAGCAGCTCAGACCCTTTCCCATGGACGAATTAAAGCTCTCTCTGTCCCTTGGCATTCCCGGCGGCCTCAACAATCTCGCCTACACCCTCAGTCAGCTGGTCACCACTTCCATCATCTCCCTCACCGGCGATGTCATGGTCGCAACGAAGGTTTACGCCACCAACCTGATCAACTATATCGCGCTGGTCGGCATGGCTTTTGCCCAGGCCTCCACCATTATGGTCGGCTATCGGATCGGCGCAGGCAACTATAAAGAAGCCAATCAGATCCGGTCGCTGGTGACGCGGATTGCCCTGATCTCCAATGCTTTCTTCTCCCTTCTGCTCATCAGCGTGCGCATGCCGCTCATGCGTTTCTTTACCAGTGATCCGGTCATCCTCAATATCGCATCAACGATTTTCTATATCGATTTCGCCGTTGAAATCGGCCGTGCGCTCAACAATACACTGGCCGGCTCCCTGCAGGCTGCAGGAGATGTGACCTTTCAGCTGATTGTAAATCAGGGAAGCGGCTGGCTCGTCTCTGTCGGCGGTTCCTATCTGTTTGCCATTGTGTTCGGATGGGGGCTTTACGGCGTATGGATCGCCTTTGCACTGGATGAGCTCACCCGCGGTCTGATTCTTCTGTACCGCTGGCGGTCCCAGAAATGGATTGAGGCGGCACAGAAGCGCAGAACCATCCTCGCGCGTGAAAATGTCTGATGTTCATCTGTACGCAAAACACCCGGAAACCGTTTCTGCACGGTTCCGGGTGTTCTTTTGTTAAGTCTCTGTCTGCTGTTCCGCTTTCATGAACTGTGTCTCGTACAGTTCCTGATAGGTTCCGCCGGCCTGCATCAGCTGTCGGTGCTGGCCTTTCTCCACGATTTCCCCATCCTTGACAACCAGGATTTCATCTGCTGCAAGAATGGTTGAAAGCCGGTGCGCAATGAGAATGCTGGTGCGGCTCTCGATCAGCGGATTGATCGCCTGCTGGATCAGGTTCTCCGAAATGGAATCCAGGGCCGACGTGGCCTCATCAAAGATCAGGAGTGCCGGGTCCTTCAGAAGCACCCGTGCGATCGAGATGCGCTGCTTTTCACCGCCGGACAGCTTCAGTCCGCGGTTGCCCACCATGGTATCCAGTCCATCTGGCTGACTGCTGATGAAGTCCCAGATATTGGCCTTCCTGCAGGCGCTGATCATGTCCTCCTCTGTTGCATCCGGTCTTGCATAGAGCAGATTGTCGCGGATCGTCCCATTGAAAAGATAGGTTTCCTGTGTCACCACGCCAATGGCGCTGCGCAGTTCCTCAAGGCTGAGGGTGCGCACATCCTTCCCGTCAAAGAGCACTTTTCCTTTTGTCACATCCCACAATCTCGGAATCAGATTGACGATCGTACTCTTTCCGCTGCCGCTGGGACCGACAATGGCAATGCAGTCGCCGCTCTTCAGTTCAAAGCTGATATCCCTGAGCACCATTCTTTCCGGCTCGTAGGCGAACGACACATGATCAAAGCGAACCTCGCCCCGGGGATTCTGCAGCACAGTGGGCTGTTCCGGATCCTGAATTTCCACAGGCATGTCAAAGTAGGCAAAGATCCTGGTGAACATCGCCATGGAGCGGATCCATTCCACCTGCATGTTCAGCAGATTGTTCACTGGACCGTACATTCTGCCCAGAAGTGCGACCAGTACGGTGATATCGCCGACGGTCAGGGCAGCATCATAGCGCATCATCAGCACTCCGCCCACCAGATACAGCAGCATGGGCCCGATACTCGTCAGTGTCGAGAGCACCACAAAGAACCACCGGCCCGCCATTCTCTCCCGGATGTTCAGGCGGATCATCCGTCCGTTCGCCTCTTCATACCGCCGATACTCATCCTTTTCACGGCAGAAGAGTTTGACCAGAAGCTGACCGCTCACCGAGAGCGTCTCATTGAGAATGCCGTTGATTTCATCATTGCAGGCCTGGGCCTCGCCTGCCAGTTTCCACCTGGCTTTCCCAGCCATACGGGTCGGCAGGGTGAAGAGCGGCACGATCACAAGCCCGATCAGGGCCAGAATCCAGTTTTTCTGAAACATGGCGACAACCGCCACCACCAGCGTCAGTACATTGGACAGAATGCTGGTAAAGGTGCCGGTCACAATCGATTCCACACCGCTGATATCACTGGTCATGCGGGTGATGATATCACCCTGACTGGTTGAGGTGAAAAAGCGCTGGGACATTTTCTGAAGATGCCGGAACATCTGGTTGCGCATGTCATACGAGATGTGCTGAGCCACCCATGTGTTCAGGTAGCTTTCCGCCACACCGATCAGGTTCGCTCCGAGCGTCATACCCAGGGACAGAAGAATGAAGGTGATCAGCGCCTTCATATTGCGCCCGATCAGACCTTCATCGATGATTTTACCGGTCAGAATCGAAGGGAACAGTGAAAAGACTGACGAAACCGTGATACACAGCAGCACCAGTCCGAGCTGTTTCCAATAGGGTCTGAGGTAACCGAAGATTCGTTTGAGCAGTGCGCCGGTCACTTTCGGCCGGTTCTTTTTTTCTTCATCAGTCAGATAGCCTCTTGCCATCCGTCCACCGCCTGGCGGCATAAAATTCCCCCTTATCTGCATATTCATGCATCATATTATCAGGTTTCCGACCGTTCCGCAATCAGTTTTATTCTATTCTCAACAGAGACCAGGCATGCGCCGCATGCCTGGTCATGATCTGGTCGAATGTCAGCACTGGGGGCATCTTCCCTGGATTGGACTATACTGTGCATGGTATTGATTCATTGCAAAAACATTATACCAAAAAATAGCTTCGTTCTATTGTTTTTCAACAGAACGAGGCTATTTTTTTGATTCGGGGATATGACTTTTTTCAGGCCCATCTGTCACTTATGGATCGTCCGGATGTCTGTTGCGCTTTCTCTTTTCTCTCAGTTTTGCTTTCAGGCTTTCCGCAATGGAATTCTGATCTTCTGACTGGAAATGATGTATATTCTGCAGGACATTCCGCTGCACAAGAGACATGAATCTTCCGTGCCTGCGCTGCAGTTTATGTTCCAGTGTGTTCAGTCCCCGGAAACCGGTGTTCAGCTTCTGCACCGCGGCCGCCTTCGCCTCACTGAACTTTGCTCCGCGCTCCTCAAGGCGCGCATACCGCTGTTCCATTTCCTCATCCAGCTGGGCCTGCCGTGTCTGAATCTGTGTCAACAGATCCGAAAGGCTCGCTTCTGTCAGTGCCAGATCAGCTGCCATCACCGCGATAAACACATAGGAGATCAGCAGCGCCGGGACTTCAGGAATGCCCTTCAGGATCCGGTCGGAAAGCGGCAGAATGTAGCGGAAAATGATCGTTCCGCCTGCACCGAAGCCGAGGGATGTCAGCAGGGAGATTCTTCCCTGGATGTTCAGCGGAAGATGGCTGTAATCCCACCAGGTGGCATGAAAGCGTTTTTCCAGGATGTAGGATGTCAGGAACTCAATCACCGCAGACCCCAGCATGGCTGCAAGGAATACTTCCCAGAGCGGGGTGGCTGACCATTCGACACCGGTCTTCCGGCTGATCATCCGGAACAGCAGATCGCCCAGGACAACGCAGCTCCCGTAAATCGGGCAGACCGGTCCGAACAGGAATCCCCTGTTCTGCCAGTGGTGTTTTCTCACCGTGCAGAAAATGCTCTCATACACCCATCCCAGAAAACTGAAAACAACAAACTCATTGATATAGTACGTCAGCATACTTTCCTCCGCGCACCGGCGGCGCTTTTGCTCAGATTCTCCTGATTTCCGGCAGGCATGTGTCCGATGTCACCCGGACCTGCTCCATGACCGGCATGCTCAGCGGCCGGTTCCAGTTCTCTTTCCCGGATGTCGGGACAGAGGCCAGGTCATCAAGGACATCAAACCCTTCCGTCATATAACCAAAGGCCGCATAGCGTCCGTCCAGCTGATGCGCATCCTCATGACAGATGAAAAACTGTGTGCCCGCCGAGTCCGGATCATCATCCCGCGCCATCGAAATGGCACCGCGGCGGTGATCCATGCCGGTATCGAATCCGTTTTCCGCAAACTCACCGATGATATGGAACGAACTGTCTGTCATGATGTCATTGTCCGGGGACCCGCCCTGCAGGACATAGCCTTTCACAATGCGGCAGAAGCAAAGGCCGTCATAAAAACCGCTGTTGGCCAGATCAGCAAAGGAAGCCGTCGTCAACGGTGCTTTCTCCGGGCAGAGTGAAAAGACCATGCTGCGGCCGTCCTTCATCGTGATGGTACAGATCGTCATACACTGCTCCTGAAATCATTTGTGATTCGTGCTCCGTTGTTCTCAGTCTTCTTTCCACTGATGTGCACGAATCCGTTCGTATTCTTCTTCTGAAATCGTCAGGATGGTTCCATGCTTAAATCCATACGGGAAGGAGAAGCTGGCGTCGGAACGGACAAAGCGTCCGTCTGCAAGACTCTTTGCCACAAAAGGAACATACCCCTGTCCTGCACCGCGCACACCATAATAATCCAGGAAAAGGCACCATCTGCCGTCGTCAAGGCGCACAGCGGTCGGCGCTTCGTATTTTCCTGCTGTGACAGCACCCTGCAGGCTCTCGCTGAATGCTTCCACCCGCGTCCAGGGGCCGCACAGGTGCTCTGCCTTTTCCAGAATGATCGTCTCCGGATTTTTCTCACTCTTGAGGAACAGGTAATACTGACCGTCTTCCTCATAGACCGCAGAATCGATCACGCCGCTGTCCTTTTTCCTGTAAAACAGCTCCGGCTCGCTGAAATGCCGGAAATCCCTTGTTCTCGAAGCATAGATAGCCTTCGGGCCATAGTCATTGTCTGCATGGCTGGACGACCAGTGCAGGACATATTCCTGTGTGTCCCTGTCCCAGATGATATCCGGTGCCCAGACACAGCCAAACTGTCCGCTGCTGAAGCGGATCAATTCCTCCTCTGTCCAGGAGACAAGATCGTCCGAAGACCAGTGCGCCAGATAGGGGCTGCCATTGCGCCCGATTTCATCCCAGGAGTGATGATACTGGTTGCGCATGCCGTAGGAAAGGCTCAGATCGGTGGCAAAAATATGGAATCGTCCATCCAGCCTGCTCCGGACAATCGTCATGTCTCTGACACCCTTGTCTCCATAATAGGCCCAAAGAACCGGCCGACCGCCGTGCACGCTCTCCCAGTGAAAGCCATCCCGGCTCAGGCCGAAATAGACCTGTTCCCCGTCCGGCGTTGTCTTCTCCCGAAAATGAACAAACAGATAAGCCTGCATGTCTTCACACCTTCCGGCCACATGATGCATGTGACCTGTTATTCCCCGCAATTGTAATCATTTCTCTGTCTGTGTCAATAATGCATTTTTCCATGAAAAGCAGCGGCATGCAGGGACATTCCCTGCATGCCGCCATTTCATCTTCCGATCGTCCCGCCTTTGAAGTCAAAGGGGCAACGAGTGCTGTTTTTCATTGTGTTCTCTGCACCGCTCAATCCTGAGCACAGATCAGCATCACGCGCTCGCGAATCGCGCGGGCAATGAGCTCCTGTACGATCTCCGGATTGTTCGGATATTCGCATCTCAGCATGATCTTCCGTGCAGCGAGCCATTCGCCGAAGGTCACCCGTTCGAGAATGTAAATCTGCCCGCCATCCGATGCTGTCGTGAACCTTTCATTGGCTTCACGATCCAGTTCCACCGTCCACAGATCGGCACTGCGCTCAAAGATCTGCACAAGTGCTTCCTGATCTGCTGCTGTCAGTCCTTCGAGCATCAGGTCGACCAGTTTTTCTGTCCTCTGATGGTCTGCGCACAGGACAGTGGTTGTGCTCATTCCGTTCTCAATGGCAACGCTCTGCTTGAGGCACTTTGCCGGAGACAGGCCCATGTCCATCGCCTTCTGTGCATCCAGCACGCTGTCTTTGCGCTGGGCAGCGGAAAGTCCCGCTTCCCCGCACAGATCCGCGCAGTGGTTCATCAGCATCTCTGCGATCTCACGCGCGATGGTGCTGTTCTCTCCGCCGGCCTTCTTGATCAGTGCATTTCTGCAGTTGGCCACCTGGAGGTGGAACTGGACCCATTCGCTCTGGATCGCCGCGGCCGTCACAGCATCTGCATGGGCCAGCCGATCGCGATACTCATCATTCAGCGCTTCATTCCAGATTTCAATGGCAGTCTGCCAAGCCGAGAGAAGCTCACTTTCTGTCACAGCCCTGCTGACCAGCTTCTGAACGGTTTCAGCGACAGCTGCATGCTCTGTGCAGTATTCCAGCGTTTCATTCTCGCTGCTGGCACTGTGCTGGTGCAGTGTCCGCACGCAGATGGTGCCGCCCTTCGGTTTTCCGGTATAGGCGCCAGTCGGGGATATCACTTCATTGGAGACAATCTGCGCTGTGGTATCATCGCTCATTTCGCCCTCAAATGTGGCCATATTGATGACTTCTCCCTTGCCGACATCGAAGGCTGTCACCTTGTAACTGTAGGGAACGGTGATGGAATGTCCCGGATACAGGTCCATTACGTCTGCAATCTTGCCCGGTGCGGGCTCAAGCAGATCGTTGATGATTCCATCCATCACCCAGAGACTGACAGTACCAAACATCTGGATCTTATAGTTGTTGATCAGGGTGATAGCATACTTGATGGTTTCTCCTTCCACATAGAAAGAGCCATTCTTCGGTTTGCTGACCTCGGCCTTGACCAGATTCAGGCCATCGGTCAGATTCTCAGGAAGGACGCCCGTCAGGCACTCCACTTCATTGGATACGACCGTGATCGGGATAAAACCTTCGGCAAAGCAGACAGCAGATGCCGTATTCACCACTTTCCCGGCTGCGACATCACTGCCGGTTACCTTGTACTTGAAGGTAACCATGAAGCTCTCGCTCGGAGCCAGGCTTGACACTTCACCGATCTTACCCATATCCTTTTCCTGGAGGATATCCGTGATTTCAGCATATCCGATGGTGACATTGCCGGTATTGGTTGCGGTAATCCTGAATTCAATTTCGTCCCCTTCCTGATAGAAGTCAAACTTCTTCGGGGTGCTGATCACTTCTTTGTAAAGATGCAGGCTCAGCAGCTCATCCGGTTCTACACCGGTCGGTGCACTGACTGTATTGCTCACCGAGACATGCGCATTCCCATCTGTATCTTCCCAGGATGCACTGGCTGTGTTGAGAATATACGGCATCATCGCATCCAGTTTTGTCACTGTATAGATACAGGTTGTCGTCACCGATTCACCAGGCAGAATGTCACCGAAATTCTTATGGAGACCGAGCCTCGTATCATTCAGAACAACATTCTTCGCTGTTTCGGTCTTGGAGGTATTGGTGAGTGTCAGCTCATAGTTGATTGGATCATCTGCGTAGAATGCGCCTTTGATGGGCAGGCCGATGATGGCTTTCTCCAGCTTCAGATAATTGCTCAACGCATCCGGCAGTTTCGGCGGCTTGATCTCTTTGCCGAGCAGCTCAATCGTCACGTCCGTCTTGGCCATACCGGTCTTTTCTGTCTTGGGATCCTTCACAACCACGATGATTTCCCGTTCAACGCGGCCGTTTACAATATCCTCCGGCAGAATCATGGTTGCATATTGCATTTCATAACCTTTGCCGGGCTCCATGGGATTCTTCATCCAGGCTTCTTCGGAAAGAATATCCCCTGCCAGATGGGAAATGCCGCTGAACATGACTTCCATTTCACCCAGGTTGGTGATGGTCAGTCCAAAGACTGCATGTTCTCCCTCAACGGCTTCAGCCGGCGTCTCGTCGTGGGACGCCACCGTAATATACGGGTCTTTTTCTTCCGGCACCTTCTCAAGGCCGGGGAGCTCGGGCTTGATCTTTCCAATCTTGCCCAGGTCCATCATGAAGAAGTTCAGCACGCCGGTCTCTTCACCCGTCACGGCATCTTTCGCTGACGCATGCAGGGCACGCCATACATGACCGCCTGCGGTATCCGCAGCAGTGGCCTGCACATGGTACTGGAATTCAAATCCATAGCCTGAAGGCCACAGTTCCGAAAGATTCTTGTCCCCGGGCAGGTTGATGAGGCTGTCCAGAGCCGGGGTGTCATACTGCTCATCATACAGCTGGAATCTCAAATCCGTCAGATCGGTGTCACCCACATTGATACACCAGAATGTCACATCTGCCGTTTCGCCTTCCAGGATCGTCTTTCCCTCAACATCTTCATGCAGCAGCAGAATTGCCGGACCGTCCCGGAGAATACCGATCACAGCCGTTTTGTTGACCTCAACCACTTCGGATGTATCATAGTCGGTGGCTTTGACATAGAATGTCCGTTCAGCAAATCCCTGCGCAAGTGCCTCTTTGGTCACATACATTCCATACCTGAATTCCGTGGATTCACCCGGTTCCAGCTCTGTCTTGAAGTCCTTGGCGTCAAGACCATCCTCCTCAAGACCCGTAGGACACCCGAGGGCAACGACAGACAGTTTTTTCTTGCCGGTATTGGTAACCTGGATTTCCAGAGCAAGTCTGTCTCCCTCTTTCGCCTTCCTGGCCTGCGTTCCAAGGAACTCCATCCCCAGCTGCAGACCGCCCTCTGCGGCAGGCAGATCACCCGAACCTGTTTCGTCTTCCGGCGGAATCTTTTCCGGAGCTTCCGGCAGAATCGGAGCTTCCGGTTCTTTGGGCAGCTTTGGTTTTTTGCCGGTCAGCAGTTCGATCACGCCGGGCCAGGCAACGCCGTCTGCCTTCAGTCCCTTGGATTTCTGGAACTTCTTGACAGAATTCTCCGTGTTCTTTCCAAATGCTCCTGTGGTATTGTACTTGAACAGGCCGAGCCCCTTCAGGGCGATCTGGATTTCCTTCACCGCTTCGCCTTCATCATCACGGCGGAGCGTGCCTTCTGGATCAAAGTCTTCCTCTTCCACCTTGCCGCAGTCTGCACAGGTGCGGCGGCGGCGTCCTGCAGAGAAGGGAGTGGTTTCAATGACAATCTCCCAGTCACTCCAGCTGTGGCGAAGAAGGGCACGGGTCTGCGGCCAGGCAACGCCGTCCGAAGTCAGTCCGCGATCTTTCTGGAATTTGCCCACGGCCTTCTCCGTGTTCGCATTGAAGGTTCCCTTTGCCTGGCTGGTTTTCATGTATCCGAAGTCAGCCAGAATCTCCTGCATTTCCTTGACTTCGCTGCCCTTGTCGCCGCGGCGAAGCGTGCCTTCCGGATCAAACTCTTCCTTCTCTGTCTTTCCGCACCAGACACAGGTATGGCTGCGGACACCGGCCGAATGATCCGTGCACTCTACGATGATCTCCCAGTCTGTGTACTGATGGTCTGTCTTTTTGATCTTCTGTTCCTGCTTTGCCCCGCAGGTCCGGCAGACCCGCTGCCGGAGTCCGGTTTTCGCGCAGGTGGCTTCCCGGATGATCTTCCAGGATCCGTAATTATGATCTTTTGTCTTAGCGATCGTCTTGGTTTCCACATGTCCGCAGTCCATGCAGACCCGCTGCTGGGAGCCGGTCGACTGGCAGGTGGCCTCCTGAAGGATCACCCAGGCGCCATAGGCGTGGTCACTTTTTGCCATCGTTTCCGTTTCCTGCTGCTGGCAGACTGTGCAGGTTCTCACCCGGGTTCCGGTTGTCGTGCAGGTCGGCGTGCGTGTAACCGTCCAGCCGCCCCACTTATGTCCGGGAGGGTTAGTATCCCTGCTGGTCGTGGCCCCGCAGTAAGAGCAGCGATAGATGGCTATACCCGGCAGATTGCAGCCATTACCGGGATCCTCATCGATTTTGACCCAGTTGTGCTTCCCATATGTGGTCGTACCGGTCGCGTCACCGCCGATGGGGTTTGCGCGGCAGTCATCATTCCAGTCGGTGCCAATCTTGGCCAGCGCTGTGGGCATCAGTTCCAAAAGAAATACAAAGACCAGTAATAAAGCCAATCGTTTTTTCATCGTCTTCCCTCTCCTTTTCCTATGCATTTTTTCACTTCATCATGTTTCAATCCGGATCCTGTCGTTTCTGTCTGTATCCCTCCTCATCGCTTCTCTACTGCTTCGCATATTCGTTATGTTTCAGATGTTATCGAAAGGGGTATCCTGATGTTCGGATTTTTCCGACCGAACAGGAGATTGTTTTCATAGTTTGATACGTGTTTCTGGATCACATGGCAGTAAAACTTACTATTTTTCTGTCTGCCAGCATGAATGTTCGTGTTTTGGGGATTTCTTTCCCTGAATCCGCTCCTCTGGAGAAAGCGGTCAGGAACGAACATTGCCGGAATGTGCCATATGGGGTTATACATTTGTTTCTGCATTCTTTCTGTACCTATCATATACCCTTTTTTTCTCAGAGTCAAACCGCCCCACCCCTTTCGCCTGACCGGAACACATCCTTTGCATAGGTTGCTGCGGCCCTTTTCGGCGCAAAAAAGCACGGCGAAGGAAACGGATCATTTCCTTCGCCGTGTTTTGATGTTGATTGTGCTGAAAGGGGCTCAGGTCTCCCTGTCAGGCTCAGGCCTTCTTAGCCTTCTTCTGGCTTTCCAGCTGCGGCCGATGGAAGTAGTGATGAATCAGGCGGACCAGACCCTTATGCCAGTGTCCGTTGCACATCAGCAGCATATCTTCAGCCATCTGCATGCTCACCATGCCGCCCATCATCTTGGCCATGCCGCGGAACGGAATATTATAGATGAACAGCAGGTTCAGATCCGGCTTGCCATTCTCAATCGCTTTGTTGACCTTGCCGGTCAGGATCTTGTAGAGCAGCCGTGCCACAGGGTTCTTCGCATAGAAGAGCTGACGGACAGTATCATTGAGTTCCAGGGGCTTGGATTTATCCCACGTATGGACCGGAAGCTTCCTGCCCAGCAGCGCCTGGAATTCCCTGTCCGGCACATCCATGATCTGGCAGTTCTTATAGGAATCGGTGGGAATGGAGGCGTACGGATTCTGCTTTCCGGTTCCCTTGACGCTGAAGGTTGCGCGCAGACGGATATCCTGGCAGGAGGCGCCGATCATGATATCGTAGGTGCCGCCCTCCACCTCAAAGGATTTGCTCTGCACATTGTAATAGCGGAATGTATAGGCATCAAAAGGAATGGTGACTTTCTTCGTCTCGCCCGCCTTCAGGGACACACGTACAAAGCCTTTCAGCTCTTCAGCCGGTCTGAAGATCTTGGCTCCGGGCAGGGCAATGTAGAGCTGCGCGATCTCATCGCCGTCCACGCTGCCGGTATTGGTGATTTCAAAGGAGACACCCGCATCTGTGACATTCAGGTTGTTATAGCTGAAGTCCGTATAGCTCATGCCGAAACCGAAGGGGAAACGAACCTCCTGCTTTGCCGTCTGGAAATAGCGGTAGCCCACATAAATGCCTTCACGGTATTCGCTGGTTGCTTCCGTTCCGGGATAATACCTGCTGACCGGTGTCTTGCTGTATTCGATCGGGAATGTTTCTGCCAGTTTTCCGCCGGGGTTGACCTTGCCCGACAGCACGCGCAGCATGGCAGGCGCCGCGGCCTCGCCGCCGAGTCCGCCGTACACCAGTGCTTCGCAGTCATCAATCCAGGGCATTTCCACGGCGCTGCCGCAGGAAAGCACGCACACGATATGCGGGTTGACGGCCTTCAGGCGGCGGATGAGGCTGATCTGGTTGCCGGGGAGCCGCATATGGGTCCGGTCAAGACCTTCGGTCTCAAAGCCTTCGGGAAGTCCGATGTACAGGAGAACCACTTCCGCCTTCCTGGCCAGTTCTTCCGCCTCTGCAGCCAGCTTGCTGTTTTCGCGGTCGAGCCGCTCAAAGCCTTCGCAAAAGCCGACATTCTCAGGGAAGTATTCTTTGAGGATGTCCAGCGTCTGGTCGACAGTCTGCGGATTGACCATGGAGCTTCCGGCACCCTGATAGCGGGGTTTGGAGGCGAAGGAGCCGATCACAGCCACTTTTGCATCCTGCCTGAGCGGGAGGATCTTTCCTTCATTCTTCAGGAGGACAATGCATTTTTCTGCAGCCTCACGCACTTTTTCATGCTGCACTTTGCTGTCCGGAGCAGCGACAGGTTCCGCTTTGGTCAGGGTGAGGATCATGTCCAGCAGCTGGTCCACGCGCTCATCCACGACGCTCTCTTTGATGGTGCCCTTTTTCACCGCATCCATCAGCTGCAGTGCAGAATCCGCGCCGGCCACCGGCATTTCAAGGTTCATGCCTGCACGGACGCCTTCCACATAACTGTTGCTTCCGCCCCAGTCCGTGACGACCATGCCCTTGTATCCCCATTCACCGCGGAGGATATCCTTGAGCAGCATGCTGTTCTCATTGGTATAGGTTCCGTTGAGACGGTTGTAGCTGGTCATGAGGCAGCGCGGTTTGCCTTCCGTGATGGCAATTTCAAAGTTGGTCAGATACAGTTCGCGCAGCGTTCTTTCGTCCATGACAGAATCCGAATGCATGCGCAGCATTTCCTGGCTGTTGGCAGCAAAATGCTTGGCACAGGCAGAAACGCCGTTGGACTGCACGCCGCGGATATAGCCTGCAGCCAGCTTTCCTGCCAGATAGGGATCTTCGGAATAATATTCAAAACTGCGTCCACAGAGGCTGGATCGTTTGGTATTCAGACCGGGTCCGAGAAGGACCTGAACGTTCTGGCTGCGCGCATCCGCGCCAACCACGCTGCCCATCTCTTCTGCCAGCTTTTCACTCCAGGAATTGGCAATGGTGGATGCAGAGGGAATGCATGTTGCATTGGTGGATGCATTCAGACCCAGATGATCGCCTGCGCCGGCCTGTTTCCGCAGACCGCTGGGACCGTCTGAAAGCATCATGGAAGGGATGCCAAGGCGCTCGATATCATGGGTATGCCATTCATCCTTGCCGGAGAGCAGCAGGCATTTTTCTTCCAGTGTCATTTTCCTGATAATGTCTTCGTACTGCATAGCAGATCGCCTCCATGAATTGATCGTAGTTTCTTTTCTTTGTCCCGGCGGCATTTCCTGCCGTGATATGCCGATTATCTCCCATTTTATACAGTTTTTGCCGTCTTGTCTATCACTTTCGGTTCAAGTGATGATGATTGAAGTGCATCCCCATCTTTCCAGTCCTGCCTTATTGCCCGGAATCCGCAGAAGTTCTATACTATATCCGCCGAAAGGAGGCAGACCATGACCACTGGAGAAAAAATAGCAGTCGCCAGAAAAGCAAAGCATCTGACACAGGAAGCACTCGCTGAGTTGCTCCAGGTGACCTTTCAGGCCGTCAGTGGATGGGAACGCGATGAAAGCCTGCCCGACGTCCCGCATCTGCAGCTGCTGTGCAGAACACTGGACCTGTCCATGGACAGTCTTCTCTCCGGGGAGAACACGTCCTGGACGTTTCGCGAAAAACTGTTTGATGAAGAGCGGATGTACACCTATCTCAAGGCGAAGGCACAGGCTTACAGCCTGCCCCAGACACTGAAGGCTCTTCCCTTTGCCCGTGAAAAACACGCAGGCCAGGTCCGCAAGGGACCGGTCCCTGTCCCCTATATCATTCACCCGCTGACCATGGCCAGCCATGCCCTTGTCATGGGCCTCACGGACGACGATGTGCTCTCTGCGCTCCTGCTCCACGATGTGGTGGAGGACACGGGAACGGCTCCGGATGAACTGCCGGTATCACCGCGTGTGCAGGAAGCTGTTCGTCTCGTCAGCTACAACTCGTATCCGGGGTCCAAAGCGCAGATCATGCCTGACTATTACCGGAACATCCGCAACAACCCGCTCGCCTGCCTGATCAAGTGCATTGATCGTGTCAATAATCTTTCCGGCATGTCCTACGGCTTTACGCGTCACCGGATGATCGAGTATGTCGTGCAGACAGAAAAGGATATTCTTCCGCTGCTTGAAGTGATCAAGGATGTTCCTGAATGGAATCAGGCGGCCTGGCTGCTGCGCTATCAGATGGTGTCCCTGCTGGAAACCTTCAAGCGGTTCCTGTAAGGGAGGTGACGCTTTTGCCTGTCCGCTCCGAATCCCTGCACACCGCACATCTTGTGCTGAGCCCCTTCTCCCCCGATGACGCTGAACGGGCCATGGACATGCTGACCGATCAGGCAATCGGCAGGACCTACATGCTTCCGGAGTTTCCGTGCCGCGAAGCGTCCAGGCCGCTCTTTGAGCGTCTTTTCTGCCTCTCCCAAAACAGAGACCGTTTCATCTACAGCATCAGACTGCAGGATGAACTGATCGGGTGGATCAATGAAACCGAGAATGCCTTTCCGGTCATCGAAGTCGGCTACGTCATCCACCCTTCCTTCCAAAACCAGGGATATGCTACAGAAGCCCTGCAGGCAGCCATCCATGAACTGTTCGGGATGGGATATACCCGCATCCGTGCCGGATTCTTTGCCGGAAACACGCCCAGCCAGAGAGTCATGGAGAAAAGCGGCATGCAGCCCACCGGTGAAACCGTGGAGATTCCCTACCGCAATGCGCTCCACACCTGTATTCTCTTTGAGATCCAAAAGCCATCCTGACTGATGATCCCTGCAATAAAACAGCTGCCCGCCTTTTGCAGCGGACAGCTGTTTTTATGATGCGAACAGTTGATTATTCCGGGAGTGTAATGCCCAGTTCCCTGGCGCATTCCACCAGGGTATCCAGAGCCTGCACAATTTCCTCATCTGTGTGCTCAGAAATCACACAGAAGCGGAGTCTTGCCTGATCTCTCGGCACGGCCGGGAAGACCGCGGGCGGAACGAAGACGCCCTTCTCCAGAAGTGCATTGGAAAGCCGATAGGCTGCCAGGTCATCCCGGATCAGCACAGGAATGACGGCCGTTTTACCGGCAAGGCAGATGTTCAGATGGCGCTTCCTGGCTTCCTCTGCGAAGAAGTGAATGTTATGATGCATTCTCTGCATGATTTCCGGATTGCTCTGCAGCAGACGGCAGCTGGTCAGGGCTGCGGCCGCCAGTGCGGGAGAAATGCCCACGGAGAACACGAAGCCGGGCAGGAAATAGCGCATGTATTCAATAATGCTTCTCGGTCCTGCCAGATAGCCGCCGCAGGCTCCCAGTCCCTTGGAGAGCGTGCCCATCTTGATATCAATATCCGAGGGATCCAGGTGGAAGTATTCATCCACACCGCCGCCGGTCTCGCCGAGCACGCAGGAGGAGTGCGCCTCGTCCACCATCAGGAAGCAGCCGTACTTTTTCTTCACTTCAATGATAGCCGGAACGTCTGCAATGTCACCAT
Source organism: Christensenella sp. UBA2853 (assembly GCA_002350845.1). Taxonomy (GTDB): domain Bacteria; phylum Bacillota; class Clostridia; order Christensenellales; family Aristaeellaceae; genus UBA2943. The sequence continues at coordinate 20,670 of DEFL01000019.1, forward strand.
CCATGCTGTATGCGCCTTCAATCACAATCAGCACCTTGGCAAAGCGGCTTCTGCGCGTGGAGAGAATGCGGTCCAGTGCCTTTGCATCGTTGTGCGGGAACGGACGGCAGGTCGCACGGCTCATCTGGCAGCCCTGCCAGATGGAGGAATGTGCATACTCGTCATAGAGGATCAGATCCCCGTCACCGCAGAAGTTGCCGACAAACGTCTGATTGGTGCCAAAGCCGCTGACCAGAACCAGACAGTCTTCCGTGTGCTTCCAGGCCGCCAGTTCCTTTTCAAGTGTCTGGGTCAGTGTTTTTTCACCTGCGAGAAGACGGCTTCCGCTGGCGCTCGTGCCATACTTGTCAATGGCCTCCTTGGCCGCCTCGGAGACTTCCTTACGTCCTGACATGCCCACATAGTTGTATGAGCCAAAATTCAGCACGCGGCGTCCATTCATAATCGAAGTGTCGGTCAGAGGTGAATCATGAATGGCAAAATAAGGATCATGATGGTCCGTGGCCAGTTCCATTTCCTCGTGCCTCTGGAGGAACGCCTGATATTCTGGCGTCTCTTCAAACCGTGTGATCATTTTTACGCTTTCTGTTTCCTGCATAATGAAATACTCCTATCTGCTGCGAAAAAAAGAAAATGCAGCGAATGAATAAGAATGATACATGTTCATGATAGCAGAAAGCAGAATAATAAGAAATACTCACACAAAAAAAATCTTTTGTCCTTCCCATAATGTCAAGCGAAAATCGTTGACAATTATGGCATTTTTCGTTTCCCAGCAATGGGAATTGCAACAGATGAACCATGGCTATGGGCATATATCTGCATTAAATGCCCCATAATAGCTCAGGATAGGTTCAGAAAACAGAACGTCGTCACATTGGGTCTTCAAATGCCCATCCTTTGCTTATTCTGTTCATCTCATGCTGTCTGGCAGTTTTCTTGCCTTTTTTCATCGTTCATCCTATACTCTTTCCATCACTGACTAACACATCAAGGTGATCTTGTATGAATAAAACCAACTGGCGTTTAAAAATGCTCGAAGAGATCGATAAACACCCGGACACCCATCCCCGTCTTCTGCTTCATGTCTGCTGTGCTCCGTGTTCTTCCGGATGTCTGGAAGAGCTGTGCGCGCATTTTGATGTCACCTGCTTTTATTTCAATCCCAACATTTCCCCCAGAGAAGAATTTGACCGCAGGGCCTGTGAGCTGGAGCGCCTGACCCGCGAAATGCCGCTGGGGCTGCCTCCCCGGGTGGAAATCGGGTCCTATGAACCTGAACGCTTTGAGGAGATTGCCAGAGGTCTTGAGGATGTCCCCGAAGGCGGAGAACGCTGCTTTGCCTGCTACCGCCTGCGCCTGGAAGAAACGGCCCGTCATGCGAGAGAAGGCGGCTATGACTATTTCACCACAACGCTCTCGATTTCTCCGCTGAAGAATGCCGACAAACTCAATCTCATCGGCGGCGAACTCGCGGAAACCTACGGGGTCCCCTATCTGTTTTCAGATTTTAAAAAGGCAGACGGCTACCTCCGCTCCATCCAGCGCTCGAAGGAATATCATCTGTACCGCCAGGACTGGTGCGGCTGCATTTATTCCAAAAAAGAAAGCGAACGCCGCCGCGCAGAAAAGGAACACGCACAGGCATAGCGCGCACCTCTTCAGAGGCCTTTTGTTCTGTTGACAGACTCCGGGGATGGTGCTATACTCAGTTCGACAAACATATGAACAATTGTTCATATGTTCAATGTATCATGAAAGGGGTTCTTTCCATGAAAAAGACATATAAAATCGATGTTGACTGTGCCAACTGTGCCGCCAAAATGGAAGATGCTGCCCGTAAAACAGCCGGTGTTGCCGACTGCACGGTCAATTTCATGACTCTGAAAATGATTGTCTCTTTCGATGAAGGCGCTGACCACAACACCGTCATGCAGGATGTGCTGAAAAACTGCAAGCGGATCGAAAGCGACTGCGAGATTTTCCTCTGATGATCTGTAAAAAGTGATCAGAAAGGCCTGTAGTATGAACAGGAAACAGAAAAAAGTTCTCATCCGGATCATCATTGCCGCGGTTTTCATGGTGGTTCTTCATTTTCTCCCGCTCGACGGCGTGATGGACGGATGGCTCAGATTTTTCCTTTACCTTATTCCCTACCTCGTTGTCGGATACGACATTCTGATCAAGGCATGGAAAGGCATCCGCAACCGTCAGCCGTTTGATGAGAATTATCTCATGGCTGTCGCCAGCATCGGCGCGATTGTGCTCGGACGCGTCCGCACTGGCGACTACGCAGAAGGCGCTGCAGTCATGCTCTTTTATCAGATCGGCGAGCTTTTCCAGAGCGTAGCCGTCGGACGGAGCAGAAGAAACATCTCCGACCTGATGGATATAAGACCCGACTATGCCAATCTTGAAGATGAGTCGGGACATACAGAACGCGTTGATCCGGACGAGGTTGAAATTGGTTCTGTGGTGGTTGTCAGTGCCGGAGAAAAGATCCCGATTGACGGCGTCGTCATTGAAGGCCATTCCGCCCTGGATACCTCTGCCCTGACCGGAGAGAGTGTGCCCAGGAGTGTGCGGGAAGGCGAAGACGTCATTTCCGGCTGCATCAATACGTCCGGAACACTTCGAATCCGCACCACCCGCGAATTCGGCGAATCCACCGCTTCCAGGATCCTGGATCTGGTCGAAAATGCCAGTTCGCGCAAATCCCGTCAGGAAAACTTCATCACCCGGTTTGCCCGCATTTATACGCCTGCTGTCTGTTATGCCGCACTTGCACTGGCTCTTCTTCCGCCGCTTGTCCTGCTTGTCGCCGGTCAGCAGCCGCAGTGGGGAGACTGGATCATGCGCGCACTCACCTTCCTTGTCATTTCCTGCCCCTGCGCACTGGTCATTTCCATTCCCCTCACCTTCTTTGCCGGGATCGGCGGTGCGAGCCATGAAGGCATCCTGGTCAAAGGTTCCAATTACTTTGAAGCCCTTGCCAATACGGACACGGTCGTCATGGACAAGACCGGCACCATGACCTGCGGGGTCTTTGAAGTGGCTGGTATCCACCATGCCCACATCCCTGAATCTGCAGTGCTCGAATATGCCGCTCTCGCAGAAATGCATTCGACCCATCCCATTGCTCTGAGCCTGCTCAAAGCCTGGGGAAAGGATCCTGATCCTTCCCGAGTCTCCGATGTCGAGGAAATCGCCGGCCACGGAGTGAAAGCCCGGGTGGATGGAAAACAGATCACTGTGGGCAATGAAAAGCTGATGGCCTCTCTGAAGATTGACCCCCAGCCTTGTTCCTCTGTCGGAACGGTGGTCCATGTAGCGGTGGATGGTTCCTATGCGGGGCATATTCTGATTGCCGACCGCATCAAGCCTCAGGCTGCGGAAGCCGTCCATGAACTGAAAACCATGGGGATCTCCCGGATTGTCATGCTCACCGGCGATCGGAAGGCTGCTGCGCAGACCATTGCCCATGAAGTCGGCATTGATCAGGTCTTTTCAGAGCTGCTGCCTGAAGACAAGGTTTCACAGGTCGAAACGCTTCTTCAGTCCAGGCGCACAGGAAAGACACTCGCATTTGTCGGGGACGGCATTAACGATGCCCCTGTCCTCTCCCGGGCTGATGTCGGGATCGCCATGGGCGCTCTGGGGTCTGACGCAGCCATTGAAGCAGCCGATATTGTCCTGATGGATGATGATCCCCTGAAAATCTCCAAGGCAATCCGGATTGCCCGGAAATGCATCCGGATTGCAAATGAGAATATCGTCTTCGCCATTGCTGTCAAACTGATCTGTCTGCTTCTTGGTGCACTGGGCCTTGCAGGCATGTGGCTCGCCATCTTCGCCGATGTCGGCGTCATGATCCTTGCCGTTCTCAATGCCATCCGCGCACTGAAAGTCAGTCACCTGTAAAAACGCATTCTAAAAAGGAAAATCCGGTGTGCTTCATCAAACATTCTCACCAGAGTGCTTCTGAAGTCACACCGGATTTTCCTTTTTTCATTCCTGACGGGCGTCGTCAAACACAACGCCAATTTCTTCCAGCATCTTTTTTCTCTTCTCGGGCAGCCGTCCGTGTGTATACCGGTATTTCTGCTGGTAAACCCAGATTCCGATCTTTCCATCACCGGCCGCAGGCAGTACACCATGTTCCGCGACAAACTGCCGCACCTGTTCATAGCTGGCATCCCAGGCTTCCCGCGGATTCGTGACCTGGGCCTGATCTTTTGCGGTCCTTGAATGCCAGGCGAATCCCATTTCGTTGAGCTGGGCAATCTGTTTTGCATCCAGCAGCCCGCTTTTTTTCAGAAAACGCTGGTCTGCAACCCATTCTCCCAGTTTGGAGTCACTCGCAGGATACACTCCATCATGCTCCGAAAGATAGGTTTCCAGTTCCCGCTTCGACTTCTGCCACTTTCCCCTCGAATCCCGTTTCTGCTTTTTCTTCGCAGCCTCATCCATCTTCTGCAGAATCACATCGAGGCGTTCCTGTGGAACCATCGACCGCTCCATTTTGCTGATGTTCATCGCTGTCATGCCCAGCAGTACGGCCAGCTGATCCTGTGTCATTTCATATTCTGCCCGGCGGTCGCGGATCATCTGTCCGCTGACTTCTTCCCCGCCCCAGAACTGTACGCCGAGCGTCTCGAGTCTTTCCTTGTATTCTTCAGAAAGGTTACCCTGACGCCATTTATGTCTCTGCTGATAGAGCCAGCACCCGATTTTACCTGATGTGGGAAACGTATGATGGGTGATCACATATTGTTTCAGCTCTTCAAATCGTTCATTCCATGTCCTGATATAATACTGGCTTCCCGCTTTCTGCAGCGACTGCTTTCTTGTATCCTCATCGATCTTCCATTTAAAGCCTATGAGTTCCAGAAATGCCTGGCGCTCTTTGGAAAGCTTTCCATGATGATAGGCATATCTCTGGTGACTGACCCAATACCCCAGAAGCGAATCACTGGGCGGATATTTCCCGTTTTCCCTGAGATAGGCTAACAATTCATCGACATGTGCATACCATGACTGATTCTGATTCATTATGACACCCCTCCACACAATCCACAGTATGAACCTGTTCTCCGATACACAGCAGATCCTTTCGGTTCTGTCTGAATCCAACTCGTCCGCATCATCTCTGTGTTGTATGTTAACTTTTGTTAATAATTACACTCAGCTAATGATGATATATGTGAACTTAATTATTGTACATATTTTTTTGAAATCTGTCTATATTTCTCCGCATATCTTCGAGGTCTATTTCCTGCTTTCTTCAAATCAAATCCTTCATTGTTCTGATTTCTTTTGTTTCAGGTTTTTCTGCCCTTCAGAGACTGTCGATGAGTTTTAATATATATTCAGTATATTTCAGTAAAATTTTGTTCTGCGCTTTATCATAGATAAGTTTTCTGTGATCTTTTTGTCACTATTATTAGAAAATTTTATCAGTGTCTACGATCGTAGACACTATTCGAAGGGGGCTAGACTATAATATCGGCAGCAACCAGTGCATGATGGCAGAAGAAAAGAGGTGTTACCAGTGAATGAAGATCGCCATTCGGATTACAATCCCCGTCTGATGGGTGCTCTGATTCGGGACGCGCGTGCAGATGCACATATGAGTCAGCTGGAAGCCAGTGAAAGAGCAGGCATTGCCCGTACGCATCTTGCCATGATCGAACGCGGCAAAAAGGAAGCCCATGTGGACACCCTTTGGAAGATCACCAGTGCCCTGAACATCCGCCTGAGCTCACTGTTTCAGAAACATGAAGACATTATCGAGACGCTGCCTGATGAAGACACAGACAAAGCGATTGACGATGTCATTGCGAAAATCGAGCATGACCGTCATGCTGGCGAGCGGAAAAAGCCCCGAACGAGCCGCTGATCCTCTTCTATGGATCCTTCCGGGCATCAAAAAAACGCAGTGCGATGACTGCGTTTTTTTTTGATATCCGGCAATAGCCGTAAACATGGCTCCGCTTTTTCAGCTGAAACTCCACAGCTGAATGCGCGGCTTCCCCTCATTGACTTCAAGAAAAGCGATCCGTCCATCCTGTGCAGAACCCGGATTGATCATCAGCGTCCTGCCCATATCCATGGCCGGTCTGTGCGTATGCCCATAGAGTGCGATGGAACAGCCTTCACTCTCCGCCTCTTCATCAAGGATCTCCAGTGTGGACTTGACCTGATAGTAATGACCGTGTGTCATGAAAATCCGTGTGCCGCCAAAAGGCACAACCAGCGATTTTTCCACATTCGGTGCGTAAAAATCACAGTTTCCGCGTACACCGTACAGGGCAGCTTCCGGATCATGTGCAAGCAGGAACGGTTTCAGTGAGATAAAATCCATCGCCCCGTCCCCCATGTGAAAATAGGCATCCACATGTCCGGTTCGTGCCCATGCCTGGTCAAGAATCCAGCGCACGCCGATCGCATCGCCATGCGTATCACTCATCAGAATGGCTTTCATTCGTGCTTACCTTCCAGAAGCTTCAGCATTTCGCGGCATGCTCTGGCCCTGTGGCTGACTTCGTTTTTCTCTTCAGACGTCAGTTCTGCAAACGTTTTTCCAAGCGGTTCATACAGGAACAGCGGATCATAGCCGAAACCGCCGTTTCCGCGGCGGGCATGGAGCATGACGCCCGGGCAGATCCCCTCGGCAATCTTCGGTTCCTCTCCCGGTGTCTCCAGCACGAGCGCGCAGTGGAATGCAGCAGAGCGGTCAGTCTCATGCTCGAGATTTTTGAGCAGAAGGTCATTGTTCGCTTCATCATTCCCGTGATGACCGCAGTACCTTGCCGAATGCACACCGGGTGCCTCATGAAGTGCATGAACACACAGTCCGCTGTCATCCGCAATCGTCGGGAACCCGGTCGCCCGGGAGACCGCTTCTGCCTTGATCTTCGCATTGCCCACAAAGGTATCTGCGTTCTCGTCAATGTCTTCGGTATATCCGACCTGGTCCATGCCCAGCACAGTGTAATAATCGCTGAACATCTTCTGCAGTTCCTGGATCTTATGCTGATTGGCACTTGCGGCAATCAGCCACGGTTTTGCACACAGCCACTTTGCTGCATCGCCCAGCGCATTCCTCTGGGCTTCCATCAGTTCCTGGATTCCCTTCTTGGCATAGGCAATCAGGGTCTGCAGTTCATCCGGTGTAAAGGCGCGGCCTTCACCGGTCCCCTGCAGTTCAATGAACTCGCCTTTTTCATTCATGACGACGTTCATATCCACTTTGGCTTTGCTGTCTTCCTGATAGCACAGATCCAGGCACGGTGCATCGCCGACAATGCCGCAGCTGATGGCTGCCACCTGGTGCCGGATAGGAGAAGCCGGCAGCTTGCCTTCGCGGATCAGCTTGTCCACAGCCAGCGTCAGGGCCACCATGGCACCGGTAATGCTGGCCGTCCTTGTCCCGCCGTCTGCCTCCAGCACATCGCAGTCCAGCGTAATCGTCCTCTGTCCGAGTGCCTTCATATCCACAGCCTGCCGGAGTGAGCGGCCGATCAGGCGCTGGATTTCCACACTCCGCCCATCTTTCTGCGCGCCGTCCCGCTTCTTGCGGCTGCCGGTCGATGCGGGCAGCATGGCATACTCCGCCGTCACCCATCCCAGGCCGCTTTCCCGCCGGAAGGCAGGAACACTTTCCTCCACTGATGCTGTACAAATCACACGGGTTCCGCCGGTCGCAATCAGGCAGGAGCCTGCTGCCGTCGACACAAAACCCGGCAGAATGGAAATCTTTCTTCCCTCGTCTTCTTTTCTTCCGTCAAAACGCATGACTGACCGTTCCTTTCCATATCTTCATACGAAGGGCATTGTAACATCCGCACCGCGTTTATGCAATGCGCCGAATGGCAAAAGAAATCCAAGCCGGGCCGTTTGCCGCCCGGCTTGGATGCAATGATCTTCTGATCAGATTCTGGTATCGCAGTACAGACACTTGGGGACTGCCCCGCCGCGCACATACTGCTTCAGACCTGTTTCTGCCTGCATAATGCACCGCATGTTCCGGCAGAGCTTCCGGTCGGCTGCTTCCGTTCCCCTGGGCAGCAGGCTGGCTGCACTGTTTTTCTCATCGAGCAGCTTGAGAATCAGCGCCATGCGGATGTACTTTCCGTTTCTCGCCTGGCGGAAATAAGCCGCGCGCGGATCGTCATCCACATCGGTGGAAATCTCATTCACCCTGGGCAGCGGATGGAGCACGGACATGTCCGGCCTGGCAGCGCGCATGCGCTCTGCCGTCAGCACATAGCTGTTCTTGAGTTTCTCATACTCCTGCGGATCCGAGAAACGCTCCCGCTGGATTCTTGTCATATACAGAATATCCAGTTCCCCAAGCACAGCATCGAGATCATCGGTCTGCACATAGGCGTGTCCGCTTCCCTCCAGCATTTCCAGCACATATTCCGGAATCCGGAGTTCCTCGGGGGCAATGAGGATAAACCGCATGTTGGTATAGCGGGCCAGGGCCTCAATGAGTGAGTGCACGGTGCGCCCGTACCTCAGGTCCCCGCAGATGCCCACCGTCATGCTGTTCAGGCGTCCCTTCTCTCTCTGAATGGTCAGGAGGTCCGTCAGCGTCTGGGTGGGATGGTTATGGCTTCCGTCACCGGCATTGATCACCGGCACGCCGGAGGCCAGGGCAGCGGCAAGCGCTGCGCCGTCTTTGGGATGCCGCATGGCGATGATATCCGCATACCCGCTGACCACACGGATCGTATCCTGCAGGCTTTCGCCCTTGGAAATCGAGGATGTCTCCGCATCTGAAAAGCCAAGCACATGGCCGCCGAGTTCATACATGGCTGCCTCAAAGCTCAGACGGGTGCGGGTGGATGACTCAAAGAACAGACTGGCCAGCTTTTTCCCTTCCATGCAGTGTGCATACAGGGACGGTCTGGCGATAATATCATTGGCGACACGGATCAGGTCATTGATCTCTTCTTCGGTTAAATCCACAATATCAATCAGATGTCTCATGCTTTCATCCCTATCCAACTCTCGTCTGACGGATTGTTCCGGAAACGGATCAGGCGCTCCACGTCATCCGGACGGATGACGCCCTTCTTTGCCGCGACGTCCACCATGCAGTCAAAATCGGTGAGTGAGACATTCCTGACCTCGGCTGCCCCGAGACGCTCCGCGCTCTTTTTCATGTTATAGGTGAAGATGGAGGCAATGCCCAGCACTTCAGCACCCGCCTCGCGCAGGGCCTCCACCACATCGAGCACGCTGCCGCCGGTTGAAATCAGGTCCTCAATGACGACCACTTTCTGACCGGGCTCCAGCCTGCCTTCAATCTGGTTCTGTCTTCCATGGTCCTTGGCACTGCCGCGCACATAGCCCATGGGCAGTCCCATCATATGCGCAGTGATCGCTGCATGCGCAATGCCGGCTGTGGATGTGCCCATCAGGACTTCCGCCTCAGGGAATTCGGTCCGGACCGTCTCTGCCAGTCCTTTTTCCACATCTGTGCGCACTTCCGGTGCTGACAGGGTCAGACGGTTGTCGCAGTAGATCGGGCTCTTGATGCCGCTGGCCCAGGTAAACGGTTCATCCGGTCGAAGAATGACTGCGCCGATGCTCAGAAGATCTTCAGCAATGCGTTCTTTGGTGTACTCTCTCATGCTTCTGTCCCTCCTCGAAACTCTTTCACTGCCCGCCTGTAAGCTGCCACCGGATCCTCAGCCCCGGTGATCGGGCGGCCCATAACCAGGTAATCCGATCCGATCTGTCCCGCTTTTGCCGGTGTGGTCACACGGACCTGGTCGCCGACATCCCCGCCGGCAAACCGAACACCGGGTGTCACCGTCACAAAGCTGCTGCCGCAGACCTCATGCACTTTACCAGCCTCGAGAGGAGAACAGACCACGCCGTCCAGCCCCGCATCGGCGGCATTCTTCGCATAGTGCAGCACCACCTGATCGAGCGGCTTTTCAATCAGGAGTTCTTCTTCCATCACGCTCTGGGATGTGCTCGTGAGCTGCGTCACAGCAATCAGCAGCGGACGTGTTCCGTCTTTTCTGGTCAGCCCTTCCAGTGCCGCGCGCATCATCTCTTTGCCGCCGGCCGCATGGAGATTCACCATGTCCACATCCAGAGAGGAAAGCACCGCCATCGAGCGCCGGACAGTATTGGGAATATCGTGCAGCTTCAGGTCGAGGAAAATCCGGTGCCCTCTGCGCTTGATTTCACGGACGATTTCCGGACCCTGGGCATAGAACAGTTCCATGCCGATCTTGACAAACGGCTTTTCCTCCGTAAAGCGGTCCAGAAAAGCAAGTGTTGTCTCTCTGTCCGGGAAATCGCAGGCAATGATCACATCTTTCATGTTCTGTGTGCACCTCCTATGATATCTTCAAGGGATTCGATTCCGCAGCGTTCCATCACTTCCGGCAGATGTTCGATGATCTCCAGACTGGCATACGGATTCACCAGATTGGCTGCGCCAACCTCCACCGCTGTCGCACCGGCCAGCATCATCTCCACGACATCCTCCGCCGTGCTCACGCCGCCCATGCCGATGACGGGAACCTTCACTGCATCGTAGACCTGCCATACCATTCTCAGTGCCACCGGGAAAACGGCAGGCCCTGAAAAGCCGCCCATGGTATTGGCGAGCACCGGTGCTTTCCGCTTCAGATCAATGCGCATGCCGAGCAGGGTATTGATCAGGCTGATTGCGTCAGCCCCTTCTGCCTCACAGGCCTTTGCCATATCCTGAATGCTGGTGACGTTCGGGGAAAGCTTGACAATCAGGGGCTTTTTCGTCACCGCGCGCACGGCACGCACCACTTCACCGGCCGCTTTGGGACTCGTGCCGAAGGCCATCCCGCCGCCGTGCACGTTCGGGCAGGAAATGTTGACTTCCAGCCATCCGACCTGCTCACACTCGGAAAGCGCCTGAGCGACTTCCCTGTACTCTTCTACAGAGAAACCGCTGATATTGGCCATGACCGGCTTATGAAAGCAGGCCTGAAGCCGGGGAAGTTCTTCCTCAATGACGGCTCTGACACCGGGATTCTGAAGTCCGACTGCATTGAGCATCCCGCTTTCGCATTCCGCAATCCTCGGCGTCGGATTCCCGAAGCGCGGCTCACGCGTGGTTCCCTTGAAGGAGAACGTGCCCAGTCGGTTGATATCGTACCACTCGGCGAACTCGTAACCGTATCCAAACGTTCCGCTGGCAGGAATCACCGGGTTGTCCAGTGGAATCCCGCAGAGATTGACATTCAGTTTTCCCACAGGATTTCCTCCTTCCGGAACACAGGGCCTTCCCTGCACACCCGTTTGTTTCCTTCTGTCGTTTTGCACGAACAGCCCATGCAGGCGCCAAAGCCGCAGCCCATCCGTTCTTCCAGGCTGAATTCGCCGTCCCCGGCGCACTGTTTCCGGACAGCCTTCAGCATCGGCATGGGACCGCAGGTATAGTAATAGCTGTACTGCTTTCCTGCCAGGGCGTCCGTGACAAAGCCCTTCACGCCGTAGCTCCCGTCTGCGGTGGTCACCGTGACATCGCAGCCCAGGGCCCGGAACTGTTCTTCATAAAAGACATCACTGATACTGTTGAATCCAAGGATCACCTGAACGGGCAGTCCGCGCTTTTTCAGCTGCCTGGCCAGTTCATACAGCGGTGGAACGCCCACGCCGCCGCCGATGAGCAGCGGTGCGTCCCCTGCACGCTCCAGATTGTATCCGTTGCCAAGACCGGTGAGCACATCCAGCTTTCCCGTTCGGAGTGTGGACAGGCAGGCAGTCCCCTTGCCAACCGTCTTGTAAATCAGGGTCAGTTCCTGTCCTTCAACGCAGCATACCGAGATCGGCCGGCGCAGGAAGAATCCGGGGAGTGAGATGTTGACAAACTGACCCGGTTTTTCCATTCCGGAGGTGTCCCCTGTCAGCCTGATTTCCCAGACATCCTTTGCAATCTCCTGATTGGCCGTGATCTCAAAGACTTTTTCCTGCATAGTCTCTCCTTATGCATCAATCGTGGAAATGGTCAGCGTGGTTTCTTCCAGCACGTCGAGCACGACGCGCACCGTGTCCAAAGCTGTAAACATGGTGACATTGTTCTCCGTTGCGCACAGGCGGATCTGATGTCCATCGGACAGCGTGCTGTCCGCCCCGATGTCGCGGGTGTTGATGACATAGGCGATATGTCCCTGACGGATGGATTCCAGAATCTCATCGCTTCCGTCTGAAAGCTTGTGGAGAATATGCGTGCGGATTCCGTTTTCCTTGAGGAATCTTGCTGTTCCTTCGGTGGCCTCAATATTGAAGCCCAGGTGATAGAACCGGCGGATGAGCGGCAGCGCTTCTGCCTTATCGCAGTCTGCAATGGTGGCAAACACAGTACCATAATTCTGCAGATGCATGCCGGAAGCCTGCAGCGCTTTGTACATGGCGCGGTTCAGCTTGTCATCATAGCCGATGGCCTCACCCGTGGACTTCATTTCCGGAGACAGGTAGGCGTCCAGGCCGTGAATCTTGTTGAAGGAGAAGACCGGTGCCTTGCAGTACCAGCGCTTTTTCTCTTCCGGATAAATGTCAAAGATGCCCAGTTCCTTGAGGGATTTGCCGAGAATGACTTCCGTGGCGATATCGGCCAGGGAATACCCGGTCGCCTTGGAGAGGAACGGCACAGTGCGGGAAGAGCGCGGATTGACTTCAATGATGAACACATTCTCGTTCTGATCAACAATAAACTGAATGTTGTACAGACCCACAATGCCGATGCCCAGACCAAGAGCCTTTGCATACTGAAGGATCTGACCCTTCACTTTATTGGAGATGGAGAAAGTGGGATACACGCTGATGGAGTCGCCGGAGTGGACACCGGTGCGTTCCACCAGTTCCATGATGCCGGGCACGAACACATTGTGTCCGTCGCAGATCGCATCGACTTCCACTTCCTTGCCCTGGATATACTTGTCCACCAGAACAGGCTTGTCGACGTCGATTTCAACGGCGGTCTTCAGATAGTGGCGGAGCTGGTCCTCATTGCCCACGATCTGCATGGCGCGGCCGCCGAGCACGAAGCTCGGGCGCACCAGGACCGGATAGCCGATCTTTTCCGCTGCGCTGACGCCTTCCTCAATGCTGGTCACCGCGCGGCCCATCGGCTGGGGAATCTTCAGTTCTTCGAGCACTTTCTCAAAGCTGTCACGGTTTTCAGCACGGTCAATCGCGTCGCAGTCCGTACCGATGAGCTTGACACCGCGCTCCATGAGAGGAGATGCCAGATTGATTGCAGTCTGGCCGCCAAGGCTTGCGATGACGCCGTCCGGCTTTTCAAAATCAATGATGTCCATGACACTCTCGGGCGTCAGGGGCTCGAAGTACAGCTTGTCTGAAGTGGAATAGTCGGTGGAAACCGTCTCCGGGTTATTGTTGATAATGATGGCCTCATAGCCGGCTTTGCGGATGGTCATGACGGCATGAACGGTGGAATAGTCAAACTCCACGCCCTGACCGATACGGATCGGGCCTGCGCCAAGCACAACAATCTTCTTTTTGTCCGAAAGCCTGGAAGCGGTTTCTCCGGTATAGGAGGAGTAGAAGTACGGAATGTATGCATTGGTATGGCAGGTGTCGACCATGCAGTAGGCCGGGTGAATTCCCAGTTCTCTGCGCATCTTCCACACATCCAGTTCCCGGCTCTTCCACTGCCTTGCAATCTCCGGATCAGAGAAGCCCATGACCTTGGCCTTTTTCAGCACCTCAGCATCACCCGGATGGGCGGCCAGCTCGCGCTCCATATCCACAATCTTCCGAAGGGATTCGAGGAACAGGTGCGTGATCCAGGTCTTTTCATAGATCGTCTGAATATCCACCCCGCGGCGTATCAGCTCGGTCACCGCGAAGATGCCGTCCGCACGGAAGGAGGAGATGTACTCCATGATTTCCTCTGTGCTCATGGCATCAAACTTCTGCATGTGAAGATGCGTGACCCCGATCTCCAGGGAGGAAACCGACTTGAGCATGCATTCTTCAAGATTGGAGCCGATGCCCATCACTTCGCCCGTCGCCTTCATCTGGGTTCCCAGCACGTTGGAGGCAGCAGCAAACTTGTCAAACGGGAAGCGCGGGAACTTGGCCACGACATAATCGAGCGAAGGCTCAAACGCTGCATTTGTATTGGCAATCGCAATGTCCTCCAGCAGCATGCCGACCGCAATCTTGGCCGTCACCCTTGCGATGGGGTAGCCGCTGGCCTTGGAAGCCAGTGCGGAAGACCTGGAAACGCGGGGATTGACTTCGATGAGGTAGTATTCGCCGGTGGTCGGATGCAGGGCAAACTGAACGTTGCAGCCGCCCTCGATCTTCAGTTCACGGATAATGCGGATGGCGCTGTCATTGAGCATTTTGAGTTCCTGATCGCTCAGGCTCATGATCGGAGCGACAACAATGGAGTCGCCCGTATGCACGCCGACCGGATCCACGTTTTCCATGCCGCAGATGGTGATCGCATGGTCCGCGCTGTCACGCATGACTTCGAACTCGATTTCCTTGTATCCCTTGACGGACTTTTCGATCAGCACCTGATGCACAGGAGACAGACGGAACGCGTTGGTGCCGATCTGGATCAGTTCCTGCTCATTGTTGGCAAATCCGCCGCCGGTGCCGCCCAGCGTGAAGGCAGGACGCAGGACAACCGGGTACCCGATATGCTGTGCCGCGGCCTTGGCCTGCTCGAGGTCATAGGTGATCTCGGAGGGGATCGTCGGCTCGCCGATGGACTGGCACATTTCCTTGAACAGCTCGCGGTCCTCGGCGCGTTCAATGGAGGAAGAGCTGGTTCCGAGGAGTTCCACATGGCATTCCCGGAGCACGCCCTTGCGCTCGAGCTGCATGGCAAGGTTCAGGCCGGTCTGTCCGCCGATTCCGGGAACGATGGCATCCGGGCGTTCCTTGCGCAGGATTCTGGCAACATACTCCAGCGTCAGGGGCTCCATGTACACTTTGTCGGCAATGGTCGTGTCCGTCATAATGGTCGCAGGGTTGGAGTTGACAAGGACCACTTCATAGCCTTCCTCTTTCAGGGCAAGGCATGCCTGGGTGCCCGCATAGTCAAACTCGGCGGCCTGGCCGATCACGATCGGACCGGAACCAATAATCAGAATCTTGTGAATGTCTGTACGCTTTGCCATCTTAATCGTCTCCTCTCTGATACACAGTCTGTCCTCCGTAAACAGTTGCCATGCAGACACCATAGACCTGCATTCCCTCAAACGGTGTTGCTTTGCCCATGGACAGGAAATGCGAGGGATCAATGATTTCCTGTTCATCCAGCTTCCAGATGCTGAAACTGTCAGGCTCCTCAGCAATGCCAAAACGCTTTCGCGGGGCAGTGGTGAGCAGCTCTATCACTTTTTCCAGCGGCACGATACCCTTGCGGACCAGCCCGGTGTACAAAAGCGGGAATGCCGTTTCCAGTCCAACAATGCCAAACGCGCTTTTTTCCAGGCCTTTGTTCTTTTCATCCGCCGCATGCGGCGCATGGTCCGTGGCAATCATGTCGATCGTTCCGTCCAGAATGCCCTCAATCAGGGCCTCCCGGTCTTCCCTGCCTCTCAGCGGCGGGTTCATTTTAAACCGGCCGTCCTCCTGCAGATCGTTTTCATCCATCAGAAGGTAATGCGGTGCGGTCTCGCAGGTGACATCCACGCCCTCCGCTTTGGCTCTGCGGATGACTTCCACGCTCTCTTTGGTGGAGACATGGCATACGTGGTAACTGCAGCCTGTCTCAGCGGCCAGCTTCACATCCCGCGCGATCTGCCCCCATTCACTCTCTGAGCAGATTCCCCGGTGCCCGTGCGCTCTGGCATAGTTCCCGTCATGGATATATCCGCCGCGCAGCAGCGTGTTGTCTTCACAGTGCGCCGCAATCAGCCTGCCCAGTTTCCGGGAACGCTCCATGGCGGAACGCATGAGACTGTCTCTCTGTACGCCGTGGCCGTCGTCGGAGAAGGCAGCCACCGACGCCGCCATGCCTTCCAGATCGGCCAGCTCCTCACCTTTTTCTCCCACCGAGATCGCTCCGTAGGGCAGCACCTGGATGACGGCGCCCTCCCGGATACACGCAAGCTCCTGGACAAGGTGTTCCACACTGTCCGGTACCGGATTCAGGTTCGGCATCGCACAGACTGTCGTATATCCTCCGTGTGCCGCTGCCAGAGATCCGGTCCGAATCGTTTCTTTATAAGAAAAACCCGGCTCTCTGAAATGCACATGCACATCACAGAAACCGGGAAAAACAACATATTCAGATGAAGAAAAACGGGAAAGATGCCCGTTCAGTTCAAACGGGGTTCTTGCTGCATCATACATAGGCATGTTCTGCATCCGTCTGCCTCCTTCTCTTGATATGAAAAAAGCCTGCCTGCAGCAGGATGAACAGACGGGTACACCCAGTACCCCTATGCCTGACCACCTTGCTGACCTCTCTGGATCAACTTAAAGATTGATCGTGCGTATTATATGGATTTCTCCCTTATCCGTCAATAGGTTTGCGTTTGTGAATTTTGGTCGTTTTTCGGTCGTTTTTCATTCTGCCGGTCTTCTCTTATCCTGATTTATCCCACATTTCATCATTTGCCACTTTTTTCCATACACTTTACTTCTCAACCGTTTGCGCGCGTGATATAATGCCTTTTGTCGGCAGAGCCAATCCGCTGCCGAGGAAAGGAAATCCCGGTGAAAAACAAAATCAAAGAACTGCTGAAGGATTGCTGGAATCTTCCCAATACTTTAACGATGTTCCGTCTGGTGCTCGTTCCTTTTTTCATTCTGCTTTATCTCGACGGCCATCCCTATCAGGCCCTCGGTGTTTTCTGTCTTGCCAGCCTGACTGACATGTTCGACGGATACCTTGCCCGGAAAAACAATCAGATTACTTCCTTCGGAAAACTTGTGGATCCGCTCGCAGATAAACTGCTGGTTGTGTCCGCCCTGATCTGCCACGGGTGGCGCAACGTATTTCCCTGGTCTGCCATCATCCTGGTAGTCATCAAGGAAATCGCCATGATTGTCGGTTCCCTGTTCCTCCTCGGGAAAAAGGACGTTGTTGTTCATTCCAACTACTGGGGCAAAACATCCACCTGCTTTTTCATTGCCGCACTGATCCTGGGATTCTTCCACGATGATCTGGCCGGCCTCGGCTTTCATCTGGACATCTGGCTCCTCTGGATTTCAGTGATCTCCGCTTACTGTGCGGCCATTACCTATGCCCGCGTCCTGTATACCCATGTGAAGAAAAAGACCTGAACGCTTCCGGCGCGGCAGCCTGAGCTGCCGCGCTTTTTTTGTGACTGTATGCGTGCCGTACGCCGAGGAAAGCAGCTCCTGATTGTCCCATAGGAAAAGCCGTGCGAATCAGATCCGCACGGCCTTTTTTCCATCCGGCACCCATCACAGGCTTCCGGAATCTTTTTTATTTCAGGGAAATACCGTAGATATAGCTTGTTCCCTTGCCCTGAGTACCGATCACCAGGGTTCCCTTGTATACAGCAGGGCTTGCATTGATTTCGCCCTCAATCTGCAGCGTGGAAACCACCGCGCCGGTCAGACCATCCAGCAGCTCCATTTTTCCGTCATTTGCTGCCTGAATAATCCATCCTCTGCCTTCCTCATTGTACACAGCAACCGGCGAAGAGTAGCTGTAGCTGGAAAGCGGACGGCGCCATGCCGGCTTGCCGGTCTCCTTATCCAGCGCAATCAGCACACCGTCGGCAGCACTGCCGTCAATATCGGTTGCATAGCTCACGGTGAAATAGACCATGCCGTCAAGACCGTTTCTTCCGACCACCGGGGAAGCCTTCACACCGGCTGTCACACCGGTCTTCTTGTTCTTCTTGACAGGGACTTCATACACCCAGTCCTCTGCACCGGTCAGAGCATTGTAACGGCGGATCTGGCAGCTGCCTTTTGAGCGGTTTGTCAGGGTATTGGCCGTATAGAGCCACAGCGTGTTTCCGTCATCCACAAGGTCCAGCGCAACGGCAGCTTCCACTGCATCACCGGTCTTGACTGCCCACAGCGTCTTCATGGACGTTGTATCCACACAGCGAAGCACACCGCCCATATCGGCATAGAACACATAGTTCTGATAGGCCGCGATGCTGGATTCAACAGACACCTGCTTGTCAGATTCCCCGGATGCCTTGGTCTTGACCGAGACATGCGCGGGATTGACCGTCAGCGTTCCGCTGGTCCTGTCAATGGTGGTCTTCAGCTTGGTTGTATAGAGCATGCCGTTCGTGCCGGCTGTAATCATCGTGTCGGAGTTATAGTCGAACAGCGAGGACGTTTCAAACGAACCCACCGTGTAGTACGGGCGATCCAGTTTGCCGTCAAGGCCGTCGATCATGAACAGCTGCTTGGAATTGAGCAGGTTATACACACGCATGCCGATGTCGCCGGTTTTCTTGGCCATCTTTCTGGCGTACTGGCCGACACTCAGCACCGGATAACCGAGGGAATGCACGCTCGGCGTGCCGCGCATCGGATAGCCCAGTGCAATGGGCTCTCTGGTCTTTTCACCGGTTTCCAGATCGAGGAAGTAGATGTTGCCGTCCTCGCCTGCGATGATGACCTCGCGCAGTGCCTTGGTGTTCTTCTTTTCCTCCAGAATGTTGGACATTTCGCGGACTTCTTTGCTCCACTTGATGATCAGCGGCTGACCGGTCCATCCAATGCCGTAGAAGACGGTTTTTCCGCTGCCCTTGACAGAGGATGCTTCCACCTTCCAGAGTTCTTCCATTTCTGTGATATCGCCGACAGTCCCCTCTGCAGCATTCTGGCGGAAGGACGATCCGCGGAATGTCATGACGCCATACGGCTGCCGTGCATAGGTCTCGCTGTCGGGCATATTGATGATGTCCTCTGCGGTGCGCTCATAATTCGCAGCCTTCTTGGTGCCGTTGTAAATCACAGCACTCTTGATCAGCACAGGATCCGCGCCGGCATCAGCCGTCACCACGAGTTTCGGAAGGGTATCCGGCGCTTCCGTCGGCACCGGTGTCTCAGCAGGCACGGGTGCCTCAACCACCGTTTCCGCTGCGGTTTCCTCGACAATCACTTCTTCATCCACGATGACCGTGTCATCCGATCCCATATTGACAGCCGGCGTCGGGGTCACTTCCAGGGGCAGGGCTGCAATGGCATTGTCGACCAGCGGTGCCTGGGTTGCATACGGTGCCTGTTCCGCCAGCAGATCCTCTGCAGGCTCGTCGGCCGTTTCTTCCAGGTCCTCTGCGCCGCCGTCCCAGTCCTCGGGCATGTCATAGACCGCATTGGCGTCATCCAGATCGTCCACCATCACGGGTTCTTCATCGGCCACTTCGATGTCCAGCGGTTCTTCCGTGGCCACCGGGGGAGGTGTCACCTGCGGCCCTTCAGACGGGGCTTCCGTGACAACAGGCCCCGCAATTTCCAGTGTGACAAGCTTGTTGGAGTCCATCCAGACATCGCCCACATAGGCCTGAGCCCGCACAACGCCGGAATATGCCTTTTCGAATGTATAGTTCAGCGCCCAGATCCGGGTGCTTGCATTGTTGATGAGAATCGCGCCTTCCGCAGAGATCGGAATGCCTGCCTCATCCACCAGACGGACTTCTGTAATGTTCAGGTTGGTCGTCATGGAGAAGGCAATATTGACCGGTGCTGTCCCCTGGGAAGGAGATGCACTGAAATCCAGAATATCCGTGCTGATGATCGCAGTCGGGGCAACCGTGGATGTCTCCATGATCGTCTCTTCCGTGATCGAGACCTGCTGGCTCAGTCCGGTGTCCATCCATTCCGTGGTAAAGACCTGCGGACGGACAGTGCCCCAGTAGGGCTGCTCAAAGGAAACGTCCACCGTCCATTGGATGTCGCCCGTTTCAAGCGGCAGCGAGCTGACTTCCCCGGTGATCACCTGACCGTCTGCATCGAGAAGACGCACATCCGTCACAGAAGGACCGGATGTCACGGAGAATGTCAGTTCCGCAGGCGCATAGGCAGACGCGGTGTCCACAGAAAACTCCGATACGATCTCCGGCGCATTCTCTGTCGGTGCGGCCGTAGGCTCAGCGCCAAACAGGCCCGTTACGGTGCGCTTGGCATCCCCGAGCACGCCCTGCGCATCATCAGGGATCAGGAAATAACCGGCAGCGAGAAGCCCCAGAATCAGAATCACCACCAGAACAGCCAGCAGCCATCCGGGCAGTCCTCTTCTCTCCGGGATTTCCTCTTCCTGAACCGGGACTCTGGTTTTCACCGGAGCCGCCGCATTTCTGGATGCAGGAGCATCATAGGCTTTTCCGAGCGGTTCCTGGCGTGTATAGCCCGGAGCATTCACGGGTCTTCTCAGATCAGAACTGCGCTGGGCTCCCTGCGGACGCGCATTCCCCTGCGCGTTGGTCCGGTCGAGTGCTTTGGGGCGCGGCGTGGACAGCGGCCGTTTCTCCTCTGCTGCTGTTCTGTCTGCACTCCCGGCATGCTCAGCACCCGAAGATTGCATGTTCTGCGGAGGAATGCGGAAGGTCTGCCCGGAGGCAGACTGCGCGTTTCTCGGCTGAACGGACGCCCCGGCCATTTCTCCTGCCGGATGCACAGGCTCCGATGCGGTCAGTTTGATCTCCTCATTGTCTGACTGATGCGCTCTGCGCTCACTCCTGCGGTGACGAACGGTTGACTGCGCCTGAGACTCAACAGCAGGCATGGTCTTGGTGGGTTCATCCGGAGTAACCTTCTTGTCATCTAACAGATTGCTCAAGATTTCCGTCTCCTTTACACACGATTTGGCCTTTCTCAGCAGTGGGAAGTCTGCCTGGCCGAAGCAGTGCTTCCAAAGAATGCACAATGATACAACGTATGAGAACCTTCATTCCCTGCATCATGTCAGGGACTCCCAGACCTCATAGAGATGTTCAATCTCTGCTTTCTTGGCCTGGTAAGCTTTGGAAAGCTCCTGCGCTTTCTGAGGATCCTGCCAGATCGAAGGATCCTGCAGCTGTTCTTCCATCTCCGCAGCGTCCTTCTCTGCCTGCATGACATCCTTCTCCGCTTTTTCCTGGAGCGCTTTCAGCTCATTGAGCTTTCTCTGTTCCTCCCGGGAACGCTTCTTTTCGCGGTCCATCTGCGTCCGGGTAATCTGCGGACCGGAACCATCGGGTTCCTGAGCCCGGTTGATCTTCTCGAAATAATCGTCATAGTTGCCCAGATACTCCCGCACGCCGCCTTCCTCAAGCACTGCAACACGGGTGGCAAACCGGTTGATAAAATAGCGGTCATGCGAGATGGCAAGGATCGTTCCGGGAAATGTTTCCAGCGCCTGCTCCAGCACTTCTCTCGAATCCATGTCCAGGTGGTTGGTCGGTTCGTCCAGAAGCAGCAGATTGTCCTGATGCAGCATCAGCTTGGTCAGCGCAACGCGTCCTTTCTCCCCGCCCGAAAGCGTAGAAACGGGCATCAGTACATCGTCCCCTGAGAACAGGAACATGCCCAGAGCACCGCGGACCTCGGTCTGGTCCAGCCGTCTGAAATCATCCCAGACTTCGTCCAGCACGGTCTTCTCATCGTGCAGTCCGGCCTGATGCTGATCATAATAGCCGATATCCACGCCGCTGCCGAACCGGATCAGTCCATTGTCTGGTTTTTCCTGGGAGACAATACAGCGGAACAGTGTGGTCTTGCCGACCCCATTGTCCCCGATCAGGGCCACGCGGTCACCGCTTCTCAGATGCATATTGACATGGTCAAACAGGACGCGGCCCTCATATTCCTTCTTCAGTTCGGTAATCATCAGAACGTCTTCGCCGGTTCTGCGCCTGCAGGAAAAATGGAAATGCACCTGATGTTCATCCTGCGGTTTTTCCAGCCGCTCCATCTTTTCCAGCCGCTTTTCACGGCTTTCTGCGGCGCGGATGGATTTTTCCCTGTTGAACGAGCGGTAGCGCTCAATGATCGCCTCCTGCCGCTCAATTTCCTTCTGCTGCAGTTCCCAGGTCTTCATGCGGATTTCAAAGCGTTCCGTCCGCTGGGCCATATACTCGGTATAATTGCCCTCATAGAGTTCAATTCTTCCGAACAGCAGTTCACCCATGTGATCACACACATGGTCCATGAAATAGCGGTCATGGGATACAAGAAGAACCGCACCGCGGTAGGATGCCAGGTAGTCTTCCAGCCAGCTGATCGATTTCAGGTCCAGGTGGTTGGTCGGTTCGTCCAGAAGCAGCAGATCCGGTTCCTGCAGGAGCATCCGGCCAAGACACAGCCGCGTGCGCTCGCCGCCTGAAAGCACGGATGCCTTCTGGGACTGCTGTTCTTTCCGGAAGCCGAGGCCTGCGAGGACTTTCTGGACCTCGCTCTTCCAGCCGTATCCCTTGGCATTTTCAAAAGCACGGTTCAGGCTGTCATACCGGCTGCCGAGCCGCTTGAGAAGCAGTTCATCATGCGCTGCTTCCGCCATCTCCACTTCTATGGCCCGGAGTTCCTGCTCCATGCGGACAACCGGTTCAAACACGGACTCCATCTCTTCGAGCACGGTGTGCTCCGGATTCACTTCACCCTGCTGGGCGAGGTATCCGAGCCGCAGGCCCTTCTGCATGGAAATGGTGCCGCTGTCCTCATGTTCCAGGCCGGCGATGATTTTCATGAGTGTCGATTTTCCCGAACCGTTGACACCCACCAGTCCCATGCGTTCCCCGTTCTGAAGCGTCAGGGAGGCACCGCGCAGGACTTCATTCGTTCCGAACGCTTTATGAATGTCCTGAATGGACAAAAGAATCAAGCCGGTCTCTCCCCTTTCTGTTCCTTATTTATCTTAATCAATGGAATAGACATCCCCGACCCGGTCACGCCAGGCCACGGCCAGTTTGACATCCTTTCCGATGCGCACGCCTTCCAGTTCAAGCTGTGTGGCATTGGTCCTGTAGGCAAGGTCCGGCGTATTGTTTTCGCCGGAAAGATGGCCGATGACGAAATTGGAGCACCCGGTTTCGATGAATTCCGTCAGGCATCTTGCGCAGTCCTGATTGCTCAGATGCCCTCTGCGGCCCTCAATCCTCTGCTTGAGCGCATACCGATAGTGTTCATTGGCATGCAGCAGATCCGGATCATAGTTGCTTTCCAGAAGAATCAGGTTGCTTCCTGAAACGGAGCTCTTCACTTTCTCCGACATGTATCCCAGATCCGTCACAATGCTCACCGAATGGTTTCCGCCCCACAGACGGAATGCACAGGGATCTGCCGCGTCATGGGAAATCCGGAAGGAATCAATGCCCAGGTTCCGGATATAGAAATCCTCCCCGATCACAAACTCTCTCTTCAGGCCGTCCGGAATTCTTCCGATCCCGGATGGCATCGCATTCCAGGTCTCATGGGTGGCATAGATCGGGATATTATAGCGTCTGGCCATGACACCGATTCCCGCCACATGATCATGATGCTCATGGGTGACAAGAATGGCGTCCAGATCAGCCGCTTTCTCCCCGACAAACCGCATGGCCTCATCGATCTGGATACCGCTTTTCCCGCAGTCCACGAGAATCCTGGTGTCCCGGTACACGACCAGGCTTGCGTTTCCGCTTGAACCCGAGTAAAGCGGACAGAATGTCATCTGCATATGGTTTTTTCCTCTCAGATATCCAGATGTTTGGCGACTCTCTCGTTTTCAGGCGGAGGCGTCATATAATCCGGCCCAAAGAGGATGGTCAGCACTTCATCATAGCGTTCCGGAATCAGGCACTGCAGGTGCTCAAAAGGCGCCTTGATCTTCCGTTCAAACTGTTCCGGATGCCAGATATGCATCATCAGTTCAAATGCACCGTTGGACATGCAAAGATCGTTGCCCGTGGTGTACATCTTTGAGATCTTTTCATAGCGCTGTGTCTTCCACTGTGTGGTAAACGGCAGCCCCATCAGATGCGTTGCCCGCAGCAGAATCCGGTTTTTCAGAGAAAAGCGCGAATAATCCACATCATGCTTGAGCATGCCCTGCAGCAGATGCAGGCGGAGGAACCACCACTTCCTGCGGATGCCTTCCGGAGGAACATGGTCCAGAATGAACAGATCCGTCCAGGCTGCTGCCTTCGCGGGATCCCGGTTCATAATGCGCGGAGTCCATGTGTTGAGGTACGTCAGTTCAAAGCGCTGGTCACATTCCTTCGGGTAAACCTTGCGCAGGCGCTCAAACTCCTCACGTGTAATGAGAATATCCACATCATCATCCCACGGAATAAATCCCTTGTGGCGGACAGCACCCAGAAGGGTTCCGCACATGAGATTGTATTCAATATGATGGCGCTCACACACCTTGATCAGATCATCCAGCTGCTCAAGAAGTTCCGCATGGATCTCCTCAAGCGTCAGTTCCACCTTTGGCATACTCTCGTCCTTTCTCTTATGCCTTCAGCCAGGCCATCGTTCGCTCACAGATGGCGCGGTCATCCATTTGATAGCAGCCGCGAAGGTACTGCTGTGTTCCGACAATCGTGGAATAGGTATCCTCCATGCCGATGCGGTGCACCACCGCTCCCGTGCCCGCTTCCATGGCGACCTCGCAGACAGCGGAACCAAAGCCGCCCACAATCGTGTGCTCTTCCACTGTCACGAGATGCGAAAAGCGCGTGCACAGTTCGATAATCTTTTCCCGGTCAATGGGCTTGACGCAGGGGAAGGAAACCACTTCGGCTGAGATGCCTTTATCGGCAAGCATCTGTGCCGCGGACACCGTCTGCGTCAGAATGCCGCCGGATGAAAGAATGGCGACATCCTTTCCTTCGCGCAGCGTCAGCGCCTGCGGCATTTTCCAGCCTGTCACCGGCGCTTCATGGAGGGTCGGCTCTCCGCCGCGTCCCAAGCGCAGATAGCAGGTGCCGGGAGTTTTCATCATTTCAGGGACCACTGCTTCCACTTCAACGGGGTCTCCCGGAGCAAACACGGTGACGCCCGGAAGTGCCCGGAGTACCGCAATATCCTCTGTGGCATGATGGCTCATGCCGAGCGAGCCGTAGACAAACCCGCCGCCCACGCACACGATCTTGACATTGGCGTCATGATAGGCGCAGTCATTGCGGATCTGTTCAAGACACCTGAGGGTCGGAAAATTGCCGATGGAATAGGTGATCACGGTTCTTCCTGTCATGGAAAGCCCCGCGGCCATGCTCGTCATGGCCTGCTCGGCAATGCCGGCATTGACAAACTGATCCGGATAGGTTTCCCAGAAGGGTTTCAGCACGCCGAACCCCAGGTCACCGGTGATCAGCACGAGCCGCCTGTCGTCCGCCGCCAGACGCATCAGAGCCCTTACAAATGCATCTCTCATGGTCTCTGCGCCTCCAGTTCCAGGCGTGCAGCCTCATATTCTTCACCCTGCGGTGTTCTGTAATGCCAGAGAATATCATTCTCCATAAAGCTGACGCCTTTCCCCTTGACGGTGTCAGCAATGATGACAGACGGGCTGCCTTTGTGCTCCAGCGCCTTTCTGAAAGCCTCTTCCAGGACATGCACGTCATGCCCGTCCACGCGCTGCACATACCAGCCGAAGGCTGCCCATTTATCGTCGAACGGTTCCAGGCGGATCGTATTTTCACAGAAATCAAGGGACTGCATATGATTGTGGTCCACCACAGCGATCAGGTGATCCAGACCAAAGTGATTGGCCTCCAGGGCCGCTTCCCACACACTGCCCTCGTCGCATTCCCCATCGCCCAGCACCACAAAGGTGTGCCAGTCCCGGCCGTCCATTTTGGCTCCGAGCGCCATGCCCGTGCCGACGGCCAGACCGTGACCGAGCGAGCCTGTGGAGAACTCCACGCCGGGCACGCCCCGATGGGATACATGCCCGGAGAGATGCGATCCGTTGGCATAATGCTGTCTCAGCTCTTCAACCGGAAAAAATCCGCGCTCGGCAAGCGCTGCATAAACGGCAGCGCCGGCATGCCCCTTGGAGAGGATCAGGCGGTCCCTGTTCTCCATGGCCGGATCGGCGGGATTCACGTTGAGAATGCGTGTATACAGCACAGCCATGATTTCAGCCACAGAAAAAATGGCTCCGATGTGGCTGCCACGGCTGATATGAGTCATTTCCAGTCCATGACGGCGAATGAGCCATGCAAGCACTTCAGGATCCGACGCATCGGGCTCCCCGGGAAGGAAACCTGCATGAACCCACTGTGTATATGTCATCCCATCCCGGTATTCCATACTTTCACCTTCCGTCTGCTTTGCCTTTTGCCCTGCCTTCATCGGCCATTTTCTTGGCCTTGCCGAATACACCGCCGATGGTTTCCAGCAGAAGCCTGACATCCAGTCCGAAGGACTGGTTCTTTGCATATTCCACTCTCAGGCGGTTTTTCTCGGGAAGAATGTACTTCTCGTAGTTTTCCACCGGGTTCTCCGTCCCGACAATCTCGTCCTGCGCGATAAACACGATGCTGGACCGGTCTGTAATCCCCGGGCGCACCCAGAGAATGCACTGTTCCTCCTCAGTATACGCATTCGTATACAGCAGAAGCTCCGGACGCGGGCCGACAAAGGACATATCGCCCTTGATGATATTCAGCAGCTGCGGAAGCTCGTCGAGCTTCAGGCGGCGCATGACTTTTCCGGCGCGTGTGACGCGGCTGTCATTGAGCGCGGTGCATCCGCCTGTTTTGTCCGCGCCGACCACCATGGAGCGGAATTTGAGGATCTGAAAGGTGCGGTTGTGATATCCGCCCCGCGGTGCCTTGTAGAAAACCGGACCCTTTGAGTCAAGTTTCACCCACAGCGCAAGGGGCAGCATAATCAGCGCACCGGGAATCATCAGAATCAGGGCAAGCAGCAGATCAAGAATCCGTTTGACCACGTGGCTGTAGAACGGATGTGACAGGGGACCGTCCCAGTACGGAAGTGATTCCGTTGTTTGTTGTTTCTGCATTCTATTCAACCTCTTCTGATCTGAACCGCATCGGTTCTGCTTAGTCTTCCTGGCTGATCAGCTTCTCGAGCAGTTCATTGACATGCTCCAGCTCATCCCTTGTATAGTACTGCAGAATGATTCTTCCCCGGGTATCGGAGCCCTTGAGCATGACACGCACGCCCATGGCTTCGCGCAGGCGTGTTTCCAGCTGGCTCAGTTCGCTGGAGAGTGTTTCTGTTTCTGACCGGGACCGTTTCCTCGGCTTTTCCTCCCGGGTCATGGCTGCAATTTCTTCCAGCTGACGGACTGAATACCCTTTGCTGACGGTTTCATCTGCCAGCTGACGCTGTCTCTCGACATCATCCAGTCCGGCCAGTACGCGGGCATGCCCTGCGCTGAGGACACCTTCCCGGATCAGATCACAGACAGAGGAAGGAAGTGTCAGCAGTCGAAGCAGGTTGGCGACAGCCGGACGGGATTTGCCCAGACGCTTGGCCACTTCTTCCTGCGTGAAATCGCACTGATCCATCAGCTGACGGATGCCCTGGGCAACTTCCAGCGGATTGAGATCCTCACGCTGGAGGTTTTCAATGAGGGCAACCTCCATCTGCTGGGTTTTGTCCATTTCCCGGATCAGGCAGGGAACCTCTGTGAGGCCTGCTTCCCTGGCTGCGCGCCAGCGGCGCTCACCAGCCACAATGGTAAACCGATCCTTATTCCCCTTCACAACCAGGATCGGCTGGAGAATGCCCTGGGTCGAAATGGATTGCGCCAGAAGAGAAATGCTCTCCTGAGAAAACGCTTTTCTCGGCTGATCCAGATTGGGATCAATCCGTCCGATGTCAATCATCTGTACACCGGTCAAATCCTGACTTTCATCCTCCGGCAGCAGCGCGTCCAGCCCTCTGCCTAATCCATGCGCCTTTTTCGGCATTTTGTTTCCCCTCCGGCTGCGGTATTACCCGCTGATCAATGCTTTTTGACTTTCTTCCCGTTGCGCTTGAGGACTTCCTCACCCAGTGCCCGATAGGCAACGGCCCCCGCTGACCGGGGATCATAGATATGAATCGGCTCCCCATGGCTCGGAGCCTCACCGAGGCGCACAGAGCGGGGAATCGTGACAGGATACACCTGTTTTTTGAAATGCTTTTTGACCTGATCCACAACCTGCAGTCCAAGGTTCGTGCGTCCATCCAGCATGGTCAGCAGAATGCCTTCCACGATCAGGTTTGTATTGATGGACCTGCGGACACGGGAGATCGTATTCATGAGGCTGGTCACGCCTTCCAGCGCATAATACTCGCACTGGATCGGAATGAGCACGGAGTCCGCGGCAGCCAGCGCGTTGAGGGTCAGCAGGCCGAGCGACGGAGGGCAGTCGATCACAATGAAATCATAGCGGTCCTTGTACGGCTCCAGTGCTTTTTTCAGCTGATATTCCCGGTCTTCCTCATCCACCAGTTCCAGCTCCGCACCGGCCAGACGGATATCTGCTCCTGCCACATCCAGGCGGTCCCACTGGGTATGCTCAATGCAGCGGCCCATGTCCGCGTTCCCCACCAGAACCTCATAAATGCTGTTTTCCCCGGCTTCCATGCCCAGGCCGGACGTTGCATTTCCCTGGGGGTCCAGGTCCACCATCAGCGTTTTCTGTCCAAGGTCCGCAAGAATAGCGGACAGATTGACCGTCGTTGTGGTTTTGCCCACACCGCCTTTTTGATTGGTTACCGCAATCGTCTTTCCCACAGCAATCACCATCCCGGTTTACAGCTTCGCACACTTGTACATTTTCCTATTATATCAGTTTTCAGGGGCTTGTAAAGTGCACGGGCGCCTGCCGGGGATGCCCATGGGATCAGCATTTCCTGCCCCCTGCGTTCTGTTCGTCCATGCGCAAAAGCAGGGCTCCGCTGCATGCAGAGCCCTGCTTTCGCTGATGCTTTTTCCATTATCGTTGTGGTTCCTGCACAGCCCGGAATGTCCGGATCTGGAACGGGCGAAAAGTCAGACGGAAGTCCTTTCCCTCCATCCTGCAGCCCTCTTCCTCCTCGGAGAGGCCGCACTCCGTCATCACCCGGTATTCAGGCAGCTGAAGATGGGCACTGCAGCTTCTCCCATACGGTTCATAGAGGCGGAGAATCTGTCCGTTTCCGTCCTCTGCCGGTTTCACGGTCTCAAGCACTGCGCCTTCCGCCCGGATGCCTTCCTTTTCTGTGCATCGGCCCTTCAGTATAACCGGCGGCTGATTGAAAGCATAAGCCGCCCGAACGGTGCCGCTGTCGGCAAATGTGCCCGAATAAGGAAGCAGGGCAAAGGAAAGACTGTGCTCCCCGCGGTCACATGCGGGAGCCGGAACCAGCGGGGCCCTGAGCAGCGTCAGCGCCATCTCAGCCCGGTCACAGCTGATGCCGTAGATGCCGTCATTGAGCAGGGACAGCCCCCTGCCTTCATCGTGCAGGGCAGTATACCTCTGCTGGCAGACCTCATACTGTGCCGCAGCTCCTGCGTCCGAGCGATGCGCCGGCCGGCGGATGGATCCAAACTGGATCTCATGCACAGCATCCCTGCAGAGAATATTTGTATGGAAATGCACTTTCAGCATTCTGTGCCGCTCATGCCAGGAGATGGCTGTGCGGAAGACCAGCATGCGGGACGACGCTTCCAGGGAGATGGTCTGGACAGAAGTGCTGCCGGAAAATGCGCGCTCCACCGTGACTTCTGCGCGCTGCGGTGTGTTGAGTGTCAGGGCTGCATGCGTCCGGAATGCATCCCGGCAGCGATCTTCTGCCGCATCCCGGCTCATTTCCCATGCATCGTAGACCGGCTCAACCTGCCTGTAGAGCTGCCAGTCGTTCAGTCCCTCTGCCCCGGCAAACTCCTGCCCATCTTCAAGCGTGACGAGAGAGGCCACACGACCGTCGGGAGTAATGCGTGCGCGCAGCCATGCATTGCTCAGTTCAAACCCTGTTTCTGTCACAGCGGCCTTCACATCCCCGGGGCACTCCGTCTCTTCACAGTTCACAGCTCCGCCTGCGGGGAGAGTCTGGTAGACCTGCCGCCCGTCCGGCAGGCGGACCCATCCGGTCACCGGCCACGGAAGCGGATTAAACAGCGTATAGCCGTCCTCTTCCTGACGGACCCGGAATCCGCTGCTGATCAGCTGTTCCCGCACCTGTGTCATCTTCTCGATCTGACACCGGAACGCCTCAGTCTGTTCCCTGTGCACCCGTTCAATGCATACGCCGGCCGCGATGTCATGGAACTGATGGAACAGGAGCACTTCCCACGCCTCTCGCACAGACTCCCTGAATTCTGCCTGAACCCCGGGATCAGCGGACGAGAGCAGCATTTCCACATCGTGCAGCAGCTCCTGAAGCCTGCGCATCATGGTCTTGGCGCGTCTCTGTGCTGTATAGGTTCCCCTGTGCCACTGCAGATACAGTTCCCCGACCCAGCGGTGGGACTGTGCACTGCCGCGTGACAGTTCAAAGTATTCCTGAAGGCTTCCGTAGCGGGAGCGCGGAAGACCCTCCAGGTCTTCCAGTCTGGACGCCATTTCCACCAGATCCCGGGTTGCTCCGCCTCCCCCGTCCCCGTATCCGAACGGATAAAGCAGCGTGTCAATGGCATCCCGCTGCGTTCTGTCGGTCTCCCACCGGCGGGCAAAGGATGCCGGATCAACCACAGCATTACTTTTAAAGAAGGAAAGCGCCTGGACCTCGCTCCCGTCAATTCCTTCCCAGATAAAGTTCTGATACGGAAAACGGGGATATTCAGGGTCAGCGCGCAGCAGTTTCTGCGTGGCAAAATACGGAATGCCGAATCCTCTGAGCAATTGAGGCAGCGCTCCGGAAAAACCGAAGGTATCCGGCTGCCAGGCGACGCGGCTCTCCACGCCGAACTCCTCCCGGAACCAGCGTTTTCCCCACATCAGCTGCCGCACAAGGCTCTCGCCTGATGGCAGATTGGTGTCACACTCCACATAAAATGCGCCGTCCGGAATGATCTGTCCGCGCCGGAATGCCTCCAGAAGAGATGCCCACTGGGCTGGCGCATGCTGCCTGAGCATTTCCAGCAGAGCAGGCTCACAGGCCAGAAAGCGGTACTCCGGGTATTCCTCCATCAGGGCGAGCTGATTGCCATAAGTTCTCTGTACCTTGCGGATCGTCTCCTCCACCGGCCATAGCCATCCAAGATCGATGTGCGACTGCCCGATGAGCAGATACAGCGGGGCCGTCGTGCCGTTATGGCAGGCCATGGCCGGGGCAAGCACTGCTCTTGCTTCCCGGAAAGTGCGGTTTCTCTCCTCCATCGGAAGCTCGAAATCCACAATATGTGTCCATTGATCCAGAGCTTCTGCCACCTTCATGGCGCGAAGACTGGTTTCAGGAAGAACCTCCAGCAGTCCGCACAGCGCTTCCACATCCAGGAAAAGCTGATACGCATCCTCATTCCAGCACTCGACTGTACTCGCCGCAATCACGCACTGCGCATCCGGGACTTCAGGAAGCGGTTTTCTCTCCGGCGGACATGGGCCCAGGCTTTCCAGTCTCGCGCCGTGGCCGGCATAGGCTTCAACGGCCAGATGGAATTGCTGGTGCGCCTGCACGCTGCGGGACAGCGTCACATACGCATGCTCCCGGTCAATGGAGCCTTCGCACTGCCCGTTGACATGGACAAGCTGTTCCGCACCGAGCCCAGGGCGAAGAATCAGCCGCTGTCCGGCTAAGCTTTCCGGGATCTCGACATCCGCAAAAAACCATCCGTACTCCCAGCATGCGCCCCATGCCGTTCCGGGAGGAAACGGTGTTCTGTCGTGCTGTTCCGCCTCCTCGCGCGTCAGCCTCTCCATTGTGACAAAGCCTTCAAACGCCAAACGGATGACGGGAACATACAGATGCCTTTTCAGTTCCGTCCGCCAGGCCTTCAGCCGCTGCAGCTGCTGCCTTCCCATGACTGCCATGTCCTGTTCTTCCTCTCTGTAACGTTCTGTCTTTGCCTGTCATTGTATGAAAATAGCCCATAAAAGTAAATACCTGCCGGGTACAGCACTTTTCTCCATCCGGGATCGGTCCGAAATCCGGCCGGAATCTGTATTTTTTCTGTACTCTTCCTCTTCCGTTTCACCCTCTTTCGGCAAAACCTTTTCCTCTCTCCGAACGTCCCTTCCGGCCGTTTTTTTTCATGCTCTTGCCACACTCCCGACTTTCAGATATACTGTAGGTGAGTTTGCCCATAAGCACAAAATCATCCATTTGATCATACAAATTTTATTACATTCATTCATACCTGCAGGGCAGCTCATCCTGTACGCAACCTACAGTTCCTGTCGGGGAGGGGCTTTTATGAGTTCATTGAAACTTCGATCCTGTCTGCTTCTTCTGCTTGCCGCGCTTTTCCTCTTGACCTGCGCGACAGCCGAAAGCTATGAAGCGTCCACCATGCGCCTGCTCAGATATGAAGGAAATGTCGAGATCAGCGACGCATCGGGAAACACCCGTTTTGTGATGGAAAACGCCCGCTTCAACAGCGGGGAAACCATGCTCACGGGTGAAGCCAGTTCAGCATCTGTCAGTCTTGACTCCAGCAAGATCGTCACACTCGATGCTGTGACAAAGGTCGAGTTTGTCAAAGATGCCGGTCAGCTGCAGATGAATCTGAAAACAGGCACGCTGTTCCTGGATGTCCAGAAAAAGCTCGACGAAAATGAAAGCCTGGATATTCAGACCACAACCATGACCGTGGGCATCCGCGGCACCATTGTCTATGTTTCAGAAGCCGCTCCGACCGACGGTATTTCCGGCACATCCACCCAGCTGGGTGTTCTGGAAGGTACAGCCCGGCTGACCTATCCGGATGAAAACGGTGCACGCCGTCTGCTGGAAGTGCCTGCCGGCAACCTGGTCACGATCTCTTCTGTGAGCGGAACCGCATCTGCCCCTGTCGTGGCCCAGCTGACCACAGAAAACATCAATTCCTTTGCCATGGGCCTGCTTGAGAGCGATCCCGCGCTGATGGAAAGGGTTGAACAGGCGCACGGTCTCCTTTCCCTTTCCGGCGGTGAAGCCGGGCCTGAGGGCGAACGCTATGCTGCAGAGGATGACTGGTCCTGGACGGGGCCCATCACCCTGATTGCGCAGAGCGCCAGCAAGCTCTATGACGGCCTTCCGCTCTCCCGGCCTGCAGACACCCTTGTTTTCGGCCTGCCCACAGACTTCCACATTCAGGTTGTGTCCGTCGGCAGTCAGACAGACGCCGGTGTCTCTCCGAACCGGGTCGGCGAATATACGATTTACAATGAGCAGGGTGAGGATGTCACCACGCATTTCTCCGATGTGCAGACGATTGACGGTATACTGAGGGTGGACCCTGTTCCCATGGCCGTCTGGACCGGAAGCGCCGAAAAGTTCTACGACGGAACACCTCTGGTCAACCCGGAAGCAGGGACCGGCATGTATGAACGTCATGACGATCAGGAGCCCATCTGGCGCAACAGTTCCCTGACGATTCCCAACGCGGCCGGCAGTGAAACCATGTACGCCCTGTGCGGCGTCATGTGGGTGCACGGAACCAACCCAATCAGCGGTGAAACCCGTGAGATGATGCTCTATGCCGGACAGAAACTCTCTGTCCTTCTGCACAATGACGCAGCTGAAGAAACCATTGAATTCCACATTGAAACGCTCAGCGAACAGGATCTTCCGGAGGATGTCCTTCGCGTCTATGCCCACAATCCGGACATGCTCGTCCGAGCCTGCCAGGACACCGGATGGGACCTCAAGGTGCTTCAGGACCTGATCTCCGGTCTTTCCGGCGTGCAGGATGAAGTCACCGTGGAATCCAACGGCCTGCAGGTGCCTGAAAGCAGCAGCAATTCCGTGCTCCTGGATACATCCGACGTACACATTACCGTGGACACCGATGTCACGAACTACAACGGGCGCTCTCTGAGAAGTGAGGAAGCCCATTTCATGCCGATCCGGATTCCTGCAGATGTTGCAGTCACTGCAACCGGGAGCCAGACCGAAATCGGGCAGAGCGTCAACACTTATTCCCTGAACTGGGGTTCCACCAATCCTGGCAATTTCATCGTCTCCGAGGATTTGGGCACCCTGACCGTTCTGCCCCCTCCTGAGGAGTACAGTGCAGAAATCACCGTGCAGGCCGCTTCCCGGCGCAAGACCTATGACGGCGGCGCGCTGAGCACGGGTGCTTTCCAAGTCACCGGACTTCCGGACGGCTATACACTCCATGCCAGGGTGACCGGCAGCCGCACGGACGTCGGAACCAGTGGCAGCCACATTTCGAACTACAGCATCACGGATGCATCCGGAAATGATGTCACCGATCTGTTCACCAACGTTCATCTCCGCAACGGTTCACTGACCGTCACCCCTGCCAGTCTGACCATCTCCACAGATTCGGCCAGCAAATACTATGACGGCGAACCGCTGACCGCACCCGGTGCAGACATCTCCGGACTGGTGGCCGGTGAAAGTGCATCGGTAACAGCAACGGGCAGCATTACCGAAATCGGCTCAACGCAGAACACCTATTCGATCAGCTGGGGAAGTGCCGATCCGAACAACTATACCATTTCCGAAGATCTCGGCACGCTTGAAGTCATCGGCTATACCATGGCCGTTACCTTCCGGGCTCCGACCGCTGAAAAGGTGTATGACGGAACTCCCCTGACCTATGACGGGATCGTTTCCACCCCCGGTGACGGCATCGTGACCGTCACTGGACTGCCTGCAGGCTTCACTTATGAAGTCCTCGTTTCCGGCTCCCAGACAGAGGCCGGGCAGGCTGCCAGCATCGCTTCCAACTACGTCATCCTCGGTCCGGACGGCAGCAATGTCACCTCTCTTTTCACATCCGTTTCCACAGAGAACGGAACGTTGACGGTCCGCCCCGCGCCGCTGACGGTGACTACCGGTTCCGCCACCCAGGTATATAACGGTGACAATCTGATGAGCACGGATGCCACGATTACCGGCTTTGTGAACGGCGAAAGTGCCACGATTACTGCCGTCGGCAGCACCATTGATGCCGGATCTGTTCCCAACACCTATGAAATCAACTGGGGCACCACCAATTCCGCCAACTATACCATCAATGAAACGCTGGGCACACTGACAGTCACGCCTGCCCCTCTGACCGTCACCACAGCCAGTGCGGAAAAGATGTATGATGGTACGCCGCTGACCAAAACGGACGGCGCCTCCCTGAGCGGTCTCGCTCCCTCTGACACAGGCGCCGTCACGCTGACCGTGACAGGCACCATCACCAATGTCGGCAATGTCGATAACACATACACCATTGACTGGGGTACAGCAAAACAGACAAACTACACCATCACAGAAACCCTGGGATCCCTGGCTGTCACCCAGAACACGACCCCGATCACCATTGCTTCCGACTTAGGCGAAAAAATGTATGACGGGACTGCGCTGACCGTGCCCACGGCCAATGTGGCCGGTCTTCCTGCAGGCTTTACTGCCGAATACTCCATGTCCGGCAGTCAGACCAATGTCGGAAGCAGTGACAACACCATTGCTTCCTATAAGATTCTGAAAGACGGGGAAGATGTGACTGCCAATTTCAGCAGCGTTACGCTCAGTGCCGGCACACTGACGGTCTACCCAAAAGCTCTGACCATCACTTCCGGCAGCAACGAAAAAGAGTATGACGGAACCCCGCTCACCAGCAGTAATGTGACGATTGATGGACTGGCCGACGGCGAGGAGATCACCGTCACCACCACAGGAACCATTACGAATGTCGGCAGTGCCGATAATACTTTTACCATCGACTGGGGTTCTGTTTCATCCGCCAACTACATGCTCACTACGGATTACGGCATTCTGGTCGTCGCGGTTAACGATACCCCTATCACCATCATGCCTGTTGCTGTAAGCAGGCCGTATGACGGTCAGCCGCTGGTCGCACAGCAGGCCACCGTGAGCGGTATCACCGGATTCACCTGCAATGCAACATTCTCAGGTTCCCAGATAAGCGTCGGCAGCACTGAGAGCACAATTGCAACCTATGCTCTCCTGGACGCAGGCGGAAACGATGTCACTTCCAATTTCAGTTCCATTACAACAACACCCGGTTCACTGGAAGTTACTCCAGCACCTGTCATCATTACCACCGGTTCCGACAGCAAAGAGTATGACGGGACTGCGCTTGAACTGGATGATGCATCCATTGATGGGCTGGTCAATGGTGAAAGCGCTGAAGTCCATGCCACCGGCATCGTCGAAGAGGTTGGCTCAAGTCCCAATACCTATACAATCGACTGGGGCACAACTGACCCGAACAACTATTCCATTACGGAAGAGCTGGGCACACTGGAAATCACAGTGAACGAACAGGAAATCTTCATTACTCCAAAATCCGCTACCAAGACATATGATGGAAAAGAGCTCCGGGTTGAGGAAGCTGATATTGAAGGACTTCCCGACACTGTAAGTGTCACCTACACGATCACAGGAAGCCAGACAGATGCCGGTGAAAGCGAAAGTACAGTGAGTGCCTTCACGATTCTGGATGCTTCGAATAAAAATGTCACAGCCTATTTCACCAATGTCGATACACGCACAGGCACACTCACCGTCGAGCCTGCGCCATTGGAAATCACCACCGGATCACCAGCGGAATCCAAGCTATATGACGGAACCCCGCTGACCTGGCCCGAAGTTACCATCGACGGTCTCGTTGAGGGAGAAACCGCCACCGTCACGGCGACCGGCACGATCACAAACGCCGGCTCTACCCCCAATACCTATTCCATCAATTGGGTCAATGGCAAAGCCAGCAACTACGAGATAGCAGAGACGCTGGGAACCCTGACCATAGAGCCAGCGACCCTTACGATTCGCACACTCGGAGATAAACAGCGCTACGATGGGAATGTGCACACGAGCTCTGAATGCGAGGTCGACGGTCTGGTTCCCGGGGAATCCATTACAGTGACTGCCACCGCAAGCTTAAAAGACGTCGGAGAAGTCGAAGTTACGCCTGAAGTCGACTGGGGCACAACGAATCAGGCCAATTATGAAATCACATATGAGATCGGCACCCTCTCTGTCATGCCCAGGGATCTTTTCATCCGCACAGGCAGTGCCGAAGTTCCGTATACCGGCAACCCTGTGACCAATGCCTGGACAGAAATCGAGGGGCTGGTGTCTGGGGAAACCGCCACGGTCAGAGCAACCGGCAGCCAGACTGAAGTCGGGTCCAGCGTCAACACTTACGAGATCACCTGGGGAACCGCAAAGCCTGGCAACTATCACATCATTGAAGAGTTGGGCAACCTGGTCGTCGGTCCGTAATCTCTTCCGGACAGACAAAAGGACAAAGCCGTCTCAATAAGGCAAGTTTCGGCACCAGGCCACCGCTTTTGTCATCATATTGAAGAACAATCACTGCAGACTGCTTTCGTTCACTCATCATTCCATGCCTGAGCCGACATCGAAGGGATCACTATGAAAAAGAAGCAAATCTACCTTATGGCAGCGATCTCTGCCCTTCTGGTCACCCTCCTGATCGGCTCAGGCTCGTTGCTGCGGATGGATAAATGGACGCAGGATGCACTGTATCAGCGCACCCACTTCACCTCTACAGATATTGTCATTGTCGGTATTGATGAAAAAGCACTTCAGGAGATCGGTCCCTGGCCGTGGTCACGAGATGTCATGGCCGATGCCCTGTGTGTGCTCGCCTCAGATCCCGAACACATGCCTGCCGTTGTCGCTGTCGATATCCTGTACTCAGGAGACTCAGCAGTCCCCGGTGCAGATGCTTATCTCGCCAATGCAGCCGGTCTTCTTCCTCATGTTGTCACGGCCTCCATGGCCGAATACGGGGAAGAAATCACCTGGGAGGACGGGCATGCGCTTTCCTTTAATACCGCCGCAATCACCAGCTACATTACTCCCTATGATGCACTGAAATCCGTTTCCCATCAGGGACATATCAATGCCATGCTGGACCGGGACGGCGTCCTGCGGCACGCTCTCCTCTATGTGGAACCCTCCGGGGACGGCCGGGTCTACTCCATGGCTTATGAGACAGCCCGCCTCTTCCTGGAAGCGCAGGGCGGAAAAATCAAGGATCCTCCCGTCAATACCGCTGGTCATTTCTACGTTCCCTATACGTCCACACCAGGCGGCTATTACGACGGTGTTTCCATATCCGATCTGCTCAACGGTACCGTCAATTCCTCGTACTGGGACGGCAAAATTGTTCTGATCGGCCCCTACGCCGCAGCCTTTCAGGACACCTATTTCACCCCGATCAGCAAGGCGGAACCCATGTTCGGCGTTGAGTTTCAGGCCAATGTCGTCCAGTGCCTGATCGATGGCAACCACAAACTCGAGATGCCCGACCTTCCGCAGCTGATCCTTCTCTTCCTGCTGTCCATGGCCGCCTTTGTTCTGTACAGCCGGCTGACCGTCAAGCGCGGAGGCATGATCTGTGCGGGCCTCGTGTTTGTGGGCATTACAGGCGCCCTTGTGCTCTACCGCCTCGGGCTGGTCACCCATCCGCTCTGGCTCCCGACAGCTGCCGTCATCCTCTATGTCGCGGCGATTGTCCTTCACTACATCCTGACTGCCAGGGAACGCCAGGCCCTTGCGCTGAAAGAAGAGCGCATCAATGCAGAGCTCACACTCGCCAACCGGATTCAGGCCAATGCCCTTCCCAAGGAATTCCCTCCATTCCCGGAACGCACGGAGTTTGATATTTTCGCTTCCATGACCCCCGCCAAGGAAGTCGGCGGCGATCTGTATGACTTTTTCATGCTGGATGACGATCACCTGTGCATAGTCATCGGGGATGTATCCGGCAAAGGTGTGCCCGCCTCCCTGTTTATGATGGTGGCACTGACACTCATTCATCATGTCGCCATGCATGAAAAGAGTCCGGCAAAGATTCTTCAGAACGTCAACGAAGAAATCTGCTCCCGCAATTCCGAGGAAATGTTTGTCACGGTCTGGCTGGCCGTGCTTGAGATTTCCACAGGCAAGCTCACAGCCGCCAATGCAGGGCATGAGTATCCCGCACTGAAAAAGGCTGACGGTCATTTTGAGCTGTTCAAGGATAAGCACGGATTTGTCGTCGGCGGCATGGAAGGCATCCGGTACCGGGAGTATGAAATCCAGCTGGAAAAGAATGACAAGATCTTCGTCTATACAGACGGTGTACCGGAAGCCACCGACGCAGCCAATGAACTGTTCGGGACAGAACGTATGCTGGATGCGCTGCGTGAAAATGAGGATCGTTCCGTGTCCGATATTCTCGGAGGCATCTCTGCTTCAGTGCAGGCCTTTGTCGGCAGTGCACCGCAGTTCGATGATCTGACCATGCTCTGCCTGACCTACAAAGGTCTTCCGGACAACAATCCATAAGCAAAACAGATCCCTGCTGCAGCCGGCATCACCCTGGTGATGCCGGCTGTTTTTTTGTCTTTTCAATCTGATGTGTGCGCAGGCTGCATATATGTTATATCTATTATTATAGGTATGTTTGCATACTCTTGTGGGTCTGCTTTCCATCTCCACGGCTCTTCTAAAAATGGTCATTTTGGCTCAATCCATGTTCAAATCACACCACTTTTGCCCCGGATTGTATTGACATTCAGTGCCCTGAAAACTATAATTTATAATATAGTATTAATTTCATTACAAGCAGTTGGTTCGCTACGTATCAGCAATCAGAAAGGACTGAACGATCATGACTGCGGTCAAAAAGACATCCGCCCCGGCGCACAAGAAAACCAGTTTTGCTGTGGAATTCAAAAAGCATCCCTGGCTTTACATCATGCTGATTCCGGGACTGCTGTACTTCATCATTTTCAAGTATATTCCCATGGTATTCCTGCCCATCGCTTTTGAGAACTATGTTCCATTCAGCGGCATGCTGGGAAGCCAGTGGGTCGGTCTTAAATGGTTTGAGTACTTCTTCAAATCCAGCTGGTGGCGGTACCTGAGCAATACCCTCATTCTTTCAGTCATGAGTATTGCCTTCACATTCCCCGCCCCGATTATTCTGGCACTTCTTCTGAACGAAATGCGTTCACTCCATTACAAGAAGATCACCCAGACCCTTCTGTATGTCCCGCACTTCATCTCCATCGTGATTGTCGTTTCCATCACCTATGTTATTTTTGGAACCGACGGCATTGTGTACAAGCTGACCACACAGCTGCTTGGGCATTCCGTTGACTATCTGGGAGATCCCAAAATCTTCCGCTGGATGATTGTCGGACAGAACATCTGGAAGGAAACCGGCTGGGGCACCATCATTTTCCTGGCTGCCCTGACCAATGTCGATACCCAGCTTTATGAAGCTGCCATGATCGACGGTGCCAACCGCGCGCAGCGCCTGTGGCACATCACCCTTCCCGCCATCCGTTCCACGATCGTTCTCATGCTGGTTCTCCGCATGGGTTCTGTTCTGGATACGGGCTATGAACACCTCATCCTGATGGCCAACTCCCTCAACCGTACGGTTTCGCAGACACTCGACGTCTTCGTGTATCAGAGTGGTATTCAGAATGCTCAGTATTCCTACGCTTCAGCTGTTGGTCTCATGAAGAGCGTTGTCTCTGTTGTCCTGGTTGTCTCCG
Organism: Christensenella sp. UBA2853; assembly: GCA_002350845.1. Lineage (GTDB taxonomy): Bacteria > Bacillota > Clostridia > Christensenellales > Aristaeellaceae > UBA2943. The sequence goes on from DEFL01000019.1 coordinate 61,211, forward strand.
CCAATAAGATCGCTCACGCTCTCGGCGAAGACGGTCTGTACTGAGAGGAGGATGACGACTTATGGCAATCAAAAAGACAAAGCTGGAAACCATGGAGCTCAACGGAAGAACCGTTAAAATTCATGAAGGTCCTGTCGGTGTGTACCGTACTGCGGGAAGCGTCGTCTTCGATATCTTCAACTATGTGTTTGTCGGCCTCATTGCTCTGACCACTGTTCTTCCGATCATTTACATCATCTTTAACTCCTTCGCGACAGAATTCGAACTGACCACGCGTTCCATGTTCATCATTCCCCACACCTGGTCAGTCGATGCCTATACCTACATTTTCTCATCCAACAAAATTCTTCGTTCCTTCGGCAATTCCATTTTGATTACTGTTGCCGGAACGGCGATCAATCTGTTCTTCACGGTGACCTTCGCCTATGCGCTGTCCAAGAAGTTCCTTCGCGGACGCAACATTATCCTGAATCTGGTCATCATCTCCATGTTCTTCTCCGCCGGCATGATTCCCGGATACATCGTTGTTGCGAGCTGGCTGCGCCTGCGCGGCACCTACTGGGCCCTGCTGCTGCCCGGTGCCATTTCCGCCTACAACATGATGATCGTCAAAAACTTTTTCCAGGGTATTCCCGCCGAACTGGAAGAAAGCGCAAACCTCGACGGCTGCAACGATCTACAGACGCTCTGGAAGATCGTGCTTCCGCTCTCCGGTCCTGTTCTGGCCACCTTCGGTCTGTTCTATGCCGTCGGCCACTGGAACAGCTACTTCCCTGCCATGATCTATCTGACGGATGACAAAATGTATCCTCTGCAGCTCATTCTCCGCAACATCATCGTTACGGCTGAAGCCGCTGCGGGCGATATGTCCCTGATGGATCCCAACTTTGTCGAACCCCCGAAGCAGTCCATCAAGATGGCTGTTATCGTAGTGGCCACCGTCCCGATCATGTGCGTTTATCCTTTCCTGCAGAAGTACTTCGTCAAGGGCGTTATGGTTGGCGCTCTGAAGGGCTGATGCACCTTACACCGGTTATCCTGCCGAATGGCATATAACAATATACAAGGAGGAATATACCATGAAAAAGTATCTTTCCCTGTTTCTCGCACTGGCTATGGTCCTCTCAATGTGCAGTTTTGCATCCGCTGAGACCAAGGAAGAAATCACCCTGAATGTGATGCTCCCTGACTTCTATGCTGATGCCGAATGGAAGACCTTCGAAGATGGCAACCCCATCCTGAAGGCCATCTATGATGCAACCGGCGTGAAGCTGAATATCACCTGGGTTGCCAACTCTGCCTACACTGAGATGACCTCCATGACTCTGGCTGACAAGAAGAACATGCCCGAAGTCATGGTTATCCAGGGACCCCGTGATGCTGTCACCATCAACGCTGCACGCGCTGGCGCTTTCTGGGATCTGACCGACTACATCCCTCAGTATGAATACCTCTCCCAGGGCGAAGACACTGTCTACTCCAACATCGCAGTGGACGGCCGCATCTACGGCATCTATCGTGCCCGCGCCTATGCCCGCGCCGGTATCTACTATCGCAATGATATCGCTGCCAAGGTCGGCATCACCGCTGAACCCACCAACGTCGAAGAGTTCAAGGCTCTGTGCTTTGCTCTGGCCGGATACAGCGATGACACCTACTGCATCAACATGTGCAAGTATGTTGCCGGCACCATCGGCATCGCTTCCGTCATGTTCGGCGCTCCCTACACCTATGGTGTGGACGAGAACGGCAAGATCTATCCCGCTTTCGAAGATGCTCATTTCCAGGAAGCTCTTGACTTCCTCCGTGAACTCTATGCCAAGGGCGGCATTGACCCCGACTTCATGACCATCGAATCCGGCAACTGGGACGACGCCGAACGCAATCAGAATCCGAAGGCCTTCATGCGTCTGGACTGCCTGGACAACGGCTATCGTTACGAAGAGTGGCTCGAACAGAACCTCGGTTTCTCCAATGCCTATGGCGAGGCCGCTGTTTCCCTGCTGACCGCTATCCCCAACAGCGAAGGCAAGATTCAGATCTGGCCCCAGAACATCGGTGCTTCCGGTGAAATCGTCATCACCAAGGCTACCACCGAAGAGAAGCTGCCTGCTGTCCTCAAGTTCCTCGACTGGTGCAACAGCAAGGAAGGCCAGACCCTCATCAACTGCGGTATCGAAGGTGAAACCTACTGGTTCAACTCTGACGGAGCCCGCATCAACTTCCCCGAGGGTGAAGATTCCAACTCCTCCAAGTACACCACCTACACCAACACGATCCTGCACTCCATGAACCAGCTGGGCATGAACGTCAACGGCGACCTGACTCCTGCAACTGCCAAGACTCAGCTCCGTGACGAATACAATGCCAACCTGATTGACAACGCTCAGTACGTTATCGCGAACCCCTGCCTGACCCTCGACAGCGAAACCAACACTCTGATGGGCACCACCCTGTCCACCGATGTTGAAGACGCTCAGGTTCAGTACATCGCTGGCAAGATCGATCTTGCTGGTCTGCAGGCCGCATACGCTACCTGGCACGACATGGGCGGCGACATGATCCTGATGGAATATCAGGCTGCTTATGACGCTCTCAAGTAATTCATCTGAAACATGAATGGGGCTGCCGGCATATGCCGGCAGCCTCTCTTGATGTTCAGGCCTTTTGGCGCTATGATTCCTTTTGACCGTTTTCTTTTTCAATCCGATGCGTATGGAGGTTATTGCTCGTATGAACAAAGTATATCAGTGCTATCCCGGTGGAAAATTCAAGGCTCTGACCATGTCCTATGACGATGGACGCACGTTTGACCGCCGTCTGGTCGATATCTTCAACCGCTACGGCATCAAGGGCACTTTCCATCTCAACAGCGGCCTCTTCGGAGATGACAAGCGCATTGACCCGGCCGAGATTCCGGATCTCTACCGCGGACATGAAGTCGCCTGCCACACGGTCACGCATCCGACCATCGCGCGCTGTCCCCTGCCCGAAGTCGCCGAAGAAGTCCTGGCTGACCGCAGAGCACTGGAAAAATACACGGGCTATCCGGTACGCGGCCTGAGCTATCCCAACGGCTCTCTGTCCGAAGACATCGAACGGCTTCTGCCTCTGTGCGGCATCCGCTACTCCCGCGTGGTTGGTTCCTCCGACAGCTTCGCACTGCCTGAAAACCCTTACCGCTGGCAGGCGACCTGTCATCACAAGCACCGCCTGCTCGAGCACGGCGAGGCATTCAATGCGCTGTTCAAAAAGCAGTACCTCTATCTCATGTATGTATGGGGCCACAGCTACGAGTTTGACAATGATGACAACTGGCAGCTCATGGAGGACTTCTGCGCGCTCGTCGGCGGCCGGGATGACGTGTGGTACTGCACCAACATTGAATTCATGGACTGCATGGATGACTTCAAACGCCTGCAGTTTGCCTGCGACAACAACTTTGTCTACAATCCGAATGCCCGGGACTGCTGGATTTCCGTCAATGACAGCGATCCCATCTGCATTCCGGCAGGCAGGACAGTGACACTGTAACAGCAGAAAGAGGCGCTTCCGATGATCACTTACCGTGACCCGGTCACCGGGTATGAAATCAACCGCTACACCGAAGGTCCTGAACGCAACAGCAAGCTGTACTTCACCTGCGAAAACTTTTCCAAAGATGACCGCTACTTCTTCTTTATGAAGCAGGAGTTACCTGGAAAGCAGGATGGCGGCTGCTACCGCGCAGATGTCAAAACCGGTGAGCTCACCCGCATCACCGATAACACTTTCCGCGGTTTCGCCACGGATCGTGAAAAGAATATCGGCTATACCGTCAGGAATGAAACCGAAGTATTCACGGTCGACCTGGACACCGCTGAAATGACCAGGATGGGCGATCTCCCCAAGGGCGGTCAGATCACGGGTCACCTGACAGCCGCCAATACCGGACGCATTGCCTGCAGCTATCATCTCGCGACCAAGCTGTATGCGCTGGTGATCATGGATCCCGGCAAGGAAGCGCAGGTCGTCTATGAGTCGGACTATCGTCTCGGCCATGCCCAGATCTGCCCCACAGACGAAAACCTGATCTTCTACATTCATGAAACCGAAGGCGACGCTTTCCAGCGCACCTGGATGTTTGATATTCCCGACCGCTATGTGCGTCCGTATTATGTTGAGCATCCCCACGAATGGATTACCCACGAAGTCTGGTCTGCGGATGGTTCTGAAATGGCCCTCATGAAGCTGGATCCCTGCGGTTTTGTCGATGGCAGCAAGGGCGAAACCCACATGAGCAAAATCCTGATCGGCGACAAGGACGGACACCACTTCGATGTCGCAGCCACCTGTGAACAGATCCTGCACCCCTGCCTGAGCCGTGACGGCAAATGGCTGTGTGCGGACCGCATCAGCTATCTCGGAAAACGCATTCAGGAAGGCGTGGTGCTCATCGAACGTGCCACAAAGAAGTGCAAGCTGATTACCACCACCGGTTCCTGCAAAACCGGGGCCGATCATCAGCATCCCTCCTTCAACCGCACGGGCGACCAGATCCTGTTCTCCAACCCGGATGAAAACGGGAATGCCCAGGTCTGCGTCATCGACCTGCATCAGGTGCTGGCCGACTGGTAATCCCAGTCTGTGAAGGGTCTTGGTGCATTTTCATGTTGACTTGCTTCAGGTGAGCCAGTAAAATAAAAACATCACTGAATTCTTCATGATTCCAGATAATTAAAGGAGCGATCAAACATGGCGATTCGTATTATGGAATACCCCAATCTGCGCGGAGCTCTGCCATTGCGTGTTGCCCACGGCCACTTTGCAACCAGTCACAGCCATATCAATTATTATATCGATCTGACCATGACCAAGCACCGCCTGTCTGAGGCCCGGGAAGCCGCCAAGGAGCTGTGCTCCAAATATACAGCCTCTACGATCATTGATACCATTCTCTGTCTTGACGGAACAGAAGTGATCGCGGCCTGCATGGCCAGCCGCCTGTCTGAGGCCGGTTTCATGAACATGAATGCGCACAGAACCATTTATGTCGTCACCCCTGAGCACACATCCGGCAGTCAGCTGATCTTCCGTGACAATACAGCGCCGATGATCGTCGGAAAGCATGTCCTGATCCTTGCAGCCTCTGTCACCACCGGCTACACCGTGCAGGCTGCCGTGGAAGCCGTCCGCTACTACAGCGGCATTCCGGTCGGCGTCAGCGCTATTTTCTCCTGTGTCGATGAATGCGAAGGATTCCCGATCGTCAGCATTTACACCATGAAGCATGACCTGGATGACTATCAGAGCTGTTCTTCCCATGACTGCCCGCTGTGCAAAGCCGGCATTAAGCTGGACGGCATGGTCAACAGTCACGGCATTTCCAGTTTCTGACCGAAGCACATTCCACTCCCTTCCTGTGCGGAGGGAGTGTTTCTTTTTCTCTCAGCCGTTTCCGTCCCATGATCCGCAAGACCAGCCACAGGAGGAATGCCCATGTCACTGACGACCTACTTCATCCGAAGAACCTTCCGCTCCGGGGATGAAAAACGTGATGCCGGCCTAACCACACCCAATGACATCCAGCGCTGGGACGATATCCGGTATGGCTTTGACCATCACTGGCAGGTTCTGGATGCCTACCGTCCCAGGAATGCCGCAGGACCGCTCCCGGTCATTGTCAGCATCCATGGCGGCGGATGGACCTACGGAGACAAGGAACGCTATCAGTATTACTGCATGGACCTGGCACAGCGCGGGTTCGCAGTGGTGAATTTCACCTATCGCGTCGCACCGGAATGGAAGTTTCCCTCCGGTCTGCACGACACCTGCCTCGTCTTTCAGTGGCTTCTCAGTCAGCAGGACTGCGGCTGGTTCAATCTCAGTCATGTATATGCTGTCGGTGACTCTGCCGGAGCACATATGCTGACCATCTACTGTGCTGCCTGTTCCAATCCGGATTACGCCCGCGATCTGGGGCTGGTGATCCCGCGCGGTCATGACGGCATGCCCTTCTGTCCTTCCCGCGTCGGACTGAACTGCGGCGTCTATGCCATCGATTTTGCGCACGGAAATTCCCTGACCCGAAATCTGATGAAAGCACTTCTGCCATCCCGCGCCAGAGACGAACAGGAGCTCCGCCTGGTCTGCCCTGTACCGTTTATCCGGTCGTTCCCGCCGGCTTATATTGTCACAGCCAATCACGATCCGCTGGCCGGTCCGCCCGCCCAGAACGTGCTCACAGCCAGACTGGATGAACTCTCTGTCCCGTATGTAGACCGAACCTATGGCACACAGGAGGCTCCGCAGGATCATGTCTTCCACTGCAATCTCAGAAACCCGGTCGGAAGGCTCTGCAATGATGAGGAATGCGCCTTCTTCCTGACCGGGGATTCAAATCCATAAGCATTCCTGTAACAAGAAAAGGACAGAATGGCACTTCACCATTCTGTCCGTTTTTCTATGGTATTGCTGTCCGGATCTGCCCACTTATTCAAGTGCTTCGCGAGCCTCTGTCAGGATCGGATCATGGTCCCCGCCTGCTGCATACACCGCATTGATCTCATCAATTTCGCTCTTTCTCAGCGGCGGCGTGCACCAACTGCAGCGCCTGAGCTTACTGTACGGCTCACTGTCCAGTTCCCCGTAGGTAAATGCTGTGAACGTCTTTCCTTTGGCACAGTAGCAGGTTTCTGCCGAATGATAGTATTCTCCGCCCTTTGGATTGTAGTACACTGCGGAATCATCTTCCGGATATGGAATCTGTCTTCCCTGCCAGTCTTCCCAGATGACAATCTTCACATTGGATTTTCTGTTTTCCCAGATCCATTCCATGTTGACGCCGCTGGGGGTTCTCCGTCTCTGGACGCGGATGCAGCCGTGGCTGGCCTTCTCTCCCAGTTTCGGTTCATAGGTGGAATACCCGGACGTGGTCGAATGCGGCACCTCATGAATCAGGTCCCCCGAATTATACCGGATGGCATAGGAACAGATCATGTTGCCGTCCTGGAATCCGCCGACCGCAGGTAGCATCAGCAGAAATTCCCCTGAGCGGGTCTCATTCCACGGCTGTTTTTTATTGACCAGTCCCGTGGAAACAAGCAGCGTGGCAAGCAGTTTTCCTTCTTTGAAAACATACATTCTCTGCGTCAGTTTATCGATCACAATGCCCATCGTCTGATCCGGACGGGTCTGTTTCAGATACCGGGTCGGAATGTAGCCCTGAACCAGCATGTTCCAACGGCTGACCTCGCTGTCTCTGAAAGAGGAGGAATAGCACTCCACCAGCGACCATCCGTTCTCCAGGTTTTCCAGCACATGGAGCCCCTGACTGATGCAGGTGACCACACCGACGCCTTCCGAATTTTCATCCGGCTGTGCGCGCAGTGTGACCTGCGTCTTTTCGGCATTCTTCTTTCCATTGTCTGCCACCGTGATCGGGGCCGTCAGCATCTCCCATACGGCCGCTTCATCCCGGATATCCATCGGGAGCGTCCAGTAGTTTTTGGCTTCATCCGTGTAGGGGCTCGTATAGGAAGGTGTGAACACACCCCCTGCAGGAACAGCGGTGGTGTTCTCGATCACTTCGTCTTCCCATACAACACTGCTGTCCAGGTCATCCTCCCAGATCACGTCCTCGTCCCAGCCTCCTGCTGAGGCTGAAACAATCCAAAGGACGGTGCACACAAGCGCTGCGGCCACGCGGCGTCTTTTTCTTTGGCCCATTTTTTTTCTCCTTACAGAACATTGTGTATATAGGCGTTGACATCAAAAGGTTCCAGCGGCAGGCTGCTCTTCAGGTACAGCGGATGGTGCGGATGTCCTTTTTTGGATTCCTGTCCGCACTTGACCCATACAGCCTGACGTTCCTGTCCGTGCCGGATCATGTCCTCCAGGCAGCTCTTCAGATAGGCTCTTTTTTCAATGATGCTGCCCCATGCTGCCCAGACCACCGGAGAAGAAGACAGGGACAGACAATAGTCAAAAGCCTTCATATTCTCCTCATGCAGACGCTGATTCATGGTCTGCGCCATGTCATCCGGCGAAGTCGCCCGCTGGGCATACACATTGAACATGGTGAAGGAATCAAAGCCGTTGTTCAGTGCGATCCGCTCCACACTCTGCAGTGTCCGGTCCAGAGCGTCCGGCCGGGCAGTCGAAGGATTGATCCCAATGCAGATCAGCGGGTGCTCACCGCGGGTTCCAAGAATATAACGAAACTCAGTGTAGGTATCCGGCACAAACAGCCATTTTTTTGTATCGTATGTCTCATGCGGCTCCAGTGCGCGCTCCAGATATTCTTCAAAGTCCGTTTCCAGCCCGGGAAGTTCTCCTGTCGGTATATGACGCATGCTGCCTTCCTCCGCTTCCCGTCCGCTCACACGGGCAGTATTTTTTCGCAACGGATGCAGTATAACACATTGTTTCCATGGGTCCAAGTCCAGGATGCCCCTCCTGACGGCCTGGTTACCCGCAAAAGTCAAAAAAAGTCAATTTTTTATCAAAAACCCCTTGACATCCAACTGGAACGGAGTAGAATACAGACGAAGGTCAAAGAAAGTCAACGACCTTCCACTTCCCGAAAAGGAGCTGATCCATATGGCAAGCATGAACAATTATACGCAGAAGTCTGTGGAAGCCGTCCAGCGTGCGCAGGCCATTGCGACTCAATATCAGCATATGCAGATCGATCAGGAACACCTCGCCAGTGCTCTGACCGAGGATGCCAGCGGCCTGATTCCCCAGCTGCTGCAGAAATGCGGTTACTCCGTTGATTCCCTGCGTGCTTCCCTTGAGGATGCAATTTCCAGGATTCCGCGTGTCTCCGGCCCCGGCCGTGAAGCGGACAAGGTCTATATCAGCCCCGACCTGGACAAGGCACTCGTGGAAGCCGACAGCAAGGCCAAGCAGATGAAGGACGAATATGTCTCCGTCGAGCATCTGTGGATGGCGATCTGTGCGCGTCCGAATGATCACATGCGCCAGATCCTGAAGAATATCGGATACAACGAGAACACCTTCCTGAAAGTACTCTCCTCTGTCCGCGGCGCAACCCGCGTGACGACCGACAATCCAGAAGGCACCTATGATGCCCTGAAAAAGTACGGCCAGGACCTCGTGGATCTCGCGCGTCAGCACAAGCTGGACCCGGTGATCGGGCGTGACAGCGAAATCCGAAATGTGATCCGGATTCTTTCCCGTAAGACCAAGAATAACCCTGTTCTCATCGGTGAACCTGGTGTCGGCAAAACCGCCATCGCGGAAGGCCTTGCCCAGCGGATTGTCCGCGGTGACGTGCCGGATTCCCTGAAAAACCGCACCATCTTCTCCCTCGATATGGGCAGCCTGATTGCAGGCGCCAAATTCCGTGGTGAGTTCGAAGAGCGTCTCAAGGCCGTTCTGGCAGAGATCAAAAAGAGCGAAGGCAAGATCATCCTGTTTATCGATGAGCTTCACACCATCGTCGGCGCCGGCAAGGCAGAAGGTGCCATGGATGCCGGCAACCTCCTCAAGCCCATGCTGGCCAGAGGTGAGCTCCACTGTATCGGCGCAACCACGCTCAACGAATACAGGGAATACATTGAAAAAGATGCCGCCCTTGAACGCCGTTTCCAGCCTGTCATGGTTGCAGAACCGACTGTCGAGGATACCATTGCCATTCTCCGTGGTCTCAAGGAACGCTATGAGGTCTTCCACGGCGTCAAGATTCAGGACAACGCCCTGATCGCCGCCGCGACCCTTTCCAACCGCTATATCACAGACCGTTTCCTGCCTGACAAGGCCATTGACCTTGTGGATGAAGCCTGTGCCATGATCCGCACGGAGATCGATTCCCTGCCTACTGAGCTCGATGATGTGCGCCGCAGGATCATGCAGCTGGAAATCGAGGAAGCTGCCCTGAAAAAGGATGAGGACGACCTCAGCCAGGAACAGCTCGCCCACGTCCAGAAAGAGCTGGCTGAGCAGCGTGACAGCTTCAATGCCATGAAAGCCAAATGGGAATCCGAAAAGGAAGCCATCGGCAAGGTCAACAAGCTGCGTGAGCAGATCGAGACCACCAATGCCGAGATCGAGAAAGCCGAGCGCACCTATGATCTCAACCGTGCCGCTGAACTCAAGTACGGTGAGCTTCCCCGCCTGAAGAAGGAACTGGAGGAAGAAGAAAGCAAGGCTGAAAAGACCCGTGGTGAGGACAGTCTGCTGCATGACCGCGTGACCGACGAAGAGATCGCCCGTATTGTCGGGCGCTGGACCGGCATCCCTGTAGCCAAGCTCATGGAAGGCGAAAGAGAAAAGCTCCTCCATCTCGAAGATGTGCTTCATGAGCGTGTCATCGGCCAGGACGAGGCCGTCCGTAAAGTCTCTGAAGCCATTCTGCGCAGCCGTGCCGGCATTCAGGACCCGAACCGCCCGCTGGGCAGCTTCCTGTTCCTCGGACCGACCGGTGTCGGCAAGACCGAGCTGGCCAAAGCCCTGGCGCAGGCCCTGTTCGATGATGAAAAGAACATGGTGCGTATCGATATGTCCGAGTACATGGAGAAATTCAGTGTTTCCCGTCTCATCGGGGCACCTCCAGGATATGTCGGTTATGATGAGGGCGGTCAGCTGACCGAAGCTGTACGCCGTCATCCGTACTCAGTCGTCCTCTTTGATGAGGTCGAAAAGGCGCATCCGGATGTCTTCAACGTCCTCCTGCAGGTTCTCGACGACGGCCGGATCACCGACTCTCAGGGCAGAACCGTGGACTTCAAGAACACCATTCTGATCATGACAAGCAATCTGGGCAGCGATTTCATCCTCGACGGAATCCATGACGGAGATATTTCTCCGGAAGCCCGCGCGCAGGTTGACCGTCTGCTCAAGACCCACTTCCGCCCCGAATTCCTCAACCGTATTGATGAGATTGTGTATTACAAGCCGCTCACCCGCGACCAGATCAGCTCCATCGTGCGCCTGATGCTCGAAAGCCTCAACCGCCGTCTGCAGGACCGCAAGCTGCGCGTTGAGCTCACAGATAGAGCGATGACCTACGTCATCGACCAGGGCTTTGATCCCATCTATGGTGCACGTCCGCTGAAGCGTTATCTGCAGTCCCATGTGGAAACGCTGGTTGCACGAAAGATTATCTCTGCCGAAGTCCATCCCGGAGACACACTGCTCGTGGATGCCGATGACCAGGGTCTGAATATCCTGGCCGTGACGCAGGATCATCTGAACGATTAATCACAGACAGTCTTCCATTGTACGCTCCTTTTCAATCCTACCCCCTTCCGCGCCCCCTTCATGGGGGCGTCTTTTTTGTGCGCATCTTTTCCCTAAGCGCTCAGCCCTTCCTGCCCCTCTCACTTCAGACATTTTTATGGTATACTTTTTTCAGAGAAGCAGTTGAACATCGAAGCATTCCGCAGAGGCAGACGGCTGTCTGCACCTGACAGAAGCTTTTCCCTCAACGTTTGCATCCATCGGAGGTGGGCTGTATGCTGGAAAAACAGAACCGGAAAGAATGTATCCTTGCCCTGGTCAGTGCATGCATTGTGGTGTTATGTACTTCCATCGGCGTTGTGATGAACCTGACGACACTCCATGATGTCAATTTCGATCATATGGGCATTCAGACGTTCTGTATGTTTACCGTGAATTCCAATATTCTCGAAGCCCTGGGTATGGGACTCGTGATTCCCTATGCGATTGACGGACTGAGAAAAAGGTATTTCCATGTGCCGAACTGGCTGGTCGTGTTTCTCCTGGCCGGTACGGTCTCTGTCACACTGACGTTTCTGGTCTCTCTGTTTGTCCTTGCACCGGTCAAGGGATTTGTGCTGATTTTCACCGGGTCCAGGTTTTTCCTCCATGGTCTGGGACCCATCTGTGCCTTTCTGGCTTTTTCCTTTTTCATCACCGATCACCACATTTCATTCAGGGAATGCCTTTTTGCCCTGATCCCGGTCTTTCTTTACGCATCGCTGTATTACACGCTGGTGGTTCTCATCGGTGAGGAAAACGGCGGATGGAATGATTTCTATGGGTTTGCCACCCGCCTTCCCGTCTGGATCCCCATGCTGCTGATCCTTCCGCTCACGTACGGCATTGCCTGTCTTGTCCGTTTCTTCCATAACTGGTCCTTCCGTCGCCTACGTGAAGTCAGGGAGACCAATGAGTTCTCAAAGGAATATCTGATCAATGAGCTCACTTATCTGGCAAAACAAAACGCAATGGAAGACAGTCTCCACTCCGATATTGTCATTCCCAGACGCTTTATCAAGTTCCTGATCGAGAACACAGACAGCGATAAGACAGTCCGTGATGTCTGTACCATGTATCTGAATATCTTTCTGGATCATACAAAGTACTGATCCGGAAAAGCCCAACGACTGCAAACAAAAAAGCCGAATCATCGGCTTTTTTTGTATGCATGTTTCAGGGATTTCTCATTCATTCCTGTGTCAGAAGATGCTCCGCTTCACAGAGCACCCCATGGATGTCCTGGAGGCATTCCTCCGGTATCCTGAGATGGCATATGGCTTCAAAATCCATGATCTGTTCTCTGCGCGAGACGGCCGCAACCGGAAACACTTCAAACGGCTGAGCGAGAAGCCAGGCCTGTCCCAGGACATAGCAGCTGCAGTCCAGCTTTACCGCCCATTTTTTCAGGGTCTCAAAAATCAGTCGGTTGGCCGGATGATCCCAGAGTCCATGACACGGCTTTCCTTTTTCCATGGCCGCAAAGCAGCCGTTCGCCCCGGAAGTATAGGGAACCAGCGGAATCGTATGCTCTTCCAGGACACGGATCATCTCCCCGTCCGTACGGATCGTGGTCTGGTCCTTCTTCTCCGCCATTTTTCTGCTTTCCAGCGCCAGACTCCACTGGTTGGATACACCCTTCAGCCGGTCTCCGAATGCCTCCGCCCGCGCCGCAGTCAGGTTGGAGATTCCCCACCAGCGGATCTTTCCTTCCCGTACAAGCTTTTCCATAAAATCCGAAACCTCATCCGGCGAAAGGGCTTCATTGTCCCGGTGCAGCCAGTAGAAATCAATGCAGTCCTTCGACAGGGCCCGCAGGCTTTCCTCAAGATCCGAGCGCACCGCTTTCTCGGTCACACGGCTCACCCACGGCCGGAGAAAGCTGTAATGCCCGCCCTTGGTCGCAACCACCATGTCCTGCGGCTTCCGATCCCGAAGCCATTCGCCGATGATCCGCTCAGAACAGTTGCCTTTCCCGGGGACCCATTTGCAGTACACATTGGCCGTGTCCAGGAAATTTCCGCCCACTTCACAGAATGCGTCCAGCAGCTGAAACGCGGTCTGTTTGTCCGTCTGCAGGCCAAAGGGCGCTGTGCCCAGGCACATGGGCGACACGGAAAGATCCGTTTTTCCAAACCGAATGTGATCCATCACGGTTTCTCCGCCTTTCTCTTTTCAATGGCAGCGATCCGCTGGGACAGGGTCGGATGCGAATACATCAGCCGGACGATGAGCGGGTCAGGAGACAGCTGGGCAAAATCCTCACGGGCCAGCTTTTTCAGTCCGGAGACCAGGGCGTCGCCGTAGCCTTCATCCACTGCCTGCGCGTCTGCGCGGAACTCTGCTTTTCTCTGGGCCCTGCTGGTCAGAATGCCGTATCCGATTTCAAAGATGGACATGTACACACCGGTCAGAATATAGATGAAACCATAGTTGAGTCCCTCAAAGCCAAACGGCGTGCAGGATGCAGGGGTGCGGGCGTGAAGCCACATCAGAATGGCCAGCATGGCAATGGACCCAAGACTGTAAATCTGGTTTTTCAGTGTGTCCCGGTGCAGGCCGTGCCCCATCTCATGGGCAAACACCGCGCAGATTTCCTCGGTCGTCAGCGCTTTGAGGAGATTGTCATAGAGCACAATCGTCTTGGTTTTGCCGAACCCTGTAAAATACGCATTGGATTTCGATGTTCTCCGGGAGGCATCCATCACCGTGATGTCCCTCACCCGGTAGCCATGCTTTTCCAGAAGTTCTGTCAGTTTCTGACGCAGCTCTCCGTCTTCCAGCGGCGTGAACTTGTTGAAGATCCCGCTGAGATAGGGAAACAGGAAACTGATGAGGAGGACCACGAGCAGGATCAGACCGGCGAAGAGAACCAGAATCCAGTCCCCCATGGCCCTGTGAATCGCCACAAAAATGCTCATAAGCGCGATATTCAGCACCACACCGATCGCAAAGCTTTTGAGCTGATCCATGAAAAAGGTATCCATGGTGGTCTTGTTGAATCCGTACTTTTCCTCAATCCCCATGCTGAGATAGCTGAAGATGACATCCACAACCGTTTCCAGGATCGAGTCAAACAGTATGACGGCAATCATGGGGCCGTAGACGCCGCTGCCCGGCGCAATCCCTGCAAACACATTCAGGCGGATCAGCACATAGAGCAGAAGGGATGAGACCGTTTTCTCGATCATGCTCAGCCCCACATGCTCCTTGTGATACCGCTGCCATTTCTTGTAGGTTGTCCGGTCATAGACGGTCAGCACATTGAACGGAATCGGGTTGTCGGTGGATTTGTAATCCCGGTAGCCGATGTACAGATGCCATCCTGCCAGGAGGGCAATCAGGCACAGAATCAGAATTTTCATACAAGGTCACTTCTCTCTGTCGTCTGTTTTTGTTTTCTTCAGGGGGCGCAGGCCGTCCGGTGAAAAAAACAGGCAGCTCACGGCTGCCTGTGAAGGGTTCAGTCTGCTTCAAGCTGTTCCATAACCTGCGGGATTTTCGCAGCCTCCTGCGGATCGATCGGCGGGAACTGGGGATCCATCTCCGTCAGTGTATCCACAAGAATCTGGCTCATGAGATAACGTGTATACCACTTGGTGTCCGCAGGAAGCACGTACCACGGTGAATGCTCCGTTGCCGTTGCATTGATGCAGTCTTCATAGGCCCTGTCGTAGGCATCCCATTCCGCACGCTCCTTCATGTCGGCCGTTGAGAGCTTCCAGTGCTTCTCATCGCGCTCAATGCGTTCAAGGAACCGCTTTCTCTGGGTTTCCTTGGAAACATTCAGAAAAACCTTGACCATGCGGTACCCGTTCTCATACAGGTATTCTTCCCAGTTGCGGAGCTGACGGTAACGTTTTTCATAAAAGTCTTCTGAGATGCACCGTGCGGGCATCGCATAGTCCTTTTCCATGTGATGAACCTTGACCACCAGCACATCCTCATACTGACTGCGGTTGAACAGCCCGATCTTGCCGCGCGCCGGGAGCGCCGCATGCAGCCGCCAGAGGTAGTCATGACTGAGTTCCGTGGCATTCGGAGACTTAAAGGAATGGACTTCCAGGGCGGCAGGATTCAGTCCGGAAAACACTTTCTTGATCAGGCTGTCCTTGCCTGCGGCATCCCTTGCCTGTAGGGCAATGACCAGACCTTCTTTGTGCTCCGCATACAGCTTTTCCTGGAGAATGGCCGCTCGGGTGATATTCTCAGCAGTCTGAGCAACCAGTTCCTGCTTCTTTGATTTCTCCGATCCCACATCGGTCGATAAGTCTTTGATCTTCAGCGTACGGCTTCCGTCAAAGCAACAGTCCTTCAGTGACATGCATGGTGCTCCTTTTGGCCAGTTTTCTCAGATTATACGACAGCGGAGAGTGGAATTCAAGCTTGGGTTGATCCCGCGTCCGCATCGGTTCACCAAAAGAACAGGCAGGCACGCCCTTCCATGCAAAATCACGCTTGTCAAGGCGCTCTGCTTTGATATAATCATGGAAACCGCACGATCCCTGATGCATATACCATCTAAGCTATCGATCGGAGGCGTTTGCATTCATGAACGCAAACCTGGCGATTCCTTTTATCAACAGTTATACATATGGCTTCTGCGAAAAGCAGGGATTCACAAACGGGCAGACCTGGAAATGGTCCATGGAAGAAATGGTCCGGACCACACACTGCAACGCCCTGGTACTCCCGGTCTGTGCCTGGCAGGATCACGCCTATTCCACCACCATGACCTCGGTCGGCCCCGATGTCATGGACGCCGATGACGTCCGCCGCGTATGCGAACATGCCCGGTCCCTGGGGCTGAAGGTGATTCTCAAGGCGATGGTCAACTGCCGCGACGGCTACTGGCGGGCCTATATACGGTTCTTTGACTCCCCCGTTCCCACGGAACCCCGCTGGGAGGACTGGTTTGCTTCCTGGGAGGATCATGTCTGCCGCGTCGCTACCATGGCTGAGGAAAACCATGCAGATCTGTTCTGCACCGGCTGTGAAATGGTCGGAACCGATCACCGCGATGTGGAATGGCGTCATCTGATTGCCCGTGTCCGCACCATCTATCACGGTCCGATCACCTATAACTGCGACAAGTTTCAGGAAGATCATGTCCGCTGGTGGGATGCGGTGGATGTCATCTCTTCATCGGGATATTACCCCATCATGGAACTTCGCGAGCATTTCACCCGGATTGAGCAGACAGCGCAGACCTTCAATAAACCCTTCATGTTTATGGAATGCGGCTGTCCCTCACGTCACGGCAGCGCACATCGTCCCAATGACTGGCGGTACGGGACCGGCACCAGCCAGGAGGAACAGGCCGCATGGTATCAGGCGTTCCTTTCCGAGCTGAAAGCATTCCCATTTATCCGCGGCACATCCTGGTGGGACTGGTCAGCGACCCGTCTGTATCCGGAAGCTGCTGGCACAGACAACAACGGATACTGCACCTACGGCAAGCCTGCCAACGATCTCCTGCGCACCTTTGCTGATTCACTCTGATCCCTACCCGCAAACGGAGGATAAGCACCATTGAAACACTTCAACACACATACCCCGGAATCCCTCATCATTCCAACCGGCACACCCAGTGATTTCCAGCCGACGCCGGAGGAGGGCCTTTCTTCTGCTGAGGCGGCAGCCCGGGAAAAGGCCGGAAAGGGCAACCGCGCAAAAGACACGGCCTCCCGCTCCGTCCTGGACATTCTTGCATCCAATCTGTTTACATTCTTCAACTTTCTCAATATTGCCCTGGCCCTGTGCCTTGTCTCTGTCCACAGCTACCGCAATATGCTCTTTCTGGGCGTCGTGATCTCCAACACGGTCATCGGCACGGTGCAGGAGCTGCGTGCGAGACGGACCGTCCAGCGTCTGCAGCTGATGCAGCCCTCCGAGATCACCTGCATTCGGGACGGAAAGGAAGTCCTGCTCCGCCCTGAGTCTCTGGTGGAGGGCGACCGGGTGATTCTCCACCGCGGCGATCAGATCCCGGCTGACGGCATTGTCCTGTCCGGAAACGGCGCAGCCGATGAATCCATGCTGACCGGTGAATCCCATGACATCGTCAAGCATGCCGGTGAATGGGTGCTCTCAGGCACCTTTGTCACCCAGGGACAGCTCACCATCCAGCTGGTTCAGGTCGGCAACAACAGCTACGCTGCCCGTCTGACCGAAATCGCCCGGAAGATTCACCGCCCGAAGTCGGCCCTGATGACCGATCTCACCCGCCTGACGCACGTGCTGAGCATGATTCTGGTCCCTATGGGGATTCTTCTGTTCTGCCGTCAGTACTTCATGCAGGGCCGCCCGCTGGATACGGCCGTTCCGCAGGCTGTAGCAGCCATGGTCGGCATGATTCCTGAGGGCCTGATTCTTCTCACCAGCGTGGCCCTGGCCGTGGGCGTGGTCCGTCTCGGGCGCAAAGGTGCACTGGTGCAGGAACTGTACGGGATTGAAACACTGTCCCGCGCCGACATCCTCTGTCTGGATAAAACCGGCACGCTGACGACCGGACGCATGTCACTGGACCGCATGGTTCCCGTGGACGGCACGGAAAAAGAGCTGAAAGAGGCCCTGGCCCGCATGCTCGCTGCCTTCCCTGAAGACGATACGCCGACCATGACCGCGATCCGCTCCTCCCTCACCCCGTCCATGCTCCGGCCCGACGGCGTCCTCCCGTTCTCCTCTGAGCGCAAGTGCTCCGCCGCCTGTTTTGGCGGAAACGTCCTGATCCTCGGTGCACCGTCCTTTGTGCTCAGAGACCAGTACACTGGCACCATCCGCGAGACATGCGAAACCTTCGCATCCGAAGGCTGCCGCGTCATTCTTCTCGCAGAAGGCAGCGGATGGACAGACGGTGTCCTTCCCCCGGTCCGCCGCGTTCTGGGCCTTGTGCTTCTTCTGGATGAAATCCGGCCCGAGGCCTCTTCCACCCTCGCCTATTTCCATGAGCAGGGGGTTGAGGTCAAGATCATCTCGGGCGATGATCCCAGAACCGTCAAGGCAACAGCTGCCCAGGTCGGTCTGGACGGCGAATGGGTTGATACCAGCACACTGTCAGATGAGGATCTTCCCGAAGCCGCCCTTCGCTGCACCATTTTCGGCCGTGTGACGCCCGAGCGCAAGCGTCAGCTGGTCAAAGCCATGCAGGCGCAGGGGCATCATGTGGCGATGACCGGCGACGGCGTGAACGATATTCCGGCCATGAAGGCCGCCGACTGCTCCATTGCCATGGCCAGCGGCGCAGATGCCGCCAGAAAGGCGGCCCAGCTGACCCTGGTCAATTCCGACTTCTCCGTTCTTCCGGATGTGGTCGGGGAAGGCCGCAGAGTGGTCAACAACATCACCCGCTCCGCTTCCCTGTTCCTGATCAAAACACTCTACTCCTTCGCCCTGACACTGCTGCTCATTTTCCTTCCGGCCGTATATCCCTTCCAGCCCATTCAGCTGACGGTCGTCTCGACCTTTACCATCGGCATTCCCGCCTTCTTCCTTTCACTGGAAGCCAATCATGACCGGATTCGTGGGAATTTCCTGATGACCATTCTCAAGAAAGCTGCACCGGGTGCCCTCTGCGTGACCCTGTGCGCGGTTTTTTCCATGATCATGGAAAACTTCGGGTGGTCCGCTGAAATGGGCAGCACACTGTCCACGCTTTCCGCTGCCGGTGTGGGTCTGCTCTCCCTGCTCTATGTATCCTGGCCGCTGAATCTCTACCGCGGGGTTCTGATTGCCGTCATGGCAGGGTGCCTGACCTGTGCCTTTGTCTTTTTCGGCCATGTGTTTTTCCTGGTCCGTCTTTCGACTGTCCAGTATCTGATTCTGGCAGGTCTTCTGCTCCTCTCGGCGGTCATCATCGGGATCCAGCATCGCTGGGTTGCTGCCCACGACAAAGACTGACCTCTCGCATTCCGCCGGATTTCCGGACGGAATGCCATCCTCTGCGTTTCCTGCCGCCCCGGGCCGCTCCACTGCCCGATGGGCGGTGTTTTTGTTTTCAGTGAAAAACGCAGTCATTCCGTCAGCCGGAACGTTCAAATCACAAAAAAAGAAATTTATGTGTTGACACGCAATTTCATCCGTGATAGGATATGTCCAGAATTAAAACGTTTCAATTTTATAGAGTGTTTTTTTATAAAACGTTTTATCGGAGGGATATCCATGAGTGTTGCCGTCATGCGGCAGAACAATCCCATCGGCAGACGGTCTGTCACGGAACACAGAAATATCTATCTTGCGGCGGGTGCGGCCATCCTGCTATTGCTTCTGATGATTCCGGTCATTCCCTGGATTCATCTGACAAATCCGGATGCGCTGTTTGATGTGATGAAGCTGAAGGCCTCTGCGATCAAAAAGCTGCAGGCGAGTTATCCTGTCTTTACGTTTCTCGCTTTTGTGCAGGACAGCAAACAGGGCATTCTCGGCCTGTGGTCCTTCATCCTGCTCCTCATTGCCGCAGCGACTGCCGTCTTTCATGCCTGGGGCATCATTCTGTTCTTTTCCAGGAAAAAAATCGCGGCGAAAAAGAGCCTTCTTGGCATGTACAGCCGCTTTCAGTGCGGCATGCTTTTTTCCTTCCTGCTTGCAGCCGGCACACTCGGACTGATCTTCTTCGCCAACCATCACTACGGGATGCAGGGGTTTCATGCCGGTTTTCCCGTCTATGTCACCCTTGCGCTCAGCGCAGCCGGCTATCTGAGCAGTAAGGCAATGGAAAGAAAAGAACGAATCCTGTGGCATGAACACGGCTTCATTGAGGAAGTCCGCCGCAACTGGATTCTCTTCCTCTTCCTGGTTCCGTGTTTCGTCTTTTTTATGATCAACAATTACCTCCCCATGGTGGGCATCTATTTTGCTTTTACCCAGTTCAATTTCAGGGACTCGCTTTTCGCCAGCCCCTATGTGGGATTCAAGAATTTTGAATTCCTGCTGCACTCAGAAATCCTGCATCTGACCACCAACACCATTCTGTACAATCTGGTCTTCATTGTGGCAGGCAACATTCTTCAGATTTTCTTCGCCGTCCTGATCAGCCAGGTCGCCAACAAATATCTGAAGAAAGTCTCCCAGACCATGATTTTCATGCCTTACTTTGTCTCCTATGTCATTCTCCGCGTGCTGGTGTTCAACATGTTCGAATACGATGTCGGCCTGATCAATCACTTCCTGACATCCATTGGACGGCCGAAACTGGATTTTTACAATACGCCTTCCTACTGGCCCTGGATCATCACCCTGTTCTATCTGTGGAAAAACATCGGGTACGGCATGGTCGTTTATCTGGCAACCATTACCGGCATTTCTTCCGAATACTATGAAGCTGCAGAAATCGACGGGGCCAATATTTATCAGCAGATCCGCTATATCACAGTCCCTCTGCTCAAGCCCACGTTCATCATTCTTCTGCTGTACGCCCTCGGCGGCATTATGAAAGGACAGTTTGAACTGTTCTACCAGCTGGTTGGCAACAACGGCACCCTCTTCTCCACCACCGATATTTTTGACACCTATGTCTACCGCATCACGACCACTCAGCCCCTTTCCATGGGCCTTGGCACGGCCGCAGGTCTTTTCCAGTCCCTGTTCGGGTTCATTGTGATTATGCTCACCAATTTCTTCATCAAGCGCAAGAACCCCGAATATGCGCTGTTCTGAGAGGAGATGAGCTGTATGAAGATCAAAGACCGGTCCCAGGCCGGATTCAGTGTCATCAAGGGTGTGCTGCTGACCATTCTGTCTGTGCTGTGTGTGCTCCCGTTCGTTGTGATCGTTTCCGGCTCCTTCACAAGCAACCAGGAAATCATCCGCAACGGTTTCAGCCTGCTTCCCAGAGACTTTACCGTCGAAGCATACAAAACGATTTTCCGAACCCCAGAGGATATCCTTCAGGCATACAAAATGAACGCGTATTATACCGGGATCGGTACTGCGCTCGGCCTGATCATTATCACCCTGACGGCCTACGTCATTTCCCGAAAGGAGTTCAAGTACCGCAATACGGTCTCCTTTCTCATCTATTTCACCACCATCTTCGGCGGTGGCATGATTCCCTGGTATCTCATGTATGCCAACGTGCTCAATCTGCGCGGCACAACACTCGCCATCTGGTTTCCTGCCCTGATCACGCCTTTTCTTGTGATCCTGATGCGCACCTTTATTGTCGGCGCCGTACCGGACGCCGTGGTGGAATCGGCAAAGATTGACGGCGCGAATCACTGGCGGATCTTCTGGCAGATTGTCCTGCCCGTGCTCGGTCCCGGTCTGGCCACGGTTGGCCTGTTCCAGGCGCTGGGATACTGGAATGACTGGTATCGGTCTTCCATGTTTTCCACCAGTTCCAGGACCTGGTCTCTCCAGTTCTATCTCTACGATCTGGTCAATTCCACTCAGGCCATGCGTCAGATGGCGCAGTACGCCAATGTCAACACGGCAGATCTTCCTACCCAGTCGGTGAAGCTCGCCATGTCGGTCGTGGCCACCGGCCCGATCCTGATTCTGTATCCCTTTGTGCAGCGCTACTTTGTCAGCGGCATTACGGTCGGCGCTGTCAAAGGATAAAAACAGTCTGAAGACGGCGGAGACAGCCGTCTCAATATACAGACATATCTATAAGGAGGATGTCAACATGAAAAAACTGCTGAGCATCGTGCTCGCCCTGGTCCTGTGCCTGTCCATGCTTTCTGCTGCCAGTGCAGCGGATGACATGACCGAAGAAGCCAATCTGGTCTTCTATGTCATGGGTGATGCACCCAAGGATGAAGTGGCCGTCGAGGATGCCATCAATGCCATCCTGAAGGAAAAGTTCAATACCACGATCGATTTCCAGTTTTCCACCTGGACCGACTTCAACCTCAAATACAACAACACCCTGATCTCAGCCGGGGCCGACCTGATCTATGTCGCCAACTGGGAAAACTACGGTCTGAATGCCACCAGCGGCGCGTTCCTCGAAATGGATGATCTGCTGGACACCTACGGTGCAGAGCTGAAGGAACTGTGCGGAGAAAACATGCTGAACATGTGCCGCGTCAACGGCGAACTGTACTGCATTCCCAACCTGTGGCCTGAGTATGTGTGCCTGGGTATCAAGTACCGCGAAGACCTGCGTGCAAAGTATGATCTGCCCTATCCCACTACGCTGGAAAACATCGAAGCCTACCTGAAGGGCATCAAGGAAGCCGATCCGGCTCAGGGCCTGCTGCGCCCCACCAACACGGAGTCCGCTTCCAGCCTGATCATCGGCTTTGATACCGCCTATCTGCTGGCTGACAAATATCCCTGGGTCGCTCCGTTCGGCATGCCCTATGGTCTGACCGCCAATTATGACACGCCTGCCGATGTGTACGACTACTGGTTCTCCGATGACTTTGTGGAAGACTGCAAAATGTTCAAGTCCTGGGCTGATCAGGGCTTCTGGTCCAAGAGCGCACTGAGCGACACCAACGACAACGAAGCCTATGACAACGGCCTGGCCGTGGCTGAAATCGCTGGTATGAACCCCAACAAGCAGATCACTTCTGCCAACAATTTTGCCAAGGAACATCCCGAGTGGGAGAGCGCTTACCTGACCTATGGCGAAACCACGGGCGTCATCTATCCCGGACATGCCACCCAGAACGGCACTGCCATCCTTCGCACCTCCAAGTACCCTGAGCGCTGCATGATGGTTCTCAACTATATCATGACCGACGAAACCATGAACCGTCTGGTGCAGTGCGGTATCGAGGGCAAACATTATGAACTCGATGAAAACGGCTTCTACGTCAATCTGGACGACTCCTTCCCCTACGAAGGATTCAACACCTGGAACCTGCGTGTGAACGATTTCAAACTCAAGCAGGCAACCGACGTCACTCTGCAGGCTATGTTTGACAAATATGCCGAACTGGGCAACAAGACCAAGTGGCCCAATGTCAACATCTGGGACGGCTTCACTGAAGACTATACGGATTACACCGCAGAGCGTGCCGCTGTCGGAAATGTGATGCGTCAGTATCTGGCTCCTCTGCAGGCCGGTCTTGTCAGCGATGTTGACGCTGCCGTCGCCGAATTCCGCACCAAAGTCACCGATGCCGGTCTGGAGGCCTGCCGTGAAGGTTTCCAGGAGCAGTGGGCTGACTACTGTGCAGAATACAATTATCAATAATCCCATCGGGATGGCTTTCAGGGCCGGAGGGCAATCCCTCCGGCCTCTTATTTCAACTTGCGCTTTTGATGTAATTATGATACTTTTATCCCCTGCAGGACATTTTCATTTCGGAAGGTGGAGTCCATGAAAAAGGCAATCGAACGCTGCCGGGTGTCCGGATTCCTGCATGCTTCCGGGAGAGAGCTGCACAATGACCGGGAAGAACCGGTCCTGCTCCTGGGCTGGGGGCTGGGCAACTGGCTGCTGTGTGAAGGCTATATGTGGGGCTTCGATCAGTCCCCCATGTTTGACCGTCCTCAGCGCATTGAACATACGCTCCGAACCCTGACCGGCGATAAATATGCAGAACGTTTCTGGAAGTCCTTTCGCAGTCATTACATCACCGACGAAGATCTCGCTCTGATGGCGGAGATGGGCTGCAATTCCCTGCGCATTCCCATCTCCTCCCGGCTTTTCCTGGAGGATGGCCCCCGGCTGAAGTTCAAAAAGGAAGGCTTTCATCTTCTGGACCGCATGCTGGACGGCTGCGAGAAATACGGACTGTATGCCTTTATTGATCTGCATGCCGCCCCGGGTGGACAGACCGGTGCCAATATTGATGATTCCATGGATGACCTGTGCCGTCTGTTCATTGACGAAGCACAGTTCGAGCGCGGGCTGGCCCTGTGGGAAGAAATCGCCCGCCGCTATCACGACCGGTGGATTGTGGGCGGCTATGATCTGCTCAATGAACCGATCCGTCCCGTTCGTTTCCAGGGGGATCCTGATCTGGACGGCTATGAGCCGAGACTGCGCGCTTTTTATGAGCAGGCCATCGAGCGTATACGCAGATACGACCAAAAGCATCTGATCGCCCTTGAGGGCATTCACTGGGCGACCGATACAGGCATCTTTGACCATGTGTACGATGACAATATGGTCATTCATTTTCACCGTTACGGATGCCCTCCGGATATCAGCTCCCTTCGCGAGTACCTGGAAGTTTCCGAACGCCTGAATCTCCCGCTCTGGCTGGGTGAAACCGGTGAAAACACCATGGCCTGGTTTTCCGCCATGATCCCTCTGGCCTTCCGGTACGGCATCAGCGTCACGATGTGGCCATGGAAAAAAAACAGCTGTGACAATTCTCCCTGCTCCTATCCGGAGCCGGCCCACTGGCACCTTCTCAGGAACTACCTCAGCGGCGGTGCCCAGCCGTCCTACGAGCAGGCCCAGCAGCTGTTCAATGAACTGCTGCAGAACATCCGCGTCGAAAACTGCCGCATCAATACAGGCATTCAGGCCCAGCTGCTGCGCATTCCCGGATGTGAGATTCAGGGAACGGATTTCGATGACTTCCCGGGAACAGAAGCCGGCTGCCATCCGGAAACACCGCACGCGGACAGCTGTTATCGCTTCGGAACCGGCATGGACATTATCCAGGAGACCGTCTCTCCTGATAAATCCTTTCCGTTCGACGGCCCCTGGCGGACGGCCCTGCTGCAGCTGCACGAAAACGAATGGGCCCAGTATTCAGTCTACGACGTCTCAAGCAGCTGTCATCTGGAAATCGAATGTCTCTCAAACGCTCCGTCCAGGCTGGAAATCACCCAGGACCATCAATCCCTCGGCATGTTTGATCTGAGCGGGTACAGCGGCATTCAGCTGCTCTCCGGCATGAATCTGTACACCGCATCCCGGTGCACGCTGCGTCTGACCGTCCGTTCCGGCAGCGTCTGTATTCGGCGTCTGCTGATTCGTCCTGCCGGATAAACTGATCAGAAAGAAGGAAACCGCCTTGAAAAAAGCCACCATCAGGGACGTGGCGCGGGAAGCCGGCGTTTCCATGGCAACGGCCTCCAATGCGCTGAATAATCCTGAGATCGTCAAGCCGCATACCCGTGAGGCCGTACTGGAAGCAGCTCGGCGGCTTTCCTATGTGCCCAATGCCAACGGCAAGCGGCTCCGGGCCAAGCAGAGCAAGGCTATGGGACTGTTTGTCAACTCCATGGCCGGTGAGTTCTATGGCGTGCTTGCGGATACCATGAATCAGGTGTGCCGTGCCCATGGATATGAACTGGACATCTGCATTGTTTCCGATATCCAGTCCATTTGGGCCCGGCTTCAGGATCATTCCATGGATGGTGCTGTCATCTACTGGGACGCAGTGGATCAGAAGTCAGCTGCCGACATGATGACCACGGACTTTCCGCTCGTGTTTCTGTCCCTCAATGAGCATGGCCCGCATGCCTCCAGCATCCTCTTTGAGAGCAGAAAGCACGGGGAAATGGCGGCTGAATATCTGTATGGTCTTGGCAAGCGGACCTTCATGCATATCTTCGGTCTTCCGGGCAACTACGACTCTGAAATGCGCTGCGAGGGGTTCCTCGAAGCGCTCGCAGCCCACGGCGTGGATCGGAACAGTGTCTGCATGCTCGAAGGCCGTTTTGAGCGGTCGACTGCATACCGGGAAATGCGGAAGTATCTGCTGGAGGGGAATCCCCTTCCGGATGCGATTTTCGCTTCCAATGACCTGAGTACCATCGGCTGCATCGCAGCACTCAGTGAAATGGGGTACCGTGTTCCGGAAGACGTGAGCATCATGGGCTGCGATGATATCAGCCTGTGCGAATATATCACGCCGGGGCTGACCACCATCCGTACGCATTTCCAGGAGATCGGCACACTCGCTGCACAGGAGGTCTTCCGGCTCATTCAGGGTGAACCCGGACGCCTGATCTGTCAGGATGGCGTCCTTGTGGTGCGCAGATCCTGCGCGCCTTCCGGAAGTCCTTCATAACCACAGCACATCACGGTACTTCCGTGCCGCCTGCAAACCCAATATTTGTGCATGCTCATCTGCATATGGGCATGCTTTTTTCGTTGCGCTGCTCTCCCAGCCGGCGTTCTGCCTCCGTTTGTAAATTGATCCCGGAATACTTTTCAAACGCTGTTAAACAAGGTAAAATATACTATCCCCAGCCTGTGACCCCCACGACACCGATCAAAGGAGTTTTCGCCATGGGCACATCCAGCCATCCTGTTCCCCTTGCCCCTGCTGCAGCATGTCAGGACCCGTTTTTCAGCATGCCTGCATCCGGGGTTCCTGTGCACGCATGGCGCGTGATCCGGTGGGAAACCGATGTGCCGCTGGGGGATGGTGAAACGGAACTGCTGCCTGAAATGCTGCAGAACGTTTTTTCCATGGCAGGTCTGTGTGCCTGCTCCGTGCCGCCTGAAGCGGATCATGTGGTGATGCTCCTTGCGCATACCGCGTTTCCTGCTCCGGTCCATGCTGACCTGGCGGCCTGGCTCTGTGTCTATCAGCTGATGGATACGTTCCTGAACCGCCTTGGGAAAGAAGGCACTGTACAGATCAGCCGCGCTTTCCAGGACCGCGCCGCATGGGAGAGTCAGGAGCTTCTGCCGCTTGCTGACTGGTGGAACCTTGTCTCCCCGATCTCGCCCTCCCAGGCCCATCGCTTCCGCGACCTGCTTGTCACACAGATCCGCCGCGGCCGTGCAGGAAGCCTGGAAGGCTGTGTGCACCGCATTCTCCGAAACGTGGAAGATCCCGGCGCCTTCTGCGCGGCTTTTGTCCCGGTGGCTGCGGAAGCGGTCTGGAATCAGTTTCCGGATTTCTCCGTGCAGCAGCTGACCGAAGGGCTTTCCCTGAATCTTTTGACCCGGCGGCCGCGTGAAGCGCTGAGCGAATGGATTTCCTCGCTCTCTTCTCTCCTTTCCGAGCCGTCCGCCTCCCCTTCCGGTCCGGATATCCGCCGTGTGCAGGATCTGATCCTTCAGAATCCGTCCCTGCCTTATACGCAGGAGCGTCTGGCCCATTCTCTGGGGCTTTCGCCCACCTATTTCTGCCGGCTTTTCCACGCGCAGACCGGTCAGACCTTTTCCGCGTTTCTCTCTTCCGCACGCATCCGGATGGCGAAGGAGCTGCTTCTCGAAGGCAGCCATACGATTCAGGAAGTCGCCGAGATGTGCGGATATCCCAATAAAAGCTATTTCTGCAAAGTTTTTCGCAAACACGCCCATGTCTCCCCGGGAGCCTATGCCGCGGCGCATGTGGCGGACGATCCCAGTCTTTCATGAGGAAGCCTGTTATGAAAAAAATACTGATCCTGCTTGTGTGCTGCCTTCTTCTGCTCCCCGGCCTTCCGGGACAGTCAGAGATGAAGGATGAGCCGGCCCCGCTGATCCGGGTCTGCCTGAAACGGCTTGCCCTGACGGACCGCGCCGATCTGATCCTCGACGGCAGCTATACGCTCGAGAGCAGCGGATACTCCCTCTACTTCAAAGAGGGCAGTGAAATGACGCTCCAGCTCCATGACAACATCATCTATCTTTATACCCCTGACATGCGCATGCGCTGCGGCAGTGAGATTCACCTCGTCCGGCATCCCGGCAGCCGAAACGGCGGGATCCGCTTTTCAAAGGGCGGGTCTCTGTATCCCGGCGATCTGGCCTTCACGGTGTCCGGAGGCATGCTGCTTCCCGTGCTCACCCTGTCCGTGGAAGAATACCTGCGCGGCGTTCTCCCCTATGAGATGAGCAATGACTTTCCCCTTGAAGCGCTCAAGGCGCAGGCGCTGTGCGCGAGGACCTATGCCCTGTCCCATGTGAATCCTTCCAAGCCCTACGACGTGGTGGACACCACCAATGATCAGGTCTACCGCGGCACCGGCAATCATCCCCGGTGTGATCAGGCAATCACAGGGACGGCCGGGCTTGTCGTCACGCATAAGGGACAGCTCATCAACTGCTACTACTCCGCAAGCAACGGAGGACAGACCGAGACGGTGGATCACGTCTGGGCCGGCGTTGAAGACAACGGGCTTTACCGGATGGTGGACGATCCGTATGATCTCGCCAATCCGGAGAGCATCGTCAAGCGCGCCTACCTCAACAAGAACGCAGACCATCTCCCCGAAGCCTTCACGCAGATCCTGTTCAATTACATGGCTTCCTCGCTCTACCGCAGCGGCTATGATGATACACTGTCCTCCTTCCGGGTCGACAGCATTGAGTCGGTGGCTCTCTCCGGCACCATTCATCCCGAGCCCAGCCGCTTCTATACAAAGCTCGACATC
Source organism: Christensenella sp. UBA2853 (assembly GCA_002350845.1). Taxonomy (GTDB): domain Bacteria; phylum Bacillota; class Clostridia; order Christensenellales; family Aristaeellaceae; genus UBA2943. The sequence continues at coordinate 89,663 of DEFL01000019.1, forward strand.
CGCTTCAAATGGTCCGGAAGAAAGCCTGTCGTGCCGGTCATGACCACCCCGTCTCTTGCCAGCGGAAGCTACGGCGAGGACGAGGATGTGCTGTTCTTTGTCACCTCCACGCCGGCGCCTGTCCAGCCTGAAAGCGTGCTCGGACCCTTTGAGCCCGCACCCGAAACGGCGGTGCTTTCCCTCCCGCTGTTCCCGGATGTCGTCCGTGCGCTTTCCCTTTCCATTTACGGTGCTGACAATGAGCTGATCACCTGCAGGGAGGAAAACGGCCGCTTTGTGCTGGAATCCCGGAGGTTCGGGCACGGGGTCGGCATGAGCCAGCGCGGTGCCCAGTGGATGGCCGCGCACGAACATTTCACCTTTGATCAGATCATTGCTTTCTATTATCCCGGCGCACAGATCATGGAGGGTGCCAGCGGCCCGAGCCGGCTGTCCACGCTCGAGCCGGGGCTTGCCATGACGCCCGGTCCGTCCGCGTCGCCCACGCCGCGCCCGACGCTCATGCCGGTGACAACCGGCAGCCTGCCGGAGGGAAGCTACCTGGCCTCCGTGGAAGGCATTGAGGACGATTCCAGTCTGAACCTGCGCACGGAGCCCTCCCAGGCCTCCGACATTCTCATGCGCCTGTACAAGCATCAACAGCTCATCGTTCTGGAAACCTGTGAAGATCCCGCATGGGTGCATGTCAAAACGGACAGCATCGAAGGGTATGTCATGGTTTCATTCCTTGAAAAAGTCGAATAATCCATTCTGATTCCACACACGGAGGTGTCCCGCTTGTTTCTTCCTCTTCTGATCTTTGCCAATCCGAGAATCTGGCTGATTATCATCGCTGTCATCCCGGCCATCGTGCTCATGCGGTATGTGTACCGTTCCGACCGTCTGGACCGTGAATCCCCGAAGCTTCTGTTCTCCCTGGTCCTGATGGGGATCATTTCCACGCTCATCGCCTATGTCATTGAACGGGTGACCGACGGGTTTGGCTCCATGGCCGTCCAGTGTCTGATCATCGGGCTCGCTGAGGAAGGCGCAAAGTATCTGGTGCTCCGCTACAGGACCTGGCGCGAGCCTGAATTCAACTGCCAGTATGACGGCGTCGTCTATGCCGTCTTTGTCTCCCTTGGCTTTGCGCTCTGGGAAAACATCAGTTATGTGCTTTCCTATGGGATCTCCACCGCGCTGCTTCGCGCGGTGACCGCAGTGCCCGGCCACGCCTGCTTCGGCGTATTTATGGGCGTGTGGTACGGACTGGCCAAACGCTTCGACCTTGCGGGCGATTTGAAGAGCAGGAAGACCTGCCTTGCCCTGTGTGTGATTCTTCCCGCGCTGATCCATGCACTGTACGATTACATTGCCATGACCGATGTCACGGAATGGGTGTTTATCGTCTTTATCGCGGCCCTCTTCTATGTGGCCTTCCAGATCATCAAGAAAGCCTCTGCCAGGGATTACGTTTTCTACCGCCGCTGACAAAGGCGCAGGCTCATTTTCCCCAGATTACCAGAAAGCAGGCTTTTGCATGAAATCAATCCCTGTATGCCTTTCCGTATGCCTCCTGATGCTTCTTCTCCTCCTGTCCTTCACTCTGTCCCCTGCCACCCCTGTCCTGGCTGAAGCCCCGACAGACGCACCGGCATCGGGCAGCGTTTCCCAGGAGGAAGAACCCGCGCCTCAGGAGAGTGCCGCCCCGGCCAAAGGGTATATTCTCCTGACCTATTCCGGCGGTTCCTTCTGGCTGCCGCTGCCCGAAAGCGAGGACTACACGCTTCCTGTTCAGCAGGTCCGGGATGACGGAACGGAGGAAGTCAATCTCATTCATGTCACCCCCGACGGGTTCTATATGGAATCCTCCACCTGTGAAAATCAGGACTGTGTCGATCAGGGCATGGTCACGTTGGAGAACAGAGACAGCCGGATTCTGTACAACGCCGTTCTCTGTCTCCCCAATATGGTTTCCCTTGCCCTGTACACGCCTGAGGAAATCCTCGAAATGTATGCTTCCGCGCCTGCCCCGGCCGATGACGCCGAGACAGCGGATGAAAACAATCAGTGAGGTCTGACATGGCACATTCAAACCGTGACAACACGCTGCGCGTGACGCTCTCCGGCATGCTTCTCGCCGTGATGCTGGTTCTGGGATATGTGGAATCCCTGCTCCCCAGTCCCGGCATTCCCGGGATCAAGCTGGGCCTTTCCAATTCCATTCTGATTTTTGCCGTGTATATGCTCGATGTTCCCACTGCCTATATCCTGATGGCCCTCAAGGTTCTCCTTTCCGGCCTCATGTTCGGCGGTGTCAGCACCATGATCTACGCCTTTTCCGGCGGCCTGATGAGCCTCACCGGCATGGTCCTCCTCCGGCAGATCCGCGGGATCCATCCCATCGCTGTCTCCATGGCCGGCGGTCTTCTGCACAATGTCGGCCAGGTGCTCATGGCGATGCTGATTCTCCATACACCGCGCCAGATGCTGGCCTATCTCGGCATCCTGATGCTCGTCGGGCTTGCCTGCGGCGCGCTCACCGGTGTGGCCGCTTCCGCCGTCATGCGTCATCTGCGCGCCGTTTCCTGGCGCGCTCCGCGCTCCGCATCCAGGGGCATCCTTCCCGTGATGCTTGCCGTGCTCCTGATTGCAGGCGGCCTCTTCCTTGCCTGGCGCGAAATGCACAGTGTGCAGACGGCTACGGTCACCATTACCACCGACAGCAATATTTCCATTCAGAATGCGGACCAGCCGCCCTTTTAAAGGCGCTGCCGTATGTCCCGCCCAGAGCGGGAGGCATGATCTATAACAACAGGGCCGGAGAAGGCAGATCCTTCTCCGGCCCTGTTGTCCGCTCTGCGGTTTTCATTTTTTTATACTCAATGCATGCCCGCAGCCGCCAGCGCAATGCCAATCGCAGCCATGGCGATGCCCGGCAGATAACTGCTGGTCATGCGGTCCTCGGCGATATAGAATTCTTCCGGATTTTCCGGGTTATACCGCACAGTCACTTCCTGTCCGATCTCCAGGGGTGTCATTCCCCGCGCGCAGCTGCTCTCCGCGCGGAACAGGCGTCCATGCACCATGTAGGAAATCACCGGTGTATAGACGATCGATTCATGCGGAACACCATCCACGGTCTGGGTGATTTCCTCCTCATGGAATCCGGCCACATAGCCCACGGTCTGGGTGCTGCAGGCGCGGATGCGCCGAAACATTTCAAACAAATATAGAAAACCCCTGCTCAGAAAAAAAGCAGCAATGGCAAATTCAAATAATCTGGCAGCATTCAACTGCATAGGATGTCTTCCTCCTTTTCAGTGAGTGAAGCGTTCTGACAGCTTCACCATTTGATACGTTCCTTCAGCGCCCCTGGCATCTGTTTTTCCCGTTTGTTCCGGTGATTCTGTTTGTTTCAGACCATCTTTGGCTGTTTTCTGAATTGATGTTTTTTCATTTGCATTCTATAATTACAATGGTTTATTATTGGAATGCATTTATCAGGATTCCCATCAGAAAGGATTCGCCCGGATGCATCGTTCCCGGGCGTTCTTCTGAAAGCCATCCTGTCAGACCCGCTTTACCAATGCGAGAAGGGAAAGGAATATTCCATGCTTCACATCATTTCTGACAGTACCTGCGATCTCTCCCCGGAACTCATTGAACGCTATCAGATCCGGATTCTGCCGCTCAATGTCAACCTCGGTGAAGAGACTTATATTGATGGAAAAACCATCACGCCTGAGGAACTCTATGCCTGGTCCGACCGGACCCGTCAGACGCCGAAAACTGCGGTGTTCTCTGAGACCACAGCCATGGACCTCTTCTCGGAGTGCCTGAAGGATGGCGGTGAAATCATCTGTTTTGCCATTTCGGAAAGCATGTCAGCCTCCGCCCAGGTCATGCGGATGGCGGCCTCTGAACTGCACGCCGAGGACCGCGTGCATGTCGTGGACTCTGCCAATCTTTCCACCGGCATTTCCCTGCTGATCCTGCTCGCTGCCGACCTGGCTGCGGAAGGCCGTCCGGTTGCAGAGATTCTTGAGATCATTGAGAAAAAGAAACCGCTTGTCCGGAGCAGTTTTGTCGTGGATACACTGACCTATCTCCACCGCGGCGGACGCTGCAGCGGAGCAGCCGCCCTGGTGGGCACGGTGCTGAAGCTGCACCCGACCATTCTCGTCCACAACGGAAAGATGGAAGTCGGAAAGAAATATCATTCCGGTATCTTCAATGTGCTCAAGCGCTATGAAAAGGATCTCGAGCCTGATCTGCTCCGGGCGGAACCCCGGCGGGTCTTCATCACCCACAGCGGCTGCAATCCTGAATGGGTTGCGGAGCTGCAGGAAACCCTGCAGGCGCTGCATTACTTCGATGAAGTCCTCGTGACAAGAGCCGGAAGCGTTGTTTCCAGCCACTGCGGTCCCAACACGCTGGGCATTCTGTACATGGAAAAGGAAGATGCCGGCAGCGTGTAACGCACCTCTGTTCCTCTCCGGGTTCACGAATCCTGCGCATTGCATCTTTACCTCTGCTGCTTTTCGGCATATAATGAAAACAAGCAGAAAAATAAATGCATATGGAGGCCAGTTATGCGACACATTTTTGACCTTACCTCTGACTGGGAAATGCGTCCTGTCTCGGATCCCGAATGGCTTCCGGCCATTGTTCCAGGATCTGTGTATGTGGATCTGATGAACAATGGAAAAATGCCCGACCCCTACTATCGGGATCAGGAAGCGATTGCTTATGACCTGATGGAGACAGACTATGTCTACCGCAAGACTTTCGTCCCGGATGCAGCCCTGCTCGGTGCCCTTGAACTCCGTCTCGTGATGGAGGGCATCGACACGCTCGCCGATATCTCGATCAACAATCAGTTTGTCCTGCACACCGAAAACATGCACAGGACCTACATGATCGATATCCGTTCGTTTGTCCATGAAGGGGAAAACACCCTGACCATTCTTCTGCGCTCTCCCCTGCGCGCTGCGCATGCGGCCTACGAGCGGCACCAGGTCCCCGGCTCCTCCGATTCCGTCCAGGGCTTTGCCATGATCCGCAAGGCACACTGCATGTATGGCTGGGACTGGGGTCCCCGCCTCCCCGATGCCGGCATTTACCGGCCCATCTATCTCTGGGCCGTTTCCGAGCCCAAGCTCAAGAGTGTGCAGGTGCGTCAGATGCACAGGGACGGCCGGGTCACCCTGAGCCTGAATCCCGAGATGGATATTCCCTCCGGGACTTCTGTGCGCGGGCTGTCTGTCCGCTATACGCTGACCGATCCCGACGGAAATGTCGTGTGCACCTCCACCGACAGCCATATGTTCGTGGAACAGCCGCGTCTGTGGTGGCCAAACGGATACGGCGAGCATCCGCTGTATACGCTGAAAGCCGAGCTCTTCAATGAGGCTGGTCTGCCCATTGATACCTGGGAAAAGCGGATCGGTCTTCGCACCTTTGACATCACGCGGCAGAAAGATGAACAGGGCGAATCCTTCGCCTTTACCATCAACGGCGTCTCCATCTTTGCCATGGGCGCCGACTATATTCCCGAGGATAACCTGCTCAGCCGCATCACCCCCGAGCGCACACGGATTCTTCTGGAGGACGCCGCCATGGCACACTTCAACACCATCCGTGTCTGGGGCGGCGGTTATTATCCGGATGATTTCTTCTTCGACATCTGTGATGAGCTGGGACTGCTGGTGTGGCAGGATTTCATGTTCGCCTGCGCCATGTATGATCTGACGCCGGAGTTTGAGGAGAACATCCGCGCCGAGTTCTGCGATGTCATCCGCAGGCTCCGCCATCACCCGTCCCTGGCCCTCTGGTGCGGCAACAATGAGATTGAGTCCTCTGTCGTCGACGGTTGGTATAAAACGCTTCGTCCAAGCCTCAAGGCTGACTATACCAAGATTTTTGAATATATCCTGCCGCAGATGACATCCCAGATGGATCCGGACCGTCCCTACTGGCCCTCCTCGCCGTCCTCGGGCGGAGCCTATGACCAGCCCTCCGCACCCAACCGCGGCGATGTCCATTACTGGGCGGTCTGGCATGGAGACAAGCCGTTTACCGAGTACAGAAAGCATTTCTTCCGCTTTGTGTCCGAGTTTGGTTTCCAGTCCTTCCCGGACCGGAAAACCATCGAAAGCTTCACGCTGCCCGAAGACCGCAATATCTTCTCCTATGTCATGGAAAAGCATCAGCGGAACCAGTCGGCCAACGGAAAGATTCTCAATTATCTCTCCTCGACTTACCTGTACCCCGCCTCGTTCGATACCCTGCTGTATGCCTCCCAGCTGCTGCAGATGGAGGCCATACGCTGCGGCGTGGAACACTGGCGGCGCAACCGCGGCGTGTGCATGGGTGCCATTTACTGGCAGCTCAATGACTGCTGGCCGGTTGCCTCCTGGGCATCCATCGACTACTACGGCCGCTGGAAGGCCCTGCACTATGCAGCCCGCCGCTTCTTTGCCCCGGTTCTGCTCTCCTGTGAAGAGACCGGCCTGCACACGGACCGCACCAATGTCAACGATGAGCGCCTGATCCGCACCATCCCGCGCAGGGCACGGCTGAACGTTTCCAATGAAACGCTCTATCCGGTCGATGTCGAAGTCCAGTGGTCCCTGCGCGACCCGAAGGCCTGCAAGATTCAGGAAGGCTCCGAGACCCTGACCGTGCCCGCTCTGTCCGCGGTCTGGCTGCCGGACATGGAGTTCCCGGATGCGGACTTCTTCAGGCACTATCTCTCCTACACACTGCTCATGGATGGAAACCCGGTTTCCTCCGGTTCCTCGCTGTTCTGTGCTCCCAAGCACTTCCATTTTGCCGACCCGCATCTGACGCTCGAAAGAGACGGCAATCTGATCACCGTGCACGCCGACGCCTATGCACGCATGGTGGAGATTGTCTGTGATGACGGCGACGTGGTGCTTTCCGACAACGATTTCGATATGGATGCAGGCAGCCGGACGGTGCGCATTCTCCGCGGATGCGGTACCGCCTTCCGGGTACGCAGCGTCTTCGATATCCGTTAACCCGGACCTTTCAGTGGATGTCCGAAGCCTCGCTTCCCGGCATCCACTGTTTTCTGATGGAGGTGACATCATGACACCGCGGGAAAAAGTGGGCCTGCTCTTTTCCATTCGTCCCGGTACCCTCGACACCCGGTTTGACCCCCATGAACGGGAATACGGCATCCTGCCCGGCGCGACCTGTGTCACCGACGAGATGCGGTCAACCTATCAGGACTACCCCTGCGGCGGGTTTACCCTCTTCCATAAGAATATCGTGAACCCTGACCAGTTTCTGAAACTGACACAGGATCTGCATGCCCTCGGCAATGTCATGATCGCCGTCGGTGAGGAGGGCGGGCAGCTCGCGCGGCTCGCCAACCATCCGGCGTTTTCCGTGCCGGCTTTTCCGCCCATGGAAACCATTGCCCGGACAGGCGACCCGGAAAAGGCCTATGAAGTCGGGAGAACCATCGGCAGCTATCTGCAGGAATACGGCGTGGATATCAATTATGCACCGGTGGCCGACGTCAACACGAATCCCGAGAACCCGATCATCGGATGCCGCGCCTTCGGCTCGGACCCCGCCGCCGCAGCCATCTTTGTCCGGCGCTGCCTCGAGGGCCTTCATGCGGCCGGATGCCTCGGCTGCCTCAAGCACTTTCCGGGGCACGGGGATACAAAGACCGATTCGCACACCGGGTATGCTGAAAGCACAAAGACCTGGGAGGAACTGCTGAAGTGTGAAATGCTTCCCTTCCGTGAAGGCATCCGTGCCGGGGCAGACCTCATCATGACCGCGCATATCGCCCTGCCGAATGTCACCGGCTCCGATGTGCCGTCCACACTCTCCCGCATGATTCTGACCGAAAAACTCCGCGGGGAACTCGGGTTTGACGGGGTCATCATCACCGACGCGCTGGCCATGGCCGCCATTACAGACAGGTTTGACTCTGCCGAGGCCGCTGTCCGCAGCATTGAAGCCGGTGCAGACATTGTGCTCATGCCGCTCCACTATCAGCAGGCGTTTGACGGCGTCGTCCGCGCCGTGGAGGAAGGCCGGCTCACGGAGGAGCGCATTGACGCAAGCGCTGCGCGGGTTCAGACGCTGCGCGAGAGAAAAAAACACCTGCAGTCCATTTGAAAGGAGACGCATCATGGCACGGACTTCCGTACAGGACATGGCTTTTTCCGCCGTCTTTCCCCTTCTGATCAAGAAGGCCGAACGGAAAGGCAGAAGTCGCGAAGAGGTGGTTGCGGTGACCGCATGGCTCACCGGCTGCACGAGTGCGCAGATTGATGCAGCGCTCGCATCGGACATCACTTACGGCGCTTTTTTCTCCTCCGCTCCAGCGTGGAATCCGCGCTCGGAGAAGATCACAGGAAAGGTCTGCGGGGTGCAGGTGGAAACCATTGACGATCCGCTCATGAAAAAGATCCGTCAGCTCGACAAACTGGTCGATGAGCTGGCCAAGGGAAAACCGATGGAGAAGGTGATCACATGAACTGGACATGCCCGAAATGCGGGCGCACGTTTGCAAGGCAGGATCAGCAGCACTACTGCGAAAAGCCGAAAACGGTGGACGAGTACATTGCCTTTCAGGATGAGCGCATCCAGCCAAAGCTGCGTGAGATCCGCGCGATCCTCACCTCTGCGCTGCCCGGTGCGCAGGAATGCATCTCCTGGTCGATGCCGACCTATCGGAAGGGCAGAAACCTGATCCATTTTGCCGCATCCAAAAAGCACATCGGCGTGTACCCGGGGGATGAGGCTGTGGCCGCGTTTGCGGAGGAACTGAACGACTTTGATGTGAGCAAGGGAACCATTCGGCTTCCCTATGACGCGCAGCTGCCGGCCGACCTGATCACGCGGATTGCCCAGTGGTGTGAAAAACAGTATGCCAAATAACAAAAGCGTGCAGGAGGCACAGCATGCAGCACGAATGCAGAATCACAGTCCTTGAAACCAAATGCTTTCCGGATCTTCAGGAGCAATACCTGGCCAATCCGGTGTCCGGTCCCTGCCCGTTCTTCAAGCCGGGCGACACCTTTGTCCTCCGGCGCACGCCCGAGCAGGACGACTTTTATCATCTCATGAACGGGAAATTCTGCGGCGAGGCATGGGATGCCGTCAGCCGCTATGTCTATACCGCGCTTCAGGGCGGCTCCATCATGCATGGCTGGACAAATGATGACCGCGTGATGATCGCCTGCTGCAATGACGGGACCCGTCCGGTGATTTTTAAGATCGAGCGCATCGATCTCCCGGAAAATGACGAGGAACGCGAATGGCTTTCCAGACAGAACTTTACGCATACCGCCGCGGATGCGTATACCGGCTGAAGACAGCCCTCCGGACGCGCAAAAGGCCCTGCGGGCAGCAGGGCCTTTTTGCATGCTTTCTTTTTCTCAGTCTTTCCGGATGAATCCGGCCAGCAGGTCTCCGCACGCACGGCATCCGACCTGTTTCATGCCCGGGCTCATGATATCCGCCGTCCGGTATCCGGCGTCCAGCAGCTGTCCAACCGCCCGCTCCACAGCGTCCGCCTCGCTCGGTAGGTCAAAACTGTAGCGCAGCATCATGGCCGCCGAGAGCACGGTTCCGATGGGATTGGCCAGGTCCTTCCCGGCAATATCCGGGGCTGAGCCATGGATCGGTTCATACAGTCCGCGGGAGCCGTCCCCGAGGCTGGATGAGGGGATCATGCCGATGGACCCGGTGATCATGGACGCTTCATCCGACAGGATATCGCCGAACATGTTTTCCGTCACAATGACATCAAACTGGGACGGGTCCTTCACGATCTGCATGGCGCAGTTGTCCACCAGCAGATCGGAGAGCTCGACCTCCGGGTATTCCTCCGCAAGGCGGTGCATGACCTTCTTCCAGAGCCGGCTGGAATCAAGCACATTGCTCTTTTCCACTGAGCAGAGCCTGCCCCTGCGCTTGGCGGCCGTCGCAAACCCGATCCGGCCGATGCGCTCAATCTCTTTCTCCGTATACTTCAGCACATCGACAGCGGTATCGCCTTCGGTTCTGTGCTCGCCGAAATAAATGCCGCCGGTCAGTTCACGGACAATGATGAAATCAATGCCCTTTTCCACAATGGATGCTTTAAGCGGCGAGGCATCGGCCAGCTGCGGCCAGATTTTCGCCGGGCGGTTATTCGAGTAGACGCCCAGGCCCGACCGCAGGCGAAGCAGGCCTTTTTCCGGACGGAGGTGCCCCGGCACACCGTTCCACTTCGGGCCGCCCACCGCGCCAAGCAGTACACTGTCGGCTGCAAGACACTTTTCCAGTTCCTGTTCCGGCAGCGGATCACCAAACCGGTCCAGCGCGCATCCGCCCATCCAGGCTTCCACATAATGAAAGGAATGCCCAAACATGTCAGCCACCCGGTCCAGCACTTTCAGGGCCTCGGCGACAATCTCGGGACCGATCCCGTCCCCCCGGACCACAGCAATCTCCTTATTCATGCGCCTGCTCCTTTGCCAGAGAATTCATCAGGCCGCCGCAGGCAATCATCTGCTGGATGAACGGAGGAAACGGCTGCGCGGCATACGTTTTTCCGGTGGTCAGATCCGTAATCACGCCGGTGTCGAAATCCACTTTCACCTGGTCCCCGGCCTCAATCTCCACCGCCGCCTGGTCGCACTCCAGAATGGGCAGTCCAATATTGATCGCGTTGCGGTAGAAAATCCGCGCAAAGCTTCTGGCAATCACACACCCCACGCCGCACGTCCTGAGCACCAGCGGGGCATGTTCGCGTGAGGACCCGCAGCCGAAATTCCAGCCGGCCACCACCACATCGCCCGGTTGGACCTCACGGATAAAGTCCGGATCCAGGTCTTCCATGCAGTGGAGACTCAGCTCCTTCGCGTCCGGCGTATTCAGGTACCGGGCCGGGATAATGACATCCGTGTCCACATGGTCTGCATATTTAAAGACTCTGCCCTGTGTCTCCATGCTTTACGCCTCCCTGTATTCGGTGATGTACCCGGCCAGTGCGCTGGCCGCAGCCGTCTGCGGCGAGGCAAGATAGACTTTGCTCTCCACATGCCCCATGCGTCCGACAAAATTGCGGTTGGTGGTGGCGATGCAGACTTCACCCTTTGCAAGCACGCCCATATATCCGCCCAGACACGGACCGCAGGTCGGCGTGGACACCACGCAGCCGGCATCGATCCAATCGGTATACCAGCCCCGCTGCACGCACTCGCGCAGGATCTGCATGGTGCCCGGAATAATGATGCAGCGCACGCCGTCTGCAATCGTCTTTCCTTTGAGAATCTTCCACGCGGCTTCCATGTCCTCCATGCGCCCGTTTGTGCAGGACCCGATCACGACCTGATCAATCCGCACATCATGCAGTTCGGCGGCTGGACGCGTGTTTCCGGGCAGATGCGGGCAGGCGACCGTCGGCACGATCTCTGTAAGATCCATGTCCACGACCTGCTCATAGTCTGCATCCGCATCCGCTGCGTATTCGACCGGCACGCGTTCACTGCGGCCTTTAAGATACGCGCGGGTGATGTCGTCGACCGGGAAGATCCCGTTCTTCGCCCCGGCCTCGACCGCCATATTGCAGATGCACAGACGGTCATCCATGGAAAGGCTTGAAACGCCCTCTCCGCAGAATTCCATGCTTCTGTACAGCGCGCCGTCCACCCCGATCCGGCCGATCAGGCTCAGGATGACATCCTTCCCGCTGCAGTTCTCCGGAAGATGGCCCGTCAGGCGGATCTGAAGGGCGGGAGGCACCTTAAACCAGGCTTTCCCTGATGCCATGCCCGCGGCCATATCGGTCGATCCGACACCGGTGGAAAATGCACCGATCGCGCCGTACGTGCAGGTGTGGCTGTCCGCCCCGATCATGCAGTCTCCGGCCGTGACAATGCCCTGTTCAGGAAGCAGGGCATGCTCGATCCCCATCTTTCCGACATCGTAAAAATGGCGGATGCCCTGTTCCCTGGCAAAGTCCCGGCATGTCTTGGACTGCTCGGCCGCCTTGATATCCTTGTTGGGAACAAAATGGTCCAGCACAATGACCACCCGCTCAGGGTCAAAGACCCTGGTCAGCCCTGCACGGCGAAAGGCGTTCACCGCAACAGGCGTGGTGATATCATTGCCCAGCACGAGATCCAGTCGGGCGCTGATCAGCCGCCCCGGTTCCACCCGGTCCAGCCCTGCATGGGCAGCAAGGATTTTCTGTGTCATGGTCATGCCCATCACTCAGCGCCTTCTTTCTTCATGTTGGCAAAGGCACTCAGCAGTGCCTTGGTATTGGCCGCAATGACGTCTGTATCCGTTCCGGCACCCCAGAACATCCGTCCGTCCTCCCGCTGCAGTCCGATATAGGAGGCCGCGACGCTGCGCGAGCCCTGGCCCTGCATGCTGTGCTGCGTGAACACCTGCAGCGTGTAGTTTTCTCCTGTGAACTCCCGGAGCGCACTGTTGACCGCATTGAGCGTACCGTTGCCCTCCGCTTCCATCTCCGTGGCCTTTCCGTCCCGCACGAACGTCAGGCGGATGCGGACATCATGATGCCCGCGCATGAAATCGAGGCTCGTGACTTCAATGTCCCCCTTGATGTTCAGATAATGCTCCTCAAAGATGGCAAGAACCTCATCCGGCTTGAGCTCCTTGTGCTCCCGGTCCGAAATGCTCTTGCACAGATAACTGAACGCTTCTTTCATGCCGGACGGCGGGTTGTATCCAAAGCCCTGCTCGAGCATGTACCCGATCCCGCCCTTGCCCGACTGCGAATTGACGCGGATGACATCGGCGTCATACGTCCTTCCGATGTCCTCGGGATCAATGGGAATATACGGAACCGTCCATTCATGCAGCTGGTGTGCGGCCCTGTAGCGCATGCCCTTGGCGATGGCATCCTGATGCGAGCCCGAGAAGGCCGCGAACACGAGGGATCCCGCATACGGCGCACGCTCGTAGACATGCATGCGCGTGCACTTCTCATACTTTTCCACCAGGTGATTCATGTCCGAAAAATTGAGTTTCGGGTCGACTCCGTGGGAATACATGTTGAGCGCGAGGGTAATGATATCCACATTGCCCGTCCGCTCGCCGTTCCCGAACAGCGTGCCCTCCACGCGGTCCGCCCCTGCGAGCAGGGCCAGCTCGGTGTCTGCCACCCCGGTCCCCCGGTCATTGTGCGGATGCACAGAGAGCGTCACATGCTCGCGGTATTTGATGTTTTCGCTGATGTATTCCACCTGGGAGGCGTACACATGCGGCATGCTCATTTCCACGGTCACGGGAAGATTGATGATGACGTTGTTGTGTTCACTGGGCTCGAGCACATCCAGCACCGCATTGCACACTTCCAGCGCATACTCGGGCTCGGTCCCCGTGAAGGATTCCGGTGAGTATTCAAAGCGGAAATTGCCCTCATACTCCGCCGCCAGACGCTTGACGAGCCTGGCCCCGTCCACCGCGATCTGCTTGATCTCTTCCTTCGACTTCTGGAAGACCTGCTCGCGCTGCGCCACGCTCACCGAGTTGTAAAAGTGGATGATCGCGCACGGCGCGCCCTTGCAGGCATCAAAGGTCTTGCGGATGATGTGCTCCCGGCACTGCGTGAGCACCTGAATGGTCACATCCTCCGGGATCATGTGCTTGTCAATGAGCATGCGCAGAAAATCGTATTCGGTCCGGCTCGCCGCCGGGAACCCGACCTCAATCTCCTTGAACCCCACATCCAGGAGCACTCTGTAATATTCCAGTTTTTCCTCCAGGCTCATCGGGATCACCAGGCTCTGGTTGCCGTCGCGCATATCCACACTGCACCACACCGGCGCCTTCTCAATGTGATCCTTTTCCACCCATTTTCTGTATTGCTGACCCACGGGGTAATAGCCCACATGGTATTTGCTCGGATCCATCATATGGATTTCCTCCTTCAGCCCTGTACATCCCCTGCCGCGGTTTCTGTCCTCTTTCCCCGCATCCCCGGGGCCCGCCCGCTTTCCTGTCTGCGGGTGCAGCCTCCTGCACAGAACTGGTCCTATTGTACACGATTCTGTCCTCTGTGCACATACTCAAAAACGCCGTCTTTCCAAGCAAAAACGCTGCCTGTTCAAGCAGCGTTTCTGTTTTTCTCAGCCTTTCAGGCCCTGTTCCTGGCGTTCCATGTTTTCCACAACCACGTCATAGATTTCCCCAAGGGAAGCGGCGTATTCCAGCAGCTGCCAGGGTTCGTTGGTATGGAAGTGAATCTTGATCAGATCCTCGTCGCCGACGGCCAGCAGGCTGTCGCCCTTGAGGTGGGTGGTGATGTAATCAAAGATGGCATCCTCGTCGAGGTTGTGTCCGTCAATCAGAAGCTGGGTATCAAACTTGAATTCAAGCATGGGGGGATCTCCTCTCTGTTCTTCATCGTTGAGCGTGCATCCTGCACGCCATGGAAAATTGCCGGAAACCGGCTGCGTCCATAACGTTTAGGTCTATTCGCCGAAGGCCTGTTATTTCCTGCCTTCACGGATTATTTTGCTTCCGACCAGTTCGCGCCTTCGTGGACGTCCGCCACCAGCGGCACATGCAGCTCAATGACGCTCTCCATGCATTCGCGCAGAAGCCCTCTGGCCTTTTCCACTTCCTCGGGCGGGCATTCGAGCAGCAGTTCGTCGTGCACCTGAAGAATCAGGCGGCTCTGCATTTTCTCCTCGCGAAGCTTCTCATCCACCCGGACCATGGCCAGTTTGATGATATCCGCCGCGGTGCCCTGCACGGGCGTGTTCATGGCCGCGCGCTTGCCAAACTCGCGGATATTCATGTTCGCGCTCTTCAGTTCCGGAAGATAGCGCCGCCTGCCCATGAGCGTCACGGCGTACCCCTTTTCCTTGCCGCTCTCGGCCGTCTCATCCATGAACCGCTTGACGCCGGGATAGCGGTGGAAATAGCGGGAAATGAATTCCTGCGCTTCGGTGCGGGAAACTCCGGTGTTCCGGGCGAGCCCGAAAGCGGAAATTCCGTAGATCAGCCCGAAGTTCACAGCCTTCGCGCGCGATCTCAGGGTGCCCGTCACTTCACTGAGCGGCACCTCAAAGATTTCACTGGCGGTTCTTGCGTGAACGTCCTGTCCGGAGCGGAAGGCGTCAACCATCGCGTCATCGCCGGAGAAATGCGCCATCAGCCGCAGTTCGATCTGGCTGTAGTCCGCATCCACAATACGCCAGCCTTCTCTTGGCAGGAAGGCCTCGCGGATTTCCCTGCCCTCCTCGGTGCGCACGGGGATATTCTGCAGATTGGGTTCCGAGGACGAGATGCGGCCGGTCGCCGTGCCCGTCTGATCAAAATAGCTGTGCACGCGCCCTTCCGCATCCATCAGCGGCAGCAAGCCTTCAATATAGGTTCCGTTCAGCTTGGTCAGCTGACGGTAGCGAAGCAGCGGCTCAATCACCTGCGGGGCCACCGGCCTTAAGTCTTCCAGAACTTCGACCGCCGTGGAGTACCCGCGGCTGGTCTTTTTCCCGTGGGGCAGCTTCAGGTGCTCAAAGAGGACATCGCCCAGCTGCTTGGGGCTGTTGATGTTGAAGACGCCCACGCCGCAGGCGTCATAGATGGCCTGCTTCAGGCGCTCAATCTCCTCAGTATACCGCACGCCGAGCTGTTTGAGGAAATCCCGGTCCACGCGGAAACCGACATCCTCCATGCGGAAGAGCACAAACGACAGCGGAAGCTCGACTTCCTGCATGAGCCGCATCATGCCCTCCTGCTCCACCATCTTTTTCTGCCATACGGCCAGGGAGAGAAGGCCTGCGGCATCCCCCGGCATTTCCCCACGGATATCCCCGAAGGCATAGCTCTTTTCCTGGGGATTGAGCAGATAAGCGCCCAGCATGACGTCCCAGTCAAAGGATGCCGGGATCGGCTTATTCCACTTGCGCAGCAGATGCAGCAGACGTTTGCCGTCATGGACCACGGCGGGGTGTGCACAGAGTTCTTCCGAGAGAACGCCCAGCACCTCGTCCGCATCCAGCCCGGGATGCAGCAGATCCCCCACCAGCTTCACGCTGGCTGCCCGCAGGTCACTGCCTGCCAGGGTGACTTCCGTATCCGTCACATACACCGCCAGCGGCCGGCTGCCTTCACCCGGAGCACTCAGGAACGTACGGAGCGCGTCGATGCTTTCGATTTCCTGTGCAGGCTTGAAGTCCAGCACCTTCAGTTCCGGCGCCGCTTCCTCTGCCGCCTTTTCCTCGGCAGCTGCCGGCTGCATCATGTTCTGCACAGGGTTCGGTGCACCCTGCCCGGTGATCCGGCGGATCAGCTGGTTGAGCTGCAGTTTTTTGAGTGCAGGGATGCCCTGCATGAGGTCCGGCATGGCACAGTCCGAGAGCCGGAACTCCACCGGCGCGTCCCTGTGGATCGTGGCCAGCGCCTTGCATTTTCTGGCAAGGTCGGCATTGTCGCGGATTTTTTCTCCGAGCTTGCCCTTGATTTCACCGGCATGGCTCAGCACATCCTCGAGGCTCCCGTACTGCTGGAGCAGTTTCACGGCCGTCTTGTCGCCCACGCCCGGAACGCCCGGAATGTTGTCCGAGCTGTCGCCGGCCAGTCCCTTCCAGTCCGTCACCTGGTCCGGCCGGAAGCCGTATTGTTCATAGACCATCCCCGGCGTGAACCGGATGGTCTCAGAAATGCCTTTTCTCGTAAACAGGAGTTCCGTGCCTCCGCCGACCAGCTGCAGTGCGTCCCGGTCTCCCGTGAGCAGCAGCGGGGCAACGCCGGCCTCCACGCCCAGGCGTGAAAGCGTGCCCAGAAGGTCGTCGGCCTCCCAGCCCTGGACCCCGTAATACCGGATCCCCATGTCCGTCAAAAGCTGCTTGAGCGTGTCAAACTGCTGAATCAGTTCCGGCGCGGTCGGAGCCCTGCCCGCCTTGTATTCCGGATACTCGAGATGCCGGAACGTCGGGCCGTGAACGTCAAAACAGACCGCCAGATACTGCACGTGCTCATCCTGAACCACCTTGAGCACCATGGAGAGAAAGCCATGGACTGCATTCGTATACACACCGTTTGCATCCATCAGCGGCAGTGCATGAAACGCACGGTGCAGAAGACTGTTTCCATCCACAATCAGGAATGGTTCCTTCACAGAATCGACCTCCCCGTTTTTCCTGTCCCGGCCAATATAGCACAAAAGCCGCCCCCGGTAAAGCCGGGAACCCTGACAGCGCAGGCTCTGCATGCCCGAATGCCGCGCGGTTTCACGGGCGCCGGCATAAAGGCGGACTTTTTCGCGAAAAAGCTTCTGAATCTTCGGTGTTGCTTGACTTTGCGCCGTGCAATCAAGTACAATTCAAGGTAGTTTGTTCGCTATTTCAGGCGACGCCTTTGGAAAAGGAAGTGGGGGCACATGAAGATTTCCCTGGAGCATGTCACCAAACAGTTTCCGAACCGCAACCGGAAAGACAAGTCTGTGGTGACGGCTGTCAACGATTTCACCTATGAGATACCCGACGGAACACTCACCGGCCTTCTCGGACCGTCCGGCTGCGGAAAGAGCACCACGCTCAACCTCATCTGCGGCCTGGAAAAGCCCACCAGCGGCCGCATTTTCTTCGGGGATGACGATGTCACCGACCTTCCGCCTGAAATGCGCGGCGTGGGCATTGTCTTCCAGAACTACGCGCTCTATCCGCATCTGACAGTTCTGGAGAATATCCTCTTCCCGCTGCAGAACCTGCGCGGGGCACAGAAGCTCTCCAAGCAGGTCATGCTGGAAAAGGCCAAGGAAGCGGCAGCCCTCGTACAGATTTCCGACTACCTTGAGCGCAGGCCCAAGGAACTGTCCGGCGGACAGCAGCAG
>DEFL01000079.1:0-2252 GCA_002350845.1 Christensenella sp. UBA2853
CATTTTCACTTTTGCTTGACAGCGGAAAATCGCGGGAGGGTGTGAACACAAATTGTTGGTAAAAGAAGGATGCCTGGCATCAACACTAGGGACACTGCAGCCGTTCCAGTACAAGGGATACGTGCACGATGACGAGATAGAGTTGTATTACCTGAGGAACAGGTATTATAATCCCAAGTGGGGAGGAATTGTCATAGTAAAATATATCACCAATACTTAAACAATAGGTGGCCTGGTTGTCGCTTGTGAAGTTGATTAGAACAAATATGAGAAAGCAATCAAAACACTGACGAACAAATTGAAACCATTGATATTGAAAGTGCTTGACACTATAACGATTATGCATACATAATCCGAGGCATAAAAAAGCGAAAAAAGTTTCGCGACAGTTCCTAAGCAAGGGGGCATCTATATAAAAAAAATAATAGCACTAACCATCCTGATATGCTGTATATGTATAAAATCGGCAAAAATGCAGCTTTTGGATGATTTGAACGCGACATACCAGATTCAAATGGAAGGACAAAAGTTTTCTTATCTAGGCAGCGAGAATATCTTTGATTCTATAACACCCTTTACAAACGGCTATTCAATCGTTTCATCTTCGGGTCGCTTTGGTGTCATTAATACAGCAGGGGAGCAAATCATTCCATGTATATATGATTTAGTTGAGTTTGCAGAAGATTGTTTCATTATCCAAAATGAGAACGGAAGGAAAGGGTTGACAGATCAAGCCGGCAGAATTCTAATTGAGCCCTCCTATTCAGAATTGGACTATCATGACGGGACAGCTGCAGTTTGTTATTGGTGGTCAGATTTTGGAATCGTTGACCTAAATGATCAATTGATCATTCCAATGATATATGAAAACGCATCACCGTTTGAGAATGGATGGGCATGGGTTCAAGAAAAAGACACTTATCTTTCAAACTATATTGACCGCAATGGGGACTTGCTTTTTACGGACTGGATTATTGGACCTGCTTCAATGAATGACAATTATGCAATCGGGGATCTTGAAAACGGCAACAGCATCTTGCTCAATCTTAATACGAAGGAGTCAATATATTATCGGTCAGCAGATGTGGCCTTCATTAATAGCAGGCTTGTTCTTACTGAAGGTAGTTATTTATTTAGTCCAAAAGACGATACAGAGAGAAAGCCAATAAAACTATATGATATAATGAATGATGCTTATATCAGCCTTGAATATGATACAATCCAACCATTCACCTTTGGATTGGCAGCAGTTTGCAGCAAAGGAAAATGGGGATACATCAATGAGGATTATGAGTTGGTTATACCACTGAAGTATACGCGTGCTTCACAGTTTTCTGAAGAACGAGCATGGGTCGTATTGGATAATAATGAAGCTGTGATAGATTTGCACGGCAATGTTGTTTTCTGCGATAAAGAAAATGCACTTATTAACAGCTGCGTTTACTCCGAAGGAGTAGCAGCAATAGAAACAAAGGATGGCTGGGGATTTATAAACAAAGATGGAAAGGTAGTCTGTGAACCACAGTATAGATCTGATTCTAATAGTGTTGCGTTCCAAAATGGGTTTTGCAATTTTTTCGAGGGTCCATATCATTCTTATTATATCGATCATTGTTTTCAAACAATTATTGAATTTGATATATATGATACGCTAGCAGATTGAAACATCTAAAACTTGTATAAAGCACTTTTCAGTGATATGAAATACTCATCGTGTGGAATGGGGGTATATCATATTCCGTCAATAAAGTACATTATCGAACTCAGCGATGCAGATCGGAAGGCGTTACAGGCCGTGATTTCCAAAGGGACATCACCTGCGAAGGCGATTCTACGCGCGAACATTCTTCTGGCTTCTGACCGAAACAATAAGAAGCATATGACGGTCGCAGAAATCGCAGAGATTTACCATACGACACCCACAACGGTTCAGAACGTGAGAACCTCTTACGCAAACAATGGATTGGATGCGACGATTTCCAGGAAGAAGAGAGAAACCCCACCGGTGCCACCAAAGGTAACAGGGGATGTAGAAGCCCATATCATTGCCCTTGCCTGCGGTGATCCACCAGAAGGTTATGAAAAATGGACTTTAAGGCTTCTGGCCGACAAATGTGTTGAGCTCAACTATGCGGAATCTTTGTCTCATATGACTGTATCCCGCATCCTAAAAAAAGCGGATTTAAGCCTCACCTAAAAAAGTGCTTCGCATATCAGCCCCCACTCCCTCATTCTGAACTGCATCCCGTCAA